>JBGAUE010000009.1:0-143602 GCA_044228795.1 Chromatiaceae bacterium | reverse complement strand
CGCGCGTCTGCGTTCCGTTTGCATTTCATGACGCTATTATACCAGCGTTATGGCAATACTTACTGAAGTCTTAGTAAAATGGAATGTGAAAGGCTGAGTGACAAAGATGGGCTAGGGCCAATAAGTGCCGGGGCCCAACCCCGGCCAATGGCCAACCCCTTGCCGAGAGACTCAATCACCGCCATGAAAGACCGTGATTACACCCCGTTGGATCGTTTTCTGATGGGACTGGACCAGGGGGTGCGCACCCTCTTCGGGCCACCCCTGGTTACGGAGCGTCCCAGTCCGGCCGCCGGCCTCCCCGATACCGAACTGGGCGAACGGGAACGCCGGCATGTGGCGCGCCTGATGCGCATCAACCACACCGGGGAGGTCTGTGCCCAGGGCCTCTATCAGGGTCAGGCCCTGACCGCCCGCCTCGCGGAGACGCGCGCCAGCATGGCACGCTCCGCCCAGGAGGAAAACGATCACCTGGACTGGTGTGAGCACCGCATCAGGGAACTGGGTGCCCGCAAAAGCCTGTTCAATCCCGTGTGGTATGCCAGTTCCCTGGCTATTGGCGCCGCCGCCGGTCTGGCGGGGGACAAGTGGAGCCTTGGCTTCGTGGTGGAGACGGAACGTCAGGTGAAGAACCATCTGGAGGGGCACCTGGCGGAGGTGCCGGCCGCTGACGTCAGGACCCGGGCCATCCTGGAGCAGATGAAGGCGGACGAAATCCATCATGCCGAACTGGCCCAGGCCTTGGGGGGAGTCGAGCTGCCGGCCCCGGTCAAGCTGGCCATGAAGCTGACGGCCAAGGTCATGACCGGAACCGTTTACTGGGTCTGACGGGGCCGGCCCGCAGCCAGCGGGGCGACTCCCGGCCCCTCGACCCAGAGCGGCGGCACCGCCCGCCAGGGGGACGGGTATGGCGCTCAGGCCGCGCGGATTTCGAAGTCGTGGGTAATTTGGGCGGTAGCCCCGAGCATGATGGAGGCGGAGCAATACTTCTCGGCGCTCAGGGCAATGGCCCGCTCAACATGTTTCTCGCTCAGATTCCTGCCGGTCAGGACGAAGTGGACATGGATGCGGGTGAAGACCTTGGGATCCTCCTCGGCCCGCTGGGCATCTAATTCCACCTCGCAGCCGGTCACCTCCTGACGGGCCTTGCGCAGGATGGAGAGGACATCAAATTCGGTGCAGCCCCCCATGCCGAGCAGGAGCAGCTCCATGGGTCTGGGGCCCAGGTTGCGGCCACCATGATCCGGCGGACCATCCATGACCAGGGCATGGCCGCTGGGTGATTCCCCGACCATAGTCACCCCATCCAGCCATTTAACGCGTGCCTTCATGTCAGTCTCTTAGTTTTACTTTTATGATTCAACAAGATCGAAAAGGAAGGATGCCAAGCATCCAGGCCCGGTCAGGGCCCCGCGAATAAGCGCCGCAATTCCGACCCTGGGTCTTCGGCACGCATAAAGGCCTCACCAACCAGGAAGGCATGGACCCCCTGGGCCCGCATCCTGGCCACGTCGGCACAGTGGAGAATGCCGCTTTCGGTGATCAGGAGCCTTCCGGGCGGGATGGCGTCGATCAGAGCCAGGGTGGTATCCAGGCTGACCTGGAAGCTGCGCAGGTCCCGATTATTGATGCCGATCAGCCGCCCGGGCAGGGCCAGGGCCCGCTCTAGTTCCGCCCGGTCGTGGACCTCGATCAGGACATCCAGGCCCAGGTCCAGCGCCAGGGCATTCAAATCCCGCATCTGGTTATTGGTCAGGCAGGCGGCGATCAGCAAGATACAGTCCGCCCCCAGAACCCGGGCCTCCAGAACCTGGTAGCTGTCCAGAATGAAGTCCTTGCGGATGACCGGTAGGGCACAGGCGGCGCGAGCCTCCTGTAGGTCATCGTCACACCCCTGGAAAAAATCCACATCAGTGAGGACTGACAGGCAAGCCGCCCCACCCCGCTCATAGCTCAGGGCAATCTGGGCGGGATGGAAATCCGCCCGCAGCACGCCCTTGCTCGGGGACGCCTTCTTGATCTCGGCAATCACCGCGGGCTGCCCGCCGGCAACCTTGGCAGCCAGGGCATCGGCAAAGCCGCGGGTTAGGGAGGCGCCAGGCAGCTTTGCGTCCAGGGCCCTTAGGGGCTGGAGCAGGCGGCGCTGGGCCACCTCCAGCCTCTTGCGATCCATGATCTTCCTGAGGATGTCGGGGATCTCGGCCATAGCGTTGGCGGCTACCTATGACTTAGGCAAAGCTTTGGGTCAGGGCCACCAGCCGCTCGAAGCGGTGGCGGGCCTCGCCGCTGTCGATGGCCGCCCCGGCCCAGCGCACCCCTTCCGCCAGGCTATGGGTAACTCCGGAGACATAGATCGCCGCCCCGGCGTTGAGGAGCACGATATCCCGGGCCGGGCCAGGTTGGCCATCCAGAACGGCCTTGAGCATCATCAGGCTATCGGCGGGACCGGTCACCCGGATAGCGTCCAGGTTAGCGCGTGCCAGTCCATAGTCCTCGGGACGCAGGGTGAAACGAAGAATCTCCCCATCCTTGAGTTCGGCCACCTCAGTGTTGTCGCCAATACTGATCTCATCCAGACCATCGCGGGAATGGACGACCATGACATGATGGCTGCCCAGGCGCTGCAGGACCTCCGCCAGGGGAATCAGCAACTCCTCGCTGAAGACGCCGAGGACCTGGTTGGGCACAGCCGCGGGATTGGTCAGAGGCCCCAGGATGTTGAAGAGGGTCCGCACCCCCAACTCCCGGCGCGGGGTAATGGCGTGCTTCATGGCACCATGATGACCTGGGGCAAACATGAAGCCAACCCCGTGCTCCCGAACGCACTGGGCGACCTGGGCAGGGGTCAGGTCCAGCCTGACGCCCGCCACCTCCAGAACGTCAGCGCTGCCAGAGCGGCTGGAGACCGAGCGGTTACCGTGCTTGGCCACGTGACAGCCCGCCGCCGCCGCCACAAACATACTGGCGGTGGAGACGTTGAAGGTCCCCGAGTTATCGCCGCCCGTGCCGACGATATCCACCGACCGGGCCAGGCTGACAGGGCCCGGGCGCGGCTTCTCCAGGTCCAGGGTGCCATCCACAATGTCCACCGCATCCTCGAGGTCATGCAGATCCACCGGGGTCGCCAGTTCACGCATGACGGCAGCGGCGGCGGCGATCTCGGTGACCGACTCGCCCTTCATGCGCAGGGCCACCAGGAGGCCCGCAATCTGCGCCGGTGTCGCCCCGCCCGTCATGATGAGTCGCATTACGGAGGTCATCTCGGGGTGGGTCAGGTCATGGCGCTCGATGACCTTGGCGATCGCCTGCTTGATATCCACGGCTGTCATCCTCCAAAAGTTGTCGCTAACAGTCGCCAAACACCTTCACGGACCGTCCTGGCAGGCTTAAATCGAAGACCAGGGGTCTGTGGGGATGGCGAGGCGCCCACCGGGATTACCGATCTTCGAGAAAATTGCGCAGCAGTTCATGGCCCTGCCGAGTCAAAATGGATTCCGGATGGAACTGCACACCCTGCACCGGCAGTTCACGATGGCGCAGTCCCATGATTTCGTCGCGCTCACCCTCCGGGGTGCGGGTCCAGGCCGTCACCTCCAGGCAAGCCGGCAAGGTCGCGGCCTCCACCACCAGGGAATGATAGCGCGTAGCCTGGAAGGGCCGGTCAAGGCCAGAAAATACCCCCGTATCAGCATGATATATGGGGGAGGTCTTTCCGTGCATAACTTGGCGCGCCTTGACCACCTGGCCCCCAAAGGCATGGCCGATGGACTGATGGCCCAGGCAAACACCCAAGATGGGCACCCGGCCGGCGAACTCGCGGATCAGTGGCACCGATATGCCCGCCTCCAGGGGTGTGCAGGGACCCGGAGAGACTACGATGCGCTCCGGTCCCAAGGCCACCACGCCCGCCAGGTCGATCTCGTCGTTACGAAAAACCCGCACCTCGACCCCCAGTTCTCCAAGATACTGGACCAGGTTGTAGGTAAAGGAATCATAGTTGTCGATCATCAACAACATGAAGCATGTATCCTGTTGATAATAATATAACGCATTTTGGTCCAGCCTTAGGTATCCCCAGGGCACCCCGGATTGATCGCCTACCGATGCCGCGAAGTCACCCCAGCAGCCTAGGGAGACATTCTCTCGCAGTTTTGGTGCTCAAGGAACCTCAATGATATCGGTAGCGATGCCCTGCACCAGGCTCACGCCAGTTGATTTCCATAAATCCTCGGGGTCATGATAGCTCCATCGCAACGGCCGGATCTTTGGCGGCCAGCACCATGGCCTGGGTTGGCCAAAGATACAGAGGGGATCATTGATGACCGAGTTGGTTCAGGAGATGCTGGCCTGGATTGCGGCTAATCCCCATTGGGCCTATCTCATCATCTTCCTGGTGGCCATGACCGAATCGCTGGCGTTGATCGGCATGCTAGTCCCCGGGGCGGTGATGATGGTTGGCGCCGGGCCACCGATTGCCGCCGGGGTGCTGAGTTTCTGGCCGGTGATGGCCTGGGCCGTGGGTGGGGCCATCGTAGGTGACGGCCTCAGCTATTGGCTTGGGCATCATTACCGGGAACGGCTGCGCCTGATCTGGCCCTTTTCCCGCTACCCGGATAGTCTGTCCCGGGGTGAACGCTTCTTCGAACAGTACGGCGGTAAGAGCGTAGCCTTCGGCCGTTTCGTGGGACCGGTGCGGGCGGTGATTCCGGTGGTAGCGGGCATGATGGGCATGGACCCCAAACGCTTCCTGGCCGCCAACGTGCTCTCCGCCGTCGCCTGGGCACCGGCCTACATCGTGCCCGGCATCGTCCTGGGCGCCTCGCTGGAACTGGCGGCGGAGGCCACGGCGCGGCTGGGAATCCTGGCCCTGACCCTGATCCTGACGCTGTGGTTCGTCTTCTGGGGCGTGCATCGCCTCTTTCTCCTCTATAGCCCCCGGGCCGGGCGCTGGGTCCAGGCCCTGTTGAGCTGGGCCGACGTCCATCCCCGCCTCGGCGAGATCGCCCGCGCCCTGGCCGATCCCCATCACCCTGACGCCCGCGCCCTGACCAGTCTGGCCGGGCTCCTGCTGATGGGGGCCCTGGCCTTCGCACTCATGATGGGCCTGGCCATTGCCGAGGCCCCGGACCTGCGACTCAACCAGATGGTGCTGAACTTGGCGCTGAGTCTGCATACGCCCGGCGCCAATCACCTCATGGCCGCCGCCAGCCGCCTGGGAGACCTGACGGTGATCCTGACCCTCGGGATTGCCGTCCTGATCTGGCTATTGGCCCAGGGCCATAGGCGCCAGGCCGGCTACTGGATCGCCGCCCTCGCCTTCGGCCTCCTGGCCGCGCCCCTACTCAAGTGGCTGCTTCAGGTACCGCGCCCGGATATCGGTCTTGAAGGGCTCTCTCCCTGGGCCTTTCCGAGCAGCCACATGCTCCGCGCTACCGTCACCTACGGCTTTCTCGCGGTCTGTCTGGCCGGGGCGGGCGCCATGCCCCAGGCGTGGCGCTGGCTTCCCTACGCCCTTGCAGCCATGCTGGCAACGGCGGTGGGTATCGCGCGTCTTTATTTGGGCGCCCACTGGCTCACTGATGTCATCGGCGGCCTGGCCCTGGGCCTCGCCTGGGTCGCCGCTCTAGGGCTTTCCTTTCGCCGCCACACCCGGCCAGCACCCTCATGGCATGGACTGGCCGCCCTGTCCAGTGCCGCCCTGATCTTAGCTTATGGCGTGGCCAGCCTGAGTTTTCATGCCTCCGACCTGGCCCTCTATCAGCCCAAGCGGGAAATCATCGCCCTCTCCGAGGCCCAGTGGCGGGCTCAGGACTGGCTTGAGTTACCTCAGTGGCGGGAGGACATTAGAGGTACCAATGGCGAGCCCATGAACCTGCAGTACGCCGGTGATCCCCAGGTCCTTTCCAAGGCGCTGGTGGCCCAGGGCTGGCAAGCCGCCGAAACCCTGTCCTTCGAGAATGCCCTCCGGCTCCTTTCACCCTCCTTGCCTCTGATGGAACTGCCCCTCATACCTCACGTCCATGACGGCCATTACGAGGATCTGGGCCTGGTCAAGCCTGAGGGCGAAGACCGCCGCCTGGTGCTGAGGCTCTGGGCCACGCCCTATCTCATCGACGGGCGCCAGCCCCTGTGGATCGGGAATGTCACTTCCCAACAGAAGCGCCTGATCCTCAACCTGCTGGCCATGCCCGCGACCGAGAAGGACACCACCACGGCCTTGCGCACCGCCGCGCCAGACTTCGTGCCTTTGAACCCGGAACGACCCGCGGGGGATGGCCCCTGGCTCCTGGAAGGGATGGATTAAGGCGAGTCACCGGCTGGAGAGTGGACCCCTCGCAGGTGACCGGGACCAAGGTCGCCCCGACTCACCGGGGCGGGGTTTCCTCACCCTTGGCCGCCCAGAGCCTCAGCCTGAGCCCCGGCTCCGTACTCAGGCCGACGGTGGCGGAGGCAATACGACCCTTGGGATCGATGACAAAGCTCGTCGGCACCCCGGCCACCCCCCAACGGCGGGCGATTTCTCCATCAGGATCTGGCACCACCGGAAAATCCAGGTCCGCTGCCTGGAGGTAGGACAAAATCTCGCCCGCCGCCCCGGATTGCAGGGCGACGGTGAGCACCGGATGATCACGGGCAATGGCATCGACGAAGCCATCCATGGCCCGACAGACCGGACACCAACTCGCCCAAAAGTGCACCAGGACCGGCTCACCCCTTAAGTTCCGCAGATCCACCCAGGCCCCGGTCGTATCCAGGCCAACGAGAAGCGGCGCCTCCCCCTTGGCCAAGGGCCTGGCCTGCCACCACTGCACCCCGCCCAGGACCAAAAAAACCAGGCTGATATTGACCAGCCAACGCCACCAACGCGCGGGGCTTGGGGATCTGGGCCTGGATTGGCCTGAGTCAGTGCCGGGCATCGAGGGCCGTCAACAGTCGCTCATGGATGCCCTGGAAGCCGCCATTGCTCATGACCAGCACCTGGTCCCCGGCTCGGCCTTGGTGGGCAATCGCGGTGACGATGTCCTCAATCTTCGAGTAAATTGCCGCCCGCGTCCCCAGGGGGGCGAAAACGGGGCCGGCGTCCCAGCCGAGATCGGGCGGGGCGAAGACAAAAACCTGGTCGGCAGCCTCCAGTGAGGCGGCCAGGGTGGCATTATGAACGCCGAGGCGCATGGTGTTGGAGCGCGGTTCCAAGACGGCAAGGATGCGCCCCCCCACCCGCCCCGCCTCGGCATGGCGGCGCAGGCCCTCCAGGGTGGTGGCGATGGCGGTGGGGTGATGGGCAAAGTCGTCATAGACCGGGATACCCCGCGACATGCCGCGCAGTTCCATACGGCGCTTGACGCCCTGGAAGCGATTCAGGGCCTCAAGCCCTAGCTCCAGGGGCACCCCGGCATGGCGGGCGGCGGCGAGGACAGCCAGGGCGTTGGCTACATTGTGGTGGCCAGTCTGACTCCAACAAACCTCGCCCCTATCGCGACCTTTGTGGAGTACCCTGAAACGGGAACCATCCAATGCCAGCAAGGTCTCCGACCAGTCGCCGCCCTCCCCCACGGCCTCCCGGGGTGTCCAGCAGCCCATGGCCAGAACCTGATCCAGAGCCGCCGACCCCTGAGGGTGGATGATGAGACCACTGCCCGGCACGATGCGGACCAGATGGTGAAACTGGCGCTGGATCATGGCCAGGTCGTCGAAAATGTCGGCGTGATCGAATTCCAGATTGTTGAGGATCAGGGTCCGCGGCAGGTAGTGGACGAACTTGGAGCGCTTATCAAAAAAGGCGGTGTCGTACTCGTCCGCCTCCACCACGAAGAAGGGGGCCGCGCCTATGCGGGCGGAGAGGCCGAAATCCCGGGGCACGCCGCCGATGAGAAAACCGGGGTTGAGCCCGGCGTAATCCAGAACCCAGGCCAACATGCTGGAGGCGGTGGTCTTGCCGTGAGTCCCGGCCACCGCCAGGACCCAACGGTCCCGCAGCAGATTAACCTTGAGCCATTCCGGCCCCGAGACATAGGGCAGGTCCTGATCGAGCATATACTCGACCACCGGCAGACCGCGTTTCATGGCATTCCCCACCACCACCAGATCCGGAGCCGGATCGAGATGGCTGGCGGCATAGCCCTCCAACAGACCTATGCCCGCCGCCTCCAGTTGGTTACTCATAGGGGGATAGACGTTGGCGTCGGAACCCGTAACGCGATGACCGAGGGCGCGCGCCAGGAGGGCGATGCCGCCCATGAAGGTGCCGCAGATACCAAGGATGTGCAGATGCATATCAGGATCCCGGAAAGAGCCCGTTGACGAGGGCCGAGGCTAGAAGATTGTAGGCCACCGCGATCAGGAGGCCCTGACCGAGGCGCAGGTCGAAGCCGTGGCGCAGGATATGTCCCGTCACCAGCAAGCTCCAGAAGAGCAGGACGAGGAGCGGCAACCCCGCCAGCGAGGTCTCCCCCCGGGATTCGGCGCCCGCCACCAGGCCCAGGGGGACCAGAGCCAGGAGACCCAGCAGGGCGCCGGCGCCAAAGAGAGCCGTGGCAAGCTGCAAAAACCGGGGTTGGCGATCCATGACTCGCAAGGCCAGAACCAGCAGTCCTAAGGTCAGGAGGGCATCCGCCAGCCCCTGGCCGATGGAGACCGGGGCCGTAAGACCCGCGGCCAGGCCGATTAGCACGGCGGAGACCAGATGGACCACCAGGGCCAAACCCAGCAAGGCGCTGGAGCCTGGCAAGTCCTGGGGGCCTCGGCGCAGCAGGCAGAGTTCCACAAAAAACCGGATCAGGATGCTCATGTCGCTGGTCTCCGCCAAAAGGTCAAGGCCGGCTCCTGGTCGGTAAAATGAGGATCAGGGCCAATCCCAACAGGGCCCAGGCCAGACCGATGGCCAGACCATTGCCCACGCGAGCGAAGGGCGTCAGCCCGATGCGAGGCTGAATCTCGGCACTGATGAAGCCACGCTCGAAGGTAGGAACCCGGCCCTGGATTTGACCCCGGTGATCGATGATGGCGGAAATGCCGGTATTGGTGGCGCGTAGCAAAGGGCGGCCATTCTCCAGAGCCCGCATGCGGGCGATGCCCAGGTGCTGATGAGGCGCCAGGGAATCGCCAAACCAGGCGTCGTTACTAACATTAATCAGGTAGGCCGCCTCCGGCAGGGCCTGGACTACCTCGGCGGCAAAGGCATCCTCGTAGCAGATGGAGACCCCGACAGCATGGGGACCGACCTGGAGCAGGGGCCGCTCGGCCATGCCAGAACTGAAGTCCGACATGGGGACCTCGAAGGCCCGGGCCAGGGGCCCCAAGACCGAGCGCAGCGGCATGAACTCGCCGAAGGGAACCAGGTGGCGCTTCTTGTAAAGGTCCTCATCGCCCTTGCCCAGGCTGATGAGGCTGTTGAAATAGGTATGCTGTTCGTAATCCAGCACCGGCAGGCCGATGACGAGTTGGGCCCCCTCCTCTCGTGCCTCCTCGGATAGGGGCTCCAGGAGGGGCTTGCGCACCCGGTCGAGAAATTCCGGGATGGCCGTCTCCGGCCAAACGATGACATCGTTGCCGAAGGCCTCGCGGGTCAGTTCCACATAGGCGCGCAGGGTGGGAAAGAGGGACTCCTGGTTCCATTTGAGGGACTGGGGAATGTTGGCCTGGAGCACGGCGGCGCGGATAGGCTCGCCCTCGGGTTGGGTCCATTCCAGGCGCGCCAAACCCAGCCCGGTGAGCCAGATGAGGGTGAGCGCTGAGACCGCGCCCAGGCGGCCGCGGCCCCGCCAGGCCGCAAGACTCCACAGGAGGCCGGCGGACAGGGGGATCAGCAGGCTGACGCCATAGACACCGACGAGGGGTACAAAGCCCGCCAGGAGGCCATCAATCTGGGAGTCGCCGGCGTTGAGCCAGGGAAACCCGGTCAGCAACCAGCCCCGCAGCCACTCCAGTAAGACCCAGAGGGCTGGAAAGGCCAGAAGGGGACCGACCCAATCGCGGGCTGCGGGTAGAGCCTGCAGTTGCGGGTCGGCCTGGGTCCCGGTTGGGATTCGGCGCGGGCGAGACAGCCAGGCCGTCAGGCCACCAAGAAGGCCATGGTAAAGGGCCATGGTCAGGATAAAGAGCAGGGTCAGGGCATGGGCCAGCAAGGTCCCCATATTGCCAAATTCGTTAAGACTGATGCGGATCCAGAAGATACCAAAACCCAGCATGCCGATACCAAAGGCCCAGCCGATTAGGAAACCCTCAAGCGGCCGTCGGCCCGCCAGCAGCCCATAAAGAAGCGCCAGGGCAACCACCAGCACCGTGGAGAGCCCAAAGGGCGGGAAGGCCAGTACCGCCAAGGCACCGGCCCCAGCGGCCAAGAGGGCGGCTAGGGCGGCACGGAGAGGCATGGCATCGGGGGCCGCGAACGGGGTAGGATTCAAGAGTGGTTACCCGGGAGTTTGTCGGCCAAGTCGCCAGACGGTTCGAAATCCAGGGATGCGGAATTGATGCAGTAACGCAGACCCGTGGGTTCTGGCCCGTCCTCGAAGACATGGCCCAGGTGAGAGCCACAGTGGTCGCAATGAACCTCGACCCGCACCATGCCCAGGCTCAGATCCCGCTCGCTGGCCACCGGGGCATTGGTCAGGGGTTGCCAGAAGCTCGGCCAACCGCTACCTGAGTCATACTTGTGCCGAGCGTCGAACAGAGAGGCACCACAGCCCGCGCAGCGGTAGATGCCGGCGGCCTTATGGGCGTAATACTGGCCGGTAAAGGCCCGCTCGGTGCCCTTTTCGCGGCATATCCGATATTGGTCCGGACTCATGCGGGCCCGCCATTCCTCATCCGTCCTAGCCATTTTTTTATCGCTCATCATAGCCCCCGAATGGCGGCCAAACGCCTGGCCGAACCCATATTGAGTTAGTATTTTGCCAGCTTGTCACTAGCCGGTCCTATTGCCGTCTTTCCCATGCCCATCACCCCCAGGATGCCCTCCTCCCGCCATGCCTGAATCCGTAACCCAAACCCAAGTGCCAAGGAGGCAGCGCGGCCCGCGCGGGGCCCTGGTCCGCCTCCTGCTCATGGCCTGCGCCATCGGGCTCTTCATCCTGGGCTACCAGTGGGGCAACCAAAGGCGTTTTGGCCAACCCCCAACCATCGAGGGCGTGCTTCTGGCACCCGCCTTGCCTCTACCCGCCTTTGCCCTGGTGGACGGAGAGGGGCAACCCTTTGGCCGAGACCAGCTTGTTGACCACTGGACCCTGCTCGCTTTCGGGGACCTGGCCCAGGCCCGAGGCCAATTGGCCATTCAGCGCCTGTTGGACGTCTACAACCGCCTGGGGACTGACGCCGAACCGCACCCGCGGCCCTGGCTCGTCCTCGCCACCCTCGACCCAGCTGCCGATCTGGCGCGGGATTTCGGTCGCCTGTCGCCCGCCCTGCGCCTAGTATCCGGCGAGGCGGGGGATCTGGGACAACTGGCCAAGTTACTCGGCGAACCGACCCATCCGGAACGGGATAGCCGCGCGACCCTGTATCTTATTGCCCCGAACTCCAGGCTCCTGGCCTTCTTCCCTGCCAGCCAGACCGCTTCGGCAGTGGCCGCTGACGTAACCCTCCTGACCACCTGGCCCCTGGATGCCTTGGAGAAAGTTTCCCATGAATGACTTATCGCCCACCTGGTCTGATCGGCTCTTCGTGGGCTTGCAGTACCTGCTACCTCAGCACCTGCTTTCGGCCCTCATGTATCGCTTGACCCGCATTCAGTGGCGACCCCTGAGCGCGTCCCTGATCCGGGCCTTCGTCCGCCACTTCCAGGTCGATATGACCGAAGCCCTGGAGCCAAACCTAGCGGCCTATCCCAGCTTCAACGCCTTCTTCACGCGCGCCCTGAGGCCAGAGGCGCGCCCACGACCCCAGGGACTCCATGACCTGGCCTGCCCCGCAGATGGCGGCCTGAGCCAGTTTGGCGCCATCAAGAATGGCCACCTCTTCCAGGCCAAGGGCCTGGATTATGCCTTGGAGGGCCTGGTGGCTGACCCCGACTGGGCAAGATGTTTCTTGGGCGGCAGCTTCGCGACCATTTATCTGTCTCCCCGCGATTATCACCGGGTCCATATGCCGGCGGCGGGACGGCTGCGGGAGATGATCCATGTCCCCGGGCGCCTCTTCAGCGTCAATCGTGCCACTGCCAGCCTGGTGCCGCGCCTCTTTGCCCGCAACGAACGGGTCATCTGCCTATTCGAGGGCGAGGGCGGGCCCTTTGCCCTCATCCTGGTCGGCGCCATTTTCGTCGGCGGCATGGAGACGGTCTGGGCCGGTGAGGTGACTCCCAACCGCGGCGCCCCTCCCCGACGCCGTTACGACGAGGGCCCGGCGGTGAACCTGGAACCGGGTGCAGAGATGGGCCGTTTCAACATGGGCTCCACGGTTATCCTCCTCTTCCCCCCCGGGGCAGTGGAATGGGATGCGAACCTGAAGCCCGGAGCCCCGTTGCGGATGGGCCAGCGGCTCGGCAGCCTGCATCTGGTTGGTCATGCGCGGCCTGAGGGGCTCGGTGAGACGGGCCCCTAGCCATCTGACGGCGCTGGTAAAGCGGATGGCAGCTTGCCTTCAGCCTTGAGAACCTCGAAGGGGTCCGGTCCCTCGCGCCCGCGACCCGCATCCCGCAGGCGGCCCAGGTAATCCAGCCAGAGGGGCTGCCAGGCGCGGCCCAGCTTGTAGAGATAGCCCCAGTCGTAAAGCCCCGACTTATGGCCATCGTCAAAGAAAATTTTCAGGGCGTAGCGACCAATCGGCTGGAGATCCCGGATATTGACCCCTTCCTTTCCAAACTGGAGTACCGCCTCATCCGGCGAATGGCCGCGCACCTCCGCCGAGGGTGAATAGACGCGCAGATACTCGACGGGGAGCAAAAACCTGGCCCCATCGTCATAAGTGATTTCAAGTACCCGTGACTGCTGGTGGAGTTGAATATCGGTCGGGAGAGGGTGGGATTCCATGATGTCAAGGCTAGGCCGCGGGCTGGAGTCTGAGTGGCCTCATGAAATGGGGCCGCCTGGGGGGCGCAATCAAGCCCAGCGTGGATTTAACCGGGCACCGCGCCCAGCCTAACCTCCTCGTGGCAACCGGGATCGCGCCTCATCGACCCGGTGGCTTGGACCCGAGCCCTTCCGGAACCCCAAGGCTCCCTGGATCAAGCTCCTGGACCAGAATCCATGGCTTGATGACCAGGGTCCAGAGGTGAGCATCACTGTCAAACCAGGCCCTGGCCTGCGCATCCGTGGTCAGGGTGACCTGACCCACCCCCAGCCAGGCCTGGAAGGGGCCCGCCCGATCCCGGGACATGGCCAGGCCAACCTCGACCAGGTCGAGACCCGGATCCACGCTGACCACGGCGCCCTGGGCAAAAAAGCGCTGCAGCTCCCGCCAGGGAGCGGTCGCGGTCTCGCCGAGGAGCTTGGCGCGCAACAGGGCATCCTCCGCCCCAAAGTCCGGCGGGGCCTGGTCCTCCGCACACATGGGATCAGGCCCGGTGGCGTAAGAAGTACTCAAGGAGGGCCGCAGTGGAGGGGTCGTGATCGGGGCCCACTTCGCCCCGCTCCAACTCGCCCAGGATGACCCCCGCCAGTTGCTTGCCCAACTCGACCCCCCACTGGTCAAAGGAGTTGAGGCCCCAGATGATGCCTTGGACAAAGATGCGGTGCTCGTAGAGAGCGATCAGTGCCCCCAAGGCTCTGGGAGTGAGCCTTTCGACCAGGATCGTATTGGTGGGTCGATTGCCAGGAAAACTACGGTGCGCGGCCAGAGCCTCGACCTGGGCGGGGTCCATACCCGCCGCCGTCATCTCGGCCCGGGCCTCTTCAAGGGTGCGCCCGCGCATCAGGGCTTCGGTCTGGGCAAAAAAGTTCGCCATCAGCTGGGTTTGATGATCGCCCAAGGGATTGTGGCTTTTGATGGCGGCAATGAAGTCCGCCGGGATCATCTGGGTACCCTGGTGGATGAGCTGGAAGAAGGCGTGCTGGCCGTTAGTGCCCGGCTCGCCCCAAACCACGGGCCCCGTGGTGTACTCGACCGCCACGCCGTCCCGGGTTACGCCTTTGCCATTGCTCTCCATGTCCGCCTGCTGCAGGTAGGAGGGCAAATAGGTGAGGTATTGGTCATAAGGCAGCACCGCATGGGTCCTGGCCCCGGCGAAATTGGCATACCAAACCCCGAGGAGGGCCAGAATGACGGGCACGTTATCCTTAAGGTCCTTAGACTGGAAATGATCATCCATCTCATGGGCACCCAACAGCAACTGGCGAAAGCGGTCCATGCCCACCGCCAAAGCTATGGGTACGCCGATGACGGACCAGAGGGAATAACGTCCGCCCACCCAGTCCCAAAAACGAAACATGTTGCGGGTATCGATACCAAATTCAGCCACCTGGGTGGCATTGGTGGAGACGGCGACGAAGTGGTCGCGGACGGCCAACTCCCCTAACCGGGTCACCAACCAGTCCCGGGCGCTACGGGCATTGGTCATGGTCTCCAGGGTCGTGAAGGTCTTGGAGGCGATGATGAAAAGTGTCTGGTCCGCCTCCAGGTGGCGCAGGGTCTCGCTCAGATGGGTACCATCCACATTGGAAACAAAATGGACCCGGAGGTCGTTGGTCTGGTAGTGGCGCAGGGCCTCGCACACCATGAGAGGCCCCAGGTTGGAGCCACCGATACCGATGTTGACCACATCGCGGATGGGCTTGCCGGTGAAGCCGTGCCACTCCCCACTGCGGACCTCGGTGACGAAATGGTCGATCTTCTCGAGTTCAGCATTGACCCCAGGCATGACGTCCTCACCATCGACCATGATGGGACGATTAAAGCGGTTGCGCAGAGCGATATGGAGGACGGCGCGGTTCTCCGTGGAATTGATCGGGTCACCCCGGAACATCTTGCGAATCCAGCCACTCAGATCCACGGCCTTGGCGAGATCGAGCAGGAGGCTCAGGGTCTCGTCCGTGGCGATGTTCTTGGAGAAATCGACGAACAGGTTGGGCGCCCGCAGGGACATGCGCGTGGCGCGGCCGGGATCGGCGGCGAAGAGATCACTCATGCGAACCGCGGACATTTGCTTCCAGTGCGCTTCGAGGGCCTTCCACTGGGCGGTCTCGTTCACTAAGGCCATGACGGCGGACTCCTGATAAATACTGGCGGTGGTCGCCCTTTGACATGATTGGCGAACCGATCCGCCGCGCGAGGACCCAATGAAGCGCCTCAAAATGTGCGCCGCGATGACCGCATGGGCCAATGTGTGCTAGTTTGTCTCGCTTGCGGACAGGGACGCCAGATATTACCACTTGGCATCATCGAAGGGCGGATTGCCTTACGATGAGAGGACGGCCTTTGAAGTAGCACTGGTCGGATAGAAAGAGGTTGGCCCCTGCCTGACGGCCCGGACTCGGCCTATCCGCCTATCATGGGAGCGCCTTTCCATAGCCCCGCAAACGCCTGAATACCAGCGCCGCCTCCTCTTCGCCAGCAGCGAGGCCCATCCTCTGATCAAAACCGGCGGCCTGGCCGATGTCGCCGGGGCCTTGCCCGCCGCCCTGCGCGACCTGGGCTATGACGCCCGCTTGATCATCCCCGCCTATCCCCGGGCCGTGAGGCAATTGCGAGAGCTCCGGACCCTGGGTGACTTGCGCCTGCCCAGCTCGGGTCGAACCGCGCGCATCATCGGTGGTCGCCTGCCACACAGCGAAGTGCCGACCTATCTGGTAGATGCCCCGGATCACTTTGCTCGCGAAGGCAACCCCTACACCGACACCAGCGGAGGGGACTGGGGTGACAACGCCGATCGCTTCATGCTCTTTTGCGAGGTCGTTGCCCGCATCGGCATGGGCGCTCCCATGCTTGACTGGCGCCCGGAACTCATTCATTGCAATGATTGGCAAACCGGCCTGGTGCCTGCCCTGCTCCACGGTCAGCCGGATCGCCCCGCCACCGTCTTCACCATCCATAACCTGGCGTACCAGGGGCTTTTCGACCGCGCTACCTTCGAGCGGCTGCGTCTGCCGGAGGTCTTCTGGACCCTGCACAGCCTGGAATTTCATAAGCAACTGTCCTTCATCAAGGGCGGAATCGTCTTCTCCGACCGCGTCAACACGGTCAGCCCGACCTATGCGCGCGAGATCAGGACGCGGGAATTCGGCTGCGGGCTGGATGGACTCTTGACGGGGCTGGGGCGACGTTTCTCGGGCATCCTCAACGGGATCGACTACCAGGCTTGGAACCCAGCCGAGGACACCCAGATCACCCAGACCTACGATAGCGAAACCTTCAGCCTCAAGGCGGAAAACAAGCTGGCGTTACAACGGGAATTCGGGCTGCCGCGCAACGAGGAGGCCCTGGTCTTCGGTCATATTGGGCGGCTGGTGCAACAAAAGGGGGCGGACTTAATCCTGGGCATATTGCCACGCCTGCTGGCGCACCCCAATACCCAGTTCATTCTCCAGGGATCCGGGGAAAAGGCGACGGAAAATGCCTTACTGGCCGCTGCCCGAGCCCATCCGGATCGGGTGGGTATCTTCATCGGCTATGACGAGGACCGCGCCCATCGCGTTGAGGCTGGTAGCGATGCCTTTCTCATGCCCTCAAGGTTTGAGCCCTGCGGCCTGAACCAGATCTACAGTCTGCGTTATGGCGCCGTACCCTTGGTGCGCCGCACGGGCGGACTGGCGGATACCGTGATTGACGCCGGACTTGCGGGTATTGAGCGGGGTGAATCCACCGGATTCTGCTTCGATCAACCCAGCTCCGATAGCCTCTGGCAGGCCATGGAACGCTGCCTGAAGGTCTATCGGGACAGCCCCGAACTTTGGAGACGCTTGGCCCTCAACGGCATGGGGCAGGATTTCAGTTGGTCAGCCAGCGCCCGGCATTACGATGAGCTGTATGCCGAGGCCCTGGGTGCCTAGCACATCTATCCCAGCCCATGGTAACACCTCCCACTGTTCGGGACCGATCCGCCAGCAACCCCCCCACGGGGCTCAAGAAGAGCCCCGCTTATTGCATCGGCCCGCCCGGCCCTCGCAGGGCGCGGGCCGACTAAAGGGGGATACGGTTCCACTATCTTTAAGTAAAACCATCCCCGGTTTCCGGCTGGGGTCACCCGTGATTGGATTTTGCCAACAGCCTGAAGATCCTGAAATTGATGACCCAGAAGCGAACGAACTGCCAGGGTACGAAGGAGCGCGTAAAGCACGTGAAACGCGTGGGCACGGGGGGGTAATAAGCCTGCTGATAAGGTTCTTTGTTCTTGACTGACATGGGGTATCTCCAGAGCGCTTTTGCAAAAATGAGCCAGTATCCACCCGGAGCAGGGCATCGCTGCCGGGCGGGACCCTCAACTCAGGGGGCCATCAATCCGGCAAAATGGACCAGCCGGGCCTGAGCTTGGCTTGATAGATAAAGACGTGGTGCAGTATCCACTTCATCCAGTGTCCGGCCAGCCCGATCTCCCCAAAAGTCAGATTCAAATCGCGACCATACTCTGGGTAGGTCTCAAAGTCCGGGACAACCGGGTAGACGGTCATGGTGGCGGCGCTGCCCCGGAAGATGTGGGAACCGGTTGAGGCGACGCAGGCGGCACCCATCTCAGCCATGGAGGCGGTGTGAGTCGGCTCCTTAATGGTGCCGTTGAGCAAATCACGAATATTCATCGCGACCGCCTTGCCGATGGCGGCAGAAGGCATGCCAGTACGCGGCGGAGTCGGGTTAATCGCGGTGCCGTTGGGGCTCTGCATGGGCTTGCCGATCAAATGGGGCGGAGCAAAGGCGATACCGATGGCAAAGACGTTCTTGAACCTGGGGGTCTGGTAGGTCTTGGGCCAATCCTGCTTACCCCAGTCTTCATAGGGCTTGGGCTTGTAATCCGCGTCTACCTTCATGAGGCCATTGGGGGCAAAGACCTCGCCGGAGATGTCCGTACCGGCCTTATCGAAGGCCTTGAGACCGACCCCCGCAAAGGGCGGGATCAGCATGGCAAAGTCATAGTCCAACTCACCGAAGGAACCGTCCAAGGACTCATAGTGGATCTTACCCGGCTCGATCTTGTTGACGGCAGACCGGGTAATCCAACTGATGCCACGTTCCACCATCAGGGATTCAGCAAAGACCTTACCATTGGTGACATAGCCGCCACGATTGATATGCACGCCACCCATGCCGAAATCGCCGAGTTCGTATTCATTGCTGATCCAGGTCAGATCAGCCTTATCCCGAACGCCGGCCTCGCGCAAGGCATGGTCCACGTTGTAAATATATTCGAAGGCGGCCCCTTGACAGGTGCAAAGACCATGGCCGGTACCCACAACGAGTTTGCGCCGCTCACCCTTCTGCATAGCCTGTATGCAAGCTTGCAACTGCTCATTGGCCTGGGTAGCATGGTCTGGAGTACAGACCGATACGGTATGGCCACCCTCGGGCCCAAGGCCTGGAGTAGCCCCAAAATTGAGTTTGGGGCCCGTGGCATTGACCAGATAGTCGTAATCCACATCCTCGGTCTGGCCAGCGCGAGAGGTGTCCGTGTATTCGATCCGGACATAGGGGCTCTGGTTGCTGGCGTCTCCCTCCGGGTGAACCGAGACGGCCCTTGCCTGCTTGAACTCCACGCCGGCCTTCTTATAAACGGGAGCCAATTCGAAGGTGACCTGCTCCTTGGTCATTTCTCCGCATGCAACCCATATATTCGAGGGGATCCAGTTCCATTGGGGTTTTGGGGAGACCACAATCACCTCATGGGGCTTGCGGATCCATTTACTCAAATATCGTGCTGCGGTATGTCCCGAGATGCCAGCGCCGAGAATCAGGATGCGTGCCATTTTTTTCTATACCTCTTGGTTTGGTGGTCATGGTCTCACGCTAGCAAGGCTGACGAGGGTTGTCAAAAGAACCGCTAGCCACTGTTCCCGCCGGGCTGGGATGAGGGTTCAGAGCTAGGGAAACTGAAGTCGCGCCGCCGACCGCAGGCCGGGGATCCGGGTTGGAAAATGTCTCGGGGCGAGAACTTCACCGATTGCTCGTCCCGAGAATTACTGACTCCTAGAGCAAATCCGCGACCACCTCACGCTCCTCCAGAAGTTCCTTCTCAGTCACCTTCATCCTCGACTTGCTGAAGTCAGTGACCGCCAGACCCTGGACTATCTGGTAATCGCCCTCCTTGCAGGTTACTGGGAAGGAATAGACCAGACCCTCGGTGATGCCATAACTGCCATCTGAGTGGACCGACATACTGACCCAATCGCCCTCGGGGGTACCGAGGAACCAATCGCGCACATGATCGACCACCGAGCCCGCCGCCGAGGCCGCCGAAGAGGCCCCACGCGCCTCGATAACAGCGGCGCCCCGACGCTGGACGGTGGGGATCATGTGGTCGATAGCCCAATCCAGGGACACCAGGTCCAAGGCTGGGGTGCCGCCGACGGTGCAGTGGGTGAGGTCGGGATGCATGGTCGGGGAGTGGTTACCCCAGACGATCATGCGCCGGACGTCAGCGGCCAGGCGGTTGGTCTTCTTGGCCAGCATGCCGATGGCGCGATTGTGGTCCAGGCGGGCCATGGCCGTAAAGCGTTCCTTCGGCAGGTCCGGCGCATTGGCGGCGGCGATCATCGCATTGGTGTTAGCGGGATTACCGACCACCATGACGCGCACATCCCGGGCGGCATGCTCGTTGATAGCCCGACCCTGGGTCGAGAAAATGCGGGCGTTCTCGGTAATCAGATCCTTACGTTCCATGCCCTTGGTGCGGGGTTTAGCGCCGACCAGGAGCACATAGTTGGTATCACGGAAACCAATCTTGGGGTCGTCCGTCAGTACGACATCATGCACCAGGGGAAAGGCGCAGTCTTCCATTTCCATGCCCACCCCCCCCAGGGGTCCCATGGTCATGGGCAGTTCCATCAGCCTTAGGATCACGGGCTGATCGGGGCCGAACACAGCGCCAGCAGCGACACGGAAGGCCAAGGCATAGCCAATGTTACCGGCGGCACCCGTAATGGTCACTTTGATGGGTTTTTTCATTATTAGATTCAATCCTCTCATCCAGGAGTTAAACAGAAGGATCAGGATGGCTTGCAAGCCAGGTTCTCACAGCAGTCCAGGGCCGGTGCGCCCGAGCTAACCGATGCAAGACAATCAGAAAGCCATTCAGGGGAATCAGGCCGCTTGAGCCGGAATGGCGTCACCGGTACGGGTCACGCGATTATTTTCGTCCAGATAGACCAGACTGGGGCTGAAGGCATGGGCTTCGGCGGCATCCATCGCCGCGTAAGCACAAATGATGACCCGGTCGCCAGGCGCGGCCTTATGGGCAGCGGCCCCATTGACCGAGATGACACGCGAATCACGTTCGGCGCGAATGGCATAGGTGGTGAAACGCTCACCGTTAGTGACGTTATAAATCTGGATCTGTTCGTACTCGCGAATCCCCGCCAAGGCCATCAGATGTTCGTCGATGGCGCAGGAACCCTCGTAGTCGAGTTCAGCGTGCGTGACGCATGCGCGATGCAGCTTGCACTTAAGCAAAGTCAGTTGCATATGGGAAACCCTCTGGCGAACCTAGAGCCGGAGCATTGAGGCATGATGGGAGAGCATTTTATTTCAAAATGGAAAGCATTGCTGCAATTTCTGCTGCGGCGCAGCATTTCCCAGGTTCCGGCTGGGGCAGCGCATACCTAGCGGCATGCAGGTTAGCGTGTTGAACGTTTCATTTCAACGGGATGGCACCGGAATATCCCGGTGCTGGACGTAAAGGTTATCAATCAGCCGCGCCCGGCCCAGACGGGCAGCGGCCAGCACCACGAGATCGCAGCCTTCAGGCCCTGCCATACCCAGGTCAAGGGACCGGCGAACGCTGAAATATTCCGGGCTCAAGCCAGCGGCAAGGATCTCTTCCCCCGCCAGACGCTCGACCTCGGCAATGTCTATCCCGGCCCGCAACCGCTCACCACTCCGCAGCAGGGTTTGGTAAAGGGCAGGTGCCCGCGCCCGCTCCTCCCGGGTCAGATAGCCATTGCGGGAACTCATGGCCAGCCCATCCTGCTCCCGCACCGTGGCCAGACCTTGAATCTCAATCGGCAGGCTCAGGTCCTCGGTCATGAGGCGGATGACCAATAGCTGCTGGAAGTCCTTCTCGCCAAAAACGGCCAGGTCTGGCTGGACCATGTTGAACAGCTTGCAGACCACGGTCGCGACACCCACGAAATGGCCCGGCCGACTTGCGCCACACAGGATGTCAGAAATACCGGGCACCTCCACCCGCGTCTGCCCAGCCTGACCACGGGGATAGACAGCCCCAACCGCGGGTGCAAAGAGCAGATGGGCCCCCGCCTCGGCAAGCAGGGCGCGGTCGGCCTCCAGGGTGCGAGGATAGGCGCTGAAATCCTCCTTGGGTCCGAACTGGAGGGGGTTGACGAAGATGCTGACCACGACACGATCCGCCCGATGCAGCGCCTCCCGGACCAACGCCAGATGCCCCGCATGCAGATTGCCCATGGTGGGGACGAAACCCACCCGCTGGCCCGCTCGGTGCCAGGCGGCGACACGCGCGCGTAGCATTGGAACCTGTTCGATGAGTTCCATGGACATGACCTTTGGTCAGGGCGGGGAGAGTTGAGGAAGGAGGGTTAGTAAGCTGTCTGCTCGGGGCCGGGAAATGCCCCGCTGCGTACGGCCGCGACATAGGCGGCGATAGCCTCTCCCAGGCTACCGCGTCCGGCCAGGAAATCCTTACTAAAGCGTGGCGCCCCCCTGGGGTTGAGTCCCAGCAAGTCATGAAGCACCAAGACCTGGCCATCGCAGCCATTGCCGGCGCCGATGCCGATGACCGGTATCCGTAAGGCGCAAGTAATCTCCCGTGCCAGGTCCGCGGGTACGCATTCGAGAACCAAGAGCCCCGCACCCGCCTCCTGCAGGGCCACGGCATCCTCAAGAATGGCCAGTGCGGATGCCCGATCGCGCCCCTGGTAGCGATAGCCGCCCAAACAATGGATAGATTGGGGCAAGAGACCCAGGTGGGCGCAGACCGGAACCCCGTTAGTGGTGAGTCGCTGTACCGTTGCCACGAAGGGGGCTCCTCCTTCCAGCTTGACCATCTGAGCCCCACCCTCGCGCATCAGGCGGCCCGCGCTTGCCAAGGCCCGCTCGGGGGTGGCGTAAGTCAGAAAGGGCATATCCACCAGGATGAGCGCTTGGCGGCGGGCCCGTGCTACACAAGCGCTGTGATAGACCATGTCATCCAGAGAAACGGGTACCGTGGTCTCCTGGCCCTGGATCACCATACCGAGGGAATCGCCCACCAGTAGCACCTGCACGCCGGCATCCTCAAGGAGGTGACAGAAGCTAGCGTCATAACAGGTCAGAGAAACGATCCGTTCGCCCCCTTGCTTCATGGCGGCCAGGGTGGACAGGGTGATAGGCTTGGTGTTCATTAGGGCATCTCGGTGAAAAAGAGCGGGGCAGATCCGGTGACCAGCTCAAGCTGGAAGCGATTCTGCCAGCGAAGCCGCGACCTCACAAGCTCAGGCTGTGGTCAGTAGTTGGATGCCATCCCTGGGACAAGCCGCCAAGAGCACGGCCAGGGTGCCC
The DNA here is from genome assembly GCA_044228795.1 of Chromatiaceae bacterium. GTDB lineage: Bacteria > Pseudomonadota > Gammaproteobacteria > Chromatiales > Chromatiaceae > M0108. The sequence goes on along the minus strand of JBGAUE010000009.1, from coordinate 121,018 downwards.
TGGCCGGGGATAACGAGATCTCCGGGGGCTATATCCGCGAGGGGGAAGAGCACAAAGCCGCGTCGAGACATCTCGGGGTGCGGCACACGCAGACCCGGTTCGTCGATGATGTCCCCACCATACAAGAGAATATCCAGGTCCAGGGTGCGCGGTCCCCAACGCAGATGCCGCACCCGGCCATGATCGTCCTCGATGGACTGCAAGGTTAGGAGCAGGTCCCCCGGGGGTAGGTACGTCTCCAGGCTCACGACGGCATTGACAAAATCGGGCTGATCCACCATGCCCAAGGGCCTGGTCAGATAGAGAGGGGAGGCCACCAAGACCCGAACGCCGGGCATCTGGTCCACTTCGACGATGGCACTCCGGACTTGTCCCTCGGGTCCATTCAGGTTGGCGCCAATTGCAACATAGGCGAGCCGGGCTGCCCTTTCAGCCGGCATCCGCACCGCCATGAGGGGGATTACCCGGGGTGCCAGCCCCTTCGCCCCCAGTGCTGGAACGGGGGCGACGACGACGGCGCTTCTTCCGGGCTGGTCCCGTCATCCCATCCCGCTCCAGGCCCGAGGCATCCTGGAAGCGCGTCCACCAGGCCGCCAGCTCCGGGTCCGCCTCGCCACTGTTGGCGCGTAACACTAAAAAGTCGTAGGCGGCGCGAAACCGGGGATGGGCCGCCAGGCGATGAGGGTGCTTACCTTCCAGTTGCTCAAAACGTGGTTGCAACTCCCAAACCTCGCGCATGGGCAGGCTGAACCGCTTAGGGATGCTGACACGCGCGAGTTGGGCCGAAAGCACCTCCCCGCCCGCCTGGACCATGGCCTCGTGGGGCTCCACGCCCCGATCCGCCAGCGTGAAAAAGCGGCGGCGCACCGGCTCCCACAAGAGCAGAGCGAAGAGGAAGGCCGGTGTGACCGGCTTATCCTCTTGAATGCGCCGATCGGTGTTGGCCAGACCACGACTGACGAAGGTGATGGGGAAGGCGTGATCCTCGTAGGCCAGACACTCATCCGTCGCCGGAAAGAGTTGCCCAAAGAGATCGTAGTGACGCAGCTTCTCGAAGCCCTCCAGCCCGGTGCCGGAGTGCAGAAGCTTGAGGACCTCCTCGAACAGACGCGCCGCCGGCACCCCGCTGAGGAGGCTACTGTGCTCCCTCAAGGGACGTTCGCAGTCGGGATCGATATTAAACCCCAGCTTAGCGGCGAAGCGGACGGCCCTCAACATGCGCACCGGATCCTCCCGGTAACGGCGCTCCGGGTCGTCGCCAATCAACCGCAGACGCCCCTCCTTGAGATCCTCAAGCCCGCCCGCGTAGTCGATGACGGTGAAATCCGCAATATTGTAGTAAAGGGCGTTGACCGTGAAATCGCGCCGCAGGGCATCTTCCTCACGGGTGCCATAGAGGTTGTCACGCACGATCATGCCGTTTTCGAGGTGGCGTTCGCCATCGTCCTCCATCTCGCCACCACCACCCCGAAAGGTCGCCACCTCGATGATCTCGGGACCAAAATGAACATGGGCCAGACGAAAACGTCGGCCAATGAGGCGGCAATTCCGGAAAACCCGGCGCACGTCCTCCGGCCTGGCATCGGTAGCCACATCAAAATCCTTGGGCTCGCGGCCAAGAAGCAGATCCCGCACCCCGCCCCCTACCAGCAGAGCCTGATAGCCCTCCTGCTTGAGACGATAGAGTACCTTGAGGGCATTCTCACTAATGTTGGCGCGGGAGATGCCATGCTGGTCACGCGGCACAATGCGACAGGAATCGGAATCTGGGTACAAGCTGGCGTCTTTATCCTGGCGGGGCCTCGTCCTGGGACTGGCGCCGCTAGCCTTTATATCAATTAGCTGATAGCCCTTACCCATATTGCATGGTTTAGGGGGTAGAATTTTCACCAGCCGGCTTGAGAACCTCTGGCGCGTGCGTATAATACGCCTTCTTCGCTATTTCTTCTCGCTCCTATCGTCTAGTGGTTAGGACGCTGGCCTCTCACGCCGGTAACAGGGGTTCAAATCCCCTTGGGAGTACCAATTATAATCAAAGGGTTACACGATTTTCACGGGTAACCTTTTTTTATTTCCTGCGCATTTTCCCAATCAACCGGTAGCCATCAAAAGGGAGTTTGCGCTCCCCCCTCCCTTCCCCCCATCGCGTGACGCCTCAACCCATAAGCAGTTGTAATCTCGTGGTTGAAACCTTCTCCCTGCACGCCCCTAGGCCGAGAACCGCGGAGCGAGGTCGCTCAGAGTGATGTTCTCCGCAATGACACCCTGCGGTATCGGCAGGTAACGCCAGGGCTTGCCGCCCTATGCGAAGGTATAGACGGGGACCCTGGCGCACCCGGTTGCAACATGAAGCCTAACGCCCTTCACAGACTATGCCCTGATCGAATCCAGCCACCCTACTCCCGAGAGGCCTTACCATGATAAGCCAGAGATTCGCGATTGCCATCCTAGCCCTGTCCACCTGCCTGGCCGCTCCGCTCAGGGCAGATCAGATCTCGGAACAATTGGAATCCGCTCGGGCCGCCTATGAGCGCGGCGAACTCCAGACCAGCGTCCAGGGGCTGCAATTCGTGATTGCGGCTATCCAGGAACGCATCGACCAAGCCCTGTTGAAACTTTTGCCCGAACCCCTCCCCGGCTGGACGGCAGAGGAATCCCAGGCCAGTTCCGGCGGGATGGCAAGCATGATCGTCGGCACCAACCTTAGCCGCCAGTACCACCGGGAGGACGGCGCCAGCCTGGAGATCAACCTTACGGCCAATTCGCCCTTCTTGCCGATGATGACGTTACTGTTGTCCAATCCCTTCATGGTACAGAGTGACCCGAACAACCGTCTCTACACCCATGCCGGTCGGCGCGGTCTCATCCATCAGGATCGGGACGCCAAGGGTTGGGAGATCAGCCTGATGGGGAATGGTAACTTACTGATTCGGGTGTCAGGCACCGGCATCGAAAAAGCGGATGCCGAGAGCTATCTCCAGGCGATCGACCTGGCGGCGGTGGAGAAGGCCTTAAGCACTAGCACTAGCCGCTAGGCAAGATGTATTAGGGCCTTGCTGCACTCTGCAATCTTTCCAAATGTACCACAATTGGCTCCAGCACCGGGGCAAGCTTACGACGCATGAGACTGCCAGTGGCGGTGGAATCGCGCAGCAGGGGACGTAGGACGCCATAACCGAGACCCGAGAGGATTCGCAGGGATACCAGGTCATCGCGCAAGCTTGGCACCTTGGCAAGGCAGGCACGGAGGGGAGCAGGGGCATGGGTGGATTCAATACAGGCCTCGGCCTCGGCGATGAGTTCCGCCAAAATCAGGTCCGGCTCGCCTTCAGGGCGCAAAGGGGCGAAATATCCGGCCACCGTTTGGAGGGCGGCTAGGGTCAGATCCTGGGTCGGGGGCTTAGCAAGTACCTGGGCGACGGTTTTCAGCCAGGTCTGACCGGGTGCGGAAAGCATTTTTTCCAGGGCCTGAGCCCAGGGATTCGCCGCGCCGAGCAAGTCCGTAAGATGGGGGGCATAGGCCTCAAAATCGGCGCGCGCAGATGACGGCTCGGGCAAGGCGTCGGGACGTGCCTGGAGGAAGCCGATGGCATAGGACGGTTTACGCTTGGCCTTGTGCCAGATCTCCAGGCACTGCTGTTCATCGATAAGACCCGGTTGCAGCACCAGTCGCACGGATTCCGCCATCTTCTCCATTTCAGTCTCGAAGGGTAAAAACTCCACCAGGTACGTCGCCAGAATCGGACCCATCCGGCCCTGGACAATGGCGGCATTCCCTAACATCCGCCGGGCATTTTCGGCATCTTCCATGGCCCACCAGGCGCGACGCCCCAACTCATCCGTCAGACCGGGAGAACAGACAGCAGCCACTACGGCCTCAGGCTCACCGAGCAGCAGCAGTTGGGCAAGGCTCTCGTCCCGCATTTGGCCCATGCGGGTCCAACGCCGCAAATAGGTAGGATAGCCGCCAGGGGAACCAAGAATATGGCCCGAGATGAGTTCCCGCACGGCGCGCACATAGGCCTCTGGCCGAGCGGTCGGATTCAGGGTAATGCAGGCCTCGCCCCGGTCCGACAGGCCATAAACCTGGAGCCGGGACTCGTCGATACGGATCGCCTGGGGCTGGTTAGCCAGGAGGACGTTTAGCCGCAGGCTGTCCTCATTAGAGAGTTCAGTCATATCCAGGGGCGGGGATGGGATACCGGCGCCAGACGGTTGGTGCTTCAGTCGGTCCTCGGGGGTCGGTAACCGCTGTCCTTGGGATTGAGGAAGATGAAGTGGAACTGCCCAGGTTCCAACTCGATAAAATCTAGGGTTGCCTGGTCGAGAAGCGGGACATACTCTGGGGCCACGACCACGGACACCCCCTCACAATCGAGGCGAATGTCGTCCTCCGTGCCCTCGTCGAACCCCATGCGGTAGTCAATGCCGCCATCAGGCTTTTGATGAGCGGCCAGTCGCAGGGCCAAGCCCTCGGCGCCCCCCTGACGTGCGGCCTCGTAGATTTGCCCCACGGCGGATGCGGTCAGTCTGAACATACCCAAGTCCTCACTTCAATTTTGTCAGCGTTTTCGTACGCGGTCAGACCGCGCCACCTTTGACCGGTATTTTATCAGCGATACTGCCTGGCCGCGGGTATTCAGCCTGGGTAGCAACAACCACGTACCTGGGCGATAAAGCGCGCAGGCCACACCACTCCGCCAACGTGGCGCAGATGGGCATAGCTAGCCAGAAGATTCTTGTAAATGATGCCGTCATAGCTGCCATTCACGCCCCTGCCCCGTAGAACCTCGTATCCATAGACCCAGGTTGGGTCGGGATCGATGATGGCGGAGTGGTGGAATTCATGGGCATGAATCTCAGGCGTATGATCGGGCAGCTTAGGCCATGGGAAGGCCTCCCGCTCGCGTAAATGGATGTAGCCCCGGCCTTGGGGATGCTCGTGCATGGCTACATCGGCCTGGAGGACACCGCACATGGGCGCGCTTTCGTCCCGCCATCGCAGTCTGCGGCAGAGATACATAAGACCACCGCACTCGGCATAAACAGGTCCCCCGCCCTCAATGAAATCTCGCACCGCCGCCCGCATGGCCGCATTGACACCCAGGTCACGCATGTGGTATTCGGGGAAGCCACCGCCAATGAAGAGGCCATCCACTTCTGGCAACCCCGAGTCGCGCACCGGACTGAAGGGGATTAATTCTGCCCCCGCCGCGCGCAGGGCCTCTAGGTCGTCAGGGTAATAGAAGCCGAATGCCTCGTCCCGTGCGATACCGATACGCAGGATGCGACCGCTGAGCGCGGGGTTGGGGGAGACGCTCCCGGGGGGCAGGGGCGGGGCCGAGGCGCTGATCCGCAACAAGGCGTCCAAGTCCACCTGATCCGCGATCATGCGACGGATGCCTTCAATCTGTGCCTCGGCCTCACGACTCTCGTTGCTGGGCATCAGGCCCAAATGGCGTTCGTCGATCCAGGGTCGGGATTCGCGATGGATGGCGCCCAGCAAAGGCAGATCCGTGTAGTGCTCCACAACCCTGCGCAAATTGCCTTCGTGACGGTTACCACCTACCTTGTTGAGGATGATCCCGGCGATCCTCAACTCGCGATCAAAGGCTTGGTAACCGAGAAGCAGGGGCGCCAAGCCCCGCGAAATTCCCTGGACATCCACTACCAGAACTACGGGTGCTTTGAGTAGCTTAGCCAGTTCCGCGTTGCTGTTACTCCCCAGCAGATCCGTGGCATCGAATAGGCCCACATTGCCCTCGATGATACCTAGGTCCGCATCATCCATGGAACGCGCGAAGGTCTCGCAGATCTCCGCTACCCCCATGGTGTTGTAGTCCAGGTTCATGCAAGCACGGCCAGACGCCTGGCCGAGCCAAAGAGGATCTATGTAGTCTGGCCCCTTTTTGAAGGGTCGTACCCTATAGCCCCGCCGGGAAAACTCGCGGCATAACCCGATGGAGCAGGTCGTTTTTCCTGATGATTTATGGGTCGCAGAGATGTAGAGGCGGGACATGGTGTAGAAACTTTCGAGATCCGGTAAAGAGATCGGGGATGACACCCTAAGCATCATCCCCGTCTTCGGATTCGAGTACCCAGTATTCTGGCGGAGTTTGGATCAGACCCTGATGGTCGCGTGAGGGTCCACATCCTTATCCGCCAAGGATTCAGGTAAGAACTGCAGGGTTCTTACCCCGATGGCGGTGATGATCAGGGTTACCGCCACGCCGCCTATACCGAGGAGAAACTCCGGCATGCTGGGTGCATAGGCCGCAATCTGACCACCGACGCCATCGTGGAATCCAGATTCCAGGATGGTCTTTCCAGGGAAAATGGCCATTGGAAAGGCCTGACCGCCGATGACGATTACATAAATGCTAGCCAGCCCGCCAAGGATAACCAAGGCGCACGCCGCCGCGATCCAACGCCTATCCTGACCCAGCACGGGATGGAAAAGAATGCCAAAGGGCGCCAGCAGGCCCAGAATCACCCAGCCAAACCAAAATACCAGCGTGTAGCGTCCGCCGCTGACCAGATAGAAAGACACCAAATCGTAATTCTTGGCACCATAGAGTTTTGTCAGGAAATAGATGAGGATGAAGAGCATAACGCCGGCGATGAAGATACCCATGAGCCCCTTGAGCCGCTTAATGATATAGGTGCCGATAGGGCGCTCATCCTGGGCGTAGGCGAACATGAGCAACAGCGTGAAAATCGCTAGGCCATAAAGAAAGGACATCACGATGAACATGGGTGCCAGCACGGCGGTATCGTAAGCCTGACGGGCAACGATGAAGCCGAAAATTGATCCCGTGCCCGTGGTCAGTAGCAGACGCCAGACAAAGGCAAAGGTGCCGACCGCCTTGTAGTACCCCTTTAAGGCACGATCCACCATGGTTACCAGGTAGGCGATAACGATAGCCACAAAACCCGAATAGAGAATGACGTTCCAGGCAAAGATTGATCGGAAATTATAACTGGTCATGGCCACGATCAGGCGATCGGGGCGCCCCAGGTCAAGGACCAGCACCATCAACCCCCCAATGAGTAAGGCCACCGCCAATAGGCCGGAAAAGCGGCCGAGCGGCTGATAGGTGGTTTTACTGAAGACAGTGCCGATACTGGCGATGTTGAGGGCACCGGAGGCCGCGACGATGAGGAAGATGGCGAAGATATGCGGCATGCCCCAGACCACCTCATTGGTCATGCCGGTCACCCAATGGCCCTGATGTTCCATGTACAAAAAGGCGAGCCCGCCAACTCCAGCGACGAGGGCGAGGGAGGCGAGCAGGGCCCAGTAGCGCCGAGGGGCCAGCCGCCATTCGCGATAAACGATTCTCTTCATGTCTGGATCTTCCCCGGCGTCACACGCCCGAATAGCGGACGCCCGTGTTCAGGGCGAGGTTCTCGCGGATCTGACGGCTGGGCATGGCAGCCAAAGCCTTGCTCAACGTACTTTCCGGGTTCTTGATGTCGCCAAAAATAATGGCGTTATGACCCTCGGCAGCGCAGGCATCAGCGCATGCGGTTGAGGCCTGGCCGTTATCGCGGCGATGCACACAGAGGTTACAACTCTCTACGCAACCCTTGCCACGCGGAGCCAGGGTTAGTTTCTCCTCCACGGGGGCATGGATGAATGACCGGGCCTTGTAGGGACAGGCCATCATGCAATAGCGGCAGCCAATGCAGAGGTGGCGATCGACCAGGACGATACCATCCGCCCGCTTGAAGGAGGCACCCGTGGGACAGACGTCAACGCAGGGCGGATGCTCGCAATGCTGGCACATCATGGGTAGGTTGGTTACCCGCCCCGTCAGGTTGTCCTCAAGCTTGACCTTGCGGATCCAGCGCGCCTCCTGATGGTCCCATTTCTCGGGGTCCATGCCAGCAGGCATTTGCTGTAGATCCAGACCATTTTCCTGGTTACAGGCGCTAACGCAGGCCGTACAGCCCTCAGCACACCGGCTGGTATCAATTAGCATACCGTAGCGGGCAGCATCCGTGACCCACTCAGCGCGGGGCTGGGCGGACGCAATGGTATGGAGCAGAACCCCGGGGGCCAGGGTGATGGTCGCCATTCCCGCCGCCACGCCAAGGAAACCTCGGCGTCCATGGTCGATCTCTTCGCTGGGATTATTCATCGTCACTCTTCCTTCTCAGCGCAAGGCTGGCTGGGATTGCCCAGACGGTATCCTAGTGCCAGGTGCCGGTGCGCCAGAACCCGACGGATGGGGTCCATCCGCATTGGCTAGGGGCGCCATCCTTACGGTCGGAACCGTGGCGTGGCACTCGAAACAGTTTAGCTGGACCGCTGCGAACTCATGACAGGTATCACAAAACTGTTTATGGTCATTGACTGGCACCGGCTGTCCTGTCGGGCCCTTGGCCCCATGACAGGCGATACAGCCCGCCAGACTGTGTTTCGTCGAGCGGATCCCGCCATGTACCGTTTCATCCCGCTGATGCTTAATCACCTCCATGTGATTCCGACGCATAAACTCCGTCGGTTCCACGCAGCTTTTCTCGCTCGCGGCCCGGGATCCCGTCACCACGAAGTTGTTTCCGGCGGCCTGAACGGCCAGGGCCAGCAAGGCCCCGGCCAGACCGAGGGAGATGAAGCTGCCTCTGAGCAGGGCATTCGCCATCGTCCTCTCCCGAGTGATTATTCGCCAAGCCCCATCTTGATGTAGCCCGTGGGACAAACATCAGCACAGATATGACAGCCAATGCAGCGTGTGTAATCGGTGGCCACATAGCGCCCAGTGGTGTTCTCACCCTTTTTGACACGATAAACCGCATCCTGGGGGCAGAAGATGACGCAATTGTCGCACTCGAAACACATGCCGCAACTCATGCAGCGCTTTGCCTCATCAATGACCTCGGTATCCGACAGTCCGATGACGCGTTCCTGAAAGTGACCCAGCACCTCTTCGGCGGTGGGCACCTCTTCCTTGCGCAGATTGCGAGCGTGATAGCCAAAGTGACCGAGGAAAAGTTCGTTGTGCGGGATGACCTCGGCATTGGAACGATCTTCATAGTTGTGGATGGCCCAGTTGCCGTCGGAGGTGCCACGCATATCGCCACGTTCGCTGGGATTAAACCTCTCGGGGGCCAGATGGGCCTCCTCCATCTTCCGCAGCAGATCAAAGTGATGGACGTCAACCTTGGGTCGGCGACTAAACTCCTCCTGCTTGAGAAATTCATCAATGGAATCAGCAGCTACCGATGCCTGCCCGATGGCAGTCGTCAACAAATGCGGGCGAATAATGTCGCCGGCAACGAAGTGACCAGGCCGGTTGGGAACCTGATGGAATTTGTCCGCATTGATGAGGCCACGGCCATTATCCATGACTTCCAGACCGGTGAGATCACCGCCTTGGCCAATGGCCGAAACGATCAGATCAGCTTCGAGGATGCGCTCGGTGCCCTCGACGGGGATGGGACGCATACCGTCCATCGTACAATCACAGACCTTGAGGCCAGTTGCACGGCCTTCCGCGTTCTTGATGATAGCGACGGGCATAACGCCATCGAGGATGGTAACGCCCTCGGTCAGAGCATCATGGACCTCATGCTCGGCGGCCATCATCTTATCCCGCGTAAAGAGCGAGGTCAGGGTCACCTCCGCGCCCTGGGCCGCAGCAGTGACGGCGGCATCATGAGCCACATAACCATCGTGAATGACAGTCTCAGGAAGGTCGGATGGCTTGGCATGCTGGATGTGGCCTATGCGACGGGCCACCGAGACGACGTCGACAGAGGTATCGCCCCCGCCCACGCATACCACCTTGTCGGCGGTGACCTTCATGCGACCTTCGTTGAAGGCCTTTAGGAAGGCAACGCCAGAGACGCAGTTGGGGGTACCGGCCCAGCCCTCTAGGGGCAGACCACGGCCACTTTGGCAGCCGATGGCCCAGAGGATGGCGTCATAGTCCTTTTCCAGTTGCTCGATTGTGACGTCCTGACCGACCCGAACACCAAATTTGACCTCGACCTGGCCCATATCGAGGATGCGCTGGATTTCGGCGTCAAGCTTATCGCGTGGAACGCGATACCCCGGAATCCCGAACTTGAACATGCCACCCAAGCCCTGGTTGGCCTCGAAGATGGTGCAGCCATGGCCCTTGCGGCGCAATTGATAGGCCGCCGCCAAACCGGCTGGACCACCACCAATGATAGCGACCTTGCGGCCGGTATCGGGACCGGCGGTGAAGCCGTAGCCTTTGGCAATAGCGGTATCACCTATGTATTGCTCAACGGAGTTGATGCCGACGAAGTCTTCCAGTTCATTGCGGTTGCAGCCATCCTGGCAGGGTGCCGGACAGACACGACCCATCATGGAAGGAAAGGGATTCGCATCGGTGGAACGACGGAAGGCATACTCCTGCCACTCTACGCCTACGGGCGGCTTTTCCTGCTGGCGAACGATGGCCAGCCAACCCCGGATATCCTCTCCCGAGGGGCAGGAACCCTGACAAGGTGGGGTCTTGTGGACATAGGTGGGACACTTGTGGGAAGTGTCCTGAACAAAGATCTTCTGGGTGAGATTTCCCCATTCCTGCTGGCCATCTTGATACCGTCGCCAGGAAACCTTGGTTTTCATTTCGTCGCTGGAAGTCGCCATGTGTTGTTCTCCTTACCAGTGGGAACCCGTGTTTTGATCCGATTGCCGGCGGGGTACTGGTCGCACCGGCGCAAATTTCAAACGTCGATCAGTCCTCGTCGTCCTCGGACTCATCGTCATCCTCGTCAAGGTCATCATCCTCCCCCGGGGTCAGGATGATGGCATTGGAAACCAATTGGTGGACACTGACGATCTGCTCCATCTCCATGCCGTAATAAGGCAGTACCTTGGTGAACTGGCTCTTACAGATAGCACAGATGGCGGCCATGTGGGTCACACCCTTCTCCTGTATGACGTTGTTGAGGGCCGTCATGCGCGGAAATGCGCCCTTGACCCGCAATTCCATGAGGTCATCGGTCAAGAGACCGCCCCCGCCGCCGCAGCAGAAGGTGCGTTCGCGGATGGTTTCTTCGTCCATATCGTGAAAGTGGTTGCAGACGGCCTTGATGACAGCGCGGGGAATGTCGAACTGCCCCCCCGGCGTCGGCCCCATGCGGCTGGCACGCGCCACATTACAGGAGTCGTGAAAGGTCAACACCATGTCGTCATTTTGCGACTTATCAAGGTTTAATTTGCCTTGCTGGATCAGATCATTCGTGAACTCGCAAATGTGCTGTGGTACCGGATAGCTCGGATCCAGAAAATCCCAAGGACCCGCCAGGGTATTGAGAAAGCTGTAGGCAACCCGCCAGGCATGGCCACATTCGCCGAATACGATGCGTTTAACCTTGAGGGCGATGGCCGCCTCGCGGATACGCAGGGAGATCCGGCGCATGTTCTCGTAAGACCCAATGAACATGCCAAAATTGGCCGCCTCAGAGGCTATGGTGCTTAGGGTCCAGGAGACGCCAGCCTCGTGAAAGACCTTACCGTAGCCAACCAGGCCATCGACATGAGGCTCGGCGAAAAAGTCGGCTGAGGGCGTTACCAGTAAAATGTCTGCGCCTACCTGATCGATGGGATAACGAACCTTGACCCCGGTGTCATCAAATACGTCCTCCTCCAGCCCTTCGAGGGTGTCCCGCAGAGCGGGACCTGGGAGGCCCAGGTTGTTACCTATCTTATAAACCTTGGCAATGATTTCGTTGCAGTATTTTTGCCCCACGCCGATATGGTCCATGATCTCCCGCGCAGCCATGGAGATTTCGGCTGTATCTATCCCATAGGGGCAGAAGACGGAGCAGCGACGACACTGGGAGCACTGGTGGAAATAGCTATACCAATCATCCAGAACCTCCTGGGTCAGGTCCTCGGCACCCACCAGCTTGGGAAAATATTTGCCGGCCAGGGTGAAATAGCGCCGATAAACCTTGCGCAGCAAGTCTTGACGCGCAACCGGCATATTTTTGGGATCACCGGTACCGATGTAATAGTGGCACTTATCGGTGCAGGAACCACACTTGACGCAGGAGTCCAGATAAACCCGCAAGGAGCGATAGCGGCCCAGCAGATCGCCCATCTTATCGATGGCCTTCTCTTGCCAGTTGTCCACCAGGACCCCCGGGAAGCCCAAGGGCTCTTGATGCTCCGGTTTGGCCACGAAGGGCCGCGAATGGGCCATAACCCCTGGCGTGACCGCAGGGATTTCGAGATAGGGCTGGAGCTCGGAAACCTCCAGTTTAACCTTAGCCATGATTCGACCTCGTCCGCGTATCGTGTCTTGTCTTGCCTTCGGCCAGGGAGATGGGCACTGCCCGCTTCGCCCTGCCAGCCAAACTTATTGTTCGAGCCGCTTGGCCCAGGGCGCCAGATGCCTCTGTTCGCGCGGGTTGTCGACCTGGTTGCGCGACGGGCTGAAAAAGAGCCCGGGGGCGTGAAGTAACTTGCTGAAAGGGAAGACGATCATGAGGATGACAACCAGCAGCAGATGCAACAGCAGCAATGGATCCGCGGGCAGGGGATGAAATTGGAACCGCAAAAGCCCCAAGAAGAACTGCTTGACCGAGATGACATCAACATGGATGACGAAACTCATCCCCAATCCGGTTAGGCCTATACCGATCAAGAGGGCAAGTATCAGGTGGTCCGAGGGCCCGGTAATATAGCGGACGCGATCCACCAGGAAGCGCCGCGACCAGAGACCGGCGAGACCGGCGACCATCGCCAACCCCCCATAGATGCCGAATGGCTGTATCACTTGAATGGGTAGCCAAACCGGATCAATAAAATAGCGAAGATGGCGCAAGGTCACCAGGAAGAGGCCGAAGTGAAAAATCCAGCCGAAAATCCAAGTCCACTTATTACCCTTGAAAAGGCTTTCGAAGAGGACAATCTCACGGATTATTCGAAAAACTACGCCGCGTTTGGTTACGGGAGCAGGCGTTGTCGGAATCTTGAGTGGTGCGGGAGTGCGCGCGTACTGCAAGATCTTATTCGCCAAGCCAGCCAAGAGCACTAGGGCGGCAAAGTAGAACAGCGAGGCGTATACAATTGTCAGGAACGACATGCTACCGCTACCTTAGGTTATTCCGTCGGAGACCTAGGGCTGATAACCGCCCCAGGCCTGCTTGTCTCTAGACGCCGCCTTAACCTTAGCCAGGCAAGACGCAGCCGAATCCATTAGCCTGGTTACAGATCCCCAGACCCCGCGGATCGCGGGGTCATGAACTGAACCTACGCAGCCCTGATAGGTTGGCTTAGGGTCAAACGCAGCCCGTCGGCTTCGGCAGGCCGGCGTAGCGGCAAGCCTGTTTGGATGGGCCATAGGGGAACAAGCCATAAAGGTACTTACTTGTGCCCTTATCCTTGCCCAACTTCTTACCGACGGCCTTGGTTAATACGCGCACGGCGGGAGCGATCTGATATTCCTCGTAGTACTCACGCAGGAAGTTGATGATGTCCCAGTGTTCGTCGGTCAGTGCCAGGTCATCTTCCTTGGCCATGACGCCCGCAACGCCAGGAACCCAGTCATTGATGTTGGCTAAATAACCTTCTTCGTCGGTTTCTAAAGTCTTGCCGTCGACTACGATTGGCATGATGAAAATCTCCTCGATTAGTCACATAACAGGGGTTACAACCAGGCCTGAACTTTGTCGTTTTCCACGGCCAAATCCACGAAACCGGCATAGTCCACGATTTTGACACCCTCGATCAGACGATCCTCGTGGAAGCCACGGGCCTTGATATCCGGGCCGAGGACGTAGACCGACACCTTGCCGAGCCCAGCCTTGAGCTGTGACTCGGCGCTCGAACCTGCCAAGGCCGCATATACACCATCCTCCATGAGGAGAACGGAGGCCCCTTGAGAGGCAAATTTGAGGCAGGACTCCAGAGAGTTGCGCTCAAAGGGGGACTTGTTGACAGTGTGCAAGATACTCATGGAAACCCTCCTTAGAAGCTGAAGATCACGTCGGATTCGTCCATGAGTTCGGTCACGCGGGCGGCGTCCACCACCTCGACGATGTTTTCGATCTCCTCTTCCGTATCCATGTCCTCATAGGCGATCGCTACGAGATCGCTCTGAGTCAGGCCACGGGCCGCGAGAGAATCCGCGTCCACGAAGATATTTTTGACTTCGTAATCGCCCAGAGTGCGGTAGGTGGGCGAAAAGTTCTTCATGCCTATGCCTGCGGTGTCCTGGCCCTTGACCAGTTGGAAAACGCCGTCATCGACAAACATGAGATTGACTTCCTGATCGAAGGCCGCCCCGATCAGAACCACTTCCAGGGACTCCCAGGCATAGATGGTGCCATAGGGGGCCCTGCGGTTGAGGTACATGAATTTCTTCACGACTTCGGACATGACGCTTACCCCTGTTAGTCCCCAAAGACGACGAGACGATCCGATTGGATGGCCGCCTCGACCAATTGCCCAAGCCCGGAGATGCGGAACCTGGGATGGATGTTGGTGGCGTCCTTACGATTACGCTGAGCCTCGCCATCGTCCACGATACCCCGACGTTGGGCCGCGGCCACGCAGACGACCATATCCAGATCGTACTTTTCGGCCAGGTCCGCCCAACGGTTGACCACATGGCGATCATCCTGGGGCGGAGTCGTCAGGCGCGTCGCATTGTTGACCCCATCGTGATAGAAAAAGACCCGAAAGACTTCATGCCCCTTCTCCAGTACATTTTTGGTAAAGAAGTAGGCGGAATCCGAAGACTGGTGTTGGTAGGGTCCTTCGTTGACCTGAATTGCAAACTTCATTGCGACCTCGATCTGATGCGGCCCTCCACCCTCGGGGCTGGAGGGCCTTCGCCCTAGAAGCGGATGTAGTTGGAGGCGTTGAAGCTGGCCCGCGCGCCACGCCAGGTATCGATGTGATACTTGGTGAAGGGCAGTTCGACCTCTTCGAAGAAGCGCGGCCAGCCGATGCGCTCAATCCACTCGTTGACGCGCTCCCAGTCTTGCGCACCTTCCTTGTAGGCTTTGAGGATACGCTTGACGATGGCGGTCGCTTCGGGCCAGCGTGGCGGGTTGTTGGGGATACCAGCGGCTACCAGCTTTTGGAAGGTGGGCTTGCCGCGGGCGTTGGAATGATTGCCACCGACCCAGATCGCTAGCTTGGAGTGCTCGGCATCGTTGATCTGCATGGGCGGACAAGGCGGGAAACAGGCGCCACAGCAAATGCACTTGCGCTCATCCACTTCCAGGGAGGGCTTGCCGTTGACGATGGCCGGGCGAATGGCGGCCACGGGGCAACGGGCGACGACGGAGGGGCGTTCGCAGACATTGGCCACTAGGTCATGGTTGATCTTGGGTGGCTTAGTGTGTTGGATATTGATGGCGATATCGCCCTGCCCACCGCAGTTGATCTGGCAGCAGGAGGTGGTGATATGCACCCGGTTCGGCATATTGGCGCTGCGGAACTCATCAATGAGTTCGTCCATCATGGACTTCACCACACCCGAGGCGTCGGTGCCGGGGATGTCGCAGTGCAGCCAGCCCTGGGTGTGAGAAATCATGGCCACCGAATTCTGGGTGCCACCAACGATGAAGCCCGCATCCTGGACGGCCTTGATCAAAGGCTCAACCTTGGAGGCATCGGCCACCATGTATTCCAGGTTCGAACGCAGGGTGAAGTGGACAAACCCATCGCCAAACTGCTCGCCGATATCACACAGCTTACGCAGGGAGAAAAGATCGAGGATACGCTGAGTACCCACCTTCACGGTCCAGATTTCGTCACCACTGTAGGCCACATGGCGCAGTACGCCAGGCTGCGGGTGCTCATGGTACTTCCACATACCAAAATTCTTGCGCATCACGGGATGCAAGTATTGCCAGGGATCGGGACACCCGGTTTCGATCGGCTCACGCATGTCGGCTGCTGCCATCGCCATTCCTCCAAGAATGCTGTTTAGGTCTTGAAACGATTCTGGGCGCGTCGACGCCCGAAGGGGCGCCAACCGCGCGATTGGCTGTTGTTAGCCAGCCTCGGCCTTGCGCTCGAACCAGGCCTCGGCGGCCTCGTCCCAGCCATCCATGCGGATGTAGGAACTCTGGCGCGGGTGGCTGAGCATGTTGGGATCCGGCTCGACACCGATGCCTTCGAGGAAGTTAGCCAGACCGATACGCTCGATCATCTCACCACAGCGCTCGTGCTCCAGACCGTTCTCGGCCCAGAAGTCGATGATGGTGGCGCCAAGATCGACCATGGATTCCCAGTCTTCCTCGGTCTCCAGCTTCTTGAAGGGTACAAGCACGGTGCCCATAAGATCGCCGATCTTGAGGGTACGCTTGCCGCCGATCAGGATGGTGACACCCTTGTCGTCGCCGGGATGCAGGGCCTTGGGCATGACGTTGAGGCAATGCATGCAGCGCACGCAATCGCGGTTGTTCACCGCCAAGGTGTCGTCATCATTGAGGGACAAGGCCTTGGTTGGGCAGCGGGTGATAACATTGTCGATGTAGTACTGACGCCCCTTGCCAGCGATATAGGCCTTGACCTCGGCCTGATCGACCTTCATGTCATCGCGCCAGGTGCCAATGACGGCAAAGTCGGCGCGTTCGATGGCATTCTGACAATCGTTGCCGCAGCCCGAGACTTTGAACTTAAACTTGTAGGGCAGAGCGGGACGGTGGACGTCGTCGACGAAGTTATTAACCAGAAGGCGATGGGCCTTGAGTTCGTTGACGCAGGACATCTCGCAGCGGGCCGCGCCCACGCAGGACATGGCGGTACGCACACAGGGGCCGGCGCCGCCCAAATCCCAGCCATACTCGTTGATCTCATCAAAAAAGTGCTGGGTTTTGGCGGTATCGGTGCCAATGAACATGATATTGCCGGTCTGACCATGGAAGGTCACCAGACCCGAACCGTACTTCTCCCAGCTATCGGCAAGCTGCCGCAGCATAGCGGTGGAGTAATGGTTGCCCGCCGGCGGCTGCACACGCAAGGTATGGAATTCCTTGGACTTCGGGAAGGCCTTACCAACCTCGGAGAAGCGAGGAATGATGCCACCGCCATAGCCATAGACGGAAACAGTCCCGCCCTTCCAGTAACCCTTACGGGTTTCGTAGGAGTGCTCGAGCTGGCCTAGCAGGTCGTTGGTGACCTCGTTGATGCGCGATTCCGGATGCTCGTCGCGGAGACGCTTGATGCCGGTGATGAAGCTCGGCCAGGGGCCGCTCTGCAACTGATCGAGCATCGGAGTGTTGTGCTTTTCGATAGCCATTGCGCTGTCTCTCCTGTCTATCTTAATTCAGAAAAGTGGAAGCCTTATTGTCACGGACTCGCGGCTTGATAAGAGCTGCGAGGCCCCATAATTTGGAACTTAACAGCGGCGGGTAACCGCCGTGTCTAGGGGTCCTGCCACCTGCTCCGGGCGGGTATGGGCCTGGTCGCGCTCTAATATACCCTTGGCTCCAGTGAAGGGCTATTCCACTGAGGGGGAGATATGCTTACCCAACTTCTATCTCTTGTGGGATAGACGGGATAGAAGCTTAGGACCCGCCTACCGATGCCACCCCACAAGCTATTCCTATCATTCGGAACCCAGGCGGAGGAGCCCGTATTTGTTAGAAATTCTACGGCATTACTCACATCTGGTCAATGGTCGATAATATAACCTTATGCTAATTTATTCAGTCGCGTCAGGCACGCATAGGGACCCTCATCTCCTCTCCTTACCCGCCTTTTATTACACCCTGGGCAGGTTTTTCATGGGTTGCCACCCCGTTGCATTTCGTGGCTGTGGCTGCATATCCGTCCCCAGACTTTGAACCTAGCGGAAATCAAAACGCATGTTGAAACTCAGCGACATTCTGGTGGCCAACAAGGAAATCGACTCCTTCGAGGATCTGGCGCCAATCATCCAGGAGATTGCCCGAAATGGTGAGCGCTTCTTCCGTATCGATCTCAAGCCTCCCTATCCCGATACCCCCGATAACTGGGAGGATCGGCTCGAGGCTGCCTTTAGCGGCCTGATCCGCTAGACTGAAAAATGCCACCAGGACAAAGCCATGGACCTCAACACCTTGGACATTAGCAGCCGGCAACTGGCTGATTCCACAGCGCATGCCAGCCTCAACCGGGGCGCCGAGCAGGCCGCTCTAGAATCTCATCTGGATGCCCTCCTCGAACGACTTGATGACCTTAAACGCTCAAGAGCCCCCGACACCGAACTCGCCGATGCCCACCTTCAGATGGCTCGCGCCCTGGTTGGCCTTGAACGTGGCAAAGAGGCATGGCCCCTTGGCCGGGAAGCGCTCAACGTCTTCATCGCCCATGAGGACTTCGAGTCTGCCGCCGACGCCTGCGACGTCCTCTTCCAGGCTGATCAGCCCCAATCCCTGGCTGCCCTGGGCCAGGGAATCTGGCTGGCGGTCACTTATCCCATGGACCCCGACCTCTCCGTGGAATTGCTGACCCATATCGTCGAGGAGACCCCCGACGACGCCGATGGTGCCGCCGTTGCCGCTACCACTGCCCTCTTCCTCGCCGATATGCGCGCGGAAGGTACCCAGAGGGAAAACCTCATGTTCTTCGCCAGTCAGATCCTCGGCCAGGTAGCCCGCCGCCATGGCGGCGTGGATAGCCAGGAGGCCTTTGACTATTGGATGGAGAAGCTCGAACTCAACCAACCCGAGAAATTTCTAGTCCGAATGCGCAACGTGGTTGATGTTCTGGTTCAGGATGAATGGTGGTTTGACCGTGATGCTCTGCGCGAGCGTCTGCCGGTAAACTGACAGGGTAACATTATGTTTTGGCGAGAAGATCCCAGTGAACGCGAGTGCGAAGTCACGGAAGACGTCGTCGATATCCTGTTCACCATCGACTGCAAGCGGCTACCCGTTGACCATGCTCATGCCTTATCCAGCGCCCTCATGCAGGCTCTGCCGTGGTTTGGCGAAGAGGCCGACGCGGGTGTGCATAACATTCACGTCGCCGGCTCCCAAAATGGTTGGGAAAGGCCCGTGCACGGCGCCGAAAGTCATCTCATTGTCTCCCGCCGCACCAAGCTAACCATACGCATGCGTCATGAGCGACTAGACGATCTGATCCGGGGCCTGCGGGGACGCACCCTGGACATAGCTGGTTGCCCTCTGACCGTCGGCGAGGCCAAGCTCAGGCCCCTCAGCAAGGAGACCACCCTTCTCGCCCGTTATGTCGTGTGCCAGGACGGCGAGGATGAAGAGGCCTTCCTGACCCGCATGGCACTTGAACTCCATCATCTGAATGTTGGCGTCCGTAAGGCCCTATGCGGCAAAACCACCACCCTGACCATCCCAGGCGGTGGTTTGCAAACCCGCAGCCTCCTGCTTGCTGACCTCTCCCCCGCGGAATCCATCCGCCTCCAGGCAACCGGATTGGGACCTCACCGCAACATGGGGTGTGGTCTTTTCATTCCGCATAAAGGGGTCGATTCGGTTCGCAAATAAGGGCCGATGAGAATGTGGCCTTGATGTCCAGAGGGTCGAAATCAAGGCGCTAGCCGCGCCAACCTTCCCCCTTTCATGATCCAGCCAGCGCTTAACCAAGAATGCGGTGGCTTCCAGAGATGATGGGGCCAATCCTTGGCCCCGACCCGGGAAAATCAGACTCCGAGAAGCAGCCGCGACGGGTCTTCCAACATCTCCTTGATAGTGACGAGGAACTGGACGGCATCGCGGCCATCGATAACGCGATGGTCATAGGAGAGGGCAAGATACATCATGGGACGAGCCACGATCTGGCCCTGCACCACCATGGGACGCTCCTGAATCTTGTGCATCCCGAGGATGGCGCTCTGAGGCGGATTGAGGATGGGTGTCGAGAGCAGGGACCCAAAGACGCCGCCATTGGTGATCGAGAAGGTGCCGCCCGTTAAGTCCTCGAAGCTCAAGGTGCCATCCTTGGCCTTGCGGCCGAAATCACTAATGCCCTGCTCCACGCCAGCCATGGTGAGTTGATCGCAATTGCGCAGGATGGGCACCACCAGGCCGCGGGGGCTGCTGACGGCGATACCAATGTCATAATAGCCGTGGTAAATGATGTCGGCGCCGTCCACCGAGGCATTGATGATGGGGAAGCGCCGGAGGGCCTCCACCGTTCCTTTGACAAAGAAGGACATGAACCCCATGCGCACGCCATGGGCCTTCTCAAACTGATCCTTGTACTTGTTCCGCAGCTCCATGATGGGCTGCATGTCCACTTCATTGAAGGTGGTCAGGATGGCGGCGGTCTGCTGGGCCTGGACCAGACGCTCGGCGACGCGAGCGCGCAGGCGCGTCATGGGTACGCGCTGCTCGGGCCTGCCCGCCTCGCCGCTCAGACCTGGGACCTGGGCATAGGGAAGGGCCGTGTCGGGATCGGCGGCGGTGGGACTGCTGGCCTCGCGCTGGTCGAGGTGAGCCACAACATCGCTCTTATGGATGCGACCATCCTTACCGCTGCCCGCGATCTCGTCGGGATTGAGATCCAGCTCTTTGACCAGGCGACGGGCGGCGGGGGCCAGCACGGCACCCACTGCCGGCGCCACTCCAGCAGGGGCACTGGCGACGGCGGCTGGCTTGGCAACCTCGGCCTCGGCAACCGAGGTACCACCAGCCGCGCCAATGCGACCCAGAACCGTGGCGGCGGTGACCACTTCACCGACCGACATGAGAATCTCGGACAAGTGACCGTCGGCGGGGGCTGGCACCTCCAAGACGACCTTGTCGGTCTCCAGATCGACCAGGTTTTCGTCTTTCTTGACCCGATCGCCCGGCTGCTTATGCCAAGCGAGGACGGTGGCGTCGGCGACGGACTCCGGGAGGGCGGGTACCAGGACTTCAGTAGAGGGGGTCATAACGGGATCCTGCGATTTTGTTTTTCGTTGAGCTGGCCAGAGAGGGCCTCGTCGATAAGGCGCTCCTGCTGTTCGACATGGACGTTACGGTGGCCAACCGCCGGAGCAGCCGAAATGGCCCGTCCCGCGTAGCACACGTGTCGGTTATCCGCCAGCAGGCGGTGGAATCGGTGCTTGATCTGGTCCCAGGCACCTTGGTTCTGCGGCTCCTCCTGACACCAGATGAATTGGGTTGCAGTGGCGTAGGGGGCCAGGGCGGCGGCGAACTGTTCCCGGGGGAAGGGATAGAGCTGCTCCAGCCGCAGGATGGCCACATCCGTGAGGCCTCGGGCGCGCCGGGCCTCCAGCAGATCGTAATAGACCTTGCCGCTGCACATGATCACCCGCTTCACATCCACCGGATCCAGGGCATCAATCTCGCCGATCACGGGTT
Organism: Chromatiaceae bacterium; assembly: GCA_044228795.1. GTDB lineage: Bacteria > Pseudomonadota > Gammaproteobacteria > Chromatiales > Chromatiaceae > M0108. The sequence continues at coordinate 99,745 of JBGAUE010000009.1, read as the reverse complement.
GAAAGCGACCATTCTCCAATTCTTCCAGGTTGGAGGTCGCCAGACGATGGCGTAACAAGCTCTTAGGCGTCATGACGATCAGGGGCCGACGGTAATTCCGCAGCAATTGGCGGCGCAGCAAATGGAACATCTGGGCCGGGGTACTCGGAACACAAACCTGAATGTTCTCCTCGGCGCAAAGTTGCAGATAGCGTTCCAGGCGGGCCGAGGAGTGTTCGGCGCCCTGTCCCTCCAGGCCATGAGGCAGCAGCATCACCAAGCCGCAATCCAGATTCCACTTGGTGCCAGCAGAGGTAATGAACTGGTCGATAACCACCTGGGCACCATTGGCAAAATCCCCAAACTGGGCCTCCCAGAGGGTGAGGTGATTGGGTTCGGCCAGGGCATACCCATACTCATAAGCCAATACCGCCTCCTCCGACAGGATGGAGTCGATGGCAATGAAGGGCCCCTGATTCTCGCCCATGTGCTGCAAGGGGGTGTAGCTATCCCCCGTGAGTTGGTCGTGGATCTTGGCATGGCGATGGAAGAAGGTACCACGGCCGCAGTCCTGTCCCGAGAGGCGCACGGGGAAGCCGGCATCAACCAGACTCGCGTAGGCCAGGTTCTCGCAGAACCCCCAGTCGGCCAACTGATCACCCTTGGCCATTTTGCGCCGCTCGTTCCAGATCTTACTGACCCTGGGATGAAGTTCAAAGCCCTCGGGTAACTGCAGAAGTCGCTGGGCCAGGTCTTGCAGTCCGGCGCGCGACAGACCCGTATCCACATCCTGGTCCCAATCCTTACCGGCGAAGGCCCGCCAGGATACCCGGAAGCTGTTGTCCAATCCGCACATCACAGGACGAGCCATCACCACACCATGTTCGATCGAGGTGCGATACTTCTCGACCATGGCCTCCGCATCTTCCTTGACCAGGATGTCCAGATCAGCCAAACGCTGCGCGTAAACCTCCCGGGCCGTGGCATGAGCGCGGATTTTCTTGTACATCATGGGCTGAGTCACGGCGGGCTCGTCAGCCTCGTTATGGCCCAGACGGCGATAGCAGACCAGGTCGATCACGACGTCCTTGTGGAACTGGTTGCGATAATCAAGGGCCATGCGTGTCACAAAAATGACCGCCTCCGGGTCATCGCCGTTCACATGGAAGACCGGGGCCTGAACCATCTTGGCCACATCGGTGCAATAGGGAGTGGAACGGACGTCCAGGGGATGGCTGGTAGTAAAGCCGATTTGGTTGTTGACTACGACATGGACAGTGCCACCGGTACCGTAACTGCGGGTCTGGGAGAGTTGCAGGGTCTCAGGCACCACGCCCTGACCAGCAAAGGCCGAATCGCCATGGATCAGCAGGGGGAGGACCTGGTCACCGGTACGGTCACGGCGGCGCCGCTGACGGGCACGCACCGAGCCCTCGATGACCGGATTGACAATTTCCAGATGGGAGGGGTTGAACCCCAGAACCAGGTGGACGCTACCGCCAGGGGTCTCCACGTCGGATGAAAAGCCCAGGTGGTACTTAACGTCCCCGGCCCTGTCTCCCACGTGAGGGACGCGGCCCTCGAATTCGTCAAAGAGGGTCTTGGGCGGCTTGCCCAGAAGGTTGATGAGGACATTGAGTCGCCCGCGATGGGCCATGCCAATGATCACCTCTTTGATGCCCTTGCGCCCGGCGCGCTGAATCAGTTCATCAATAAGAGGGATCATGGCCTCGGCGCCTTCCAGCGAAAAGCGCTTCTGGCCGACATAACGCGCGTGGAGATAGCGCTCCAGACCTTCCGCTGCCGTCAGCAGGGTCAACAGCCAACGGCGGTCCTCGGACTCCAATTCAGGCTTGGCACGGTACCCCTCCAGCCGCTTCTGTATCCAACGCTTTTCCTCAACGATGGTGATGTGCATATACTCGGAGCCCACGGAGCCGCAGTAAATCTCCCGCATGAGGTCAATAATATCGCTCAGGCGCATACGGTCGGGGGCGTAGAGGGAACCGGTGTGGAAGGTCTGATCCAGATCCGCCTCCCCCAACTGATAGAAGGCCGGGTCCAGATCGACTATCAGCGGCTTTTGACGGAGATGGATGGGGTCCAGGTCGGCGACCTGATGACCACGAAAACGATAGGCATTGATGAGCCGCAGGACCGCGGCCTGCTTCTCAGCCGCCGCCGGTTCCAGTCGCTCCGAGGAGCGAACCAAAGGCCGGACTGGGCTCTCCCGCGCCAGGCGCAGGAAATTTTCCTTGACGGGACCGTGGGGGACATCATTCGCGGCCGCGCCACGCATGATGTCGAAGCGTTGCCGCCAGGCGAGGTCCACGCTCTCCGGATCGGCGAGGTAACGCTCGTAAAGGTCTTCGATGAAGGCCGCGTTGCCTCCATACAGCGCGCTCGAGGCGCGAAACATCTCGATCAAAGCGCTCATGGTGGTTGTTAACTCCGCAGGTTGAGCCTGTCTTTATCGGCGCGCCTCTGGCGGGCGCTTGGTATTGAGTCCTGACCTGGCCATTGGATTCAACCCAGCTTGGCTTACCCAGGCCGAGGCCAGATCAATGACAAAAGTCAATTTCGGCAATGTATAGCATAATCAGGCGACTCATGAACAAGAGATTCCCACACCCATGCCTCAGAGAACTCTGGCCCGATTTGGACCCAGCCTAGTAGACCTAGGCACCCAAGAGCCCGCCCTGGTTGGGGTATAGGCATCCCTAATCTCCACTTCACAAATCCTGGCGCTAGGTTATACTCCGCCGCAGATAATCGCGCCATACAGTTCGCGCCCACAACACCCCCTAGGCACGCTTCCTCTGTACACCCATTTTCGTTTGGATCAGGCCAGTGCCCACCTGGCGGCCTCCATTTCATCCCCCTTCTCCCCCTGTCGTCCCGTTGCGACGGCGTCCGGAGTTCCTAAGGATGCACCTCACTTGGCGCATCCCTTCCAGGAGTGTTCATGACCTTTTCTTCCCTCGGCCTCAGGGCCGAATTGCTGCGGGCAATTGACGCCCAAGGCTATGACGATCCCACCCCCATTCAGGCCCAGGCCATCCCGGCGGTGCTCGCCGGTGGCGACATTCTGGCCGGCGCCCAGACCGGTACCGGCAAAACCGCTGCCTTCGCCCTGCCGATTCTCCAGCTACTCCACAGCCGGCCCAGGACCGGCCGTCAACCCCGTGCCCTGGTTCTGACGCCCACCCGTGAGTTGGCGGCCCAGGTCGAGGAGAGCGTGCGCACCTATGGCCAATTCCTCCCCCTGCGTACCGCCGTTATTTTCGGCGGTGTCGGCATACAGCCCCAGGTAGATCGACTGCGCGTCGGCGTCGATGTGGTGGTTGCGACCCCCGGTCGTCTGCTCGACCATGCCGGTCAGGGCACTATCGACCTGTCACGCATCGAGATCCTGGTCCTGGACGAGGCCGACCGCATGCTTGATATGGGCTTTATCCATGACATTCGCCGTGTGCTGAAACTCCTGCCACCGCGTCGGCAGAATCTGCTCTTTTCGGCCACTTATTCCGCCGAGATCGAGCAACTCGCCACCGGCATACTGCGTTCGCCCACCTTTATCGAGGTGGCGCGCCGCAACGATACCGCTGACCTGGTGCGGCAACTGGCGCATCCCGTGGATAAGACCCGCAAGCGTGAGTTGCTGTCGCATCTCATCCACGCCGGCGGCTGGGAGCAGGTACTGGTCTTTACGCGCACCAAGCATGGCGCCAACCGGCTGTCCGACCAACTGACAACCGACGGAATCAATTCCGCCGCCATTCACGGCAATAAGAGTCAGAGCGCCCGCACCCGGGCCCTCATGGGCTTCAAGCAGGGCCAAGTTCGCGCCCTGGTCGCGACCGATATCGCCGCCCGGGGTCTGGACATCGACCGGCTACCCCATGTGGTCAACTACGAACTGCCCAATGTGCCCGAGGACTATGTCCACCGCATTGGGCGCACCGGCCGCGCCGGTTCCGAGGGTACTGCCCTGTCGCTCGTCAGTCCGGACGAACATAAGCTGCTTGCCGACATCCAACGGTTGCTCAAGCGCAAGATCCCTTTGCATACCATCCTTGGTTTCGAGCCCCTGCCCCTGGGGTCCGCCCCTCCGGATCCAGAACCCGCGCGCACTCAACGCCCCCGCCCGCTACAGAGACCACAGGGTCCCAGTACGCACCGGCAAGGCGGCTTGCAGCGCCAGGGCACGCATGGCCAAAGGCTTCGTCAGGCAGGTTGATCATGATGTTACGATCTCGGCCCTTACGTCTTCTCGGGTGTGCGCAAGCAACCCGGAATCCGACCGTCGATTAAGTTGTGTATTGATTATTCGACCGTTCTTCTTTTGCCAATACACATCAGATCTATCGAGACAGAAGAGACATGAACATTTACGTTGGCAACCTCTCATACGGCGTCACCGAGGACGAACTACGCGAGGCCTTTGGGGCTTACGGTGAAATCTCCAGCGTCAGCCTAATTAGCGACAAGTTCTCTGGCCAGTCCAAGGGCTTTGGCTTCGTGGAGATGCCCAACAACTCCGAGGCGGATGCCGCCATCAAGGCCCTCAACGAGACCCCCCTCAAGGGGCGCAATATGCGCGTCAACCAGGCCAAGCCCCGCACTGACCGTCCCCAGCGCACGGGCGGCGGCGGCGGTGGACCGGGTGGTGGGCGTCGCTACTAAGCGTTGACCCAAGGCGGCGGGCTTGTCTCGTCGTCTAGCTGCCCCTAAAGGCCGGTAGCGCAACTACCGGCCTTTTTTCTCAGGATGAATCGCCTGGCAGCCCCTGTCGTGCCGCCCGGCTTCAGCGGTAGGGTCGCAGATACCACCACTCGAAGGCACGCTTCATCCAATGGAAAAGCCGGCTGGAGGGCAGCATCAGGTTGTATTTCTCGGTGCGGGCCACCAGCATGCCTCGATCCATGGCATCGACAATACAAACCAGTTCGACCTTGAAGGTCCCGCTGGGCGTTTCGCCCCGGAACTCTGCCAGCAGGTTGCCGACCGCTGCCCGAGCCTGAAGGTCCGCCATATGGGCTTGCTTAGGCATCCAGTCCGGTCCTGGAAAGCTGCCGGAATCGCCAGCGACATAGACCCGCTCCCGGCCGGTAACCCGGCAGTGAGCGTCTGCCTGGATCAGGCCACCCGGGGATCGCGGCAGGCCAGTATTATCAAACCAGGTGTTGCCCGTCATTCCGGGCATAAAGACAATCAGGTCGGCGGCGAAATCACCCCCCTCCGTGCTCACCCCGGTCTCACTGAAGCCCTTGAGTTTGTGACCGAGGTGGGTCTGGATGTCACGCTTACGCATCTCCGTCATTAGGCCGGCGACGGCCTTGGGTCCCAGCCGATTTCCTGGCTTGTCCGCCGGGCTGAAAAAGACCAGCTTGAACTGGTCCCGGCGCCCCTCCTGGCGCAATTGGCGATCGATGCCAAAGAGGAACTCGAACATGGGCCCACCCCTCATGGCCTGGGGCTCCAGAGGGTTTCCAGCGAACCCCAGGGCGATAACACCCTCCTTCATCTCGCGAAGGCGATCGCGGATGCCCTCGGCGGCCGCAATCCCCTCACAGGGCGTAATGGCGTGTTCGATGCCTGGCAATTTCTTGATGAAGCGCCCGCCAGAGGCGATGATGATGCCCTCATTCTCGACGGGACCCGCGCTGGTCTCCAGAACCCGGCCATCGGCGCTCAGGCTCAGGGCCTCCGCCGCCCGGTGTTCGACCCCCAGGCGTCGAAAAAAGGGGCCAAGGGGCAAGCGCAGATCCTCGGCGCGACGGAGGCCCGCCGGGATCCAGATGAGACCGGGCAGATAGACGAATTCGGCCTTGGGGCTCACTACCGTGATCTGCATGCCACCAGCCTTGTGGAGGGCGCGGACGGCGGTCAGGGCGGCGAAGCCGGCACCAACGACGGTGACGCGAGGCATGGGTATCTCCTGGTGGGATTCTCGATGAATGAATGAATCGTGGTGCGAAGCCATAAGCCACAGGTGGCAGGGATGACGCCTTGGGGCTCAAGCCGGTTACTTTGGACAAGGGGGGAAGTGTACAGATGAAGCCAAGAACCTTCGACACCATCATCATCGGCACGGGACCGGCGGGTGAAGGCGCCGCCATGAAGCTCTGCAAAGCCGGCCAGAAGGTAGCCGTGATCGAGGCCCACGACAAGGTGGGGGGTGGCTGTACGCACTGGGGCACCATCCCCAGCAAGGCCTTGCGTCACTCCATTCAGATGCTGGCGGACTACCGGCGCAATCCCTTGTTTCAGCACACCCTCGATCAGGTCGAAGTCGAGTTCCCCGACATCATCCGGGCAGCGGACCACGTCATCGAGGCCCAGGTCAGCACCCGCTACCGCTACTATCATCGCAACCGGGTGGACGTCATCTTTGGTCGGGCCTGCTTCGTCGATGACCACCATATCCAGGTGCCACGGCCGGAGGGTGTGGCCGAGATCCTGAGCGCGGACCACTTCGTCATCGCCACCGGTTCCCGTCCCTACCATCCCCCGGACCTTGACTTCAGCCATCCCCGCATTCTTGACAGCGATTCGGTGCTGCGTCTTGGCTATACCCCGCGCTCCATCACCATCTATGGCGCCGGGGTCATTGGCTGTGAATACGCATCCATCTTCACCAATCTCGACGTCAAGGTGAACCTGGTCGATACCCGCGACCGGCTCCTCTCTTTCCTCGACGACGAAATCACCGACGCCCTCAGCTACCACCTGCGTCAGCAGGGCGTCGTCATCCGCCACGATGAGACCTACGCCGCCGTGGAGACCAATGAGGACGGGGTCGTCCTCCACTGCCAGTCTGGCAAAAAGTTCAAAACCGACTTGCTGCTCTGGGCCAATGGCCGCAGCGGGAATACCGCCAACCTGGGCCTGGAGGAGATCGGCCTGACCCCTAATCGCCGTGGTCAACTCGACGTCAATGCCAGCTACCAGACCGCCCTCCCCCATATCTACGCCGCGGGCGACGTGGCCGGCCCACCCGCCCTGGCGAGCGCCAGCTATGATCAGGGACGTTTCGTCGGGGCCCACATCGCCGCCGGCCAGTGCGACTGGTCCCTGATCGAGGAATTCCCGACCGGAATCTACACGGTTCCGGAGATTAGTTCCCTAGGCCGCAATGAGCGCGAACTCACCGCCGCCCAGATCCCCTACGAGGTCGCCCACGCCAACTTCCGCACCCTGGCCCGCGCCCAGATCACGGGGCACACCGTCGGCATGCTCAAGATCCTCTTTCACCGCGAAACCCTGGCCATCCTTGGCATCCACTGCTTCGGCGAACAGGCCTCGGAGATCGTCCACATCGGCCAGGCCATCATGTCGCAGAAGGGGGAGGCCAATAGCCTGCGCTACTTCGTCAACACCACCTTTAACTACCCCACCATGGCCGAGGCCTACCGGGTGGCGGCCTTGAATGGGCTTAATCGATTATTTTAAAGCGGCTGCCGCAATCTTGGACTCCTGGCGCAACGCCGTGAACCTGGAAAATCATCAAGCCGTGCGCGAGGCCATTGCCACCAGACCGCGTCCTGCAGGCCAGATGAACCAGGCAAACCATCGTTCGTAACTCGCCTAGGTCACGAGCCATCAAAGGATCCCTGAGCGCAAGCGGGGTCCGGCGTCAGTTCGGGATAGCCCAGTTCCTCGAGGGCTGCGACCAATTCTTCGCCATCCAGGGAGCGCACCAAGGCCCGGCCATTGCGCGCGATACGCTCCACCTTGACCATACCCTCGCCGTAGGTTGAAAGGTTGTTGAAAGTACCGCACCAGCCCTCGAGCAGGGGTTGCCGCGAGCGATGGGTATAGACAGGCGTATCGCGCAGGATGACGCGCTCCCAGCCTTCGATCTCCTGGTGCAGACGCACTAGAAAGCCTATTTCACCGATGGTGAGATTCTCGTCGGGTCCGATCCACTTCGCGCTCATTGCGGTTCTCCAAGAGCCACTGGCAAGCCGCCAGGAGGCATCGGGAATGCCCGATAGAGCAGAGTATAGATTGCTGGCGCGCGCTACCGGGCTCGGGGAGGTTCGCGGTAGGCAAAGAGGAGCCCAGGAATTCAAACATCGGGGTGAGAGACACGGCTGACCCATCCCAGCCGCCAGGGCTGCCTTGGTTCCAGACCCTGGGGGAAACCCGGGTTCAGAGCCCCAGGTGACAGGATATACCGGCTGGATTTGTCCAAGGCGCCGTGGGTGCACGAGGTGCGCCAGGCCAGGCCAGGCCAGGCCAGGCCTCAACTTAGCCCGAACTGACGCAGTTTGCGATAGATGGTCCGTTCGCTGACCGCGAGTTCCTGTGCGACCAGGCGGCGATTGCCCTGGTGCCGGCGCAGAACACTGGCCAGACGTTCGAACTCCGAGACGGGATCGCTAAGGACGGGTTGAGGCTTCTGGGGCTGGGCCTTCGGGGGGGGATGACCCACCAGGGCCGGGCCCTCTACCAGGGGCTCCGGGCTCGGGTCAGTGATGGATTCCGGGAGGGCTTCGCGGATATGCCTGGCAGTGATCAGCCCCTCCTCGCTGTTCACGGCCGCTATCCAGAGGATGTTACGTAGTTCGCGGACGTTACCCGGGTAGTGGTAGCCCTGGAGCTGAACCAGGGCATCATCATCGATACGCAGGATTTGGCCGTAGGACCGGGCGATACGCCCGAGGAGCGCCTTGGCCAGAACCGGGATGTCGTCGAGGCGATCCGCCAGCTTCGGCAGCCGCACCGTCATGCAGGCGATGCGGAAATAGAGGTCTGTACGAAACCAGGGGACGTCGCGCAATTCCCGATTGGTCGCGCAGATGATGCGCACATCGGCGCGCCGGGTGTGGTTGCTGCCTAACCGCCGGAATTGCCCACTTTCCAAGATCCGCAGGAGCTTAGCCTGCAGGGGCAGGGCCATTTCCCCCACCTCGTCAAGGAACAGGGTCCCCTTGTCAGCCAGTTCGTAAAGGCCGCGCTTTGCCCCGGTACTGCCGGTGAAAGCGCCTTTCTCGTGTCCAAAGACCTCGCTCACGAAGAGTTCCTGGGTCAGTGCCGTGCAATCAAGGGTCAGGAAGGGTTTATCCCGTCGTCGCGACTGGCTATGGACATAAGCGGCCGCCAGTTCCTTGCCAGTACCCGTCTCCCCTAGCAGCAGCACAGGAACATCGGAGTTACTGGCCTTCCGGAGCCGTTTCATGGCCTCCAGAAAGGCAGGGGAAGACCCGACCAGACCCATCCTTGCGCGGCCAGGGTTGTCGGGGGGCGGGTGGTGGCGGGTCGCATCCCTCTGGATCAACTCCCCGACATAGACCTGGCCATTACCCGTGCGCAGGGGGTATGCCTGGATGCTCAGGCGATGCTCCCGACCCTCCGCATCGAGTTGGTTACAACTCTCTGTGAGGGTGGCCTGACCATCAAAGACCTTCTGGAAGGGGCAGCTAAGGCCCTGGTTCCCACAGGGGCAACCGGCTGTGCCTTGGCGGCACAGCAGGGTATGGCACGGGCGACCGACAACGTCCCTACGGTCGACGCCGAAGGCCTCGGCGTAAGCCTGGTTGACGACCAGGATGCGTTTTAGCCCATCGAGGATAACGAAGGGTTGGTCGTGCATCTCGACCAAGGACTCGAGATCGATGGGAATGTGCATTCGTTCCACCTCCTGCTGGCCTGATCCGTTTAGGCTAGATTCTTCTTAATCAGATTTGTGCCAGAGTCGGCGCTGTGGTTACGCCTTTTGGAAAGGCCTGGGACACTACGACAGCTTGTCACCTGACAACCCGGGGCCGTGTCAGGTGCCAGCTGTCACATGTCATGTGTCAGCCCCCTCTAATCCCCCCTGCGTGGCCCTTGCCTGGTAGCTTCATCATCCCTCGTTTGGGTCCCCAGAGAAGCTCGGCACACCCTCACCCCGGCCGCCAGGTTTGGCGCACGGGGCCTGCATCCAGTCCCCGACAAACAAGAAAAGAATTGTCAATACAGTTACTAAGCAGTGCCATCCCACCAAGTCCTGCAATCCCACAACGCACCCCTGTAGGGTATAGCCATCCATCGGCTATTACAACCGGGGCGGAAAGTTCCCGGCTCATCTGAGATTTTCCCATTTATGGCTTAGATGTTGCCGTACCCCTTGGTACCAACCCCAGACGTGGCCTGATGTCAGGGGTCCGAAGCATCCGGGGACCCGACGCGTTGCGTCCAATACGGCGTAACACGCAAGCAACCCTAGAGCCGCTCCCAACCTAGCGAGACGAAGGAGTACCTAAGCCATGTATCCGAGCACCCTACCCATCCTGAAAAGGAGCGCCCTGCTCCTGACCCCCCTGGCGCTGGGGGTCAGCACCGCCCTGGCAGCGCCGATACCTGGGGGCACCCTGGACCCCTTGACTATCCCCAAGTACGTCATCCCGCTGGTCATCCCGCCGGAGATGCCTAAGAGCGCAGGCGCGTCCGCCTACGACCAGGGTGCCACAGCCGACTACAACATCGCCGAGCGCCAGTTCCAGCAGCAGATCCTGCCGGGCGGAATCTGGAACACGGTCAATGGGCGCACGGATCCTTTCCCCGCAACTACGGTCTGGAGCTATGGCCGTGCCGACGACCCGATTCCGCCTGGGGGCGTCGCGCCCGTCCCTGCGACACAATCCTCCTTCAACTACCCCGCATTCACAGTCGAGACAACCTCCGGCAACCCTACCAACATTCGCTGGATTAATGAGCTAGTGGCGATCGACCCCGGCACTGGCAAGCCCTACCCCTCTGGCAACCCGATGCGGACCTTCCTGCCCCATGTGGTCACGGGATCGGTAGACCAGAGCCTGCACTGGGCGAACCCCGGCAAGCTGACCTGCGCGGACGGTACCATTCGCACAGACTGCCGCCCGGATCCGAGCAGCCTGGTCAATCCGGGCCTTGGGCTGCCCTACACCGGTCCGGTGCCTATGATCACCCATGTGCACGGTGCTCACGTCAATCCGGACAGCGATGGCTACCCCGAGGCCTGGTGGCTCCCGGACGCAAGCAACATACCGGTTGGCTACGCCACGCAGGGCGCCCAGTTCGGGCAGGCGAACGGTGCGAACGCCCTGCCTGGCTCCGCCTTCTTCAGCTACCGGAACGACCAGGCCGCGACCACCATCTGGTACCACGATCACACCCTGGGCATGACCCACAACAACGTGTATGCGGGACCGGCGGGCTTCTGGCTGATCCGTGGCACTTACACCGACCCGGTAACCACCCAAACGGTCCCGGACAGCCCGGCCACGGGCGTGTTGCCGGGTGCCGGCGCGGGCGGGCGTCCGACGGATCCAACCGCAGGAGGCTGCGATCCCAACTTTGATGCCACCTGCCGGGCGGCGATCCGCGAGATCCCGATTGCCATCCAGGACCGTTCTTTCAACGCGGACGGGACCCTCTTCTATCCCGGGAGCCGGGACTTCTTCAACTTCATCCGACCGAACGCGACTATACCTTACGTTCCCTCCGATCCGGCTACCTGCGGGGCCACGAAGACCTGCTCGGATATTGCGCCGATTTGGAACCCCGAGTTCTTCGGCAACACCATTGTGGTCAATGGCAACACTTGGCCTGACCTCCAGGTTGCCCCGGAGCGCTACCGCTTGCGCCTTTTAAATGGTTCCGATGCGCGATTCCTGAATCTCTCCGTGTGGATCGTGCCCCCCAAGTGCACGACCAAGAAGAAGGTCACAACCTGTGTTCCAGCAACGAACGCCTACACCTTGAACAGCCAGAATCTGGTCAACCGAGCCAAGTTCGTCGAAATGCCGATCTACCAGATCGGCGCGGAGCAGGGATTTTTGCCGCAGGTGGTGCAGGTTACCACCGGCTTCGCCACGCCACTGCCGGGTAATGGTACCGTTCCGGTCGCAGTGCCTTCGGCTAACCCGAGTCAGGGCTTGCTGATGTCCCCTGCCGAGCGTGCAGACGTCATCCTGGACTTCACGGGTATGGCTCCAGGTACGGTAGTGCGCATGATCAATACGGGACCTGACGCCCCCTTCGGAGGCTTCCCGGCGGCTCCTCTCTCCGACAAGGATACCACGGGCCAGGTGATGTCCTTCACAGTCGGCCCGGCCGCTGGGGCCGATCCCAGTACGCCGGTGGCAAGCCTAGTCCTGCCGACGGACATCCCAATCGGGAACGCCTCCATCACCCGTCAGGTCAGCCTGAACGAGGCCGAGTCCGAGCAAATCTGTGTCAAGGCCAATGCGTTGACGGGTAAGGTTAAGAAGACCGTCCTGACCCTGCCGCGACCCGCTGCCCCAGGCACCATCGCTTCCATCTGCGCCCAACTCGGCGCTGTGCCCTTCGCGCCGAAGGAGGCGCTGCTGGGGACCATGCCGGGCTTGATGCCGACACCGCAATTCTGGGCCGACCCTATCACCCAGAATCCGGCCCTGGACGCCACCGAAGACTGGGAGATGTACAACTTCACGGTCGATGCCCATCCAATTCACATCCACTTGGTGCGCTTCAAGGTCATCGACCGCCAGCCTCTGGTGATCGACCCCTTGACCGGGATGCCTCAGATGCCTGCAATGCGCGATACCTTATTCCCGGCGAGGGGACCGGAGCCAACGGAGACGGGCTACAAGGACACGGTCATCGCCTACCCGGGTGAGGTCACGACGGTTCGGGCATTGTTCGATATCGGGGGCTTGTACGTGTGGCACTGCCACATCGTCGAGCACGAGGACAACGAGATGATGGTGCCCTTCTGCGTCGGCGGCACCCCTGGACAAGACTGTCCGGGCAGCACCGTGCCGATGGCCCTGTAAGGAACACGGGTCCGTCGTCCGACGGGCCCCTCGGCTTGACAGGGGCTGCCTTCGGGCAGCCCCTTTTTTGTGGTAGCCTCGGCGCCTCCCAACCTGATCGGTAGCGCCAAGCATCGCGGAGGCATGAATTTCCAATGCAGAGATTTCTGACCGCCATACTCGCTGGAGCCTTTGTGACCGGCGTCTGGGCCGCGGACGACAAGCCCGAGAAACCCTTGACGGAACAGGACAAGACCAGCTATAGCCTCGGCTATCAGATCGGGCAGGATTTCAAGAAACAGGGGGTCGCAGTCAAGCCGGATGCCGTGAGCCGGGGCCTTGCTGATTCCCGCACGGGTGCCGACCCGCTGCTGACGCCCGACGAGATGCGCCGGACCTTGCTGGAACTTAAGCGCCGAATGACCTCTCAGGAGGCCTTGGCGTCGCGCGAACAGGCGGCGAAGCAAGGCGCACAGGACGAGGCGTTTCTGGCAGAAAATGCCCAGCAGGCGGGGGTCGTCTCACTCCCGAGCGGCCTGCAGTACAAGGAGATTCAGGCCGGGATGGGCAAGCGACCGGGCCCTGACGATCGGGTCGCCGTGAACTATCGCGCCAGTCTCACCAGCGGTGTGGAGTTCGACAGGACCGAGGCCGAACCTGCCATCTTCGTCGTCAAAGAGGTCATTCCCGGTTGGCGTGAGGGGCTGCAACTGATGCAGGAGGGTGCCCACTGGCAGCTCTTCATCCCACCGGGCCTGGGCTACGGGGTGCGCGGACCGCTTGCCAACAGGGCCGTTATCCTGGAAGTGGAACTTCTGAAGGTGCTGGGGGCGGCTGGGACCGACACCGCCGCAACGCCACCGGAGGATGCCAAGTGACTGCCGCCGCGCGGCAGTCGCCAGCACCCCGGGAGCGGGGCATTCAGGCAACCTTATTATCTCGCCGAGGTAATCGATCAATGAAACACCTAGTCGCGGGACTCATCGCCTCAGTTATCTCGATCTGCGCCTGGGCCGCGCCGGAGGCACTGGGCGCGCTGGCATCGGACGCCGATAAAATCAACTACAGTGTCGGCTTTCGCGTGGGCAGTGACTTCAGGGGCGAGGGTGACAGCCTGAACCCCGAGCTGGTGGTGAGGGGTATTCAGGACGCGGCCTCAGGCGCACAGCCCCTGATGTCTCAGGAGGAGATGCAGACCACATTGGCCGAGTTGCAGCGCAAGGCGGTCGAGGAGGCGCGGGCACAACAACAGCGGGAACTCGCCCGCGTCACCGAAGAGGGCAAGGCCTTTCTTGCGGAAAACGCCAAGCGCGAGGGTGTCGTGACCCTGCCCAGCGGCCTCCAGTACCAAGTGATTGCAGCGGGTAAGGGCAAGGCTCCCACCCTGCAGGATCGGGTGACGGTGGATTACAGAGGGACCCTCATCGACGGGTCGGAGTTCGATAGCTCCTACCAGCGCGGCGAGCCGGCAAGCTTCCCCCTGCAAGGCGTCATCGCCGGCTGGACCGAGGCCCTGCAGCTCATGAAGGAGGGCGACCACTGGCAGCTCTTCGTGCCGTCGGAGCTGGCCTACGGCGAACAGGGCAAGCTGGCGGGCCGCACCCTCCTCTTCGATGTCAAGCTGCTCCAAGTAACGCCGGGCGGTCCCCAGGTTCAGATGGCCGACCCCGACACCGGGAAGCCGAAGGCCCGGTCGGAACCGGCGGCGGACGCCAGGTAAGGTGCCATAGGGTCCAACCCATACTGCTAGGCGTGCCAGCCATCGACCCTGGCTGGACGCCTCGTCCCTTTGTTCTTCAAGCTGTAATTCAGGAGGAATCCGAATGTCCCTGCATCTCCCGCCCGCCTTATCCCACCTCTCATCTCTGGCTGCCTTGATTGGGTTCATAGCGATAGGGCCTCCGGGGATACCGGATGTCCATGCCGAAGAGATGGGCATGATGCCGCCTGGCAGGACCGACGCCGGAGGGTCGGACGCCCACGCCCATCACCACCACGCGGTTGTGCCAGCCCTGAGCCGCACCACAGCCTCCTACGCCATACCCGACGTCAGGCTGACGAACCAGAACGGGGAGCTGATCTCACTGCGCACCTTACTGGAGGGCCCCGAGCCAGTGCTGCTGAACTTCATTTTTACCTCCTGTACCACGATCTGCCCCGTCATGTCCGGTACCTTCGCCCAGGTGCAGAAGGACCTTGGCCCTGATGTCGGCAAGGTAAGGATGATCTCGATCTCCATCGATCCGGAACACGATACGCCGGCCCAGCTCACCACCTACGCCAAGCGATTCGACGCGGGGCCTCAGTGGTTCTTCCTCACGGGCAAACCGGAGGACATCGTCGTCGTGCAACGGGCCTTTGACGCCTACCGAGGCGACAAGATGAACCACACCCCCCTCACCCTGCTGCAGCAGTCACCCGGAGCAGAGTGGGTTCGTTACGACGGATTTGCCAGCGGGGCGGACCTGGCGAAGGAAACCCAGGGTATGATCGGGTCGTGATAGGCTGACCCGGCGTCGATCTTGGCCAGGGTTGTGTTCGCTGAGTGAGGGAGGGTTTGATTTGAAAAGTCTCGTTGCTGTTGGTCTCTGTGGGGCTGCCGTCTGGGCTGGAGTTTGGGCTGGCGAAACGTCAGCACCATCGGTCACGCCCCAGGCGACGGTAAACTATAGCCTCGGCTATCAGTTGGGCAGGGACCTCGCAACCCTGAAGGGCCTCGGCACAACCCCGGACTTGGCAGCGATTATAAAGGGCATGTCGGATGCCCTGGCAGGCGCCGAGGCCAGCGTCAGCGCCCAGGCGATGAGTCAGGCCCTTGCGGATCTTCGCCAGCAGAGCACCGGCCAGACGACAGAGGGCAAGGACCGGGGTTTCGAGGCCAGAAAGACAAGCGCATTCAATTCGCTGCATGCCGGGCAAGCAGGATTGGTGACCCTGCCGAGCGGCCTACAATACAAGGTCATTGCAGCCGGGAGCGGGAGGCAGCCTGCTGATGGAGATATGCTGACCCTGAACTATCAGGCGACGCTCCCCAATGGGGTGCGCGTGGACAACACCTATGAGGACGGTGAGCCCGCCAGGTTACGCCTCAGCGAGGTATCGGTGCCAGGGCTGCAGGAGGCGCTGGCGCTGATGCGACCGGGCGCCAAGTGGGAGGTCTTTGTTCCCCCGGCCCTGGGGTTCTCGGAGTACAGCACCTTGCGCGACCGGGCCATGATCTACGAGATCGAGCTGCTGGAGGTTACGCCGCTGACAGACGAACCTACCTCCGCGGCAAATCCCCACTAGGCTAGTCTCCACGCTCGAACTCCTCGGCAGCAAGGGGGACCAAGATGTCGGACTCCGGGGAGACATAGCGCAACAGATGGCCGCCCCGGGCGGCGATGCGTTGTCCCGGGGCCAGGCTCAGTCTCCAGTAGAAGGGTACCCAGGCGTTAAGGTTCAGAGGATCGCCGGTATTCTTCGCTACTGCTGATTCCAGTCGTTCCAGCAGATAGGGACGGGTGAGGTTCTCTCCACGCCAAAGCAGCCGCCCCTTTTGCATCTCTGCAAAGGCGCGGGTGAGGAAGTAGCAGGCCCCGTAGGCGTCCGCCTGCAAACGCAGATCCCCCGCCCGAGGCAGACCGGCACGGTCCAGCCACCCGGCCAGCCAGGTCCGGGAGTAGGCGCTCTGCGGGCTCCAGACGTCGAACAAGGAGACGTAGGTTACCTGCGCCTTCCAACTGGACGGGAGAGATACCGCATCCGCCGGAGCGAGCATGGCTGACAGGAAAACGCGTCCCGCCGGCGGGCCCTGGGGTGCCTGGGCGACGAGGGCCGCCAGCTCCGAGGGCCGCAGCCACAGGACCAGGGCATCGGCACGGGTCACGCCGGTCAGCGCCGCCCCCGGTGCGATGTGGCGCAAACGCCGCTCACTAACCTCGCTACCGAAGCCCTTGGCGGAAGCACCCAGGGTCTCGGCCGCCTGCTTGCCGGATGCGTCTGCGTAGACCTGCACGATGCGCGGCTTCTGCCCGTTTTCTGCCGTCATGGATTTCAGGTATCCAGCCAATAGCTCCGCCTCGAGATCCAGGCCGGGTGAAAAGTATACGGAATAGTAGTCGGTCTCTCGGCCGGCCTGCTCCGGCAACACCTCGACCGATGGGAGTACGCAGGCAACTGCCTCGCGCTCGCAGAAGCGGTGAACCGGTGACCACTCCGCCCCGCCTACGCCGGACAGCAGCGCGAACACCGGCTGGTGGCGGTACTGCTCGTCCAACTGGGCCTCCCAGGTCTCAGGCGGCCCGACTAGTCGCCACTCATGGAGCCGCCAGGGAAACTCCGTGGGCTGCCCGGCGGCCCAAGCCCTGAGCACGCCAAGCACCGCCGTGTCCGCCCCCGGCTGGGCATCAGGGGTCACCACCGTGGCGAGGTGCACTGCATCCGGACCGATCCCCGGCGAGGGAGCGGCCGACAATTGCTGCAGGTAGGCGAGGAGGCCGGCAAGGGCCTCCCCCGTCAGGTTGTAGCGGGGCATCGGGGTCATGAGGGGGTCACCGTCCGGGTCCAGGCCATCCTGTAGGGCCCGGGTCAGACTGGTGGCGTCGTAGGGGGAGCGGGTCATGGCCCGGTACCAGGGCACCGAGGCAGCGGCCCCGGTGGGAGATGCCCCTGGGGTGATAAAGTGGGGCCCCGGAAACGAGAGCACCGCCCCGGTAATGGGGGGGGCCAGAATCGAACCTTCGTAGGCACCAAACCCGCTCCGCCGGTGGCAGGTAGCACAGGCCGCCTGCGGACCCTCCAGAACCGCCCCCGTAGCCTGGATGCCTCGCAGCGGGGTCCCATCCGGGAGTATCCCCAGGTCGTAGATCGCCCGACCGGCCTCCATCGATGCCTCTGGCGCCGGCACTGGGTCCGTATCTGCCTGGACAGGGCCGAGCAGGAGAGCCAGCCATAGGGCAGCGAAGCCAGCCTGCAGGACCGAGGAGAGGGTGGATAGAGGTGCCTTCGGCAGCATTGTGGTTGTTCTCCTAGATGCCAATGGCTTTCCTAAAAGGTGTGCTTGGTGCCCTCGACAGGATTCGAACCTGTGACCTACCGCTTAGGAGGCGATCGCTCTATCCTACTGAGCTACGAGGGCGGAGGAACCGTATGTCCAGATACCGCCTGTGGGGCACCCTGAAAAGCGCCACTGCAGGTGAGACAGGACTCTAACTCCTTGAATGAGCGGGTGTGCCCCGACCCAAGAACTTCACTTGGTCTTTTTGCCCTTGCCGGCCGTCTTGTCGCTGTTAACCTTTTTTTCCTTGGACTTAGCGACTTTAGCCTTCTTTCCTGACTTGGCCGGTTTAACCGGGTCCTCAAGGGGCTGCGCAACCGTCTCGGCCTGGGGGGCCTTGGGGGCTTTTGGCGCCTTAACTTTGGGCAATTCGTCCACGACCGTCTTGGCGACCTTAGCAACCTTGGCAGGCTTTTCCTTGACCTCTAGGATGGCTGGTGCCTCGTCCTTGGGTGGCTTGGGGGATTTAGGGGCTTTGACTTTAGGAGACTTAGCCTCTGAAGCAACAGCCTTGGATGCCGCCTCATCACTCATGGTCTTAACCCTCGACGGCTTCTTGACCTCAGCGGTCTTGACGGCTTGTTCCTCGGCCAGGATGGCCCGAGCGGCCATTATAATCTTGGCGGCACGGCTAGCCCGGAAGCCAGGTACCGCGGACAAGGATTCAGGGCTGGCGTTGGCGATGTCCTCGACAGCTCGGAAACCATGCTTGTTCAGGATGGCGGCCGTGGCCCCGCCGACACCTGGAAGCGAAGTGATGAACTTAGCCATGCTATCCTCTCAATGGTAGTGTTGATTATTCGTCCGCAAAGTGAGCAACATAGGCGATATTTGGGACCTTGACAATCCCATGGCGCCCATGTTTGTCGAGATGAGGGTCAGTAGGTAACAATCGTGCGGAATTCCGGCTCAGCGGGGGGCTCTGGCCTCCTGGTGAAGATCGCAGAGGGTAAAGCAAAATCATCATGACTGCCAGCCAATCCATAGCAACGAGATCATGGACCAGCACTCCCATCCACGGGAGCCAGTTACCCGAGGCCGAGGACATCAACCTCCGCATCCTGGCTGCCTTTCGCAAGCTGGATCCGGTCGACTTCTCTGCCCGCACCCACTTTTTCGGCGGTCGCTTCGAAAACCTCTATCTGGACCGTCAGCGCATCCGGGAACTCGATCGGGTGCTCGGACACGCCGAGGCCTGCGCGCGCACCATCCTGAATTATGGCCTTAAACCCCTGCGATTGGGCTTCTGGTTTAATGCCCAGGAGCCTGGACAGGGCACCAGCGTCCATAACCACGACGAGGACGATGAACTTCTATCCGGGGTCTACTACATCCATGTGCCCAATAAATCCGGCAAACTGGTACTGCTGGACGGTCAACTGACGACGCGCCTGATGCCCAAGGCCGGAAACTTCCTCTTCTTCCCGCCTTCCCTGTCTCACCGGGTGGCGGTCAATCGCAGCCAGGAACAGCGCCTGTCACTTGCCTTCAACTTCGGACCCCTGGCAACGGCTTGATGCCGCCCGGCCGATCGCTGGTCCTTCACTCAAGCACCAGGCGCTCCACCTCGGCCAGCAGAACCCGACGACCATCCAGGGTGGTGAATTGGCGACCCTCAACATCCGCGCGTCGGGCCTGGTAAGTGACCACTGCACCCGTGTTGGCGTTGATCACCTGGACCGAAACCACCTGCCGGCCCTCCTTCCAGCCTGAATAGAGCAACAGCATACTGCCGCTTACCATAGCGACCAGTAAGCCATAGGCCAAGGCCCTGACTCTGGCCAAGGGGATCAGCGGCGGTCGCGGCGCTGATTGGGGACCCTGTTTTCTCCCCCCGACCCGCAAGCGGGCACGTATAACCCCGTAGAGGACGAGAATGACCGCCAGGGTGAGGAGGATCTTGCTTAACATGGCGGGCAAAGGTAGCACATTTAGCGAGGTTCGGCGGTTGCGAGCCTGGAAGGCGGGGGCTTAAGATCAACGATCATGAACAACAAGCCCATCTTGGTCCTCAAAATTTTTTTCCGTCTGACTTGGCTGTGCCTCGCGGCGGTCCTGATCGCTGCTTGCGACCGGACACCCGAACCAACCATTAACCTTTACCGGGCGATCCGGGTCGGGGATTTGGATCAGATCAAACGCCACCTTGCCTGGGGCACGGATATCAACCAGGCAGGGGCGGATGGGGACTTTCCCCTGCACGTGGCAGCCAAACGGGGCTACCAGGTAGTGGTCGAGGAGCTACTCAACCATGGTGCGGCCTTGGATGTCAGGGACGCCAACCACCACACCCCGCTGCAGGCAGCCCTGCTGGCCGGCAAGGCCAGGACCGCCCGCGTCCTTTTTCGCATGGGCGGCCAAGAAGACCCTCAGGCTTTGCTATCGCAACTCATAGAGGAGGGCGTCACGGATCGGGATGTCCTGGCCTTAGTCATTGCCCAAGGTGCTGACGTCAACGCCCAGGACCCCTTAGGGGAGCGACCTCTGCATCATGCCGTGACAGGGGGGCAGATCCTGTTAGTCAAGCGACTCATCGCCTTGGGCGCCGAGGTCAACCTGACCGATGCCCAGGGACGTACGCCCCTGGCCCTTGCCAATGACAGCCGCCGGCGCGACATGGCCGCCCTCCTGGAATCCTTCGGCGCGAGTCCGTCGCCGACCCACCAACATCCTCAAGAGCAATAGAGACCCACCCATGGCGGAAACCATCGACGAATTGACGATCAGCTACACGGACGGTGGCATTGAGACCGTTAAGGAACTTGACAAGGTCATCCTCTCCCGGGGGGCCTGGACCACCATCCTGTTCCGCTATCAGGATTGGGAGCGGGCCAAGGAGACCTATGGTCCCGAGAAATACAGCATTCGCCGTTACCAGAAACGCAACGGTCAATACCAACTCCAGTCCAAATTCAATATCTCCAGCCGTGCCCAAGCCCAGTCCCTGATCACCGCCCTGCAGCAGTGGGTGGAAGAAAGCGAGGGATGATGGCGAGGGCTGATCAGCCTATTTGGCCAGGCCCTGGCCATCAGGCGACCCCTCGGGAATCGGCTCGCCAGGGGGCTCCGGGGCAGGCACGGCCCCTTCTGGCGGAACGTCCCCCTGCCCCCCCCCTAGCGGCGCCCCCTCGGCCACCACCTCCCCAGGCTGACCCGGCTTAGCGCCCCCCTTGGCATCCAGGGTCAGATGGCCAGCCTTGTCGTCGATGGTAAGGGAATAGCGGCTGAGGACGCTCATGCCCAGCAGGCCGCTGTTGCCCAGCTTGGCGTCTTCAAGAAAGGCGACACGGATATTTTCGAGACGGTTTTGGCCGAGCCAGATGGCGGGTAAGCTGCCGATACGCGCCTGAACCTTACCATTGGCCGTCTGCATCTCACTCGGCCGCAGGCTAGCCGAGGGGAGACCCAGTGCCCCCAGCAGGGAGGCCGGCAGGACCACGTAATCCGCTCCCGTATCCACCAGTAACTCCCGGGACACCCGCTTGCCACCTTCGCCTTCCAGGGAAACCTGGACGGC
Organism: Chromatiaceae bacterium; assembly: GCA_044228795.1. Lineage (GTDB taxonomy): Bacteria > Pseudomonadota > Gammaproteobacteria > Chromatiales > Chromatiaceae > M0108. The sequence continues at coordinate 78,444 of JBGAUE010000009.1, read as the reverse complement.
GTGCTGGTTCCCACGACGCGAGGTCTTGAGTTCGATGTGACCCGTCCCGGGGTTGCCCCCAGCGGCCACAGGCGGGGCAGGGGGCTCATAGGCCTTCTTCTCACCCATAATGATGACGCGTTCTATGCCTCCCCCCGGTGCCTGGACGATGATGTGGTCAAAGTCCACCAACAGCGTTCGCAAACGGGGGTAAATGTCCTCCGTGCTCACCCGGGCGACGGCCTCACCCGTAACCGCCAGGCCGACCACAGTAAAACCATGGGCTGCGGACAGGCGCTCCAGTTCAGCCCCGACTGGTATCTTTGTCTGGGCGCACAGGGGCGCGGATACCAGGAACGTTAACAACAGAATCCTGTGTAAACCTCCAAGGGGGGACGGGATCATGCCAGGCAGTGCCTCGGTCTGAAGAGAGGAAAGAGGTAGGTCCAGTATGGCAAGCCGGACCGAATTCTCCAAGTCCGCCAACGCCACAGTCACCCGGGCTGATGGGCAAGGCCAGGACAGGCCCGCCCATTCTCGAGGTAGGCCTTACTCGCCCGCTGGCCGGGTGAGTCCAATGATTGAGACCAGGGGTCGCCAGGCCCACAGGGCGTAGTGGTTCAATTGGGGAAGATACATCTGGGAGATTTGACCATCGAGATAAAGGGCGTTGGGGCAATCGAGGCGGTCCCTGAACAAGGTGCCAAAGTCATGAAAATTGACTTCGCCATCGGAGATCGCGAAGACAACCCGGCCCGCACTATCCACGCCGACGCCATTGCGCACATAACGGCTTTCGTATTCCGGGATGAACCGCGGGTGCAGAGCACCCTTGATAACGAGCATGGGCCCTGACTGGACCGCCAAGAGAACCCGATCCGAGGGGTGGTAACTGTCGGTATCAACCACCTGGGCACCCTGGGAGGTGACATAGAAAATTCCGTTGGGCTTGAGGAAGAAGTTTCCACCTCCCCTCCCCCGGTTGAGGGGGGCCAGGGTTTCGCCATCCTGGATGTAAAGGCCCAAGGGCGCCAGTTCCCGCGAATAGATGCCACCGTTTACCGCGAATACCAGTTGCTCCCCGCGAGCGGCCAGTTCCTGGCGCAGGGCGTAAAGACTGACGTAGGGCGTGCCATCGGGACGCTTCCAGAAGAGGTGCAGGGCCTGCTCCTCGCCTTTTTCCAGACGATAGATATCAAACCTGGTCTCACGATGCTCGATGGAAAAGGCGGTGGCCGCCAACAGCGGCATCGAAATCAGCGCCAATACCCAGTAACCCGCCCAAGGGCCAGGTACCAGGCGCCCCAGCCTCATCCGCCCTGTCATGGCCCCCATATCCCGATACTCACCACCACATTGCCTGAACTCAGGTTCCCATACTAACTCGCGCCTACCCCAATGGCATCCAGGTCTGACCTTGAGCACCGGTACGCCTATTCCTTGCGAGCTGCATCCCGGCCCCTTATCCTTGGTCCCAACACTTCTCAGGCCTATCACCATGCGCACTCCGCCGGACCTCTATCCCCCTATCGAACCCTACGCCAACCAGCGGCTGGGGGTGGATGGCCATGACATCTACATTGAGGAATGCGGTAATCCCCGAGGCAAGCCCGCCGTCTTCCTGCATGGCGGTCCCGGGGCGGGTTGCGATCCGGTCCATCGGCGCTTCTTCGATCCAGAGCTATACCGAATCATCCTCTTTGACCAGCGCGGCGCGGGACGCTCCCGGCCCCATGCGGAGTTGGCCAATAACAGCACCTGGCATCTGGTCGGGGACATGGAGCGCATCCGCGAACGCTTGGGCATTGCCTCCTGGCTGGTCTTTGGGGGTTCCTGGGGCTCGACCCTCGCCCTGGCCTATGCCGAGACCCACCCCGAGCGGGTCTCGGCCTTGATTGTGCGCGGGGTCTTTCTCTGCCGGCCGGAGGAGATTGCCTGGTTCTATCAAGAGGGCGCCAATTGGGTCTTCCCGGAATGGTGGCAGGATTTTCTGGCCCCCATTCCGTCAGAAGAGCGCCAGGATCTCCTCCAGGCCTATCACCAGCGACTCACCGGGGGTAACGAGATAGCCCGCCTCGCCGCCGCTAAGGCCTGGTCCCTCTGGGAGGGCCGAACTGCCACCTTGCTGGAGAACCCTGACCTGCAAAATCAGTTTGCTGGGGCTCATTTCGCCCTCGCCCTGGCGCGAATCGAGTGCCATTATTTCGTCAACCAGGCCTTCCTAGAGCCGAGGCAACTGCTGCGGGATGCCCACCGCCTCCACCTCATCCCGGGCATCATCGTTCAGGGGCGTTATGACCTCATCTGCCCCATGCGCTCCGCCTGGGAGCTACACCAGGCCTGGCCAGGTTCGGAGCTAGTCGTGGTGCCGAATGCGGGGCATTCGGCCTTCGAGGCGGGCATCCGCGCCGCCCTCGTCTCAGCTACTGACCGCTATGCCCAGCTTTGACACCCTCTGTACCCCATCTGCCCACCTCTCCAGAACCCTGAACCCGGCTTGAGACAACTATGATTGGACTGTTGCAACGCGTGACCGAGGCGCGCGTCGAGGTCGCCAACGAGAGGGTGGCGGCGATCGACCGCGGGCTGCTGGTACTGGTCGGGGTCCAGCAGGGGGATGACGCCCGTCGGGCTGAGCGCCTCCTCGAACGCCTGCTGGGCTATCGGGTCTTTCCGGACGCCAAAGGCCGCATGAACCAGAATCTGGTAGAGGTGGGTGGAGGCCTGCTGCTGGTCCCTCAGTTCACCCTGGCGGCGGACACCCGCAAGGGTACCCGCGCCAGTTTCACCGCTGCCGCGCCCCCGGAGGAGGGCCGCCGCCTCTTCGATCTACTCCTGGAGACGGCCCGTGCCCGCCACTCGCCGGTTGAAACGGGTCTATTTGGCGCCGACATGCAAGTGAGCCTGGTCAACGACGGCCCCGTGACTTTTTGGCTGGAAACCTGATTTCTCTTGGTCGAATATGGGCAAAGTGCCACTCCGGGCCCCAGCGCCAGCGATGGAAGAGCCTGATCCCTCCCTCCTATGGTTTAATAGGCTTTCCTTGATACCGCCTTGCCAACAGAAGCCCGTGCCAGAAGCCATTCCTGCCCGCCGCGCCCTCGTGGAACGAAATACCCTGGAAACCTACATCCGGGTCAGTATCGATCTGGATGGAACTGGCTTGTCCAAGTTTAAGACGGGCCTGCCCTTTCTAGAGCACATGCTCGACCAGGTGGCGCGCCACGGCCTCATGGATCTGGAAATCGAGGCCGAGGGCGACCTGCACATCGACGCCCACCACACGGCGGAGGACATTGGCATCACCCTCGGTCAAGCCCTGGCCCGCGCGGTGGGCGACAAGAAGGGCATCCGCCGCTACGGCCATGCCTATGTGCCCCTAGACGAGGCGCTCTCCCGGGTGGTAGTGGATCTCTCCGGCCGTCCTGGCTTGAGTTATCGCGTCCCGTTCAGCCGCGCCATGATCGGCGCCTTCGACGTGGACCTGTTCCAGGAATTCTTCCAGGGCCTCGTCAACCACGCCGCCCTGACCCTGCACATCGACAACCTGCATGGCACCAATGCCCACCACCAGGCCGAAACCGTCTTCAAGGCCTTCGGCCGCGCCTTGCGCATGGCCCTGGAACCGGACCTGCGCATGAGCGGCTTCACCCCCTCCACCAAGGGGTTGCTGTGAGGTCCCCGCGACCAGCACCCGCCAAGAGGTAACACGCTTTGCTCCTGATCCCCGCCATCGACCTCAAGGATGGTCGCTGTGTGCGTCTGCGCCAGGGCCGTATGGAAGACGAGACCATCTTCTCCGACGATCCCGTCCAGATGGCCGGTCGTTGGGTGGCCGCCGGCGCCCGGCGCCTGCACCTGGTTGACCTCAACGGTGCCTTTGCCGGCGAGCCGGTCAATGGCCAGGCCATCCGCGCCATCGCCGCCTCCTATCCGGACCTACCCATCCAGGTTGGGGGTGGCATCCGTGACGAGGCCACCATGGCCGCCTACCTGGAGGCCGGAGTGAGCTATTGCATCATCGGCACTCAGGCGGTCAAGGACCCAGCCTTCGTCACCCGCGCCTGCCTAGCCTTTCCCGGCCACGTCATCGTCGGTCTGGACGCCCGGGAGGGTCAGGTCGCCATCAAGGGCTGGGCCGAGATCACCGAGCATCGGGTGGAGGAACTGGCGGCGCGCTTCGAGGGCGATGGCGTCAGCGCCATCGTCTATACCGACATCGGCCGGGACGGCATGATGACCGGACCCAACGTGACCGCCACTCGCGCCCTGGCCGAGGCCATCCGCATCCCGGTCATCGCCTCCGGGGGTATCACCAACCTGGATGACATTCGCGCCCTCTGTGCCGTGGCCACCAGCGGTATCAGCGCCGCCATCACCGGCCGGGCCATCTACGAAGGTACCCTGGACTTTGCCGAAGGCCAGCGCCTTGCTGACGCCCTGACCGGCAGCTAACCCCTGTATTCCTTAGGCTTCCGGACAACCTCATTTAACTCCCATCGGTATTCGCCATGACAACAGAATGGCTTGACGCCATCAAATGGAACGACCAGGGTCTGATTCCAGCCATCGCCCAAGAGACCGGCACCGGCAAGATTCTCATGATGGCCTGGATGAACCAGGAGGCCCTGGCGGAGACCCAGGCCAGCGGCCATGCCGTCTATTGGTCCCGCTCCCGGGGGAAACTTTGGCACAAGGGGGAATCCTCCGGCCACGAGCAGATCGTCAAGGCCCTGCGCCTGGATTGTGACGCCGACGTCATCCTGCTGGAGGTGGAACAGAAGGGCGGCATTGCCTGCCACACCGGCCGCCACAACTGCTTCTACCGCGAGTTGCGGGATGGTGTCTGGGCGGTGACCGAGCCCGTGCTCAAGGACCCCAAGGCCATCTATGGCCCTTAGCCCATGAGCGACATCCTTGCACGCCTGGCCCAGGTTTTGGAGGAGCGTAAGCAGGCCGAGCCGGACAGCTCCTACGTCGCCCGCCTCTACGCCAAAGGCCTGGACGCCATCCTCAAGAAGATTGGCGAGGAGGCGACTGAGACGGTCATGGCGGCCAAGGATGGCGATCCGGCCCGCATCACCGCCGAGGTTGCCGACCTCTGGTTTCACTGCCTGGTGCTGCTGGCGCAGCAAGGACTGGGCCCGGACCAGGTCCTTGCGGAACTCGACCGGCGTTTCGGGTTGTCGGGGATAGCGGAGAAGGCATCACGGACCTAGCCGGAAAACCGAGCCCCATTCGGGGCGGTTCAGGTCCGATATTCGGCGTTGATCTTGACGTAATCGTAGGAGAGGTCGCAGGTCAGGATCTGGGTGCTGGCCAGTCCCCGGCCTAGAGCGACGCGAATGCCAATCTCGCGGCCTGCCATGGCCTCTCGACCCGCATCCTCTGTGTAGCTGGGATCCCGACCGCCGTCGCGGACAATCAGGGTATCCCCGAGCCAGATGCGCACCCGGTCGATGTCGAGATCCTCCAGACCAGATCGGCCCACGGCGGCGAGGATGCGGCCCCAGTTGGGATCCGAGGCAAAGAGCGCGGTCTTAACCAGGGGCGAATGCGCGATGGTGTCGGCCACGCGTCGGGCCTCCCCCCGATCGATGGCCTCTGCTACCACCAGGGTCACCAGCTTGGTCGCACCCTCCCCATCGCGGACGATGGCAGTAGCCAGCTCCTGGCACAAGTCACCCAACGCGTAACACAAGGCCCTATGGTCCTCCGAGCCCGCCTCAGCTATGGGGATATTGCCCAGGGCACCCGTGGCGACGAGAACGCAGGCGTCATTGGTGGAGGTGTCGCCATCGACCGTGATCGCGTTGAAGGAGGCCTCCACCGCCTCCGCCAGACAGGCCTGCAAAAGCCCCCGTTCTACCGCCACATCGGTCGCCAGAAAGGCGAGCATGGTCGCCATGTCGGGGCGGATCATGCCCGAGCCCTTGGCGATACCGGTTACCACGGCCCTCCGTCCGGCGATGACGAAGCTGCGCGAGGCCAACTTGGGTCGGGTATCCGTGGTCATGATGGCGCGCGCGGCCAGGGGCCAGGCCTCCGCATCCAGGTTCGCCAGCGCGGGTGGCAAGGCCACCGTGAGGCGATCGACGGGCAGGGGTTCGCCAATCACGCCGGTCGAAAAGGGCAGCACCGCCTCCGCGCTACAGCCCGCCAGATTAGCAAGGGCCGTGCAACTGGCCTCGGCATCGGCCAGGCCCTGGTGACCGGTTCCTGCATTGGCGTTGCCAGAATTGATCAGGAGATAGCGAGGTGCGGTTGCCGCCAGATGCCGGCGCGCCAGAGTTACGGGGGCGGCACAGAAGGCATTGCGGGTGAAGACGGCGGCGCATTGGCTGCCAGGTGCCAGTTCCAGAAGACAGACGTCGTTGCGGTTCTGATAGCGAATGCTGGCGGCCACCGCCGCCAATCGCACCCCCGGGACGCTGGCAAAGGGGATCTCCTCTTCGCTCATCGCTGCCACCTACCCGCCCCATAAACCTTACCCTTCATCGTCCTCGGCAGCACCTGCCGCCCCTTCCAAGGCGGGACGGCGCTAGCTGAATGCGGATACGTCGGGCTCAATTCGCTTTGCCGTGGCAGTGTTTGAATTTCTTCCCGGAACCGCAGGGACAGGGCTCATTCCGGCCAACCTTGCGATCCTCGCGCACATAGGGTCGCTCATGCTCACGCCGCCTGCCGGGTTCGGCTTCGGCTGGCTCCTCGGGGGCGTCGAGACCATGGAATTCCTCATGTTTGAATTCGAACTGGCGTTCGGGAACCGGGCGGGGTGGCTGGGGGACAGGCCCGCCCTCGGTGGCCAGTTGGAGCCGCGACAGAGTACCCACCACCTCCAATTTGATGCTATCCAGCATGGCGGAGAACATCTCGAAGGCCTCGCGTTTGTATTCCTGCTTGGGATTTTTCTGGGCATAGCCGCGCAGGTGAATACCCTGGCGCAAATAGTCCATGGCAGCGAGGTGGTCCTTCCACTGGGTATCCAGGGTCTGGATCATGACGGCCTTCTCAACCTGGTGCATGATCTCAGGTCCGACTGTCCGTTCCTTGTCGGCGTAGCGCCCCGCCAGCTCATCCAGAACGCGTTGACGCAAGGTCTCCTCGTGCAGGGCATCATCGCTTTCCAGCCATTGGCGCAGGGGCCAATCGCCGCCGACGAGATCCGTCAAGGCCCTTTCTGCGCCAGGCAAATCCCATTGCTCCTCCAGGCTCTGGGGCGGGATATGACGATCCAGGAGGGCGCCCAGGACATCGGCTCGCCAGACGGCGACGGTATCGGAGACGTCCTGGGCATCCATCAACTCGCGTCTTTGCTGATAGATGACCTTGCGCTGGTCATTGGCGACGTCATCAAACTCCAGCAACTGCTTGCGAATATCGAAGTTCCGGCCCTCGACCTTGCGTTGGGCGTTCTCGATGGCCTTGGTCACCCAGGGATGCTCGATGGCCTCGCCCTCCTGCATGCCGAGTTTCTGCATCATGCTGCCGACCTTCTCGGAGGCAAAGATGCGCATCAGGCTATCTTCCAGGGATAGATAGAAACGGCTGGACCCCGGATCGCCCTGGCGACCGGAGCGGCCACGCAGCTGGTTATCGATGCGACGGGATTCGTGACGCTCAGTGCCAACGACGTGCAGCCCCCCCGCAGCCAGGACCTGGGCGTGGCGCACCTTCCAGGCCTCCCGGGCCGCCTGACGCTGGGCCTCGTCCCGGATTTCTTCCAACTCGGCATCCAGGCTGCCACCCAGCACGATGTCCGTGCCACGGCCCGCCATGTTTGTAGCGATGGTCACGGCCCCCGGCCGGCCGGCCTGAGCAATGATGCCTGCCTCGCGCTCATGCTGCTTGGCGTTCAGAACCTCATGAGGGATCTTCTCCTTCATGAGGAGACCGGAGATGAGTTCCGAGGTCTCGATGGAGGCGGTGCCGACCAGGGCCGGCTGACCACTCTTCACACAGTCGCGGATATCCTCAATGATGGCCTGGTACTTCTCCTGGGCGGTGAGGTAGACCAAATCGCCGCGGTCATCGCGGATCATGGGCTGATTGGTGGGGATAACCACCACCTCCAGTCCGTAAATCTGCTGGAATTCGTAGGCCTCGGTATCGGCGGTACCGGTCATACCCGCCAGCTTGGGGTAGAGGCGGAAGAGATTCTGGAAGGTGATGGAGGCGAGCGTCTGATTTTCCTGCTGGATAGGTACCCCCTCCTTGGCCTCCACCGCCTGATGCAGGCCCTCGGACCAGCGTCGTCCGGGCATGGTGCGACCGGTGAACTCGTCAACGATAATGATCTGTTCGTCGCGAACGATGTATTCGACGTTCTTCTGGAAAAGGACATGGGCACGCAGGGCGGCGTAGACATGATGCATGAGGGCGATGTTGGCCGGATCATAGAGGCTCTCACCCTCGCCAAGCAGGCCCATTTCCGACAACATTTCCTCCACATGCTGATGGCCCTCCTCGCTCAGGAAGGCCTGGCGAGCCTTCTCGTCCACCGAGAAGTCACCGGGTCCAAAGTCCGGCTTGCCCTCCTCGTTGGTGAACGGGTCCTGACGAATCAGGCGCGGGATGATGACATCGATTTTTTTGTAGAGGTCCGTATTACCCTCGGAGGGCCCAGAGATGATGAGCGGGGTCCGAGCCTCATCAATGAGGATAGAGTCAACCTCATCCACGATGGCGAAAAAGGGATCGCGCTGGACTCGTTGCTCAGGCGTGAAGGCCATGTTGTCGCGCAGATAATCGAAGCCGAACTCGTTGTTGGTGCCGTAAGTAATATCAGCGGCATAGGCCTCGCGACGGGTGACGCCGCGCAAATACCGGTAGCCCTGGCCAGGGGTCGGTTCGTAATCGAGATCCAAAACATAGGAAGCGGCGTCCGGGCCCATACCGCCCGAAGAATTGATGACGCCAACCGACAGCCCCAGAAAGTTATAGATTCGTCCCATCCAGACGGCGTCGCGACGGGCGAGGTAGTCATTGACCGTGACCACATGCACCCCCTTGGCAGGTAAGGCATTGAGATAAGCGGCCAGGGTGGCCACCAGGGTTTTACCCTCGCCGGTGCGCATCTCGGCAATACGTCCGTCATTAAGAACCATGCCGCCGATCATCTGGACGTCGAAGTGGCGCATGCCCAGCACCCGCCGTCCTGCCTCCCGCGCAACGGCGAAGGCCTCTCCCATCAGGGTCTCAAGGTTGTCACCCGCCGCCAATCGGCTCCGGAACTCGTCGGTCTTGGCCCGCAAATCCTCGTCGGAAAGTTTTTCAACCGCCGGCTCCAGGGCGGTAATCTCCGTGACCGTCTTGGACATCTTCTTCACAAGCCGATCATTGCGGCTGCCGAAGACTTTTTTGAGCAGATTTGTGACCATGCGAGGAATTGTCCGGAGTGGGAATATTAAGAGAATAATACCGCAAGAGCGGACCCGAAGCCGCACCCGATTGCCCCCAGGGGTTCAGCGGGGTGGGATCGGGTCGGGAAGGGGAGAGGTGAGATCGGGGCTGCGAACAGCGGAAGGCGAGATTCTACTTGGGGAGATCGAGGCCTGCCAATAATAAAGGATTCATGGCTACGCCATCCCTGAGCACCTCGAAATGGAGGTGGGGGCCGGTAGAGCGACCGCTATTGCCAAGGGTGGCGATAACCTGGCCCTTAGTAACCAAGTCGCCTACCTCGACCAGTTGCTTCTTGCAATGGGCGTAGCGGGTTACCAGGCCATTGGTGTGGCGTATTTCAACGGTCCGACCATAGCCATTGATGGAGTCACTGAAGACCACCAAACCATCCGCCACGGCCAGTATGTCGCTACCCAGCTTGCCGGCATAATCCACGCCACTATGGAAACTGGCGCCGCCATTGATGGGGTCCTTGCGCGTGCCAAAGTAGGAGGAGATGTATCCGGAACGGACGGGGAGCCCAGGGGCCAGACTTCCTTCCCCCAATTCCCGCTCCGTGGTTAACTGTTCGAGAAGCCTGAGCTTACGGCCCCGATCCAGCAACTGATCGGACAGTCGGGCCATTTCCAGGGCGAATTCATCGGTGGAAGACGGCAGCATTTCATGGGGCTCGGGACCCCCTTGAGGGGGGGTATTCTGAAAGTCGAATTCCTCGGGGCTGAGGCCGGCCTTTTCGACCAGAAGCTCGCCGAGGGCATTGAGGCGTAGGATTTCCGCCTGCATCTGACCTAGTTTGAGGCTCAGGGCATCAATTTCGCTGGAGGATTCCAACTTGATGACTGCCAGATCGTTGGTCCTGGTTTGGGCCAGGGCGGCCAGAGTCCCGTCATGAGGTCCACCCTGTGCCGCACTAGCTAAACGAATTTGACCGTACCAATAGCCGGCTGTACCAGCTCCGGCAACGACTAAGGCCAGAACCAAGACACTGAGCCAAAGCTGCGTCCGAGGTCCAATGCCCACATGACATCGGTGCGAAAAGCAGTTTTTCATCCAGTAGTTCCAATGGAAAAGACTTGCTAACCTTACCGTATGAACCCCATCCCGCCAAGCAAAAACAGTTTGATCCAAACCCAAGCCGAATTTATGGGTTAGGGTAATCCCTAGTAAATCAAACTATTGCAACAACACGAAACCTTTACGCCATGGTTCTTAAACCCCTCCGCCACGCCCTCCGCTGCCTGAGTGATAGCGAAACACGGGGGGCGTTGCTCGCCCTCATCGACCAACAGCGCCAGTTATTGCAGGCCATCCGTGCTCGCCTGTTGCCCCCGCTCGATGCCCATTGCCTGTTCGCCACCCTGGAGGAGGGTCAACTGACCCTGATCACGGACTCACCGGCCTGGGCCTCGCGACTGCGCTTTCAGGTCCCGGAGTTGATGGCCGACCTGGGATCCCTTGAAGGAGAAATCGCGGCATGCAGGGTACGCATCCAACCGCAGACGGTTGCCCGCCGAGGTCCGGAAGTGGAAAGACAGAGGGCGAGAATATCCCCGGCCACGGCGTCCCTAATCAGGCAGGCGGCGGAGGTTCAGGGCGATACGGAACTGGGACGGGCTCTGCGCCGGCTGGCACAAGCCGGAGCCGGGTCTTTTACCCGGCGCGGCCTAAATAATGGGGACAGGGAAGGATCAGGCGATGGCTAACTGCAGGCGGCGGACTCGCGCCGAAGCCGAGCCATCATCCTGGTAAGAGACCTCTTCCCAGGCGGACCTGTCGGCAATCAGGGCACGCAGGAGCTGATTGTTAAGCCCATGACCCGATTTATAGCCCCGGAAGGCGCCAATCAGGGAATGCCCCAGGAGATAGAGGTCACCAATGGCATCGAGAATCTTATGGCGAACAAACTCGTCTTCGTAACGTAGCCCTTCCTCGTTGAGCACCCGGTAGTCATCCACCACCACGGCGTTGTCCATGCTCCCGCCCAAGGCCAGGTTTTGTTGACGTAGGGCCTCGATGTCACGCAGAAACCCAAAGGTGCGAGCCCGGCTGACCTCCTTGACGAAGGAGGTAGCTGACAAGTCCACGGTCGCCGAACGTGTGCTGGATGGGAAGGCCGGATGATCGAAATCAATGGCAAACTCCACCTTAAATCCATCATAGGGCTCGAACATGGCGTACTTGTCACCATCCTCCACCCGGACCCGACGTTTGATGCGCACAAACCGCTTGGCGCGATTCTGCTCCTCGATGCCCGCCGATTGGATCAGGAAGACGAAGGGTCCCGCGCTCCCATCCATGATAGGCACCTCCGCGGCACTCACATCGACATAGGCATTATCGATGCCAAGGCCGGCGAAGGCCGAGAGCAGATGCTCAACGGTCGAGATGCGTACGCCATCCTTGACCAGGGTGGTGGATAACCGGGTATCGCCAACATTCAGCGGGCAGGCGGGAATATCGACGGGTGGCGTGAGATCGGTGCGGCGAAACACGATGCCCGTATCGGGGGCGGCTGGGCGCAGGGTCAGAAAGACCTTGTCACCGGTATGCAAGCCCACGCCGGTGGCGCGGATGACATTTTTGAGCGTACGCTGCCTGATCATCGCCCCTCTCCTCTTGGTGCTCGTTGCTTACCGGATTTGGCCAGGGTTTATCCCCGTTTAGCCTAAGTTATTGGGATAGCACTTTATTTTTGCTTAATGCAAAAAAACCGTGCTCCCGCCCATAAGGGTTTACCCGTATTATTATCCCGAGCTGGGTTTTCTTGCAAGAAAATCCTATTGATTTTCTTCTGGAAGGGCACTGATGACGAGGTTGCGAGCGGAAGGGGAGGCCACCAGGATCCCCACCGGTGGCCCTCTACCACCGGCGGCAGTTGTCTGGCACCCCCCGGAGATGCCCCCGCCGGATCACGGCAGGCACATCCCTGAGGAGGGTCTCAGTCCGCCTGGCGGCGCAGAAAGGCGGGGATGTCCAGATAGTCCAGGTCCGGTTCCGAATTGGCAGGGGACGACTTGGCCTTACGGGCAAAGGGGTCCGGATAGCTGGAGGCCTTGGGTGTGGTGCGGTCATTGGCCACCACATGCAGCCGGGGACTATCGGCGCGGACCGACGGACCGCCGCGCCCACGGTTGCCGCCGAGACCCGTAGCGACCACGGTGACCCGCATCTCGTCGTCCAGATCGGGATCGATGACGGTACCTACCACCACGGTGGCATCTTCGTCGGCAAAGTCACGGACCGTGTTACCCACCTCATCGAACTCACCGATAGTGAGATCCATGCCTGCAGTGATATTGACCAGGATGCCCTTGGCGCCCGAGAGGTCGATATCGCCCAGGAGGGGGCTGTTGATGGCCGCCTCCGCCGCCTCACGGGCCCGGTTCACACCCGTCGCCGCACCCATGCCCATCATCGCCTCGCCCATCTCGGACATGACGGTCTTGACATCAGCGAAGTCCACGTTGATGAGGCCGTGACGGGTAATGAGTTCAGCAACACCCCGGGTAGCGTTGAGCAGGACATCGTTGGCAGCCTTAAAGGCGTTGAGCAGGCTCATCTCCTTGCCCAGGACCGCCAGCAGTTTCTCGTTGGGGATAGTAATCAGGGAATCGACACGGCTAGCCAAGGCCTCGATGCCCTCTTCGGCGATCTTCATGCGCTTACCGCCCTCGAAGGGGAAGGGCTTGGTCACCACCGCCACCGTCAGGATACCCAACTCCTTGGCCACCTCAGCGACCACGGGGGTGGCTCCGGTGCCCGTGCCTCCCCCCATGCCGGCGGTGATGAAGACCATGTCGGCACCTTCCAGGGCATCGCGAATGCGATCGCGATCCTCTTCGGCCGCCTGGCGGCCCACGGCGGGGCTGGCACCCGCGCCGAGGCCCTTGGTAATCGCCGCGCCCAATTGCAGGATGGTCTTGACACTGGAATGCTTCAAGGCCTGGGCATCCGTATTGGCGCAAATAAATTCCACGCCCTCGATGGAGGACTCCATCATGTGGTTAACGGCATTGCCGCCGCCGCCGCCGACACCGATGACCTTGATGACGGCGCTCTGGGTATGGGTATCCATCAGCTCAAACATTAATTGACTCCTCTAGCGTTTATGTAATTTCCAAAGGGTTGACTCATGGTCGTCCAGTGCTGCAAGCCGGACGACCCCAATTCACTGCTTGGCGTCCCCGCAGGATGGCAACGCCGGCAAAGCCCGAAAGGGCTATGAAAAAACTAAAAATTCCCCTGAAACCAATTTTTCATCCGCCCCAGTATCGCCTTGAGGCCCTGACCCTCTTTCGGCGTGGAACGGAGGGCGAAACGGTTTTGGCGGGCATACAGGAGCAGACCAACCCCAGTGGCATGAATGGGATTACTCATCACCTCTTCAAGTCCCACGGCATTCTGTGGATGCCCCAGGCGGACGGGCATATGGAAGATCTCCTCCGCCAGGTCCATGAGGCCCGCCATCTTGGAACTGCCACCGGTCATGACCACGCCGCTGGCGACCTTGGCTTCCAACCCGGTGCGGCGCAACTCTGCCAGGGCCAGGTTCAGCAACTCCTCATAGCGAGGTTCGACCACCTCGGCCAAAGTCTGACGCGAGAGACGGCGGGGGGGGCGCTCGCCGATACTCGGCACTTCGATCATTTCCCCGCCTCCAGCAAGTTGCGCCAGGGCGCAGGCATGGCGGACCTTGATCCGCTCCGCATACTGAGTCGGGGTGCGCAGGGCCACGGCAATGTCATTGGTCACCTGATCCCCGGCGATGGGAATGACCGCCGTATGCTGGATAGCGCCATCGGTGAAGATGGCCAAATCCGTGGTCCCTCCGCCGATATCGATAAGACAGACACCCAGTTCCTTCTCGTCTTCCCCCAGCACCGCATAGCTGGATCCGAGCTGTTCCAATACCAGATCATCCACCTCCAGGCCGCAGCGGCGAATGCATTTGACGATGTTCTGCGCGGCGCTGACGGCCCCTGTGACAAGATGCACCCGCGCCTCCAGACGGACACCGCACATACCGATGGGCTCGCGAATCCCCTCTTGGCCGTCAATGACAAATTCCTGGGGCAGAACGTGAAGTATCCTCTGGTCCGCCGGAATGGCGACTGCCCGGGCCGCGTCGATGACCCGATCCATATCGACCTGACTTACCTCTCGGTCCTTGATGGCGGTAATGCCATGAGAACTCAGGCTGCGGATATGGCTACCGGCGATCCCGGCATGGACCGAGTGGATCTCACACCCCGCCATCAGTTCCGCTTCCTCCACGGCGCGCTGGATGGACTGCACCGTGGATTCGATATCCACGACCACGCCGCGCTTCAGCCCCCGCGAGGGATGGGTACCTACCCCCACGATCTCAATGAGGCCATCAGCCCGTTCCTCGCCCACCAGGCAGGCGATCTTGGAGGTACCGATATCCAGCCCCACTAGTAGATTCTTATCGCCGCGTCGCGACATCTTGGCTAACTCCGGGACGACCGCCGGGGTTCGACCGGCGGTCCAAGGTGGGAAGAAGGTATTTGACCGGGGACGAAGACCCGTACCCTGGCGTCGGGCCCGGTCTGGGCAAACGGCTCGGCATTCGGATCAGCCTCTCTGGCAACCCTGGCGCCTGACCAGCTTACGGCTAAACCGTTACTATATCGCATGTCTACTCGTGCCGGCCGCCCAGCCGCCAGGATGTTGGGATAGGCGCGCAGGAAGCGCTCCAGGCGTGCTTCGACATCCGTCTTGCCCAGCAAAAGGTTGAAGCCGGCATCTGTGGTCAGGGTCCAGGCCCCTCGCGGATCGTCCTCTAAGGCTAGGATCGCCAGACCCTGAGACTTAAGCAAGGGCTGCCAGGCCTGGTAGCGCATAACCACTTGGGGTGCCTGATCATCGGGACCCGCCAGACGCGGCAGGCCATGGGGTATTTCGTGTCTATCGGGCCGAAACACGCGGCCCTCGGCTGTCACCAAGCCATCATCACCCCATCGCGCCAAGGGCTTATGTTCCTGAACCGAGATCACCAGCCGGTCCGGCCAGGCGCGACGCACCCCAGCGCCGCTCACCCAAGGGAGTTCCTTGATGGCCGCCTGAATGACCCCCAGATCCTGGGTGAGAATACCAGCCTCCAACGTCTGGCCCACCCGGTCCTGGATCAGTTGCAAGGTCATTTGCCTAACCTCACCCTCGATACTGACCACCCGTACCGGCAGATACTGAGACTCGCAGCGTAAAAGCCAATGGACTCCGCCCACCATAAGGGCGATCAGAAACAGGCCGGAGAAACCCTTGAACAACCGCCAGGCCACCTTGGAATCGACCCTGGGTGGCGGCGCGGGTGGCGAATACCTGACCAGAGAGGGGGGGGGCATCCTATTCAAGGCTTGTCTCCAGAATGCGCCAGACCAATTCATCAAAGCCGATACCTCGGGCGTTGGCCGCCATGGGCACCAGGCTATGATCGGTCATGCCCGGCACCGTGTTGATCTCCAGCAGATGGGGCGATCCATCCCGGTCCAACATCAGATCCACCCGACCCCAGCCGCGGGCCCCGACGGTCTCGAAGGCCGCCAGGGACAGGGTTTGCAGACCCATCTCCTCCTCCTGGGACAGTCCGCAGGGACAGAGGTAACGGGTGTCATTGGCAAAATACTTGGCCTGATAGTCATAAAATTGCCGGGGTGTCTCCAGGCGAATCATGGGTAGGGCCTCGTTCCCAAGAATGGCGCAGGTGTACTCGGGGCCGGAGATCCAACGTTCGGCAATGACCAGGCGATCGTAGCCAAGGGCCTCACGCCAGGCCCTAGCCAGTTGCTCTTCGTCCTCCACACGTGCCATACCAATGCTCGAACCCTCGTGGGCTGGTTTGACCATGAGGGGAAAGCCCAAAACCACCGCTCGCGGCAGGTCACGGTCATCACGAAGCGGAATAAAATCCGCGGTGGGCAGGCCGGCGCCCTGCCAGGCCAACTTGCAGCGATACTTATCCATACCCAGGGCCGAGCCCAGGACACCCGACCCCGTGTAAGGCAGGCCCAGGGTCTCCAGGGCGCCCTGGATCCGTCCATCCTCGCCACCCCGGCCATGGAGCATGATGAAGACGCGGTCGTAGCCCCCCAGCCGCAGCCGCTCCAGGACGCTGGCATCAGGGTCCAGGGGATCCACATCCACCCCCTGGCGCCGTAGGGCCGCGAGCACGGCTTGACCACTCTTGAGTGAGATCTCGCGCTCCGCCGATGCTCCTCCCAGGAGCAAGGCCACCTTGCCGAATTGAGCCGCGTCCGGATTCATGCCATCTCTCCCCCGATGAAATGGACCTCGGGCTGCAGCACCACGCCACTGCGCCCCGCGACCGTCACCCGTATCCGGTCGATAAGCCGCAAGATGTCATGGGCACTGGCATCGCCGCTGTTGATGATGAAATTCGCGTGCCGGGTCGAAACTTGGGCGCCACCCTCGCGCTCACCCTTGAGTCCGGCGGCCTCGATCAGGCGCGCGGCATAATCCCCGGGAGGATTGCGAAAGACGGACCCGCAACTGGGCTGGCCTATTGGCTGGGACCGGTTACGTCGCTCCAGGAGATCGCGAATGCGGGCCTGACACAGCGCGGGATCGCCGGCCTCCAGGGCTAACTCAGCCGCAAGGAACCACTCATCCCTGGGCCCCTGGACCTGGCGATACTCAACCTGGAAGTCCGCAGGCACCCGTTCCCGCAGCCGACCCGAGCGGTCCACCGTCACGACCTTGCGTACCCGCTCCCAGGTCTCGCCGCCATGGGCACCGGCGTTTAGGGCCAGGGCTCCACCCAGGGTTCCCGGGATGCCGGCCAGAAACTCAATACCGGCCAGACCCGCACGGGCGGCGAAACGCGCCACCTTGGCGCAGGCGACACCGCATTCGGCCCTCAGTCCCAGTCCCGGGTCACCCAACCGTTCCAGGCCGCCCAGGCGGCCCTGGGTCTGGATGACAGTGCCAAAAAACCCCTCGTCACTCACCAGGAGATTGCTCCCCAAACCCAGCCAGAGCAGCGGCTCCTCGGGGTCCAGGGTGCCCAGGAAGACCGTCAGATCCGCGGCGTCAGCCGGGCGATAGAAACGCTTGGCTGGCCCACCCACCCGCCAACTGGTATGGCGAGCCAGGGGCTCGTCCAGGCGAAGATCGCCACGCAGGGGCGATGTGGGGGGACTCACAGGCGCCCCTCGCAAGATATCGCAAAAACACCCTTCTTAAACAATGGCGGCATCCCCCTGCCGCATCATCCCTGGCAAGCGCGCGGCCAAGCCGCCAATATCGCCAGCACCGGAGAGCAGCACCAGGTCGCCGTCCTCCAACAACTTATCCAGCACCTGAGGTACCTCGTTAAGATCCTGGCAGAACACGGGGTCAACCTGGGCGCGGGCGCGTATGGCGCGACTGAGGGCACGCCCATCGGCCCCCGGGATCGGCGCCTCGCCCGCAGGGTAGACCTCGCAGAGTACCAGGCGGTCCACGCCGGAAAGGACCTGTACGAAGTCATCGAATTGTTCCTGGGTGCGGCTGTAACGGTGGGGTTGGAAAACCAGAACCAGACGCCGGCCAGGCCAGCCTTGGCGAGCCGCCTCCAGCGTCGCCGCCACCTCGCGGGGGTGATGGCCATAATCGTCAATCAATACCAGGCCACGACCACGGGTGTCATGGACTTCGCTGACCACAAAGCGCCGACCTATACCCTGGAACCCCGCCAGGGCCCGGCGAATAGCCTCTACCGGCACTCCCAGTTCGAGGCCCACGCCAATCGCCGCCAGGGCATTGAGGACATTGTGGCGGCCGGGGAGGTTGAGCTCTACGGGGAAGCTACCGCCCGCATGCTGAACCTCGAAATACATCCGCAGCCCTTCCTGACGGACCCGCTCGGCCCGTATGTCCGCCTCCGGCCGGGTGCCATAGGTCCGCACCGGACGGGGTACTTCAGAGACCAGTTCCCGCACCTCGTCATCGTCGATGCAGAGTACCGCCAAGCCGTAAAAGGGTAGGTGGTGCAGAAACTCCATGAAGGTATTCCGCAGCCGGCTAAAGTCATGGCCATAAGTGACCATGTGATCGGCGTCAATGTTCGTGATGACCGACAACATCGGCTGCAAATAGAGGAAGGAGGCGTCGCTCTCGTCCGCCTCCGCCACCAGGTAGTGGTGGCTGCCGAGTCGGGCATTGGCCCCAGCACTGTTCAACAGGCCCCCTATGACAAAGGTTGGGTCCAGGCCGCCCTCCGCCAGGACACTGGCGACCAGACTGGTGGTGGTGGTCTTGCCATGGGTACCGGCGACCGCCACGCCATAGTAGAAGCGCATGAGTTCGGCCAGCATCTCGGCACGCCGCACCAAGGGCAGGCGGCCCGCGCGCGCAGCGATGATCTCAGGGTTAGCCTCGTCGATGGCACTGGAAACGACGACGGCGTCTACCCCCTGAACTTGTTCCGGCGCATGGCCGATGTAGACCCGGGCACCCAGATTCGCCAACCGCCGGGTTGCCCCGTTAGCCCGTTTGTCCGAGCCCGACACCTCGTAGCCCAGGTCCAGCATGATCTCGGCGATACCGCTCATACCCGCACCACCAATGCCGATAAAGTGCAGGCGGCGGATACGGCCCATGCGACCGGCATGATGCCCAGGTAAGAGAAGGGATGGGTTATTCATGAGGTAATCTCGGCGAGGCAAGCGGCGGCGATACGTCTCGCAGCGTCCGGCATGGTCCGGGCGCGGGCCGCCTCCGCCATGGCCAGGAGCCGGGCGCGGTCCCCGAGTAACCGGGTCAGGAGGGCGCCTAATCGCGCGGGGTTTAATTCGGATTGGGGCAGAATCTCGGCCCCGCCAGGTGCCGCGAGATAAGCGGCATTGGCGGTCTGATGATCGTCCACCGCATAGGGGTAGGGGACCAGAATAGCACCAAGGCCGGCGGCAGCCAGTTCCGACACCGTCAAGGCGCCGGAGCGGCATATTACCAGATCCGCCCAGCCGTACGCCTCAGCCATATCGCGAATGAAGGGCGTGACCTCGGCCTCGACCCCGGCCCGGGCGTAGGCTTGGCGGGCAACCTCCAGGGTCCGTTCACCGGCCTGATGGCGTATCAAGGGGCGGGCCTCCAGCGGCATGAGCGCTACTGCGGGAGCGACCTGCTCGTTCAGCGCCTGAGCACCCAGGGAGCCCCCAACCACCAGCAGACGTACCCGGCCCTGGCGTCTTACCAGGCGCGCCGCAGGCGCGGGCAGGGCACAAATCTCGGGGCGTACCGGGTTGCCGCAGGTTTCAGCGCCCCGCCCGGGGGGGAAGCTGTTGGGAAAGGCCTGGAAGACCCGCCGGGCGATCCGGGACAGCCACAGGTTGGTGAGGCCGGGCACCTGGTTCTGCTCATGGATAATGAGGGGGATACCCAGCCATCTGGCCACCAGACCGCCGGGGCCCGAGGCAAAGCCACCCATACCCAGCACCAGGTCTGGACGCCGTCGGCGCAATATGCCTGCCGCTTGGAACAGAGCCACCGCCAGCTTCCAGGGGGCCATCAGGAGTCGGAGGCTACCCTTGCCGCGCAGGCCCTCGATACCTATCCATTCCATGGCAAAGCCACGCTCAGGCACCAGCCGCGCCTCCATCTTGTCGCGAGTCCCAATCCAGAAGACCTCCTGGCCTTGGTCACGCAACAATTCCGCAACCGCCAGGGCCGGGAAAACATGTCCGCCGGTCCCGCCGGCCATGACGGCTAGGCGCGCACCCATGACACCCTGCCCGCGCTGGATTCACCATCCGGGTTTCGCCTCGCTTCGAGATCGATGCGCAATAAAACGGCGATAATCATGCAAGCGACGATGAGGCTGTTGCTGCCATAGCTCATAAAGGGCAGGGTCAAGCCTTTGGTTGGCAGCAAGCCAACGTTGACACCGATATTGATGAGCCCTTGGAGACCCAGACCCAAACCAAAACCCTGGGCCAGATAGGCCTCGAAGTGCCGCCCGGCGCGCCGGGCACAAAAGCCGATGCGAAAGGCCCGCCAGACGATAAAGGCAAAGCCGACCAGAACCAGCAGCACCCCAGCCAACCCCAGTTCCTCGCCCACCACGGCAATGATGAAGTCCGTGTGCGCCTCGGGGAGAAAAAACTGCTTTTGAATGCCGTTCCCCAATCCAACCCCTGCCCATTCCCCCCGCCCAAAGGCAATCAGGGCCTGGCTTAACTGGAAGCCGGTATCGTAGGGATCCGCCCAGGGATCCCGATAGGACATCACCCGTTGCATCCTATAGGGAGAGGAGATGACCAGGGCTACACCCGCCGTGACCACGGCGCCGACCAGGGCGCCAAAGTAGGCGATGCGCACCCCACCCAGAAAGAGCATCGCCAGGACGGTTGCCATCAGCACCGCCGTGGTTCCAAAGTCGGGCTCTGCCATGATCAGGGTGGCAGCAATGACGATCAGCACCATGGGCTTGAAAAAGCCCATAAATCGGTTCTCCACCTCCTCGCGCCGCCGCACCAGGTAACCGGCAATAAAGATGACGGCGAAGAATTTCATGAATTCTGAGCTTTGCAGGTTAATCGGCCCCAGGGGTATCCAGCGGGTAGCGCCATTGACCTTGCGGCCCAGGCCTGGGATGAGCACCATCACCAACAGCAGGAGGCCAACAAAAAAGAGCAGGGTCCCGTAACGCTCCCAGAAGCGAATGGGCACCGCCAGAACCCCCACTGCGGCCGCCACGGCCATCGCCAGTGCAGCGGCATGGCGATAGACAAAGTGGAAGGGATCGCCGAAGGTGCGATCGGCGATAGGCATGGAGGCGGAAGCCACCATAATGAAACCCAGCCCGATCAAGGCTGCCGCGACTAACAGCAGAACCCAGTCCATCTCGGGCAGGGTTGGGGCCTGGTGCCGACGGGACAGGGACTTGACACTTTCGACTGCCTCACTCATACCCCTAACCCCTTCACCGCCGCCACGAAGACGCGACCGCGATGTTCGTAATTTTCGAACATATCGAAACTGGCGCAGGCCGGTGACAGCAACACCGAATCGCCTGGCAAGGCAATCTCCCCCGCCAGACGCACCGCCTCCTCCATATCCCGGGCTCGCTGGGTGAGGACCCGACCCGCGAGGGCATCCTCGATCCGGGGGCCATCGCGACCCATCAGGATCACGGCGCGGGCGGTGTGCCCGACCGTTTCCGCCAATTCGACAAAGTCGGCACCCTTGCCATCGCCACCGGCGATGAGTACGGCCCGGCCTTCCTTAGCCGGATCGATCAGGCCTAGCAGGGCCGCAACGGTGGCCCCCGGATTGGTGCCCTTGGAATCGTCGAACCAGCGCACCCCCCTGCGCATGGCCACCAGTACGGTCCGATGGGCAAGGCCCTGGAAGACCCGCAGCGCCGCCAGTCGGGATTCCAAGGGCAGGCCACAAACCTCACCGAGAGCTAGGGCCGCCAGGGCATTAGCCAGATTGTGACGGCCAGCCAGTGGCAAGGCATCCGTTCGCACCAACAACTGATCGCCCCGCGCCAGCCAGGTCTCCCCCTCGCCCTCCAGCAGGCCAAAATCCGCCTCCGCCTGGGGTGCCCCCAAGCCAAACCAGATATCCCGCCCCGCCAACCCGGCCATGGCCGCGACCTTGGGATCGTCTCGATTAAGCAAAGCCACCTCGGCGCCCCGCAAGAGGCTGGCCTTAGTGGCCGCATAGGCTTCCAGGCTGGGATAGCGGTCGAGATGATCGGCGGAGATATTCAGAACCGTAGCCACGCGGGGTCGCAGCGACCAGGTCGTCTCCAATTGGAAGCTGGAGAGCTCCAGTACATAAAGCTCGACCGCTGGATCTAGTAACTCGAGGGCGGGCTCCCCCAGATTGCCGCCCACCGCCGTCCTTAACCCGCTGGCCTGCGCCATTTCGCCCACCAGGGTAGTCACCGTGCTTTTACCATTGGAGCCAGTAATGCCGACGATCGGTGCTTGGGCGGCCCGTGCGAACAACTCGATATCCCCAATCACCTCCAAACCGCGCCCCAGCGCCGCCGCCAGATGCGGCTCCCCAAGGGCGATGCCAGGGCTGATGACCAGGCGTTCGGCCGCCTCCAGGGCTGACGAATCGAAGCCGCCCAGGAACAACGGCAGGTCCGGCATCTCCGCGCGTGCTGCCTCCAGACACGGCGGCTGGGACCGGGTGTCGGTTACCGCCACCGGTACGCCTTGCGAGCGCAGATAGCGGGCGCAGGACAGGCCCGTCTTGCCGAGCCCCAGGACCAGAGTCTTGGGCTGGACCCTTTGCCCTCGGGAGTCGCCATGGTCGTCCAGGAAACTATTCATCAGCGGATCTTGAGGCTCGCCAGCCCGACGAGGACCAGAATGACGGTAAGGATCCAAAAGCGCACGATGACCCGCGGCTCTGGCCAGCCCTTGAGTTCGAAGTGATGGTGCAGCGGCGCCATGCGAAAGATGCGCTTGCCCGTCATCTTGAAGGAGGCGACCTGCAGCATCACGGACAGGGTTTCGGCGACGAAGATGCCACCCATGATGAGGAGCACCAGTTCCTGCCGGACCACCACGGCCACGACCCCCAGGGCCGCTCCCAGGGCCAGGGCACCGACATCCCCCATGAAGACCTGGGCGGGATAGGTGTTGAACCACAGGAACCCCAGGCCAGCCCCGACCAGGGCCGAGCAAAAGACCACCACCTCGCCCACGCCAGGGACATCGGGTATCAGCAGATACTCCGCGAACTTCACGTTACCCGAGGCATAGACAAAAATCCCCAGGGCCCCCATCACCAGCACCGTTGGCATGACCGCCAGGCCGTCCAGTCCATCCGTCAGGTTCACCGCATTGCTGGAACCGACGATGACCAGATAGGTCAGCAGGATGTACCAGGGCCCGAGTTGTAAGGAGACACTCTTGAGATAGGGGATCAGCAGGGCCGTCTCCGCCGGGGTCTTGGCGATCCAGAACAGCAAGATAGCGGCCAACAGCCCCACCACCGACTGCCAGAAATACTTATAGCGCGCCGCCAGCCCCCGGGGGTTTCGCAGCACCAACTTTTTATAATCATCCACCAGACCGATGGCGCCAAAGGACAGGGTCACCAGCAGCACCACCCAGACATAGACATTGGCCAGGTTGGACCATAGCAGGGTGGCGATCCCCACCGCCACCAACATGAGGGCCCCGCCCATGGTGGGGGTTCCCGCCTTGGAAAGGTGCGACTGGGGACCATCATTGCGCACCGTCTGGCCGATCTTGTACTGGCGGAGACGGCGGATCATGGGCGGACCCAGGACGAAGGAGATGGCTAGGGCGGTCAGTACCCCCAGGATGGCGCGCAGGGTCAGATAACGGAAAACCCCGAAGCCGCTATGGAACTGGCTGAGCCATTCGGACAGATAGAGCAACATATTTTAGCCCTCCTCCGGGGCGCCAAGGGCAGCCACGACCCGGTCCATAGCCGCGCGTCGGGAACCCTTGATCAGGACCAGATCGTTAATCCCTAAATCCTGGCTCAAGGCGGCAATAAGTTCACCCTGAACCGGAAAATGCCGGGCCCCCGGGCCAAAACCTGCCGCCGCCTCGGCACTCAGACTACCGACCGTGTAGAGGACATCAACCCCAGCCTCCCGGGCTTTCTGACCCAAGCGGTGATGCAGTGCGGATGCCTCAGAACCCAACTCCCCCAGATCTCCCAGGACCAGCAGATGGCGGCCCGGAAGCGACATGAGGACGGTAATGGACGCCTCCACCGAATCCGGATTTGCATTGTAGGTATCGTCGATGAGACGTACCCCCCCCGGGAGCCGGCGCGGAAACAAGCGGCCGGGGATTGGCCGCATGGCGGCCAGTCCCGCCGCAATGGCCGCGGGGTCTAGATCCAGGGCCCAGGCCATCGCCACGGCCACCAGGGCATTGCGCACGTTGTGGGCACCCGCCAGGGCCAATTCCAGGTCCAGCACCCGACCGGGTGCGATGACCTGAAAGCCAGTACGGAAGCCCCCCGCATCCCAGCGGGTCGCCACCGCCGTCAAATCGACGCTCAGGTCCGCCGCTCCCGCAGGACCACAGGTCAGGCAGTGCCTGGTCCCGGCCAGTGCCCGCCACAGCCCGGCCCAAGGCGAATCAGCAGGGAAGATAAAGGTACCATTCGCACCCAGGCCCGCGACGATCTCGCCCTTGGCCCGGGCCACGCCTTCCAGGCTGCCGAAGCCCTCCAGATGGGCGCGGCCGGCATTGGTGATGGCCGCGACCTCGGGACGGGCGATAGCGGTCAGATAGGCAATCTCCCCCGGATGGTTGGCCCCCATCTCCAATACCAGAAAATCCTCGTCGCCGGCCTCCAGCAGGGTCAAGGGCAGACCGATGTCATTATTTAGGTTGCCCCGCGTCGCCCTCACCCGCCCCGCCTGGCCAAGAATGGCGGCGATCATCTCCTTGGTGGTGGTCTTGCCGTTGCTGCCCGTCAAGGCGAGAACGCGACCCGCAAAGCGATCCCGGTGAGCGCTGGCGAGTTGGCCGAGCGCCAGGCGGGTGTCCTCGACCTGCCACTGGGGCAGGTCGATTGCCAGTTCCCGCTCAACCATGAGGGCAGTGGCGCCCTGTTCACCGGCGCTGGCAGCGAAGTCATGACCATCGTGGCGCTCGCCCGGTAAGGCCACGAAGAGACGACCGGTCAGATCCTGGCGGCTGTCGATACCGACGCCGCAAAAGCCTCCATCGGCACCCAGAAGGCGACCACCCACCCGGGCAACAGCCTCGCCGAGGGTCCAGGGCAGGGGATGGGCCATCACGCCGCGGCCTCCAGAACAGCAGTCCCCATCCGCTCGAAGAGGGCTTGCTGAACCTGGGCCCGGTCGCTGAAATGGACTTGGCGTTCCCCAAGATCCTGGATAGTCTCATGGCCCTTGCCCGCCACCAGTACCAGATCATCCCGGCCCGCGGTGGCAATGGCGCGCCGGATGGCCAGACCACGCCGACGCTCGATGGCCGCCCGCGCCGGTTGTTTCATCCCGCCCAGGATTTGGTCGATGATGACATGCCCATCTTCCCGCCGCGGGTTATCATCGGTGAGGAGCACCTGATCGGCCAGGCGTTCGGCAACCGCCCCCATAAGGGGCCGCTGGCCGGTATCCCGGTCGCCGCCACAGCCAAAGACGCAAATCAAGCGGCCCGGGGCATGGGCACGCAGGTCGAGCAGGGTTTGCTCCAGGGCATCCGGGGTATGGGCATAATCCACCACCACCAAAGGACCACCCGCGCCACCGAAACGCTCCAGGCGCCCGGGTACGCCGCGCACCTTGGCCAGGGCCCTTAACGCCCGGTCCAGATCCATGCCCCGCGACAGCAGCACGACCAGCACGGTCAATACATTGGCGGCATTGAAGCGGCCAATCAGCTCCAGTTCCAGGCTCGCCGCGCCGGCACTGGTCTCCAGTTCCAGCCTCATGCCCCTCCGTGAGGGGGCCAGGTCCCGCAGGCGGGCCCAGAGTTCACAGTTACTGGGGACCTCAAGAGCGGCATTCTGGCTATAGCCGCCCACCCTCACCTCCGGTGCCAGATCGCCCAAAATGCCGACGGTCAGGGGGTCGTCGAGATTGAGAATGGCCCATTCAAGCCCCGGGGCCTGGAATAGGCCGCGCTTGGCCAAGCCGTAGCTCGCCTTGTCGCCGTGATAATCGAGATGGTCCCGGCTCAAATTGGTGAAGATGGCATGGTGGAAGTGCACTCCCGCCGCCCGGCCCTGATCCAGGGCATGAGAGGAAACCTCCATGGCCACCGCCCGGGCCCCACCCTCGCGCAGCCAGGCCAGGGCCTCCTGGAGACTCACCGCGTCCGGGGTGGTGTGGGTGTTGGGCTCCAGATCGTCGGGGAATCCGACCCCCAGGGTACCCATCAAACCACAGGAGATCTCTGCGGCCAGGGCCTGGGACAGGTAGTGGGTGACGCTGGTCTTACCATGGGTGCCGGTGACGCCCAGAACCTGCAGATGGGCGCTGGGCTCGCCCAGGAAGCGCCCAGCCACCCGGCTTGCCTGGTGGCGCAGGTCCGGGACTGGTATGACCGGCAGGTCCAGTGAGGTGCCGAGGGCGGCCATGGCCATAGGATCCCAGGGATCATGCGGCTCGGCCGCGATAGCGACCGCGCCCCGCGCCCGGGCCTGAGCGGCGAAGTCGAGCCCATGTCCCTGACTACCCTGACAGGCAAGAAAAAGCCAGCCTGGCTGGATGCGACGGCTATCCAGGGCCAGGCCGGAGATGGCTAGGGTCTCTCCCGCTTCAGGGTCTGCGGCGGCAAAACCTGCGAGCAGATCGCTCAATCGCCAGATAGGTCTCGGAGCAAGGACTCCGCCCTGGCGTGTCATCATCGAGACGTGTCCGTGCCCGCCATCAGCATCTTTACCTCCGGATGGTCCGGGGGGACATCGAAGAGACGCAGGGCGCCTTGCATAATCCGGGCAAAGGCGGGGGCCGCCACCAGGCCGCCATAGTATTTCCCAGCGCTCGGCTCATCGACCATGACCACCAGGACAAAGCGCGGGTCCCTAGCCGGCGCCATGCCGGCAAAGACAGCCTGATAGCGCCCGGCGGCATAACCATGGCGTCCCGAGGACTTCTTGGCCGTACCCGTCTTACCGGCGACGCCGTAGCCCTCGATCATGGCCTGCTTAGCGGTACCCTTCGGGGAGACCACGGTCTCCATCATGGCGCGGACCTGTTGCGCCGTCTTGGCACTCAGAACTCTCTCACCTGCGGGGGCCTGGTCCACCTTGAGCAGACTCACTGGCCGCAGCACCCCATCAGCGGCCAGCACCGAATAGGCCCTGGCCAATTGGAGAGGCGTGACCGAAAGACCATAGCCGAAGGCCTGGGTGGCATACTCGAAATCGGACCAGCGCTTGAAGTTCCGGAAACGACCCGTCTCCTCGCCGGGGAACTGAATCCCCGTGGGTCTGCCGAACCCCACCTTGTCATAGAGAGTCCAGAGGGTCTCGCGCTTCATGCGCAGGGCCATCTTCACGACACCGACGTTGCTGGACTTGGTGATAACGGAGGTCGTGTCCAAGCGCCCATAGTTGTGGATGTCTTTGACCGTGTTACTGCCCACCGAGAGGAAGCCGGGACTGGTATCGATGGGCGAGGTCGGCGTCACCAGACCCTGTTCCAAAGCGGCGGCGACGACGAAGGGCTTGACGGTAGAGCCTGGCTCCATGACATCGGTGACGGCGCGATTACGGCGAGTACTCTGATCCCCATCTTTATTGCCGTTGGGGTTGTAGGCCGGCTGGTTGACCATGGCCAGCACCTCACCGGTATGGACATCGAGCACCACGGCTGAGGCCGACTTGGCTTTGTTTTCCCGAACCGTGCGCATGAGTTCGCGGTAAGCGAGATATTGCAGGCGACGGTCGATGCTCAGCGCCAGGTCCTTGCCATGATGGGGTGGGCGGATGCGCTCCACCTCGGCGACCAGCTGCTGGTGGCCATCCTTGATGACCCGCCGCAGGCCAGGCTCCGCTCCCAGCCAGCCGTTGAAGGCCAGTTCCATGCCCTCGATGCCCTTGTCGTCCACGTCGGTGAAGCCGACGATGTGGCCGAAGATTTCCCCTCCCGGATAGAAGCGCTTGTATTCGGTCTCCATACCGAGTTCATGAATCTGATACTGTGTCTTGATGCGCTCCACCTCCTGAGCCTGATCGGGTTCGATGCGTCGTTTGAGGTAGATAAAGCCCTTGGTCTGGCGATCGGCGACCCGCTGCTTCAGATCTTTCTTCGCGATTCCCATGGCATCGGCGAGTTCCCCCATGGCCTCGGGGTAATCCTTTAGCTTGCGAGGGTCCGTCCAGACGCTGGCCACGGGAGAACTCACCGCCAGAGGTTCGCCATTGCGATCCAGGATCATGCCGCGCCGCGCCGGAATCTCCCAGTCGCGAAGATAGCGGGCCTCGCCCTCCTCGCGCAGAAACTCCCGCTCCAAGACCTGGCGCTGAAAGGCGCTCGCTACTACCGCGAAGAGTAAGGTGCCCAGTAACCCCAGCAGCACCAGGCTGCGCTTGTTGAAATTAAAGGCAAGGCCCTTGCCGCTCCCGTCGCGTTTGCGCCTCACCAAATCAGTGCCGAACATGACCCGATCCCCCAATGGTCTTGATATCCACCCCTCGCGGCATAAACATATCCAACCGCGTCCGCGCCGCCGTCTCCACCCGTGGGTGAGTGCCTAGCGCCGCCTCCTCTAGCCGCAGGACGCCCCACTCCTCCTCCAGCCCCTGGACCTCCTTGGTAAGCGCCTGCAATGCAATGAATTCAATCCGTGTTTGATATTTTGCGTAAACGACCCCTACCCCAGAGGCCACTACAGCCATGCCGAGCAGCACAATAAAATTAAGCTCCCGCACAGTCATGCCAGACGCTCCCCAACCCGCATCACGGCACTCCGGGCCCTGGGATTGGCCGCGACCTCGGCCGGCGAGGCATGTACCGCCTTCCCCACCGGGCGCAGCCAGGACTGGATTTCCCGGGCCCTGACGGGTACGCCCTTGGGAAATTGTTCGCCCCTGGCCTCGTCGCGCAGGAAGCGCTTGACGATGCGATCCTCCAGCGAATGAAAACTGATGACCACCAGTCGCCCGCCCACAGCCAGAAGTTCACGCACCCCGGCCAGACAGCTCCGCAGTTCGTCCAGTTCGTGGTTGACCTGGATGCGAATGGCCTGAAATGTCCGGGTTGCCGGGTGTTTCCCCGGCTCGCGGGTCGGGCTGGCGGCGGCAACCAGGCTCGCCAGGCGCTGGGTGGTCAGGATGGGTGCCTCGGCGCGGGCGGTGACCAGAGCACGGGCAATGCGGCGACTGAAACGCTCTTCGCCATATTCGTGGAGCACCTGGGCAATCTCCGCCTCCTTAGCCCGCGCCAGCCACTGGGCCGCCGTCTCGCCGGTGCTATTGTCCATGCGCATATCCAGCGGGCCTGCGGCGGCGAAACTGAAGCCCCGCTCCGCCTCGTCCAATTGAGGCGAGGAGACACCGATGTCCAGCAGGAGGCCATCGATAGCGCCCAGCAAACCATGACGACTCGCCACGGCCGCCGACGTGGAGAAGGGAGCCTGCTCGACCGTCAAGCGCGGATCCTGGTCCGCCAGGGCCCGCCCGACAGCCACCGCCTCCGGGTCCCGATCCAGGACAAGCAAACGCCCCCTGGCCCCCAGCCTGGCCAGAAGGGCACGCGCATGGCCACCCCGGCCAAAGGTGCCATCGAGATAGGTCCCATCGGGATGAATCACCAAGGCCTCCAAGCTTTCCTCCAGCAAAACCGGCCTATGCTCATGAATGGCCATGAGAGCGGGTATTGATTAAATAGACAGGGACGCGAATTCGGGGGAGGACTCGAGTTGAGCCAGGTCCTCCGCGTTCAACCATTCATCGCGGCGTGCCACCCAGGTATCCTCATCCCACAATTCAAATTTATTGCTCTGGCCGATCAGGGCCACCCGCTTGTCCAGATTCGCGAACTGGCGCAACTCGGGAGGCAGTTGCAGTCGTCCCTGGGCATCCATGTCCACGTCATGGGCATGGCCTATGTAAAGGCGCTGCAGCTTACGGGCCGTGGGATTAAAGGAGGGGAGCTTCTCTAGCTTCCGCTCGATTTCCTTCCAGTTGGGTTCCGGGTAGATGAGGAGGCAACGATCACTGTCGATCGTAATCACCAAATGCGAGGCGCAACTATTCTGGATCTGCTCGCGATAACGAGCGGGCATGGCCAAGCGGCCCTTGGGATCCAGACTAAGGGTAGAAACCCCGCGAAACACTGCCGCCCCCCTTTATGGCGAAATTATTCCCTTTTAATCCACTCTACTCCACTTTCATCCTCATACTAGGCAACAGCGCCCCTCTCGTCAAGCCGCAATTACAAGTTTCTTCACGCTTGTCAGCGGGTTAGGATGCCCCTCCGTCCTTGGGTCTCAACCAGGGCAAGACTTGTCAAATATCAATGGGATGCTGATGGCCACCCGAGGAGTTCCCCCGGTGTCAGCCTCAACAAGACTAAGGCGAATAATTAGGTTTATGGAGTTACCCTTTGATAGATGGATCTAATTCACTAAAAAAGACAAGGAAAGGGCGAAATGGGGCTGGAAATGCGCGCTTGGGGAGGCGCACGTTTCCTTTGCCTTGCGAAGGCGGAGGAGTAGGGGTCTGAGCCCTGCCGTTTCCGTGGCAAGAGGCTGGCAAACCGGGGTCAGGGCAGCCCGGATGGTCTGGCCCCTGGACGCGGCATCAAGGAGGTAAAGGAGGGGGAGTCGGCCTGTAAGCCGGGTTCTGTCGGGGACAGCCATTCATCTAGGACGTGCGTCGCCACACGCCTCCAGCGACCTACCCGGGGACACACGCGGGCCGCGTGGTGCGGCACTCAGCCGCTCGCCCCCCTATTTGGTCTTGCTCCGGGTGGGGTTTACCCTGCCACCGGCGTTGCCGTCGGCGCGGTGCGCTCTTACCGCACCATTTCACCCTTACCGATCCACCGAGGCGGATTTAGGCGGTATCTTTTCTGTGGCACTTGCCGTGGGCTCGCGCCCCCCAGGCGTTACCTGGCACCCTGCCCTGTGGAGCCCGGACTTTCCTCCCCTCGCGCCGCCAAGGCGGACGAGCAGCGACTGTCCGGCCGACTCCCAGGGTCAGGATAGCATGGAAGCCGAGAGTCCTGAGGTCAGAAACGCAGGGGTTTACGGATGCGGGTCCCTGTCTTCGTCCCGGTCAACCATCCTCAACCGCTCTTGGGATAAAGGACAGGCAAGGGGTCGACCCCTACCCTTCCCGACGGCGCCTCCATCGCCAGCGCGCTCAGAACCGGCTGCAAATAGCGCCAGGCGTTTGGACCATCCCAGGTCATGACACCGGGGGCATAGAGACTTTGGTCCAGCAGCCGGAGGCAGCTAGCGGCCTCGCCACCACCAGCCCCCCCCTGGTAAGCCGCCAGACGATCGGCTAGGGTTTCGAGACGCACCGGGGGATCATCCCGCCAGCGGGCCTGCCCCCAGGCCAGCAGGGCGGCGCGGGCGGCGCGGGGATCCCCAGAGTCGCAGGCCACGCGGACAGCCGCCAGGGCTGCCGCGAGACTGGCACTGGGTCGCTCCCCCGACCCTTCTTGGACGGCGGGACCGGAGCGGGGATGGCGACGGCGCTCAAGCCACCAGAGCACCAAGGTCAGCAGCCAGACAAGACCCAACCCGAGGCTAAGCCAGGGCCAATAGCCGGCCGGCAGGGGCCAGGATGTCGCGATCTGCTCCGCGGCGGGCGTGGGCAAGGACGCCACCGCACTCCCCGGGCTGGGCGCAGCAGGCGGGGATGAGACGGATGCCGGGGCCTTGGCGGGCACCGAGGCAGGCGCCGCCGGCGCGGCGCGGTCTGCCGGGGGCGGGGCACCGGCGTTGCCAGTGGCGGCCTGAACATCCAATATCCTTGCCGGCAGCACTGCCACCTTCTCCTTATTTTCCCGGGTATCCCACCAGGCCAGCCGTACCTCAGGCAGGGTCAGCTTACCCGCCACCGCCGGCACCAGCGCTTGCTTGATCTCTTTCACCGCCACCAGGGTGTCCCCTTCGGCGCGCGTCTCGGCCCTGGGTTTATCGGGGTAAAGCTTGACTCCATCCGGGACGGCACTGGTCAAATCGGGGAGTTGGGTAGCACTCAGGCCCTGGGCGGTGATGGCCAGGGTACGGGTAATGGGTTCCCCGACCCGGGCCTGGGAGGGGTCCGGGGTCCAGGTCTCCGCCAATTGCAGATCCTCGGCGGGCAGCCAGGGCGAGGGGGCGCCGTCCGGCTGGGGCTTGACGTCCAGGGCCAAGGTCGGACCACGCACCTGAATAGGCCGGGCGCGCTGGATCAGGCCATCCATGTCCGAGAAGGGATCCCGGCCGAAGAAGTGCTCAAAAGGGCTGTCGCCCGGGCCAAAGGGTGACCCCGAGAAGGAACCCGGGGACCGCCCTCCCCGCTGACGGTTTTCGGGCACGGCGGCGGACAGGACCGGGGCCTGAATCTCGATCATGCCACTATGCTGAGGCAAGAGGGCATAGCGTCGTTCAATAACATGAAACCGCTGGCCATCTCGCTGCGTCTCGGAGACCCGATCCTCGCCGAGACGTTCGAATTGGACACCCTCGGCCTTGGGATCCTCCAGGCTGGCATTCTGGACCTGGGACCGCAGCAGGACGCGCAGGGTATAGATCGCCTGGCCTTGCACATAGACGGCATCACGATCCAGTTCGGCCTCCAGACGCGCGGCCGGTACCTCGCCAACCTGGGCGGCCTGAGAGGCGGGCAGCACCTCGATGGGGATGGGCGCAGTCTCCAGATCGCCCAGCTTGAGGGCCGGGATGGTCAGCCGGCCGGCGGATTTAGGGGAGAGCAGCAGGCGCCACTCCCGGGTAGTGGTGACCCGGCCGTTGGTCATGATCGTGCTGGTGCCCTGACCCTGATTCTGCACCCCGAAATCACGGGTGAGGGGCCCTGTATCCGGCGTGCCCCAGACATCGCCAGGCCCGGAGAGGGTCAGGAGCAGGGATTCCCCCTCGACCAGGCGAGTGCGATCTACGCTAGCCTCAAGACTGGCGGCGAAGGCCTGGCCGGCGCAGATCCAGAGGAACAGGAGGACGCCATACCCCAAGAGCCGCTGGAAGCGGAGAAGTGAGCGATAGGACCCGCCAGGGCCCCCGGATTCTTGCCATCCGGGGCCGGCGGCCGAATGCTGGCTAGAGAGATGAGGCTGTGGGATCGGATTCACGTTCGCGACCTCCTTGGGCGTTAGTGTGCAGTCAGAGATTTCTGGGGCCTGGGTCTGGGTGAATGTGCGAAGCAGGGGGTGCTGATCAGGGCAACTGGCCATGGCGGCGCAAATACTGGAGCATAAAACGCTGCCGCAGCAGACCGCCGGGATCATCCGGGACCCGCCGCAATTGATGTTCCATAGCCTGTTCGCCCTCGCTCTGGGGTGCCGGGGCTACCAGGTTGGGCTTGCCACCGGGGGGGGTGCCCGGCTCCTGGCCGCCAAGCAGGTCCTGCTTGCTTGGCTCGGCCCCAGGTTGATGGGCTTTGGCGGGCTGCGGGGCCTGCTGGCCCTCCTGTTCGCCCGCAGCGGCGGATGCCGATTCCTCTCCCGGGCTTTCTGGCTCCGCCTTGGCGGCTTCTTGCGGTTGTGCCTGTGCCGCGGCACCCTCCTTGGGATTTTCGCCATCCTGGGACTCGGGTTGGGCGGACCGACCCGCTTGCGGTTCCTCCTGGCCAGCTTCACCCGGTTGTTGGGCACCTGCCTGAGAGGAGTCGGTTTGGGGTTTGGCTTGCCCTTGGCTTGATCCCTGCTTACCCGCCTCGCCGGTCGGGTTCTGGGCATCGGACTGTCCTGTCTGGGCATCCTGCCCTTGACCCTGCTTATCCTGCCCCTCCGTTTGCCCTTCGGACGGGTCTTGCTGGCCTAGCCCTGACTGCGGGTTCTGGGTGCCCTGGTCACCTTTCTGGCCTTGCTGGGCCTGGTCACCGGACTGCTGGTCCTGCTGGTTCTCTTGCCCCTGCTGGTTCTCTTGCCCCTGTTGGCCCTCTTGCCCTTGCTGGCCCTGCTGGCCCTGTTGATTCTGCTGATTCTGGCCCTCGCCACCCGCTTTCCCGTCCTGGGCTTGATCGCCTTTCTGGGACTCGGATGAAGGGGGTGGCGGTTGTTGCTGGTCAAGCAACCGCTGCACCAGGTCGCGATTGTACTGGGCATCGGCATGACCCGGAGCCTCCGCCAAGGCCCGGTCATACTCCGCGATGGCCTCGGGTAATTTACCGGCACGGGCCAGGGCGTTACCCCGGTTGTAGGCGGCCTCGGCACCCGCCTGGCCTTGCAAGGTCTCCAGGGTCTGGTCGTAATCACCGGATTCGTACTGAGCCGCGGCCCGCCAGTCCAGACTATTGAAGTGTTCGGCGGCCTGGCGGGGATCGCCGGCGGCCAGGGCCTGGGCGCCCTGCTGGTCGGCACGCCACCAGAGATCCTCCCAGCCCAGGGCCTCCGCCTGGGGTGACGGCACCTGGAGGAAGACCAAGAGAGCCAGGGGGCTTAGCCAGCCACGGCGAAAGGCTAGGGCCGCCAGAGGCAGTAGGGCCAGAAGAAGCCAGGGCCCCTCCTCGCGCCACTGATCCGCCTGGGCGTCGGGGCGGTCCTCAGCCTCCAACTCCCGGGCTGCAAGGTCGAGCCGGGCCGAACCGAGCAAGGCACGGGTATCGCTCTCGTCAGCGGCGATGGAAACATAGCGCCCGCCACCCGCAGCGGCGATGTCTTGCAAGAGGTCAGGCTTGAGCCGCGTCAGGCGGATGCCGCCCTGATCATTGGTCTGAAAGCCGCCCTCCGCCCGAGGGACGGGAGCCCCCTTCTCGGTCCCAAGACCCAGGACCGAGGTGCGATAGCCCTGGTCACGCAGCCTGGCCACTTGAGACCGAACCGCCT
The DNA here is from genome assembly GCA_044228795.1 of Chromatiaceae bacterium. Lineage (GTDB taxonomy): Bacteria > Pseudomonadota > Gammaproteobacteria > Chromatiales > Chromatiaceae > M0108. Next base: position 43,613 of record JBGAUE010000009.1, on the reverse strand, counting down.
CGACAGGTTCGGGGTCGGCCGTCACCAGGATGACGTCCCCCTCGGGGCTGCCAGAGCGCTTGAGCATCTCGCCCGCCGCCTCCAGGGCCAGGTCGGTGCGCTTGGCACCCCGCACCGGCAGGAGAGCCGTCTCCAGATCCGGGACCTGGGCAGCAATGGTGGCGGCATCCCGGGTCAGAGGCGCGACCACGAAGGGCTCGGCGCCATAGGCCAACAGGGCCGTCTCGCCCTCGGCGGCCGCGGCGAGCAGGTCCAGGATCTCGAAGCGCGCGCGCGCCAGGCGCGAGGGGGTTAGATCCTGGGCATCCATCTCAGGGGAGAGGTCGAGGACGATGACACGCTGGGCCTGGGCCTGGTAGAGAGGTTGCGGCAGCCGCTCCCAGACCGGACCTGCCAGGGCGGTCACCCCCAGCAGCCAGCCCAGGGTTAGCAAGACTCGAGGCAGACGCCGCACCCGGGCGCCCTCCACCACCAGCAGGTGCGTCAGAAGGTGGGCATCCACCAGGCCGCGCCAGGCCTCGGCCCCGGGGTTGACGCGCGCCAGTCGCCATAGCAGCCAAGGCAGGGGCAGCAGGGCCAGAAACCAGAGGGGGCGCAAAAAATGGAGGTCGAACGACATCTCAGGAACCCCTCGGGCCGCGCCCAACACCCAACAGGGCGATCAGGAACGCCAGCATCAAGGCCGCGCCAGCGGGCCAAAAGAAGAGCGACTGCAGCGGACGATAGGTGCGGACATCCCGCTCACTCGGTTCCAGACGATCCAGTTCGTCATAGATGGCTTCCAGTTGGGCCGTGTCCGTGGCCTGGAAATAGCGCCCCCCCGTGGCCTTGGCGATGGCCTCCAGGGTCGCCGGGTCCAGATCGCTGGCCTGACGGCGCAGCATACCGAAGGGGCTTTGGACCCCCAGGGCGCCACCGCCAATACCAATGGTGTAGATGCGCACCCCGGCCTCGGCGGCAAGCTTGGCCGCCTCCAGGGGGGCCAGGGCCCCGGCGGTTTGGGTACCATCGGTGAGCAGGATCAGCACCCGATTGTCGTCCTCGCGATCACGCAGGCGTTTCACCGCCAGCCCGATGGCATCGCCGATGGCCGTCTCCTTGCCCGCCAGGCCGATGACGGCCTCTCCCAGCATCTTCCCGACCGTCTCGCGGTCATGGGTCAGAGGGGTCTGGAGATAAGGACGGCTGCCGAAGAGGATGAGCCCCAGGCGATCGCTCTGACGCCGCTCGATAAAAGGCCCCGCCACGGATTTGACCACGTCCAGCCGGTTCGCCGGGCGGCCCCCGAGCAGATAATCCTCATTCTCCATGGAACCCGAGACATCCACCGCCAGCATGAGGTCGCGCCCGGACAAGGGCAGGCTGACCGGATCGCCCAGCCATTCGGGGCGGGCCGTAGCCAGCACCAGCAGGACCCAGGCGATCCAGGCCAGGATCAGCCCCAGCCGCCGGTGGCGGGGCGATCCGGCCAGATCCAGGGCGCCGGCGGCCTGGAGGTAAGGCAGTCTCAGGGCCGCTCCCGACCCTGGCCCTACCGCGGGCAGGAAGCGGGCCAAGAGGGGCAGGGGCAGGGCCGCCAGGGCCCAGGGCCAGGCGAGGATGATCATGACCGCCTACCCCCCGAGCGCCAGTTGTGCCGAATCCAGTCCTCGACCAGGTCGGCAAGCTCCGCGATGGGCAAGTCCTGGGGCGGCCGGTAGGGGGCATCCAGAAGCAGGCGCCCCGGTCCCGACTGGAAGCGCCCGGCACCCCCTTGGGCATCGAGAAAGGCCAGCCACTCGTCACCGCTGAGGCCCGCCACCAGGCGGCGGGGAAAGCGGACCAAGGCAAAGCGTCGCAGCAGGCGAGATAGGCCCCGCGCGCAGGCGGCGGCATCGCCATCCTGGGTCAGGGCGGCGCGCAGGGCCATCAACTCCGCCTGGGCCGCGCGCGCCGCGGCCCCTCGCCGATAGCGCCGCACCAGCCACCAGGCCAACAGGAGTAGGAGGGCCAGACCCAGCAGGGCCAAGAGCCACCAGCCCGGGGCCGGCGGCCACCAGGAGACAGGATCCGGCAAGTGATAGCCACGCAGATCGGCCAGGGGATCCGGGGCACCCATGGCACCGGGAGTCATGCCGCTCGCCAGAGGCCCGCCCCCTGGCCCGGCCGGAGCGGCGGACAGAGGCAGGGTCGCGGCTGGCGATGAAGCCGGTGTCATCGCCCAACTCCCGCACGGCGCGGGTTCAGGCCCCGCGCCAGGGCCGGTCCCACCGGCTCCGCCGTGTTAAGCCATAACAGATGGGCACGGTGTTGGCGAGCCAGGCCCTCCAGGATTTCCAGGTGGTTGCGGAAGCGCTGTTGCCAGGCGGAGCGCCGCTTCTCGACATGGGTATCCAGCAGACCCCGCCGCAGACCATCCGTGACCGGATAGAGGCCGGGCGGGGGGGCCAGTTCCTCCAGGGGATCACGGATATGCACCAGCACCACCTCATTGGCCCGCCCCAGTCGAGCCAGCCAGGTCGAGCGCTCCGAGGTCAGATGTTTGAAATCACTGAGGATAAAAATCAGACTGCCGGGGCGCGCCAGATGCACCAACTGGTCCGCCGCCGCCAGGACATCTCCCAACCCCGCCGCCCCGGCGGTGCGGCCCCCTCCCGCCAGGGCCTGGAGCAGGGGCAGCAGGCCCTGGGTGCGGGCGGCAGGTCTTTGCTCGAAGCGACTCCCTTCGTCGAAAACCAGGCCGCCCACCCGGTCCCCGCGATCCGCCGCCGCCCAGGCCAGCAGGGCGGCCGCCTGGGCCGCTACCACCGATTTGAAGGCGACACGGGTGCCAAAGCGCATAGAGGGCCCTTGATCCACCAGCAGCCACAAAGGCCGCTCCCGCTCCTCGCGGAAGAGCTTGACGTGGGGCGTCCCGGCACGGGCCGTGACCCGCCAGTCCATGTTGCGGGCGTCGTCCCCCGGCTGATAGACCCGCGACTCGTCAAACTCCATGCCCCGGCCGCGAAAGCGCGAGAGATGCCCCCCACTGCGCGTGGCCAGGATCTTGCCGCGCGTCACCAGGTCCAGCCGCCCCGCCTCACCACGCAGGGCCAGCAGTTCCTGCAGGGAGACACTGACCCCGGAGGCGTGCTTGCTCCGGTCCATAACCGCCGACCGACCGGTCGTGATCACGATCGGCTTCCTCGGGGTAATCGCTTAGACCCCTCTCCCCAACCCTCCCCCGCAAGGGGGGAGGGAGACAGAGATTTTTCAGCGCGCTGGCGGACCGCCGCCCGGACTTGCCCGCCAAGGCACGCCAGGGTTGGCCCGCCAGCTTGCATCAGGGCTTGCCTCAACATAGCGTCTGCCTCATTCCGGACCCCATGGCTCAGGGCACCGGCACCAGGGCCAGCAGCTCGGTCACATACTGATCCGCCGTCCGGCCCTCCGCCTCGGCCTCGTAGGAGAGTAGGACACGGTGACGCAGCACATCCGGCGCCAGGTCCTGGATGTCCTCGGGGGAGACATAATCGCGACCGGCCAGCCAGGCGCGCGCGCGGGCACAACGGTCCAAGGCCAGCGTAGCGCGCGGACTGGCCCCAAAACGCAGCCAGCCCCGGAGTCCAGTGCCCAGAGATTTGGGATCGCGGGTCGCCAGGACCAGATGGACCAGATAGTCCTCCACGTCCGGGGACATGTAGAGATCGAGAATCGCACGGCGGGCGGCGAAAATGGCCCGCTGGCTCAGGCGCGGCCCTTCCTCCGCCGTCACCGGGGCCCGGGCCTCCTCGCGATTGAGCTGCAGGATGGCCTTCTCCGAGGCCAGGTCGGGGTAATCGACCCGCACCAGCATCAGGAAGCGGTCGAGTTGGGCCTCCGGCAGGGGATAGGTACCCTCCTGCTCGATGGGATTCTGGGTGGCCATGACCAGAAACAGCTCTGGCAGCCGGTAAGTCTCCCGACCCACCGTGACCTGCCGCTCACCCATGGCCTCCAGCAGGGCCGACTGCACCTTGGCCGGGGCGCGGTTGACCTCATCGGCGAGCAGCAGATTGTGAAAGACGGGGCCCTTGTCGAAATGGAAGCTACCATCCTGGGGACGGTAGATCTCGGTACCCGTGAGATCCGCCGGCAGCAGATCCGGGGTAAACTGGATGCGGTGGAAATCGCCTTCGAGGCCGGTGGCCAGCGCCTTGACGGCCTTGGTCTTGGCCAGGCCCGGGGCACCCTCCACCAATAGGTGACCATCCGCCAGCAGGGCGATCAGGAGCCGTTCCACCAGGCCAGACTGGCCGAGGATGTGACGTTCCACGCGCTCGCGCAACTGGGCGAATTCCGCGCGGAGGGATTGGGCCTCGGCCAGGGCCGGGGTTGGGGTCTGGGGTGCGGTCATTCCTCGGTCTCCATGGGTAAAACCCGACGCTGGCCAGGGTCGCTGGGGGGCCAGTCCGGTCACTGGGCACTACTGACAAGCGTGATGGGCGCCAGTTCCCAGCCGTTGCGCATTACAATCATTAAACCTAGCCTAGCGTGCGGAACCCAACCGGACTTTCCCATGAAAACCCAGCAGATTCAGATTAGCGATCTTGCGGAACTTGCCCCCGCCCTCGCCACCCTCGCCTCCCCCGCCACCGCCCAACTCGCGTTGCTGTTTGGAGCACGGGAACTGCTCGGTGAGCCGGAATTTTTCGCGCACATCAAGGCCGCCTGCCCACAGGCGCTGATAGTGGGCTGCAGCACGGCGGGTGAAATCACCCGGAGCGGTATTGCCGACAACACGGCCGTATTGACGCTCGCCCAATTCGATCAGGTCGAACTGACGGTCGCCACCACCGACCTGGCGGACATGGAGGACAGCCTGGCCGCCGGCCAACGCCTCGGCGCCCAGTTGCAGGCCATGAAGCCACGGGCCCTGGTCATCTTGGGACAAGGCCTGGCGATCAACGGCAGCGCCCTAATCGATGGCCTGCGCCAGGTGCTCGGAGACGGCGTCACCCTCACCGGCGGGCTGGCGGGCGATGGCAACCAATTCCTGGAAACCCTGGTCATGACACCCCAGGGACCCTCCAGTAAGGCCATCGTCGCCCTTGGCCTGGGCGGCGAGGCACTGCGCTTCAACCACGGCTCCTTCGGGGGCTGGGAGCCCTTTGGCACCCTACGCAAGATGACCAAGGCCGTCGGCAACGTCCTGTACGAACTCGATGGCAAGCCCGCCCTGGATATCTACAAGGCCTATCTCGGCGACTATGCGAAGGACCTGCCTTCCTCCGGACTCTACTTCCCCTTCGAGGTGCTCGACGCCTCCCGGGGCACCACCGGCGTCATCCGCACCATCCTGGCCATCAACGAGGCTGAAGGGAGCCTGACCCTCGCCGGCGATGTCAATCCCGAGGGCTATTTGCAACTGATGCACGCCAGTACCGATCAATTGATCAGCGGCGCCGAGACCGCCGCCTTCGCCACCCGGGACATGGCTCCCCATCCCGACGCGGGCATCGGCATCCTGGTGAGCTGCGTCGGTCGCCGGCTGGTCATGGGCTACCGCATCGATGAAGAAATCGAGGCCGTGGGCGATATCCTCGGCCAGGACACGGTGCTGACCGGCTTTTACTCCTATGGTGAACTCAGCCCCTTTGCCCCCGGAACCCCCTGTCTCCTCCAGAACCAAACCATGACGATCATCTGGATTGCCGAAGCCCCCTGACCGCTGCAGAGGCCAGCCAACACCATGCATCCCCTCCTCGCAAGACAGCTCAGGCGTCTGCTCAACGCCGCCACGGTGGAAAACCCCACTGCGGAGTGCGATCAGCTCCGGCAGTTTCTCGAAGACCATCAGGCCCCCGCCACCCTGCAGAGTCTCGGCCGTGGCCTTGCTGATTTCCTGGCGAGGGTAGAAGACGCCTACACCCAGTTCGATCGGGACCTCAGTCTGCGCACCCGCAGCCTCAAACTGTCCTCCGAGGAACTGCTGGCCACCAACGACCAGCTACGCGGCACCCTGGAAGTTCGCGAGGCCGCCATTGCCCAGCTCCAGACCCTGGCCGAGCGCCTGCGGCACACCCTGCCCGGCGCGCCGGAGACGGGCGACGACGCCCCCGATAGCCTGACCGGCCTGATCGCCCTGATCAGCCGCCTGATCGAGCGCCAGGAGGTGCATCAAGCGGAACTGCTGGCCTTGCATACCGATCTGGCCAATCAGAAGTTCGCCCTCGATCAGCACGCCATCGTCAGCATCACCGATCTCGATGGCGTCATCACCTACGCTAACGACCGGTTCTGCGAGATCGCCGGTTACAGCCGCGAGGAAATCCTGGGCCGCACCCATCGCCTCATCAATTCCAGCTATCACCCCGCCTCCTTCTTCGCCACACTCTGGTCCACCCTCCAATCGGGAAAGGTCTGGCGCGGGGAGGTCAAGAACCAGAAAAAGAACGGCGATTACTACTGGGTCAGCGCCACCATCCTGCCGCTCACCGACGCCAGCGGCCAACCCTTGCAATACATTGCCCTGCGCACCGACATCACCGAGCGCAAGCAGGCCGAGCACGACCTCGAACAGGCCAAGTTCATCGCCGAGGCCGCCAGCCAGGCCAAGAGCGATTTCCTCGCCAACATGAGCCACGAGATCCGCACCCCGATGAACGGCATCATCGGCATGACCGAACTGGCTCTGGATACCGACCTCGACCCCACCCAGCGCGACTACCTCAACACCGTTCGCAACTCCGCCGCCGCCCTGCTCGTCATCCTCAACGATATCCTCGATTTCTCCAAAATCGAGGCCGGAAAACTCCATATCGAACAGATTCCCTTCCACCTGCCCTTCATCATTAACGAGGCGCTCAAAAGCATTGGCGCGCGGGTGGACAAAAAGGGGCTGAGATTCGTCCGCGACCTGGCTGCCGATCTGCCCACGCGGGTCACGGGCGACCCCGGACGCCTGCGCCAGGTGCTGAACAACCTGTGCGACAACGCCATCAAGTTCACCCCGCAGGGCGTCATCACCGTCAGTGCCACCCTCGACGGGCGGGAAGAGGGCCTCTGCCGGATTCACCTGACGGTCAGCGACACCGGCATTGGCATCCCCAAGGAGAAACAGCCGCAAATCTTCGAGGCCTTTACCCAGGCCGATACCTCAACCATCCGCAAATTCGGGGGCACCGGCCTGGGCCTGGCCATCTCCATGCGTCTCGTCGGCCTGATGGGCGGCCGCATTTGGGTCGACAGCACCCCGGGCCAGGGCAGCAGCTTTCATTTCACCCTGACCCTCGGGTGTTTGCCAGACGGGACACCGCAACTCCCTGCCCCACGGGATCCGCACCCCAAAACCGCCAGCCCCCCCGCCAAGGGCAGCCACCATGGCCAGACGGCCCCGGCCAGCGGCACCCGTCCCGCACTGCAGCCGCATGAGCGGGGGCTTTCGATCCTGCTCGTGGAAGATCACCCCGTTAACCAACTGCTGACCACCCAGCTCCTGAAAAAATGGGGCCATACCGTCACCCTGGCCCAGAACGGCCAGGAGGCGGTCGATCTCTTTCCCACCGCCCCCTGGGATCTGGTCTTCATGGACATGCAGATGCCCGTGATGGGCGGCCTCGACGCCACGCGCCTGATCCGTGAGGGGGAGCCCGTCGGTCAGCACACCCCCATCGTGGCCATGACCGCCAACGCCCGGAGTGAGGACCGCGACCGTTGCCTCGCGGCCGGCATGGATGACCATATCCCGAAACCGATCGACGTCCCGGGCCTGCACCGGCTGCTGACGGATTATTGCCACCGCGCGGCCGGGTCCACCCCGACGGGCTGAATCCTCCCCGGGATCGCAAGTTTGGCGTCGCGGCCACCGCCCAGGCATCAGCCCGCGCCCCTACTCAAATCCTTCTTGGCCCCGGCGCAATCGCGCCTCGACACGCAGGCGAACCAGCAAGGCCGAGTCCATCACCTGGGGATAAAGGCGATGAAACTGGTCCACCGCCAGGGCCTGGGTAGCGGCCGCCTGCTCCAGGCGGGCACGGGTGGCCGCCCCCAGAGGCAACATCAAGAGCCGCGGGGCTAGCGCGGCGAGATACTGCCCCGCCCGCTCCCGCTCCCCCGCCTCCTCCCAGTCCTCCCACAGCAGCAATTCCGGAAAATCCTCGGCCTCCAGACAAGGCCCACCCAAGGCCTCATGGACCTGCCCCGGCATGACCGCGCGCGCCGCCAGGGCCATCCCGGAGCCATCCGCCTCGCGACGAAACCACTGGCTGCGGCACGCCTGGCCCGCCCGCGCCCACACCTGGGCCTCCAGGGCGGCGCGTCCGTCGCCATCCAGGCCCGGGGAATCCCCCACCGCGCAACGCCACGGCGGCGCACGGCCCTGGGCGAGGGGCTCGGCCCCGGTCACGGCCTCCACTAAGGCCAGAGGGCGCAGTGCGGCGCTGGCATCCAACAGCCAACGCTCATAGCGGTCACGCAGGGGAAAGGGCAAGGCCCCCAAGGCAGCCCCGATAGCCTCGATGAGGGCCCGGGCAGAGCGGCTGGCCTGCTCCCTCAACACCGTGGGGGGGCTTGGGAAACAGGCCAGACCCTCCGCCTCCGACCAGACGCCATGACGATAGAGGCCGTATGGCTGGGCGGCACCCAGGCTGCCCCAGCCAACGGAACGGGCGGCGTAGAGCTGGATTTCCCAGTTGTGACCATCGGTACTGATGGCGCGCCCAACCTCGCTCTCGATCACCTGGATGACGCCCAGGAAAGGGTTGAGGCGACGCTCGGCGTAGCGCCGTGTCGCCGTCATGACGCGGCGGCCTCCCGTTTCGCGCGCAATTGGTCGATGATGGCGTAGGCGGGATCCTGCAACTCAGGCGGAATGACCTCGAACAGATATTCGACATCATCGAGCAGGGCATCGATTTCCTCGCGTCGCGTCAGGGTAGGCAGCCGGCGGGCGACTTCTTGCAGATAGGCATAGGGATCGGGAAGGGACATAATTGGGCTCCGGCGGTAATCGGCTCAAGACCGGCATCGGGGATCGGGGTTACACCAACGGCCTTACTATATGGCAAGTTTCTAAAATGGTTAAGTTTGGCGTCTTTTTCGTCCCTCAGCCACGATGCCTGAGCGTCCCCGCCCTGGCCGCCATCCTGGCCCTGCTCGCAGCCACGGCGACCGGCGCACCCCTGACCACCGCCCTCTATGCCGGGAACGAGGGTGTCCCCGAGGTGACCCTGGCGGCCTACCGGGCCCTGTCCGCCCGCCTGTCGCGCAGCTATGACAAAAAGCGGGATATTTCCCCCCGGCAGCTCCTCATCCTGCTGGAGGTGGCCGCACGCACCGATTCCAGTCTCGGCCAGGCTCTGGCCACAGGCGAGATGGAGAGTGCCCATACCTGGAACGACCACGTCCGCCCGCCCCTGACCAATGGCCAACTGGGCTCGGCAACCGGCGTCTGGCAGTTCCTGCCCGCCACCTTCCATTCCATCATCAAGCAATATGGCACCCAACTGCTGGCCGCGACCGCCGCCGACCCGGCGACGGGCCGCACCCCCTTGGACTTGAGCGAGGGGCCCTTTACGGATGCCCAAGTGCGGAACCTGATCCAGGAGACGGTGGCCGGCAAGCGGGGCGGGGGGGATGAGGAACTCCAGCTCCTGCGTCACAACTTCGCCGTGCTGGCCTTCGCGAAACACTACCTGAGCCTCAACTCCGGCGCCACGACCCCGGAAGAGGACTATCTCTTTCATTTTCTGGGAGAGGGCCAGGGCCGCCAGGTGCTGGCACTAGCCCGGGGCGAGGCCCGGGATACCCTGTGCGTCAAGGGGCTTGCTGCACCCGCCACGCCGCTGGACACTCCGCCGGAGGCCCCGGGTGGCGAGGCCCCGGTCGCCACCCCTGAGAGCGATAAGGCCCCAGTGCCCCCAGCGCCGGTAACCGTCCAGGCCGCGGTCGCCTCCTCCTTCCTGTCTGACGAGCCCCTACCCGCGACCGCGCTCTCCCCTCTACCGCCGGAACCCGCCCTACCCGGCGACCCCGTGCCCGCCACGGCGGACAATCCCATCAGGATCCTGATCGCGAAACTGAAATCCGCCGCCGGCATCGCGGCCGAGGCTCCGCCCGTCCTGGCGGAGGCGGTTTGGGTCCCACCAGCCGCCGCGCCGCCACCGCCACCCTCGGCCGAGTGGGGTGTGGCCGCGACCTCCCCCACCGTCACCAGCAATCCCGGCATGTTCTACCGCAACGGCAAGGAACAGACCCAACCCTACACCTGGGCCGAGTTCCTGGACCACCTGGCCAGACAGGTGCGAGCCCAGGACCAGCCGGCGCTGGTGCGGGCCAAGTATGGGGTTGGGTTCCCGCTGCGGGGGGGCGATATGCCGGAATGGGCCTACAAGCCCGAGGAGATGACCGCGGCCGCGGCATTTCACCATGAACTCTGCCCGACCCTGCGGCTACCCGAGGCCCTGATCACGGGCCCCCTCGACCCGGACGAGACCCGGGAATACCAGGCGCGCCTGGCCACCCTGGTGACCCAGGGAGACGACCAGCCGCTGGACAGACTGCCGCCCGAGACCTTAGCGGCCCTTCAGCACCTGCGGCTCCTGCCCCCGGAGACGCGGGAACTCAACACCCGCGACCCTCAGGTGAGCCAGGCCCTGCGCGCCTTCCGCCAGCGGGTAGGCAAGGCCGAGCCGGATGACCCGGCCCTGAGCGACCAACTGCTGCCCGCCGAGCGGGTGGCCCTGGCCCTTTATGATCAGCGTCTCACCCGTTATGCCGCCTGGCAGGCGGGCCAGCAGGCCACCGCGGCGGAGGCACCCGACCTGAAACGCATCAAAAAGATGCCTTCAGGGCTTAAGCAGTTCGCGGCGCCGCACCTGGCCGCCGTGCAGCGGGCGCTGGCCGCGCAAGGACTCCTGACCCCCCCGACCCAGAAGCTCGTCTGGCGGGACAAGAAACGCAAGAAGCATATCGAGTACAAAACCGCCCCCTTCACCGGCAAGCCGGACCAGGCCACCCTGACGGCACTCGATAGCTTCCAGTGGCGCCAGGGCCTGCAGCAAACGGAGGGGGTGCTGGATGCCGTGACCCTGAACCTGCTGGGCCTGTGGGCGATGGGGCCGGAAATTTTTCAGCCGTTGTCCGGGCCGCAATGTCTTGTCGAGGACTCATCAGAACCACCCGCCTTTTGTGAGATGTCAAGAACAGTCCCAAGGGCAAGGCTGAGGTTGGATGACCTTCTCCGCATCATCCCCCAGAGCTCCCCACAGGCCAGTTCCAAGCTCTTGGCGGCCACTTTGCGAGCCAATGGTTTCACCTTCCAGTAAGTTTCGTTCATCGACTTGGGTTTATTGAGTGCTTATTTATTCTATTGATTCAAATCCATCCACCGAGGATCACGGTATCGTCATGGCAGAGGTAGAGAGGTGCCATCTCGGGTTGGCCAGCGGTAGGCGGACCCCCTCCGGTTCCACATAGAAGCGATCACCCCCACACTACAGCTGTCATATAGTTGTATTTAATATCTTTTTAACTTCCGTGACCGATTTCCTGTCTTTCTTCCAAAGATGCTTGCCTGCCTTCGTCTATAATTATCCTATGGTGCCCTTTGCCCAAATTTCGGTTGGTTTTACTATCTCTCCGTAAACCCTTTCGGGGAGTCGTCATCACAGGGGCCACTGACACCCGATTACGTCAGAATCCCGACACTTCACTCGAACTTAACCTCGTAGCCCATGGCTGCGACACAACTTGATTGGATGTCGAATCGCATTCGCACGCAGACCACACGAGAAAACCATGAACGCCAGATCACAGAGCAATAGCAGCTTTAGATCATGGAGCATCGCGCGAGTTAAGGCCCACTCTTCGCCCAAGCACTCTAGAGGATGCCAAATGAACACAGGAGAGACGATTCAGGGCGGACCCGGCACCCCGGTGCGGAGGAGGCCGGCCGCTCCTGGCTTGGCGGGCTGGCAACTGCCAGCGATGTTGTTCTTTGGGTTACTCGTGGCGTCCAGTCAATCGCTCGCCGCAACTCAAAATCAATGGCCGGTTGGGAATACCAGTTTCCAGAACTACTGGCCTACGGCGTGGACTGCCACGCACACGTTGGATGATCCAGCCGGCGATCAAGGAACGAATAACACAGTCGTTAACCCCGTGCTTGATTTCGTTGGAGACAGTGCAAATCCCGGCTTTTATTGGGCGCAAAAACCCGGTTACCTGTTCTTTCGGATACGGGTAAATCATGCGGGTACCGTCACTGAGCCGACTTGCACCAGTTACCCGAACGGTTGCACATCGGCGACTCCGTTCGGCGGCGAGGAGGAGAGCGTCAAAAAGGTGGGTTCCATCTATGTCATGATCCAGCTCCCCGGAGAAACGCCCAGACCACAATATGGCTTCGTGTGGGATTTCAAGAAAGTAGACGTTTATATCCACGGACTGGAAATGACCAGAGCTCACGCCCAGTATACCTATTGGCAACAGTTTGACTCGGACGACGTGGACGGCAGTCAAGGGATCCGAACCTTTCCGGATTTCGACAATAGTACCAGTCGTGGTGGAGTGCCTTATGGAACAGATGGCTATATTCGAACCGTGGATAGCGTACCCTGTGAACCCGTGTCGGGTGGCAGCAAGGTAGGTAGTACATGTAGCGGAACTGGCCAGAAAGTGCTTGGCAACTCGACCTTCGTCGACTTCGCCGTCTCCTGCAACTATCTGGCATATCTCACGGGATACCGAGCCCCTGGTTTTACCAATATCGATTTGCAGTGCGGCCAGACCTGGAATTTGCAATTAGCCTCCACTCAAAACGCCGACGATCAGAAGCTCGACTATGATGTAGCAGGCGGAGTTACAAAGATCAGCGAGGACAACGCCTCGACCACGATCCCAGCCAATCTACCTTACCAAATCACTTCCGCCACCTATGCCCTCGTCAGCGACTTCACCGCCCGTACTAGCGGCAACCAGGTTCTGGTCGAGTGGGACACCCAGAGCGAACTCGGCACCCAGGGGTTCGAGCTGGCTCGGATGGATGCCGATGGAGCCTTCGTGCCCCTGCACGAGGACCTGATCGCCGGCCGGAATCCCGCTGGAGAGGGCGGCCATTACCGCTTCATCGATGCGGGGGCCCTGCCCGGCTTCCCCGCCACCTACCGCCTCGTCGAGGTCGAGAGCAACGGTAACCGCCGCGAGGTCGGCCAGTACAGCTTCACCCCGCCAGCACCGACCAAGTCCGCACAGGCCTCCGAACACGAGCCCGAATCGGTCACCGGTCAAGTCGAATTCACCCCGCGCCCGCCGACGGCCCGAGAGATTGGGCGTGTCAAGGCCCGCCAGCGCGAGCGCGCGCTTCAGGCCCAGGGGCCAAGCCGCAGCGCCGCCGGCCCCGCCCAGCGCGCGGCGGTGACGGTGCGCGAGACCGGGCTCTATCGCCTGAGCGCCAACGCCCTGGCCGAGGGGCTCGGCTGGCCCGAGGGCAAGGTCAGGGGCCTGATCCAGGCCGGACAGCTGCGCCTGACCCAGGGCGGCTCCGAGGTCGCCTGGCTCGCCGAGGGCAAGGGTGAATCGCTGCTCTTCTACGGCGAGGCGTCCCAGAGCATCTACGACCCTGAGACTGTCTACGTGGCGCAGCAGGGCGCCGGCACCCGCATGGCCGAGGTCCGGGTTCAGGCCAAGGGCGTAGCGGGAGCGGCGAGCTTCCCCGAAACCCAGGTCATCGAGCAAAACGTCTTCGCCGGCACCGTGCGGGCCAAGGACCCCGACGAGGATTTCTGGTTCTGGGGCATGTTCAATGCGGCCAACGTCTGTGCCGATCCCACCGACATGTCCAGGAGCTGTCGCGTCCATCGATTCGTCCTGCCGGTCCCGGCCCCCGCCGCCGCGGGGCCCGCCGCCCTCACTGTGCAGCTGCGCGGCAATTCTGCCCTCCCTGCCAACCCCGACCACCGGGTGCGGGTCACGCTCAACGGCATCGCGCTCGGCGACGGTGTCTGGGACGGACTCGACGACTTCACCCTGACCCTGCCCGTGGATCCTGCCGCGCTGGTCGATGGCGACAATACGGTCCAAGTTGAAGATGTGCTTGATGGCATCGCTTATAGCTACTTTTATCTTGACCGCTTCACGCTCGCCTACCCGCGCCGCTACCTGGCCGACCAGGACCAGGACAGCCTGACGGCCACCGGCAACCCGGCGCAACTGCTAGTGGCCGACGGCTTCTCCAGCAATTCGATACTGGTCTTCGACGTCGCCAATCCCCGGCAACCGAAGGCCGTCTCCGGGGCCAAGACCACAACCGGCGTCCACGGCTACCAGACTGGTTTTGTCCCAGCCAGCGCGACCGCCCGCTATCTGTTAACAACCGCCGGGGCAGTACGCAACCCCACCAGGGTGCGGGCAATGGAATCCACGGGTCTGGAGCGCAAAGATCGCGGCGCCCAGTATCTCCTGATCGCCCCGCGCGACTTCGACGAGGAAGCTTCCCAGCCGGTGCAACGGCTACTGAATCTGCGCACCAGCCAGGGGCTGAGCACCCGCTTCGTACCCCTGCAAGCCATTTACGACCAGTACGGCGACGGACAGAAGACCCCGCATGCCATCGCCGATTTCCTCGCCGAAGCGCGCGCCTGGCCAATCCCGCCCGCCTATGTGCTGCTCGCCGGCAAGGGCACCTTCGATCCCAAGAACTATCTGGACTACGGTACTGACCGCCTGCCGGTGCTGATGGCCCTGACCCCAGACACTGGGGTCATCGCCGCCGATCAGCGCTTCGTGGACTTCGACGGCGACGGGCGGGGCGATGTACCCATCGGCCGCCTGCCGGCGGCCACCGCGGCGGAGTTTGCGGCTATGGTCGATAAGATCATCGCCTACGAGGATGCCTCCCCGCCCGCCACCCGCCAGGCAATCCTGGTGGCGGATGGGCCGGACAGCGGCGGCAACTACACCGCCAACAGCGAGGCGAGCGCCGAGCGACTGTTGGACGCCGGCCAGGCGGACGCCGACATCCGCCGCCTCTACCTGGAGCGGATGTCGGCCGGGAGCGTGCGCGCTGCGCTGCTGTCCGGTCTTAGTCGCGGGGCCGATCTGCTCAACTACTTCGGCCATGCGGGGATCCTCAATCTAGATCACGGCCTATTCACAGTCGCCGACGCCGCCGCCCTCGCCCCCCAGGGACAGTTGCCGGTGATGCTCGGAATGACCTGTCTGATGAACCGCTTCGAGTACCCCCAGGGGATATCACTCGGCGAGGCACTCCTGCTCAACCCCCAAGGCGGGGCGGCGGCGGTGTGGTCTTCCGGGGGCTATTCCTACGACAGCATCGCCAGCGCGATGAACGACGCCTTCCTCGACGCCGCCCTCTGGCAGGGAGCCGAACGTCTCGGCGATGCGGTACAGGCGGCCTTGCGCGCCCAGTCCTTTGGGCCGATCGCAGCGCCCGCGGTTTATAACTTGCTGGGAGATCCGGCTACCCTTAACCGGCTACGGTGAGACAGGACCAAATCCCAGACCCCAGCGCGATGGCCGCTGGGTTTCGAGGGTGAGTTGGGCGCCGGGAAGCCACAATCGTTTAATCAGAGTTCGTGATCCTATGAAAAACCAATCCACTAATCGGCCAGGCCTTATCGCCCCTGAGCCAGAAGTGACGGACGAGAAACCGAGTTTGAAATATGTTCCACCGGCGATTGTCTATACCGAGGATCTTGAGGTGGTTGCGAATGCTTGCGCGCCGATCCCTTACGGCAAAGCTCAGGGGGATTGTGGGGCCAATCAAACAAGTTGAAAGGCTCGTAAACTGGGGCGAGGAACGAACCCTAGCATGACGCCCGGGGATGATGAAGTTCGCTCGAACCGCGCCGCCCTCCACCACTGACAAGCGGTCGGGGACATTCCATGTACAGGCCCAGATGCGGCACAACTACACGGCGGGGCGGCGCACCGACCGATATCAGCGATCCTAATGGCCGGCTGACGCCGGCGCTCCCAAGAGGCGGTTGAATACGGGTCGATGCCGCGGTCCCGATCTGGTGCTATGGCTCTAACCCCGAGCGAGCTTGTCAAACGCCGGCTGCGGCTGTTGCCTCCATACGCCGCCTGGTTTTCAGTCCGCTGCTTGGCGAGCGCCGGACTGTAGCAGGCGTGCCGCTTTACACCCAGAGCATGGCCGTTGGACTTGATCCGCACCACGAATCCGTGCGTCCGGGCGTAGGCGCCGATGGCCTAGAAGGCCGGATGGACGAGCGGCTCGCCGCCAGTGAGCGTCAAGGTCAGGACCTGTAGGGTGGCCAGGTCGTCAAGCAGCCGGAGATAGTCGTCCCGAGTGAGGGGAAACCGGCCTGGGCGTAGTCGTTGTAGCAGATGACGCAGTCCAGATTTTAGCGATAGGTCAGCAATGGATGACCCCAGATGGGTGAAAACAAAAATGCCGCATAATTCGGGGATGGAGCAGGTAATTTGGACGCTGGCCGACGGGTAAAATCCCGGTGTTCATTATTCGCGGATATTAGCATTTGCAACATGAGTTCTCCCGAAAGTTCGGGTTAATAGAGTGTCACCCGCCACTTCTCACCCTATAACGTGAAGATCCCCAATGAGTTCGATAACATAGAAGCAACGAACCTTCCCAAACACCGGCTCAGGCTGGCAGCCACTATGAACCCGGATACCCTACGCGCCCTGAACACCTTATCTGCCCTCCAGGCCCTGGCAGCCGAGGCCCCGCTACCCATGCGAGTCCGGGGTGACTGCATGGCCCCCCTGGTTCAGGACGGGGCCTGGGTGGCCATTGCCGGACCGGCATCCCGTTACTGGCCCGGGGACGTGGTCGCGGTGCGCACTGACGGTCGGGGGCTAGCCCTGCACCGGGTGCTTGGAGCCTATTGGCGCCGGGGCACGTGGCGCTACCTGACCCAGGGTGATCGGTCCCTCCGGCCCGATCGCGCCGTCACCGCCGCGGAGATCCTGGGTCGGATCGGCGGCGGCGACTGCTCCCCGCGGCTGATCCAGGTGCCGCCCTGGCATCGGGCGTGGGCCCTAGGTCGCTTTGCCACTGTTATTCTGGTCAGAGGCATCACGAGGCTGCGCCGATGAATTTTGGCAGCTTTTTTCTCAAGGAGCCGGAACAGTTCCCACCGGCACCCCTCGGTGACCCCTGGGGCGAGGAGGTCGTGGACCTGACCCTGAGCGGGACCCCCTTCAGCTTTACCGGCCTGTCCGCCCGGCAGGCGGCCTATGTGCGCCAACGCTATGGGGATTTTGTGGTCGCCGCCCCAGTCGCCACTGCCCCCGCCATCCCGACGCGAATCTTCCGCGCCGATCCCGGGATCTTCCGCCCCTTCGAGCAGCGCGGCTGGACCTATACCCTGGACCGGGACTATGGCCCCCGCCGGATACGCATCGCCGGGCTGGAACTGATGGCGATGCTGGACTGGTCCCCCCACCTGTCCGCCACCCTCTGGACACCGACTGAGACCACGCCCGGTTTCAATGCGGCCTTCGACAACGTCTTTCGCCTGGTGAGCGCCTATGCCCTGCTGGCCCGGGGCGGGGTGCTGCTGCACAGTGCCGGGGTCAGTGACGGCACCTGGGCCTGGATCGGCTTCGGTCATTCCGGTGCCGGCAAGTCCACCCTCTCCGGACTCGCCCTGGACGCGGGCCAGCGGGTGCTGAGTGATGACCTCAATGCCCTGCGCCGGGAGGACGGCCAGTGGCTGGCCCAACGCGTCCCCTTTGCGGGGGAGCTGGGGCCGACCCACGGCGACGACCGGTCCTACCCCATCGCCGGCCTGTGTCGCCTGGCCAAGGGCGCCGAGCACCGACTCGTCCCCCTGGCCCGGCCGGAGGCCCTGGCCGCCCTGGTCGGGTCGGCACCCTACGTCAATCATGACCCCTACCGGGTGCTGGCACTGATGACCACCCTGGAATCCCTGCTGCGCGCCCTGGACTGCCATGACCTGACCTTCCGCAAGGATGCCGGCTTCTGGCCCTTGCTCGCCGCCGCCGCGCGTCCCCAACGGCCCTCGCCCTCACCCCCACCTGCCCTGGAGGCGATCCATGATTGATGCCACGTCCCGGCTCCAACCCAGCGGCGCCATCCGCTACCGCATCATCGACGGCGAGGCCATCGTGGTGCAGCAGGCGGACGCCCGGGTCCTCAACCTCAATGTCCTGGGCAGCCGCATCCTGGCGGCCCTGGACGGCCAGACTTGCGTGGGGGACCTGGTCGCCCACCTGGCGGACGACTATGAGGTGGACCCCGCGGTGTTCGCGGCCGATGTGCGGCGCTATCTGGAGGAACTGGAGGCCGCCCACGTCATCGAGCCGGTGGCGGCCCCGGCGGGCGGGGGTGGTGATGGCCTATAGGGACCATATCGCCAAGACCTGGGACCGGGGCATCCTGTCCAGCGTCCTGGTGGAACTGGGCTACCGCTGCAATCTGGACTGCGTCATCTGCTACAACGACCGGGCCGAGCCTGGCGTCGCCCTGACCCGGGACCATTACCGCCAGTTGCTGGAGGACCTGGCGGCCCTCCAGGTCCTGACCCTCACCCTCTCCGGCGGCGAGCCCCTGCTCCACCCGGACTTCTGGGTCATCGGGCGGCGGGCGCGGGAATTGGGGTTTGTGGTGCGCATCAAGTCCAACGGCCTGGCCCTGGGTGAGGTGGTGGTGCGCCGGCTCCGGGAGGAGATCGATCCCTTTATCATCGAGCTGAGCCTCCACGGCGCAACGCCCGCCACCCACGACCGCCAGACCCAGGTGCCCGGCAGCCTGGTTCGCCTGCTCGCCAACGTCACAACCCTGCAGGCTGCCGGCCAGCGCCTCAAGTTCAACAGTCCCCTCACGGCCTGGAACGAGGGGGAGATGCCCGCCCTGTTCGCCCTGGCGGCCTCCTTGGGGGTGCCCTTGTCCGTGGATACCCGCCTGACCCCCCGCGACGATGGTGACCTGAGCCCCCTGGAACTGGTGGCTTCGCTGGCGGGGACGCGACAGGTGCTGGACTTGGTGCGGGCCGCCACGGCCGAGAAGACCGGAGCGGAGACCCGGGTGGAACGGGAGATCACCGCCGGTGAATCCTGTCACCACTGCGGCGCCGGGGCCGCTACCCTTGCCGTGGACCCCTTCGGCAACGTTTACCCCTGCGTGCAGTGGCGCCGGGCCATCGGCAACCTGCACGAACGCTCCGTGGCGGAGTTGTGGCACGGCTCCCGGGAGCTGGAACGGGTGCGCGCGGTAACCACGGCGGTCAAGCAGCAGTTTGCGGCCTGGCCGGAAGCAGAGCGGCCCGCGGGCTTCTGTCCGGCCCTGGCCGAGCAGCGTACCGGCAGCCCGCTGACCCTGGACCCGGAGGTGCGGCGGCGGATGGCGGCGATGGGGATGTCGGCGGCGCCGCGATGAGAGTCCAGGCGGGTGACGGGGGTGACGAGGGCGATGGGGAGGGTTGGGCTGACCCCCTGACGGGGCGCTCGTCCAACCCGTGATGCTCTAACTCCCTCCCCCCGGGTGGGGGAGGGCTGGGGAAAGGGGTCAGGAGGGTTAGGTTTGGCGGTTGGAGGGAGCGATGCCGTTGAATGCCCGCCTTGCCCTGAAAACCTGCCGGCCCACGACGGCCAAGCCAAGGTCGTCGGGTCGCTTTCCGCCCCTTCAGGGTTGCCGCAGCCAGTCCGCGATGGTAGCGGCTCTCTCCAGCTTGGCGCGCCGCGCGGCGTCGCCTCCCCAGAGTTGCCATAACCCGGGCGTCACCCGTTTGAGCAGCATCCCCCAGCGTTTGACATAGAGCCAGGGCAGGCCGGGGTCGCCGAGCTTGACGCCAAAATAGCTGGCGACATAACGGCGCGGCGGGAAGAGCCGCCGGAGCAGGATCGCCAGACTCTCGCGCCATGTCCCCGCGCTCATCAGGCGGACCTCATGGCCGCCAAAGGCCGGTCCGCCACCCGGCTGAGGGAACAGGGTCGCCAGCGCCGCCTGGCGAATGGCCGGGTCGTCCGCCTTGTCAGGGCGCAGCCCCTCCAGTACCCCAGCGGGCGGTTGCACCCCCAGATGTTCCCTGACCAGGTCCAGGATCAGCCAGGTGCCGCGACTCCAGCCCAGGTCATGGGCGCGTGCCACGAAATCCCCCCAGTCGATGGCCCGCGGCGGCTGTTCGATGACCCGGGCGATATCCACCAGGGCCCGCGGCCCGACATCCTGGAAACGATGGTGCAGAGTGGCATGAAAGCATACCAGCAGCAGATGATCCTCCAGGCCCAGGCTTCGGCAGGATTGTTCCGCGAGGGTGACGGTTTCAGACCTGTCCCAGAAGCTGTGGTCGTCAACCGGCGCCTCCTCCAGGGGGAGGGTCAAGGACCAGTGGAGGTCGAAACTGGCACCCGTGCCGGGATGAATCAGCGGGAATTGGTTGTTGGCGGCGGTAATGTCCCGAATGTCGCCGATGTCACTCGGCACCTGGAACTCCAGCCTCTGGATCAGCCGGGTGAAGGCGGGCATATCCTCCGGGCGCAGCAGCAGGTCGATATCGCCCGAATGGCGCGTCTGGAGATCGCGATAGATGATTTCCACCAGCCAGAGTCCCTTCATCACCAGGCAGGGGATGCCGGCGGTGGCACAGGCTGACAGCATCTCCTCCAGTTGTATCTGTTTGCAAAAGTTATAGGTCTTTGTTTTGCGTAGCGTGTCGTCCAAACGCTGAAGTCCCGCGGCGGGTACCCGCGCACCCAGACTGGGGTGCGCCTGGAGATATTCCCTGAGCTGAAAATCCAGACGATAACGGCTGGCCTCCTCGATCAGTGCATCCCATTCCTCCGGGGTGAACAGGGCCAGGGTCTCCGGGTCCGGCCGGGCGGGGTCCCGGTGCAGGATCTGGAGCAGGAGTTCGGCGTATTTAGATAACAATTTCGGTATTGAGAACCCATCGTTCAGGCATCAACGCGATCGCCCCTCAACACCCGACTGGTTGAACGCAACTCCCGAACATAGCGATCCTGATCGATATCGGCAAAGCTCTCCAACGGATCAAGGCGGTCAAAGAAGGCCTGGGCATCCATCTTCGGATTTTTCTCGACCGCCTGTTCTAATGTGCCCCTGATCAGCTCAGACATACTCACTCCGAGTGAGCGCGCACGGACGCGGAGCCTATCGTAAAGCTCATCCTGAATTAAGACCTGTGTTCGGTGCATGTCAATTATCTGCCAGAATGTGACGACTCATAACTTTTTTCCTAACTTTGGAGAAAGGGGAGGTGTTGTAGCGGACTTCACGCAAGCGCCTCGTCCAGCACGGCTTCTAGCAGGCGCCGGCTGTCGGTTTGGGTGGCGCTGAGATGGGTTTCCAGTTGGTCGCAGATGGCCATTAGCTCATCGACCTTGGCGACGATGCGGTGTGGTTCGGGAGAGGTGTCAGCGTTCGCAGGAGTTTTGACAACCGTAAAAAAGTAACCCCCCTGGTGCGCATCATTGAGAGGCGTGGGGGGTGTTGTTGATGCAATAGTGGTAGCCGACTTTAGGTTAGTCAAGATTTCTATACCTGAGTTGCAATAGGCAACAAAAGTCGGGACCCGGCTATCCTTTGGGCTAGCCGCGCTCATCTCGGCGCATGATGTCCTGGATGGATTTGACCGTGGTTCTTGCAGACATTAATCGACATTACTTGAGCAGGCTACCGCCGAGCTCCGGATAGTGGGTAAAGAGGCCGTCGACGCTGGCGAGCATGGCACCATATTCTAAAGTCGTAGCAATAATCATTCGGTCGAAGGGGTCGCGATGGGCCGGGGTGAGTTGAACTGCGCGCGCTGCTATGGCGGGAGTTAATGGAAGCAGCTCCACCCCGGCCGGCTCCAGTGCGCCTGAGAACCACTCTGTCACCGGACACTTCAAACTGATCCGGCCGCGGCGCTCCGCCAAGGCAATCTCAAAGCAAGATACGGGCGAAATGGCTACTCGCGCAGCCGTAGCGATACGCTCAATCCATGCCACGGGATACTGTTCTGTATTGCCATTGATATACCAGAGCCAGACATGCGTATCCAAAACAATTATTTCAAACATTCCCATTCCTCCTCATCCACCAGAGGGGAGACGACGTCCCCAAGGATTACAGCTTTACCGGCCAGGGATGCGGGAGGAGAACGACGTCTCGGCAACTTACTGTTGTCAAACAAGATCGTGACGATGACCCGAGCCGAGTCGACATGCGGCTGCTCACCGAGCCATTTCAAGTGTCCTTTCTCATAGAAGGCCTCATAGCTCTTCAACATGTCTTTTACCTCTCTGCAATGTGTCGTCAGATGGGTCGCCATTTTGCGCCGGAGCAGGGCCACTGAGAGTCATGCTTGTCCATGCGTTCACGAAAATTCTGGCTCCCTCAGTCCTGGTGGCACCCAAGAATACTGCCGGAGACGGCTAGCGGGAAAGATTGGCAGCCTGCAATATACACCCCCCATCACTCCCGCATTCCGAGGGTTACATGCGCATTAGCCCATCGTTGCTCCTCACCCTGGGTCTGCTCTCGGGGCTGACGCCCTTCGCCATCGACATGTATTTGCCGAGCCTGCCGGCCATCGCCCGGGACCTGGACTCGACCATCGAAATGGCCCAGCTCACGGTCACCACCTACCTCGGGGTCTTCGCCCTAGCCCAGCTGTTCATGGGTCCACTGTCAGACATGCTCGGCCGGCGCGCCACCATCGGAGGCGGCCTGATCCTGTTCAGCCTCGGGGCCTTGGGCTGCGCCCTGGCCACCCAGATGGAGACCCTGCTGGGGGCGCGCATTGTCCAGGCCTCGGGTGGGGCAGCTGTCGCGGTGACCGTGCCGGCCCTGGTCCGGGATCTCTTCGAGCGGGACCACTATGCCCAGGTGATCGGCCTGGTGATGATGATCATGTCCCTGGCGCCCCTGTTGGCCCCCTCCATCGGCGGGGTCATCGTGACCCATGCCGGTTGGCATTGGGTCTTCTTCGCCCTCCTCGGCATCGCGCTGGTGGCGAGCGGGCTGTTTCTGTGGCTGATCCCCGAGACCCTGCCGCCCGAGCGCCGCCACCCACCGGATTTGGGTCGGGTGCTGGGCAACTATTACGGCTTGCTGCGCCATCGGCTGGGCATGGGTTTTCTGCTGACTGGGGCCTTCTCCTTCGGCGGCATGATGACCTTCATCGTGGGCTCGCCTTATGTGTACATCGTGCTTAACGAGGTACCGACTGCCTGGTTTGGGGTGCTGTTTGGCGCCAACGTGGCAGCGGCCATGGTGGCGACCCTGTTCAACACGCGGTTGGTTATGCGCCTCGGCGCGGAACGCCTGCTCCGCCTGGGCCTGCGGGTCCAGGTGGTCGCCGCCCTGATTTTGCTCGCCCTCGCCTTGCTGGATGCTCCGCCCCTGTGGGCAATCGTGCTGGGGGTGCTCCTCTACCTGGGGATGGCGGGGGTGGTGCTCGGCAACGCCATGGCCAGTTACATGGTTTACTTTGTGCGCTTGGCGGGGACGGCATCGGCCTTTTCCGGGGCGGCGCGCTTTGGGTTCGGCGCCGCCGTCGGCTCCCTGGTCAGCCTGGCCCATGACGGTACCGCACGCCCCTTGCTGCTTGGCATGGCCCTGTCCGGGCTCATGGCGGGGGGGAGCTATTGGCTCCTATGCCGCATGCCTGGCGAAACCCCGGGTCAACCCCGCCCGATACGTCGCCCCATCGACCCAGGGCCTGAACAGCCCTGACTTTACCTCCCGCAGGCCCGCGGCTCCCGGTGGGGTTACGCCTGATGCCAAAAAAAACCCGGCGCGGTGCCGGGCGAGAAGTCGCTCTTAGAGAGGCGAGGAGGACCTGGGAGGGGATGGCGGCGGCATGAGGGGAACGCCGCCATCCGGGCCGGTAGGGACGGAAATTTGCCCGGCGCCCGTTTCTGGGTGGCCGGGTTCCTTAGAAGGCATCGCCTGGCACATACACCCAGCCGGCCATCAGGACCCTGGCGCTGCGACTCATGATGGCCTTGGTCACGGTCCATTGGCCCTTGACCTGGGTCGCCTCCGCGCCTACCCGCAAGGTGCCCGAGGGATGGCCGAAGCGCACGGCGGTGCGGGGGCCACCGCCAGCGGCGAGGTTCACCAGGGTGCCCGGCACCGCGGCGGCGGTGCCGATGGCGACGGCGGCGGTTCCCATCATGGCATGATGCAGCTTGCCCATGGAGAGGGCGCGCGCACAGAGGTCGATATCGGTGGCCGCCACCGGCTTGCCACTGGAGGACAGATACTTGGTTGGCCCCGCGACAAAGGCGACCTTGGGGGTGTGCTGACGCTGGGCGGCCTCGGCAATATCCTTGATGAGGCCCATGCGTACTGCGCCATGGGCGCGGATGGTTTCGAACATGGCGAGTGCCTTGGGGTCGCCGTTGATCGCGTCCTGCAGCTCAGTACCGCTGTAGCCGATGGCTTCGGCGTTCAGGAAGATGGTCGGGATGCCCGCATTGATCAGGGTCGCCTTGAAGGTGCCGATCCCGGGGACATCGAGTTCATCCACCAGATTGCCGGTGGGAAACATGGCGCCCCCGCCCTCGCCTTCGCCCTCGTCGGCCGGGTCGAGAAACTCCAGTTGTACCTCGGCGGCGGGGAAGGTCACGCCATCGAGTTCGAAGTCACCCGTTTCCTGCACGGCGCCCTGGGTGATGGGTACCTGGGCCAGGATGGTCTTGCCGATATTGGCCTGCCAGATGCGTACGGTCGCCATGCCATCCTGGGGGATGCGGCTGGGATCGACCAGGCCGTTGCTGATGGCGAAGGGACCGACGGCGGCGGAGAGATTGCCGCAGTTGCCGCTCCAGTCCACGAAGGCCTTATCGATGGCTACCTGACCAAACAGATAATCGACATCGTGATCGGGCCGGCTGCTCCGGGACAGGATGACCGTCTTGCTGGTGCTGGAGGTGGCCCCGCCCATGCCATCGATCTGCTTACCGTAGGGGTCGGGACTGCCGATAACCCGCAGGAGTAGCTGGTCCCGCGCCGCGCCAGGCATCTGGGCGGCCAGCGGCAGGTCCTGGAGACGGAAGAAGACACCCTTGCTGGTGCCGCCACGCATGTAAGTGGCGGGGATCTTGATCTGGGGTAGATGAGCCATGAGGTTGAGATTCCTTAGGTTACTGAGCCTTTATCTCCCCTCCCCCCTAGCGGGGGAGGGGCTGGGGGAGAGGGGGAGATGTGGAGAAGGCTGCTCAAACGCCACACAAATAGCCGCCAATACCCCCTCTGGGTTTCGCAAAATATCGTGGTTCCAGAAATGCAATACCCTGAACCCCTGCTGTTCGAGCCACCGATCACGGATGGCATCCGTTCCGCTTCCGTCATGTTGGCCACCATCAGCCTCGACGATCAGCCGGATGCCAAAGTGCACGAAATCGACGATATAGGGGCCAAGCGGTTGCTGACGCCGGAATTTCTGCCCATCCAGTCGATGGGAACGGAGATGCCGCCAGAGCAGTTGTTCGGCGTCCGTCATATTTTGTCGCAGGTTCTTGGCGAATTGGCGCTGATCCATCCCCCTCTCCCCAACCCCTCTCCCGCGAGGGGAGAGGGGCTTCTTTATGCGGTTCTCCGGGAAGTTTTCGGCTGAGTCATCCCCTCTCTCCCACGAGGGGAGAGAGGCTTTACGCGGCCTTGGTCGATTCGAGGAAGTCCTGGGCGAAGCGCTGGAGGACGCCGCCGGCCTCGTAGATCAAGACCTCTTCCGCCGTGTCGAGACGGCAGGTCACGGGCACCTCCAGGCGCTCGCCGTGCTGGCGATGGATCACCAGGGTGAGGTCGGAGCGCGGTTGGCGCGCCCCGATCACATCGAAGGTCTCGGTGCCGTCGATGCCCAGGGTCAGGCGGTTAACACCCGGCTTGAACTCCAGGGGCAGCACGCCCATACCCACCAGGTTGGTGCGGTGGATGCGTTCAAAGCCCTCGGCGACGATGGCCTCTACCCCCGCCAGCCGCACGCCCTTAGCGGCCCAGTCACGGGAGGAGCCCTGACCGTAGTCGGCACCGGCGACGATGATCAGCGGCTGCTTGCGATTCATGTAGGTCTCGATCGCCTCCCACATGCGCATGACCTTGCCGTCCGGCTCGACGCGGGTCAGGGAACCCTTCTTGACCTGGCCATCTACCACGGCCATTTCGTTCACCAACTGCGGATTGGCGAAGGTGGCGCGCTGAGCGGTCAGGTGATCCCCGCGGTGGGTGGCGTAGGAATTAAAGTCCTCTTCCGGCAGGCCCATCTTGGCCAGATATTCCCCGGAGGCGCTGTTCGCCAGGATGGCGTTGGACGGCGACAGGTGGTCGGTGGTGATATTGTCCCCCAGCACCGCTAGCGGCCGCAGGCCCTGCAAGGTGCGCTCCCCAGCCAGGGCACCCTCCCAGTAAGGCGGACGGCGGATGTAGGTGGAGAGCGGACGCCAGTCGTACAGTGGGCTCTTGGCCTGCTCCACGGTGCCCAGATCGAACATGGGGATGTAGACCTGCCGGAACTGCTCCGGCTTCACGCTGGCCGCCACAATGGCGTCAATTTCCTCGTCGCTCGGCCACAGGTCCTTCAGGGTGATGGGGTTCCCCTTCGGGTCATGGCCCAGCGCATCCTTCTCAATGTCGAAACGGATGGTCCCGGCGATGGCATAGGCGACCACCAGCGGCGGCGAGGCCAGAAAGGCCTGCTTGGCGTAGGGGTGGATACGACCGTCGAAATTGCGGTTACCCGACAGCACGGCCGTGGTGTAGAGATCGCGGTCGATGATTTCCTTCTGGATCTGCGGGTCCAGGGCACCGGACATACCGTTGCAGGTGGTGCAGGCATAGGCAACGATGCCGAAGCCGAGCTTCTCCAGCTCGGTCAGCAGACCCGCCTCTTCCAGATAGAGCCTGGCGACCTTGGAGCCCGGAGCGAAAGAGGACTTAACCCAGGGCTTGCGCACCAATCCCAACTGATTAGCCTTGCGGGCCAGCAGGGCGGCCGCCACGACGTTGCGGGGGTTAGAGGTGTTGGTGCAACTGGTGATGGCGGCGATGATCACCGCGCCATCCGGCATCAGGCCCTGCTGTTCCTCGGCCTGCGCCTTGTCCAGATCGACGGCGATGCCACGCTCGGCCAGCTCAGAGGTCGGCAGGCGGCGGTGCGGGTTGGACGGGCCGGCCATGTTGCGCACGACGGTGGAGAGATCGAAGGTCAGCAGGCGCGGGTATGCGGCGTTGACCAGGCTGTCGGCCCACAGGCCGGCGGTCTTGGCGTATTTCTCGACCAGAGCAACCTGCTCCGGCTCACGGCCGGTTAGCTTGAGGTAGTCGATGGTCTGCCGGTCGATGTAGAACATGGCCGCCGTGGCGCCGTACTCCGGGCACATGTTGGAAATGGTGGCACGGTCACCAATGGTCAGGCTGTCTGCGCCATCACCAAAAAATTCGACGAAGGCACCGACGACGCGCTCCTTGCGCAGGAACTCCGTCAGGGCCAGCACGATGTCGGTGGCGGTGATACCCGGTTGGCGCTTGCCGGTCAGCTTGACCCCGACGATGTCGGGCAGGCGCATCATGGAGGCGCGTCCGAGCATGACGGTTTCCGCCTCCAGACCCCCGACACCGATGGCGATCACGCCCAGGGCATCGACATGTGGGGTGTGGCTATCGGTTCCGACGCAGGTATCCGGGAAGGCGACGCCGTCACGGGCATGGACCACCGGCGACATCTTTTCCAGGTTGATCTGGTGCATGATGCCGTTGCCGGCGGGGATCACATCGACATTCTTGAAGGCGGTCTTAGTCCAGTCGATGAAATGGAAACGGTCCTCATTTCGCCGGTCCTCGATGGCGCGGTTTTTGGCGAAGGCGTCCGGATCGAAGCCGCCACATTCCACGGCCAGGGAATGGTCAACGATCAGTTGGGTGGGAACCACCGGGTTCACCTGGGCCGGGTCACCCCCCTGCTCGGCAATCGCGTCGCGCAGCCCCGCCAAGTCAACCAGGGCCGTCTGGCCCAGAATGTCATGGCACACCACCCGGGCCGGAAACCAGGGGAAATCCAGTTCTTGCTTGCGCTCGATGAGTTGCTGCAGCGAGGCGGTCAGGGTCGCCGGATCGCAGCGCCGTACCAGGTTTTCGGCAAAGACGCGCGAGCTGTAGGGCAGCTTGTCATAGGCGCCGGGCTGGATCGCATCGACCGCGGCACGGGCGTCGAAATAGTCCAGATCGGTACCGGGCAGGGGTTTGCGGTTGGCGGTATTCATGAGCTGTGTTCTGTTACGAATGGATAGGCGCCGCGGCGGAAGGCGGGAAGAGCGACTCTGGTATGACATCGCATTAAGGTCAGTCCCCCTTCATGCCCGGCTGTCAGGAGGCTGTCTGCGCCTGAACGACGTTGTTCAGGCGCGGACCTGGGCCTCAGGGCTGAACGATCAGCGCTGCCCGAGGGGTACCCAGGGGCGGTTCTCCGGACCCACATAGGTGGCGCTCGGACGGATGATCTTATTGTCGATGCGCTGCTCGATGATATGGGCCGTCCAGCCTGCGGTACGGGCAATGACGAACAAGGGTGTGAACATCGGCGTGGGGACGCCCATCATGCGGTAGCTCACCGCGGAGAACCAGTCCAGATTGGGGAACATCTTCTTGATATCCCACATGATGGTTTCCAGGCGCTCGGCGATGTTATAGCAGAGACGATCACCCATGTCGTCAGACAGTTCCTTGGCGACACGCTTGATGACCTGATTGCGCGGATCTGCGATGGTGTAGACCGGGTGGCCAAAGCCAATGACGATTTCCTTCCGCTCCATGCGGGCGCGAACATCGGCCTCGGCTTCGTCCGGGCTGCCATAGCGGCATTGGATGTCACAGGCCGCCTCGTTGGCGCCGCCATGCTTAGGACCCCGCAAGGCGCCGATGGCACCGGTGACGCAAGAATAGATATCCGCCCCCGTACCGGCGATGACGCGCGACGTGAAGGTGGAGGCATTGAATTCATGCTCGGCGTAGAGGTTCAGGGAAGTGTGCATGGCGCGCACATGCAGGTCCGAGGGCCGACGGCCATGGAGCAGATGCAGGAAATGGGCGGCGATGGAATCATCGTCGGTTTCCTCGTCGATGCGGCGGCCATGGTGACTGAAGTGGTACCAGTAGAGCAGCATGGAACCAAAGCTGGCGATGAGGCGATCGCCGATACCGCGCGCGGCCGCCAAAGGCTGGGCCTCCTTCTCCGGTTCCAGGGTGCCGAGCACCGAGGCGCCGGTGCGCAACACGTCCATGGGGTGGGCGGAGGCGGGTAGTTGCTCCAGGACGATCTTGAGGGCCGCGGGCAGATCGCGCTGAGACTTGAGGTGGCGCTTATATTCCAGCAGCTGGCCCGCATTGGGCAGTTCGCCGTGGATCAGCAGAAAGGCGATCTCCTCGAACTCAGCAATGTCAGCGAATTCGAGAATGTCATAACCACGATAGTGCAGATCGTTGCCGGTACGTCCGACGGTGCAGATAGCGGTATTGCCGGCGGGGGTACCGGACAGGGCGACGGACTTCTTGACCTTGGGGGCCTGGGCAGCTTCTGGCTGGCTCATGATGAAACTCCAGTGGTGTCGATCGATGTTATGGGAGCGGAACTCAGTCTTCCCCACCCGCGGAAAAGAGGGCATCCAGCTTTTGCTCAAAGGCGTGATAGCCCAGGTAGTCATACAACTCCATGCGGGTCTGCATGATGTCCACCACCTGTCGCTGGGTGCCGTCGCGACGGATAGCCTCATAGACCTTGAGGGCGGCCTGGTTCATGGCCCGGAAGGCGGACAGGGGATAGAGCACCAGGCCCACCCCCACGGCGCCCAATTCCTGGGTAGTGAAGAGGGGGGTGGCGCCAAATTCGGTGATGTTGGCCAGCACGGGTACGCCCACGGCCTGGGCGAACTCCCGATACTGGTCGAGTTCGGTCATGGCCTCAGGGAAGATCATATCCGCACCGGCCTCGACGCAGGCGCAGGCGCGGTCAATGGCACCCTGCAGGCCTTCCACTGCCAGGGCGTCGGTGCGGGCCATGATGACAAAGCCGTCCCGGGCCGCGTCCGCCGCCGCCTTGACCCGGTCCACCATCTCCGCCTTGGAGACGATGGCCTTGCCGGGCCGGTGCCCGCAGCGTTTGGCCTGGACCTGGTCCTCGATGTGGCAGCCCGCGGCACCGGCCCGCATCAGTTCGCGCACCGTGCGCTCAATGTTGAAGGCGCTGGGGCCCAGGCCGGTGTCGGCATCCACCAGCAGGGGCGCCTGAGTGACATAGGTAATACGGCGCACGTCTTCGCAGACATCGTGCAGGTTGCTGATCCCCAGATCTGGCAGGCCCAGGGAGCCCGCGGCCACGCCGCCGCCGGAGAGGTAGAGGGCACGATAGCCGACGCGCTCGGCCATCATGGCGTGATAGGCATTGATGGCGCCGACGACCTGCAGGGGCTGCTCCTCGCCGACGGCCTGGCGCAAACGGGCGCCGGGGGACTGGGATGGGTTCATGAGGTGATTCTCGCTATTCCGCTAATGGGTCAGGGGGGTCGGTTGGGGCCATTCGCCGCTCAGGCGCCGCTCCACCTGCTGGCGGGAGGCGCGGATGTGGCGGCGCATCAGGATCTCCGCCAGCTCACCATCGCGCTCGGCGATGGCCTCGACGATCTGGCTATGCTCCCGCAGGGCCGTGGGCGCGCGGGGTCCGACCATGCCAAACTGGCAGCGATACATCCGCACCAGGTGGTAGAGGTCATTCCCCAGCAGGTCCTGGAGTCGGGCGTTGTGACTGCCGCGTACGATGCAAAAGTGAAAGTCCAGATCGCCCTCGCTCTGGTAATAGGCCAGGCCATGGTCCTGGGCGACCTGGCGTTCGTGGAGGGCGATGAGGGCGCGCAGTTCGTCGATCTCCGCCGCGCTCATGCGCTCCGCCGCGAGGCGTGAGGCCAGGCCCTCCAGGGCCTCGCGCAGGTAATAGAGATCCAGCAACTGGGCGGTGGTGAGATCGATCACGCGGGCCCCGACGTTGGCCCGCCGCACCACCAGGCTGGAGGACTCCAGCCGTCGCATCGCCTCCCGCAGCGGACCCCGGCTGATGCCGTAGCGCCGAGCCAGTTCGGGCTCGCTCATCTTGGAGCCCGGCGGGATCTGGCCCTCCACGATTTCCCGACGCATGCGGGTGAAGATCTGGTCGGCCAGGGTGATGTCCTGATCGATCATGAGCTGGGGTCGGATCGGGATGCGATACGGCGCGGGGCTGTCCTCAGGCCCCGGTGGAATGGGCGTAGCCGATAGTCTGGAGCTTACCCTCGATCTCATCGAGAATGGCCGGATCATCGATGGTCGCGGGCATGTTGAAGGCCTGACCATCGGCGATGCGCTTCATGGTGCCGCGCAGGATCTTGCCAGAGCGGGTCTTGGGCAGGCGCTCGACCACGACGACCTTCTTGAAGTCCGCCACCGGGCCGATTTTCTCGCGCACCAGGGCCACCAGTTCACGATCGATCTGCTCCTCGGGCTTCTCGACACCACTTTTAAGCACCACCAGCCCCAGGGGGATTTCGCCCTTGAGGGCGTCCGCGACACCGATGACCGCGCACTCGGCGACGTCCGGGTGGGAGGACAGGACCTCCTCCATGCCACCGGTGGAGAGGCGGTGGCCGGCGACATTGATGATGTCGTCAATGCGGCTCATGATGAAGAGGTAGCCCTCCTCGTCCTTCATGCCGGCATCGCCGGTCAGGTAGTAACCCGGCTCGGAGCTCAGGTAGGACTCGACATAGCGGTCGTCGTTTTGCCACAGGGTCGGCAGGCAGGCCGGCGGCAGGGGCAGCTTGATCATGATGCGGCCAATCTGGCCCGGGGCCTGCTCGTGGCCATCGTCGTCGAGGATGCGCACGTCATAGCCGGGTACGGCCTTGGTCGGCGAGCCGGGTTTGACCGGCAGGGGCTCGATGCCCAGGCAATTGGCGGCGATGCCCCAGCCGGTCTCGGTCTGCCACCAGTGGTCGATGACCGGCACCTTGAGGATGTCCTGGGCCCACTGCAGCGTATCAGGATCGCAGCGCTCCCCGGCGAGGAAGAGGGCACGGAAGCCCTTCATGTCGTAACGCGCCAGGTGTTCGGCCTTGGAATCCACGCGCTTGATGGCCCGAAAGGCGGTGGGGGCCGTGAACATGACGGAAACCCCATGCTCACTGATGACCCGCCAGAAGGCGCCGGCATCGGGGGTACCGACGGGCTTGCCCTCGTAGATGAGGGTGGTGCAGCCATAGAGCAGGGGGGCATAGACGATATAGGAGTGACCCACGACCCAGCCGACGTCGGAGGCGGCCCAAAAGACCTCGCCCGGCTCCATGGCATAGAGGTTCTTCATGCTCCAGTGCATGGCCACGGCATGACCGCCATTGTCGCGCACGACGCCCTTGGGCAGGCCCGTGGTTCCCGAGGTGTAAAGAATATAGAGGGGATCGGTGGCGGCGACGGAGACACAGGGATGGGGCTGGGCGGCGGCCAAGGCCTCCTCCCAATCAAAATCGCGGCCAGCGATCATGGTCCCGGGTTCTTGAGGACGCCGCAGCACCAGGCAACTCTCAGGCTTGTGGGTGGACATCTCGATAGCCTGATCGAGCAGGGGCTTGTAGTGCACCACCCGGTTAGGCTCGATGCCGCAGGAACCCGCGACCATGACCTTGGGCTTGGCGTCCTCGATACGGGTCGATAGCTCGCGGGCGGAGAAGCCACCGAAGACCACGGAATGCACGGCGCCCAGGCGGGCGCAGGCCAGCATGGCAATGGCGGCCTCGGGGACCATGGGCATGTAGATGATGACGCGGTCGCCCTTGACCACGCCCAGGTTGGCAAGGGCGCCGGCGCAGCGGGAGACCTGGTCCTGAAGCTCGGCATAGCTGATGGTGCGCTGGGTGCCGGTGACGGGGCTGTCATAGATGATGGCAGCCTGGTCACCACGCCCGGCCTCGACATGACGGTCCACGGCGTTGTAGCAGGTGTTCAACATGCCGCCGGCGAACCAATGATAGAAGGGGGGCTTGCTGTCGTCCAGCACCCGATCCCAGGTCTTGTCCCAATGGATCGCCTGGGCAGCCTCCCCCCAGAAACCTTCGGGATCGGACAGGGAACGCTGATAGACCTCATCGTATGTCATGACCATCTCTCCTCGGTAAATGATGATTGAGCGTTGTTATGATCGCGGACGCATCGGGGCGCCCGTCAACCGCGACTGATTGTCAACAATCTGTCTCAGTATTGGCAAAAATACTCTCAATTTGCGTTCTGTCAATCCCCTTTGTCGACAATACAGAGTATTTGTACCGCTTATTGACCGGCGGAGTCCGGTCATGCCGATGCCAGCCTGGCCTCCCGCCGTAACATGCCTCGCAGGCCGAACCCGGCCATGACCAGGACCAGGGCCACCGTGGCCAAAAAGGCTAGCCAGCCCAGGTGACGATAGATCTCCACCGCCAACCAGGAGCCCAGGCTCCCACCCAGGTAATAGGCGGCGATGTAGATACCGTTGACCACCCCCCGCTGCGGCCCGCCCATCTGGTTGACCTGGCCCGAGAGCCGGGTGTGGATGAGAAACATGCCCCCACAAAAGGCGAACATGGCCAGATAGACGCCACCGGTGGCGGACCAGGCGAACAGCACCAGACCGAGGGCATAGAGCCCCAGGCCCAGGGTATAGAGGGGGCCCTCCGACTGGAACATGTGGCTCAGACGTTCCGTATTGAGGGAGACCAGCAGACCGGAAAGGTAGCCAAGATAGGCAAAGCCAATGCCAGCGGTGCCTGTCCCCGGGTCTTGCCTGGCCATGTGGAAAGGCAGGACGTTCAGCACCGCCGCAAAGACGAAGAAGATCGAAAAAACCGTGAGATAGGCCTGCGGCGCACCGGGCCTAGCCATCACAACCTGAAAGACGCGCGGTGTCACCCGCACGAAGCGGCTCTCCTGGCGCCCCGGCAGGCGCAGCGTCCAGAGCCCCATGGCCAGCAGGGCCGGAGACCAGATACCCAGCGCCACCCGCCAGTCCCATAACGAGGCTACCAGACCACTGAGAGCGCGGCCAGCAAAACCGCCGAGGATGGTGGCGGCGATGTACCAGGCGAGGGACTGGCGCAGGTTCTCGGCGGTGGCGGAGGACGCGACGAAGGTCATGAGGGCCGTGAAGAGGGCCGGCAGGCAGAGGCCGATCATAAGACGCAGGGCCAACATCAGCCACCAGGTATCCGCCAGCGCCAGCCCGAATTGGCACAGGGCCAACAACAGGGCCGCACCCGCCAGCATGGGCCGCGCGGGTACCGATACCAGCAGATAGCCATAAACCAGGGGGGCGCAGGCCAGTGGCAGCATGGCCAGGGTAATGAGGAGAGAGGCCTCCGTCGGCCCCTTGCCAAAGGCCTCTGCCAGCACCGGCAACAAGGGTTGCGGGGCATAGAGGGTACTGAAGCCACAGACCGTCAGCAGCAGGATGCCAAAGGGGGGGCGTGCGGGGGTCACAAGTCTGGAGCAAATGCGGGGCTGGGGATGCGGTGCCCTATTATCCTTGCAATTCGGGAATCGGTAAGCGGGACTACAGTCCAGGAAAGACCTAGCCTGCCTTGCTGATCCGAACCCAGAACTGATAGCCCCTTTCACCCTTGCATTCATAGCAAGACTCGCACTAGCCCTGCCAGGCCGGCTACCAGTCGCTAACTCTCGATGCCGGCCTCGGCCATAGCCACGGCACGGAAGATGGCGCGGCCCTTATTCATGGTCTCCTGCCATTCCAGCTCGGGTACCGAGTCGGCGACGATGCCGGCCCCGGCCTGGATGTGGAGTTGGCCATCCTGGATGACGGCGGTACGGATGGCGATGGCCGTGTCCATGTTGCCGTTCCAGGACAGGTAGCCGACGGCGCCTGAGTAAATGCCGCGCTTGACCGGCTCCAGTTCGTCGATGATCTCCATGGCGCGAATCTTGGGGGCGCCGGAGACGGTGCCAGCGGGAAAGGTGGCGCGCAGCACGTCGATGGCATCGAGGCCCGGCCGCAAGTCACCCATGACATTGGAGACGATGTGCATGACGTGGGAATAGCGCTCGACGATCATGCGCTCGGTGAGACGCACGGTGCCGATGCGGGCGACGCGGCCCACATCGTTGCGGCCCAGGTCAATCAGCATCAGGTGCTCCGCCAGTTCCTTGGGGTCAGCCAGGAGTTCCGCCTCCAGGGCATTGTCCTCGGCCTCGGTATGGCCGCGGCGGCGGGTCCCGGCGATGGGACGGACGGTGACCACCCCATCCTCCAGGCGGGTGAGAATCTCAGGCGAGGAGCCGACGATCTGGAAGCCGCCCAGGTCCATGAAGTGCATGTAAGGCGAGGGATTGAGGCCCCGCAAGGCCCGATAGAGGTCAAGGGGACGGGCCTGAAAGGGGATGGATAAGCGCTGGGACAGGACGACCTGCATGCAGTCGCCCTCCAGTATGTAGTCCTTGATGCGTACCACCGCAGCCTGAAATCCTTCCTCGGTGAAACCCGAGACGAAGTCGGTCTCGCTGACCGCCCGCGCCGGGCCATGGGGGGGGCGCGGAACATCCCGGCGCATGCGTTGGATGAGTTCGCCGATCCGGGCCTCCCCGGCCGCCAGGGTATCGCCGGCGGTGGGGTCCAGGTGGATGATCAGCAACATGCGCCCACTCAGGTTGTCGAAGACGACGATCTCGTCGGCAACCATGAGCAAAATGTCCGGCGTGCCCAAAGGGTCCGGATTGGGGCATTGGGCCAGCCGGGGTTCGATGTAGCGGACCGTGTCGTAGCCGAAATAGCCAGCCAGGCCGCCGGAGAAACGGGGCATGTCCGCGGGCATGGCGGCGACCTTGAAGCGACGCTGGAAGGTGTCGATCCAGGCCAAGGGGTCCGCGGTCTCCTCCTCCTCGACCCTTTCCCCGTCCGTCCAGACACTCATGGTCTGTCCCCGGGCCTCCAGCCGAGTGCGGCAGGGCAGGACCAGGATGGAATAGCGCCCCCACTTCTCACCGCCCTGCACCGATTCGAAGAGACAGGAATAGGGTTCACCGGCGAGCTTGAGGTAGGCGCTGAGGGGGGTGTCGAGGTCGGCGAGGACCTCACGGACCAGGGGGATGCGGTTATAGCCCTGGGCAGCCAGGGCGGCGTAACTTGCTGGGGTCATGGGGGTCTCCAGGAGGACGACAAGGGGGTGGAAACGGCAATCGGCTTAGGAACGCCATCGCCATCGCCGCCCCGCGCCCCCCGGCGGGAGGCACTGGATCAGCCTGGTGCCTGCCAGTCTCTCCACCTCAGGCCGACCCCTCCAACAGACCCTGGACCTCGATCAGGGAGTCCATGACCGCGTCAGGATGGTAATCGCGGATATCCTGGCCATGGTTATAGCCATAACTCATGCAGAAGATGTGAAAGTCCGCGGCACGGGCGGCCTTCACGTCGCTCACCGAGTCCCCGATCATGAGGGCTTCGGCCGGTTCAACGCCAAAATGAGCGGCGGCATGGAGCAGAGGCATGGGGTCCGGCTTGTTGCGGGGCAGGCTGTCGCCGCTGATGACGATCTCGAAGTCATCCCGGACCCCCAGGTCCCGCAACAGGGGTTCGGTAAACTGGGCCGCCTTGTTGGTGACGCAGCCGAGCCGGTAGCGGTTGCCCTTGAGCCAGTCCAGCCCCTCGCGAATACCGGGATAGAGGCAGGAACGCTGGGAGGTATTGTCCCGATAGAGTTCCAGGAAGATGGGGTAGGCCTGCTCGAAATCGGCCGTGTCTGGCTCCCCGTCTAATTGGCCGATGAGGGCACGGCGCACCAGGCGCTCGACGCCATTGCCCACCCAGTTGCGCACCGCCGCCTCCCCATGGGGGGGGCGGCCCAGACGCGCCATCATGGCATCGACGCAGAAGGCCAGATCCGGCACGCTGTCCACCAGGGTACCATCCACGTCGATCAGGATCATCCGGGGTCGCATCATCCGGGACCTCAGCCGCCGACGCTGGCGAGGGCCGAGCGCATCTGGCGGACAATGGTGTCATAGCGATGCGGGTCCTCGGCCTTGCCGTAACCGAAGAGGCCGGACCCAGAGACGAAGGTATCGGCCCCAGCGGCCTTGATCTCGGCGATGTTGTCGGCCTTGACACCACCATCGATCTCCAGGCGGATGTCATAACCCGAGGTCTCGATCATCTTGCGGGCCTGGCGCAACTTCTCCAGGGTCGCGGGGATGAAGCTCTGGCCACCAAAGCCGGGATTGACCGACATCAGGAGAATCATGTCCACCTTGTCCATCACATAATCCAGATAACTCAGGGGCGTGGCGGGATTGAACACCAGGCCAGCCTTGCAGCCCTCGTTGCGGATGAGCTGGAGGGTGCGGTCGACGTGCTCGCTGGCCTCGGGGTGGAAGGTGATGTAGGTGGCGCCGGCCTTGGCGAAGTCCGGGACGATGCGGTCTACCGGCTTGACCATCAGATGGACGTCGATGGGCGCGGTCACCCCATGCTTGCGCAGGGCTTCGCACACCAGGGGGCCAATGGTCAAGTTGGGAACATAGTGATTGTCCATGACATCGAAATGGACGATGTCGGCGCCGGCGGCCAGCACATTATCGACTTCCTCGCCCAACTTGGCGAAGTCGGCGGACAGGATGGAGGGGGCGATGAAATCAGCGGCCATGGCAGGGTCTCTCCTCGTGTACCGGCATGGCCAGACAAGGGCCCCCGGATCTGTTGTTTTGAAAGGGGGCACTCTACCCCAAGCCAGCAGGAATTTCACCCAGGCCAAGCCGGGCACATCCCGAAATCAGGGATATCGCTCATCACAAGTCCCCGACCCACTACCCTCGCCTCACATCTTCCTCGCGGCGGTGATCATCTCGTAGGCCTGGCGAATCTCATGGGTCTTTTGACTGGCGAGCTTCATCATCTCTTCCGGCAGGCCCTTGGAGACGAGTTTATCGGGGTGATGCTGACTGATGAGGCGGCGGTAGGCGCGCTTGACCTCGGCATCCGTGGCCTGGGGGGACAGGCCCAGCAATCCGTAGGCCTGCTCCAGGGTCGGGCCCCGTGGCTCGGCGGGACGACTGCCGGCACCCGCGCCGGGGCCACCACCGGCAAATTCCCATTGCAACCCCGCCAATTGTTCCATGCGGCTAAACAGAAACTCGGGGATGCCCAGTTGCTCGCGGATGCGGCCCAGGATGCGGCGCTCGGCGGGGGCAGGGACGCCGTCGGCATAGGCGGCCTGGATCTGAATCTCCAGGAACATCTGCAACAGGGTGGCGCGACGGTGACATTCGCGCCGAAACTGGGTCAGCACCCCATCCAGATCGAAGTCGTCGGCCTTGCCCCGATTGAACAACTTGATAGCGGTGGCACGCAGGTCCGCCGACAGGTCCATGCGCTGCATCACCGCCTCGGCCAGAGCAATCTCCCGCGGCGAGACCCGGCCATCAGCCTTGGCGATGTGGCCCAGGACGGAAAAGGTGGCGGTGAAGAAGGCGGTCTGGACCCGCTCCCGGTCACCGGTATCCATTTCCTCCGTGTCCTGGAGAGATGTCATCCCCTTGTCCAACTTGTGCCCGATGACGCCACCCAAGAGGGCGCCCAGGGGGCCACCCAACACGAAGCCCAGGGCCCCGCCAACGACCTTGCCCCACCACGCCATGCTGATTTACCCCGCCTTTAGTCAAGTTGCCGCGTCGTTACCCTTCGCCGGCAAAAGATTAAACCCATTAGGGTCGAAAGGCCACGAACACCCATTCCTCATCTTCAGGGCTGGCCTCCAGCGGGCTGATTTCAGCGCCAGCCCCCCCGCTGGGCGCTGGCCACCACGCCATCAAGTCCGCGCTGGCCGCACTTATGCCCCGCCAGATTCGTGGCACGCTCCAGAACCACCTCCAGGGGCAGCCCCTTCCGCAGACCATCGATGAGGGCGGCGATAAAGACATCTCCCGCCGCGAGGGTATCCAGAACGGGCGCAGAGGCAGAAGCGGGGGTGAAACAAAGGGGGCCCTGCCGAGCCTGGCCATAGGCACCCACCTCCCCCCAGGGAAGAAACAGGAATTCCGCCGTGGTCCTGGCCCACTGGGCGGCGAGAAACGCCTCAGGCTCGCGGTGATCAGACGCCAGGACATAGGCGCGGGAAAAGACTAGTATCCAAGGTCCCTCGAAAAGGCCATCGAGATCCGGACGCAGCTTTTCGATTTCCAGGGAAATAGGCACATCGGGACGTCGCGCCGCAGCGTCACGCAGCATCAAGCTAGTCTGAGCCGGATGGCGACCCTCGAAATGCAGCCAGCCATAGCCCGTCAGAGGTAGGCGTGTAAAATCCTGGGCGTCCAGTTCCGGCAGGTCACGGTAATGGATGATGGTCCTGCTGCCAGTGGCGCGACTCAGGGTGACGCAGGAGAGGGGCGACTGGCATCCCGCTAAACGCCGCGCTGGGGAGGTGTCGATGCCCTGCCCCCCCAATGCGGCCAGGATCTCGTCGCTGGCGGCATCATCGGCCACTGTTCCGCACCAGGCACAGACATGACCCAGTTGGCGCAGGATGCTTAGGGTATTGGCGACATTACCCCCAAGGCACCGCACTTGGGCCAGGGCCCGTACCTCCTCATCCTCGCCTGGGTAGCGCTCGACCTCGCGGACGATATCCAAGACCGCGCACCCTACGCCCAGTAACGCCAAGTCTGAGTGAAGTGAGAGATGTTTCAGGTCCACAAGAGCCCTCAGCCGGTGCTTGAACGCCAGGCCAGCCCCATCCCGTGGGTCGGCATGCCGCCAGGGTGCCAAAGATATTGGAGTCCAGCGCCTTCCTGGCCATCCCAAAAATGTTATAACATACAAAAAGCTGGAAGGTCGCAACAGCCCCGGAAGGACGCTTGCCCCCAGGGAACCCGCGCGCACCTACAGCCCATTTTTCATCCTTGACCCAGTTAAGAACCTTTGCCCATGCGCTACCATCTGATGTGGCTTGTCCTCCTGTGGCCCCTGTCGGGTCTGACCCAATCCCTGGAGGTCTTCGTCAGCGTCCTGCCCCA
The DNA here is from genome assembly GCA_044228795.1 of Chromatiaceae bacterium. Taxonomy (GTDB): domain Bacteria; phylum Pseudomonadota; class Gammaproteobacteria; order Chromatiales; family Chromatiaceae; genus M0108. The sequence goes on along the minus strand of JBGAUE010000009.1, from coordinate 3,637 downwards.
GGCAACCTTCGTAGCCAGGGTGGGAGGAGAGCATGTCAAGGTAAGCGCCCTGACGCGACCCGGTCAAAGTCCCGAGACCTTCGAACCAACCCCCCAACAGGTGGCTGACCTAGCCCATGCCGATCTCTTTATCGGCATCGGCATGCCCTTCGAACAGGCCTGGATGCCGCGTCTGCAGGCGGCCAATCCCCGTATGCAAGTCATGGATGCCAGGGCAGGCATGGATCTGTTGCCGTTGGATCCTCATGGTCATGAGGAGGATCAGGGCCATGCGGGCCAGGTTCTCCAGGCCGACGCGATCGGGGATCCCCACCTCTGGACCAGCCCGCTCCTGGCAGCGCGGATGTCGGCCAGCATCCGCGACACCCTGACCGCTCTCGACCCGGCCCATGCCGAGGACTTTGCTCACAACCAGGCCCAGTTCGCCGCCGAGCTGGAGGACCTTGACCAGGAAATCCGTAGCCAACTCCAGAATCTGCCCAGTCGGAAATTCCTGGTCTTCCACCCCGCCTGGGGTTACTTTGCCCAGGCCTATGGGCTGACCCAGGTGCCGATCGAACAGGGGGGCAAGGAGCCGGGGGCGCGAACCCTGGTCAGCTTGATCGAACAAGCCAAGCGCGACCAGATCCGCGTCGTCTTCAGTCAGCCCGAGTCCGACCCCCGCTTCGCCGAGCAGATTGCCCGTGCCATAGGTGGCCAGGTCATTGCCATCGACCCTCTGGCCCCAGACTATGTGGCCAACCTGCGCGAGGTCGCGCGTCAGATCGCCGGCGCCGCCAACCCGCACCCATGAACCGCCGGTCACCCGTCATCGAGGTCCGCGATCTCGACTTTTCCTATGGCGGCGCCCAGGTGCTGGAGGGCGTCAGCCTGAGCGTGGCACCGGGGGAGTTCCTTGGCATCGTCGGCCCCAACGCCGGCGGCAAGAGCACCCTGCTGCGGCTCATCCTCGGCCTGCTCACCCCCCAATCCGGCCAGATCCGGGTTCTGGACCACTCCCCTCGTGAAGCCAGCCGCCAGCTGGGCTATGTACCTCAATACCCGAGCTTTCCCCGCGATTTTCCGATTACGGTGGAGCAGGCTGTGCTGTCGGCGCGGATCGGCGGTCGGGGAGAGCGGCGGTTTGCCCAGTTCTGGCCTGGCGGCTATAGCCGGGACGATCGTGCGATCACCCACCGCTCCCTGGCGGAGGTAGAGGCCCTGGACCTGGCCCGCCGTCGCATCGGCAGCCTCTCCGGGGGTCAATTGCAGCGCGTCCTGCTCGCCCGCGCCCTGGCCTGCGAACCTCGCATCCTCATCCTGGACGAACCCACGGCTAACATCGACCAACGCCTGGAGGGGGACATTTTCGACCTGTTGCGGCGACTCAACGCCCCCCTGACCATCCTGGTCGTCTCCCACGACATCGGCTTCATCTCCAGCTATGTCACCCGCGTTGCCTGCGTCAACCGCACCCTGGCCTGCCACCACACCGACGCCATTGATGGCCAGATCATCCAAAATCTTTATGGCGAGCCAGTGCGCATGGTGGCGCATCGGCACCCGCCCCAGGGCATGGATCATGCGTGAATTTCTTGAAGCCCTCGCCACCCAGGGCTTTCTGCAGTCTGCCCTCGCCGCCGGCCTCCTGGCCAGTATCGGCTGCGGCCTGATGGGGCCCTATGTGGTCGTCAAACGCATCGCCTTCATCGCCGGGGGTATTGCCCACTCGGTGCTGAGCGGTATGGGGGCCGCCCTATTTTTCGGCTTTTCCCCCTTGGCGGGGGCCCTGATTGCGGCAGTGCTGGCGGCGCTCCTGATTGGCTGGGTGAGGCTGCGCTGGCGGGCGGAGGAGGACACCCTGATCGGCGCCCTCTGGGCCATCGGCATGGCGGTGGGCCTGCTGTTCATCGCCAAGACGCCAGGCTATCAAACCGATCTGATGAGCTACCTCTTCGGCAATATCCTGCTGGTGCCAACAGAAAGCCTATGGTTCATGGCCGCCCTGGATGCCCTGCTGCTACTTTTGGTACTGGCCTATCACCGCCAATTCCTGGCCGTGGCCTTCGACGAGGAATTCGCCCGCCTGCGCGGCATCCCGGTGGCCCTTTTCTACCTGCTACTGCTGGTGATGGTCGCCGTGACCGTGGTGTTGCTGATCCAGGTCGTCGGCCTCATTCTGGTCCTGGCCCTCCTGACCCTGCCCGCCGCCATCGCCGGACACTACGTCCATTCTCTGGGGCTCATGATGCTGATCGCAACACTGATCGGCGGCGCCGTCAACCTCGCCGGCCTGGCCCTCTCCTACGGCCCCGACCTGCCCGCAGGTCCGACCATTATCCTGGTAGCGGGTGGCCTTTATGTGGCATCAACCCTCTGGTCAGGCTTCCTGGCGCGGCGCCGGGCCCTGCTCGCCACCTTGGAGGACAGGGCCGATAGCTGATAGAGCCGTAGAGACCGACCAGGAATTAACTTACTGATTTATTCCTGGTAATAATTTAGAATGTGCGATTACTTAGGGTGCGGCCAAAACTGATGCGTTATCTTAAGATACCGCTACAACCAGCCATAGCGGAATATGAAGACACCTCATGATGATGCACTCACCAGATGAGACCATACTGCTGGCGTTTCTCAACCGCCATACCAGTCTAACAAGGCAGGTGCATGCGCTCGCCGATTTTGTCGAGGACGGCGACGGTTGGTGCGCGCCGACGAGGTGCGACGCCTCGGGTAGGAAGCCCCTGCACGGCTGGGCCAGGGAGGCAGATTGCCCGCATCGGGGCGCCGCCGCGGCTTCTGGTCGCGCAGAGGGGCGGTGGCATAGTATCGATCATCGTCGTTGATGAAACCCAGGCGGATCAGCGCCGGGGCAAGCGCATGGAGAGGAAAGAAGCCAAGCTGACGCTAGCCCAGGCGTTGGGCCAGACCACCCTGCACTACGGCGCGACCCTGCAAGGCGGAGTCGACGAGGCCAGCCTCTGGTTGCAGGAACAAGCGAAGCGCACCGGGGAAGTTCGGACGAGATCGAAAGCTCCCAGCGCTACTTCGTGCAGCAACGGCTCAAAAGATCCGGCGCATGTTAGACCCTCGATAACACCGAACATCAGCAATTCCAAATTTAATACCATACTGTTATGAAGGACTTTTCTGAGCTTCTGGAGAGTCCGATGGTAACGTGCGATGTAGCCGCATGGCCGCCGTTGACGGCAGGCTTGCTGATCGAGCGGATGCGTGACACCTTCCGCCACCTGCCGGACGCGCGCCAGGGCGGCAACAACCAGCGCTACACCCTTGAGGATGCCGCCCTGAGTGCCTTTGCGGTGTTCTTTACCCAAAGTCCGTTGTTTCTTGATTATCAGGTGCGGATGCAGGAGGAGCGCGGACGCAACAACGCCACCGCGTTGTTCGGCGTGCATCAGATCCCCAGCGACCAGCAGATCCGCAACCTGCTCGACCCGGTGCCCCGGGAGCGCCTCGCGCCACTGTTGATGGACACCGTTGACGGGCCCTACCGGCTGGGCGCATTGGCGACCCACCGGGCGCTCGCGGGCGGCATGCTGCTCGCGTTGGATGGCACCCAGTACTTCGCCTCGCACGCGATTTCTTGTCCCCGATGTTCCACGCGAACTCTGGCCAATGGCAAGACCCAGTACCA
>JBGAUE010000099.1:0-1620 GCA_044228795.1 Chromatiaceae bacterium | reverse complement strand
GGAAAAGCGGCGCAGCAGGCAACGGAATCCTCTCGCCATTTGAGGTGAAAATAAACCCGCGCATCAACCCCCGCCACGACGAATGCGCTTCCTCCAGGTTCCGTGGGCCGGCGGGACGTCGTGGCAGGCCTGACAGGCCATTTTGCCCTGCTGGGAGGGGATCATGCCCTTCTGAGTGTGACAGTTGTAGCAGCCAGAGTAGCTTGCCGGCGGTGTCCAGACCGCCGGGATCTTGTTATTCAGGAACTTGTCGTTCATCAGCTCTATGGCACGGGCCACGATGTCCCCGACCAATTTGGCGCAGTGGTCGCTTTTCGCACGGTCTTGGGTGTCAGCAGGCCAGACAGGTACACCGGCGGTGGCGGCCCAACTCGACACCGAATTGTGGCAAAGCGGCGAATAGGAGATGTGCGTTAGGGTGTTCGTTAGCGGCAGCGGCACCCCCTCCCAACCCTCATCTGCCGGATTCCAACCGACCAGGGCACCCGTAGGTAACGCCGTATTGCAGAAATAATCGATCAGCGCATTGCCAAGTTGGCCGTGCGTGTCGAGGATGCCCATCACCGCGATGGAGCCATTGAGACTGCCGCAAAGGGTTCCCCAACCCAGAACCCCACCTGAGCCATAGCGGTAGAGTCCGCGTGGGAGTTGTCCCCAAGGTTCTGGGATTGCCTCAGCGAGGGCGTCGATGATCGACTGGGCAGAACCATGGCCGCAGCCTCCCTCCTTGTAATAGAGGCAGTAGGCGGCCTTGCGGACAGCATCCGCGTCGAGTCCCCCTGGCGGGTATGGCCACGGCACCACCGGTAGTGGGGCATCCGCTGCCAACACGGTGCCCGGTACAGAGGTAATCCCTACGCCTAGGGCTGCTCCGCCCGCCGTGGCAAGGAACACTCGACGGGAAATCCCATGCTCTTCGGTCTTCACCTTAATTCCTCCTAAAACGGTCATCGCGAGGGTGCCCCTCGCCTCTGCGGGGACGAACGGCAATATCCATCCGTTAACCCCCGAGACACCTAAGCGTCAGCGCTAAACGTCCCGGACCAAGGCCTGCCTTCTGCTCGCTTCCCGGTCCTTTACGCCTCACTCGCTATAAATGTTGACGACCGATCCACGGCTGACCATAGGGTAACTACCTGATAGAGGTCAGCATCTTGCCAGGGAGGCCAGGCAGCCCCCTGTTTTGTAGGTATTATTCGGCCAGGGGCCGTATAGCAAGGCCAACATGAAGAAGTTCAACAACATTTTTCTGCCCCTACCTTTGCCTACGCCTACTCCTGGGATATGGCATTAGTTCGAGGCGTTGGGGACCGTTCGGATGGGCTGACTGATTGGGGACAATAAGGTGGGGTGGTCGGGGAAAGGCCGGCATATTCAATTGTGGGCCGCCATGGCCCCGCATCTTCAATTGTCCCCAACCGAGGGATTCATTCTTTCGATACCCGCGCCAAACATGACGGCGCTTTAGCCTGGGGGCTTACCCTCGCCCCTCAGAGAGACCTCAGCCAGGGTCACCATCAGGCCCTCTCATTCTTTGCGTCCAATCAACTCGATGGGATAGCCATCCGGGTCCGCCACGAAGGCAATGATGGTGGTGCCCGCGTTCATGGGCCCGGCCTC
>JBGAUE010000098.1:0-1652 GCA_044228795.1 Chromatiaceae bacterium | reverse complement strand
TCGGAACTAACATCCAAATTAGACAACAAATAGTGCGATACAACAGCATCAACATCATCGTCTTTGAGAAGTTTCCCGCCATAAAGTAAAATTGCCCTATCTACTAGATCCCGAATGACTCCCATGTTGTGGCTGACAAACAGAATCGTTCTGCCGTCATTCGCTACGTCCCCCATTCTTCCCATACATTTTTTTTGAAATGCCGCATCCCCCACCGCTAACACCTCGTCCACAATCAGAATCTCCGGCTCCAAATGCGCCGCGACGGCGAAGGCGAGGCGGACATACATGCCGGATGAATAGCGCTTGACGGGTGTATCGATGAATTGCTCGATCTCGGCAAAGTCGATGATCTCGTCGAGCTTGCGGTCGATCTCGGCCTTCTTCATGCCGAGGATGGCGCCGTTGAGATAGATGTTCTCGCGCCCGGTGAGTTCGGGGTGGAAGCCGGTGCCGACCTCTAGCAGGCTGCCGACGCGGCCCTTGATCTTGACCAGGCCGCTGGTGGGGGCGGTGATGCGCGACAGGATCTTGAGCAGGGTGCTCTTGCCGGCACCGTTGCGGCCGATGATGCCGAGGATCTCGCCCTCGCGGACCTGGAAGCTGACGTCGCGCAGGGCCCAGAGCTCGCCGCCGACGCGGTTGCCGTGGTCGGTGTCGCCGATCTTGAGCAGCGGGTCGGGCCGGCCGCGCACTTTCATGGCCCACCAGCGGTTGAGGTCTTCGCGCAGAGTGCCGCCGCCAATGAGGCCGAGGCGGTAGTATTTGCTGAGGTTTTCGACTTGGATGACGACGGACATGGGGGGAAGGTTCAAGGCGAAAGGTCAAGGGTAAAAGGCGGAGCCGGAAGGCGCGGTTGGGTAGCGGCCCAGGGGAGTTTGACGCGCCCAGGCGGGTTCATGAACAGGCGCCCGACGGACGGTGACCGGGGCCATGGGGTGGTTACTTGTTCCCCCAAGGGGTCGACTCACGCGCGATCTCGGGTTCACACCTCAGCGCCCGCAATCCCGCTTGCTCACAATGGCGATCCGTCGTCATCGCGGGCAGGAGATGTGGGTCCTTCATGACGATAAAGGAGACACCGTCTGTTAGTCCACCGTCCTTTCACAGTTGTCCAGGGCTTGACGCCGTTCTGAGCCGGCGCGCTGGCGCCCCAGGCGGTAACTGGGCACGGAGAGCTGGGGCGGGAGGCTGTCAGGTTCGTCATGCGCCCAGAGGGGCTCGTAGCCGCGGTCCCGCCGCGTGGCGACGACGCAGCGGGTCATGGTCGGCACTCCCCCGCTGATGGGGGTGATGGTGGGGATCAGGACGCGGGGCATGATCCGGAGGATTGTACGCTGATGAGGGGGGCTGTGCGGTCGATTGGATCCCGGGTGCTGATGATCTGTAGCGCCATCCCTGGGGCGATGCCGGGCTGGCGGCTCATGCGGGCGGCGCAGGTCTGTTCTCAGGCCTGCACGAAGGGGCTTTTGGAAGAAATTTTCCTGAAACCTAATGCCTGCCCCCCCGATTCGCGAAAGCGTTCGCCCAGGTGCTCCTTGAGCTGTCCCTTGCGGATGGGCAGGATGTGCGCTTCAGCGTCGACCGCCTGGGCCTCGACGGCGGCGAAGAAGCCGATGGCCTGGTGCGGGTAGTCGAGGATGAGGTTTTTG
>JBGAUE010000097.1:0-1686 GCA_044228795.1 Chromatiaceae bacterium | reverse complement strand
ACCCTCGCTAACCTCTCGGCAATGTCGTTGTCACAAGCCGAGGCCATCCGTGCCGTCCTCAAAGGTCAGCCCTTGGCCGCGGTCGATGAGGTTTTCGAGATCATCCAGTCGCGCGCCCATGGCGCCGTCCATGGGCGCGCCCTGGCCATGGGCCGCCTGCGCCTCAGCGCGCTGTTGGGACGTGAGCCCTGCCGTGAGCGAAATCTCGTGCTGGCGATGATCGCCGCCCGGGTGCTTGGCCCGCAGAGCAAGCTGGCGACCACGCGCTGTTGGGATCACAGCACCCTCGGTGAACTGTTCGGGGTCAGTGATGCCGATGAAAATGAGCTGTATGCGGCCCTGGATTGGCTGCGGGAGCGCCAGCCGGTCATCGAACAGTGACTGGCCAAGTGCCACCTGCAGGAAGGTGGGCGGGTGCTCTACGATCTCTCCTCGAGCTATTTCGAGGGTGAGGCGTGTTCCCTGGCCGCCCGCGGCTATTCGCGCGACGGGAAGAAAGGCACCTTGCAGGTCAACTACGGCCTACTGACGGATGCGCGCGGTTGTCCGGTGGCCATCTCGGTGTTCGCGGGCAATACCACCGATCCGGAGACCCTGCTGGAGCAGGTGGAGAAGCTGCAGCACGACTTCGCCCTGCAGTCGGTGATCCTGGTAGGGGATCGCGGCATGATCTCGCAAGCCCAGGTGGAGGCACTACGTGAGCATGCCGGGGTGGCCTGGATTGCGGCGCTCAAGAGCGGGGCGATTCGCCAACTGGTGGCGGCTGGCACCATGCAAATGGATTTGTTCGACGAGCGCCGTCTCTTCGAGTGCGCCCACCACGACTTTCCCGGCGAGCGCCTGATCGCGTGTCGCAATCCGCAACTGGCGAAGTTGCGCGCGGCCAAGCGTTGCGAGCTGCTGGCCGCCACCACCGCCGAGATGGAGACCGTGCAACGGATGGTCACCACTGGCAGGCTCAAGGATCCTGACAAGATCGGCGTGCGCATTGGGCGGGTGATTAATAAGTACAAGATGGCCAAACATCTGGTGCTGGACATCAGCGCCACGCAGTTCGCCCTCCACATCAATGAGGAGACGGTGGCTGCGGAGACGGCGTTGGACGGATTGTACGTCATTCGCACCTCCCTGCCGGCCGCGCAGATCGACAGCGCCGAGGCGGTGCGCCATTACCAGGGATTGAGCCATGTCGAGGCAGCGTTCCGCTCCTTGAAAAGCGATGATCTACAGATTCGTCCGATCTATCACCACACCGAAGAGCGGGTGCGTGCTCATCTGTTTCTGTGCCTGCTCGCCTATTACGTTAAGTGGCACATGGGCGAGGCCTGGCGTAGTCTGCTCTTCGCCGATGAAGATCAGGAGCGCCTGACCCAGCGCGACCCCGTGGCGCCAACGACCCGTTCCGATGCGGCTTTAGAAAAAATAGCCAGTAAGCGGCTTACCGACGGCACGCCCGCGCACAGCTTCCGAACGCTCCTCAACGCGCTCTCCACCATCGTCCGCAATACCTGCAGACGCAAGAACGTCGACGCCGACGAAGCAACCTTCAACATCGATACGACCCCCAACCCCAAGCAGCAAGCGGCACTCGATTTGATCAAAGCGATCCTTGTGTAGCCAGGCGCTTGCATCGCGCATTTTCTGTAAACACTCAAAGTATCAGTCTACTATGCCATCTTCAGGACT
>JBGAUE010000096.1:1286-1786 GCA_044228795.1 Chromatiaceae bacterium | reverse complement strand
ACTTGGCCGCCTTGTTGACCTTCGCCATCGGTAACAACTTTGTTGACCGGGCCGAGGCCGCTATCGGTTTCGCGGGGCGGTTTCGGCGGTCGACGGACCCTGTCGTCTGCCAGAAACCCGACGGGTATCTTTAAGCTCAGCGGGCTGGAGCCGCGCACGCCGGACCATCGTCTTGCGAAGGCCAATCAAAGACGATCTGGCCATCGTCGACGAGCGCAACCCTGACCAATGGTGTCTCTGAGCTTTGCCGAGCTCACGCCCACTCCTGGGGCAAGCCCCCGCTCGCCTCACCCGCCAAAGCGGCCAGTCCCGGATCACCATCAGCCATCCGTATGCCGTGCCCACTTGCGCTAGGGAAAACGGACCAAGCTAATACGCAATGGATCACTTCTTTTGTGGGTTGGTGAAGGGTGCAGTCGGGCGCGGGGGGGGGGGGGGGGGGGGGGCGAGCTACACAACACCCCCCCCCCCAGGGAGTTGCTCGAGCACAAAGGCGGGGG
>JBGAUE010000096.1:0-1276 GCA_044228795.1 Chromatiaceae bacterium | reverse complement strand
GTCCGGTTCACATAGGAACCGGACCGCGACCGGAGATTCGAGGACAGGACAGGTCAGCGCGGGACGGAACTGTCGGGTGCTGCTGCCGGGGCGCGCAAGGACGGCCCGGCCAGGCGCAGGGTGATGTAGTGATGGCGCAAGCTGTCGAGCAAGGCAATCGACCAGGGGCTTATTGCGGAACAGGTCGTACCACTGGTCAAAGTCGAGGTTGGTGGTGATCAGGGTGCTCTTGCGGGCGTAACGCTGTTCGAGCAGTTGGAAGAGGGCGTTGGCATGCTCGGGCTTGAGGTTCATGTACGCCAGTTCGTCGATGGCCAGCACGTCGTAGGCGGCCAGGCGTTTGAGCAGGCGGGTGGTGGAGTGATCGGCCAGCGAGGCATAGAGCTCATCGATCAGGTCCTGGGCGTTATAGAAACGGCCGCGGTAGCCGTTGACCAGGGCCTGGCGCAGCAGACCGATGGCCAGCCCGGTCTTGCCGGTGCCGGGCGGACCGATCAAGACCAGGTTCTCGGCCCGGTCGATGAATCCCAGACCAGCGAGGGCGCGGATATGCGAGGCGTCCGCCGTCTGCTGGCGGGCGAAGGGGAAGGTGTCCAGCGACCAGTCCCAGGGCAAATGGGCCTGTTGCAGGCGGTAGGCGAGGCTGCGCTCCTGGCGGTGCCGCGACTCCTCGCGCAACAGGGCGAGTAACACCGCCGCCGGCGGATCGCCGCCCTGTTCGGCCCCATCGAGCACCCGGTCCAGGGTCTCGGCCATGCCGGCGAAGGGCAGCTCGGCAAGCAGGGTGTGAATGGCCGCGCGCATCAGTCCCCCTGCGGGAGCTGGAAGAACGCCCCGCGCACTTGTTTGAGGATCAGCGACTCCAGGCGGGTCAGGTCATAGAGGCCATAGGTCAGGGCTTGGGACAGCGCAGCGAGGAAGGGCTCGCTGGGATAGGTGCGCTGGAATGTAGCAGCCGCTTGAGCCGGGCCGCCCCGCGCCCCGGGGCGCCTGGACATAGTCGCCGAACACCGCTGAGGCTTCGACCATCAGCGCCTGCTGCGCTGGGGGCGGGTCGCTGCGGCGGGTGCGCGGCGGGCCGTGATGATCGGCTGCGCTGATGCGCCGCGCGCGTTGACCGATGGCCCGCGCGTGGCGGGCCACCTCGCCGCCCTGAAAGTAGTTCGCCACCGTGTCAAAGTACTGGTAGACCTCCACCACTGTTGAGGCCGGTTCAAAACTGACCAGTTTTTCGGGGTGATACCGGTTCAAAACTGACCAGGGTGTTCAACCTTAC
>JBGAUE010000095.1:0-1794 GCA_044228795.1 Chromatiaceae bacterium | reverse complement strand
ACGCTGGCCAGGGTTAGGGCAGTAATGGGGCTTCAGAACCTCCAGCAACCGCGCCCACGGCGCGATGATTTCCATCTCGCTCAAGAAGCGGTCACGGCCAGTGGTCTTGCGCTTGGCGTCATACTCGGCTTGGGCGAAGGGGACTTGCTCTAGGCCAATGGGGGTGCGGAGTTCGGTCAATCAATGCCATGCATTACATCACTCTATATCTGCGTGGTATTAATAACTCAGCGTTTCCTTAACAAATTGACGTTGGCTCGTTGAGTGAACCCAAGACCAGGACAACAGCATCTCCCCAGAAGCAGTGCTCTGTCGATCACGCCGCGTCCCGAATCGGCCTGGCCACCGCATCACTCGGCACCGTCGCGCAATACACCGCCCACTCCGCCATCAATGCGGCGCGCTTGGCGAACTGCGAACCGCGCTGATAGGCTCGCTCGACCGCGTCAGGCAACCGGTGTGCCAGCGCGTGTTCGGCCACCTCGCGCGGGTAATTGGTCGTCTCGGCCGCCCACATGCGGAAGCTGCTGCGGAAACCATGAACGGTTATCCGCTCGCCGCTGGCATCCACCCAGAGGGGCTGGTCGCCGCCATTCATGCGCCGGATTACGGCGGTCAGGGACATGTCTGACATCGGCTGGCCTTTCGTGCCGGCGAATACCACATCACCCTCCTTTGACAGGGATTCCAGCACGAGCAGCGCGGCGTCGCTCAAGGGCACCTGGTGTTCGCGTTTGGCTTTCATGCGCTCGGCCGGTATCGTCCAGACCTTGCCCGCCATATCGAATTCAGCCCAGCGCGCGCCGCGCACCTCACCCGACCGACACGCAGTCAGGATGGCAAACTCGACCGCGCGGGCGGTCACACCCTCGCGCACGCGCAGGGCCGCCATGAAGGCCCCGATGCGCTGCCAGGGTAGGGACGGATGATTCCTCGTCCTGCTGCTCTTGCTGATGGTGGCCAGTAAGTTTTCGAGGTGGCCTTTCCAGCGAGCAGGATTCTCGCCGGTGCGGTAGCCGCTGGTGGTGGCCCAGCCCAGCACGGACTCGATGCGACCGCGCACACGACTGGCAGTTTCGGTTTTGATCTCCCAGATCGGCACCAGACACTTCACCACCAGGCCGGTGTCGATCTCGGCCACGGGCAAATGGCCGAACACCGGGCTGGCGTAGGTATTGAGGGTGTTTGTCCACTGGTCGCCATGCTTGGCGTTTTTCCACTCCGCCCTGTGCGCCAGGATGTACGCCCTGGCACACTGGTCGAAGGTCATCATTTTGGCGTCGGCCAGCGCGGCATCGATCTGCTTTTGTCGCTTGGCTGCCAACGGATTGATGCCGTTGCTGAGCAGCTTCCGCGCGTCCAGCGCCTTCTGCCGCGCCTCGGCCAGGCTCACGGTATGCGTCGGCCCCAGCCCCATCCCATGCGGCTTACCGGCGACCATGTAACGAAATAGCCAGGACTTTGCGCCAGTGGTGGTAATCTGTAACGTCAAGCCGCCACCGTCACCATACAGCCCCGGCCTGGTGAGCTTGGAGACTTGCAATGCTGAAAGTCGTTGTTGTTGACGTGCCACGGTATCCGATCCGCTATCAAAATGACTATCAAACTATAGTCGGATTTGATGGGATTGTACAGGATTATCTTGGACGCCATAACCGCCTATATCGTTGTTTTATTTGTTACTTTATGAACCATGCGGGACTGTGCTGGACTGCTATCAGGCGGACTCTCTCTCCGCCATTGTTTGTTATTTTTCATGTTTGTCTCCCCGGCATAAGGTCATATTGCGGGTTT
>JBGAUE010000094.1:0-1805 GCA_044228795.1 Chromatiaceae bacterium | reverse complement strand
ACCAGCCCCCGGCACTCCTGCAATGGCCCCCCCTGTTCCATGTCAGCCATCGGCGGGGGGCCTACCGCATCCACGAATTGACCAGCCAGTTGGCCCTGGAGCAGGAAGGCCAGCGCTTGGAGCATTGCATCGGCACCTATGCCGCCGTGGTGCTCGTCGAGGACAGCTTCCTCTTTTCGGTGCGGGACCCCTTGGGACGGTCCTTGTCCTCCTTCGAGGTCAAGTTGCCGGCCGCCGGCCCGGTCCTGGTCCAACATCAGGCCCTGGCCAATAGCGTACCGGACCGCACCTTGCAGGCGCTGGTCGCAGACTACCTGCAATTGGTGCTCGCCAAGGTGCCGGCCCGCCGCCTCGCCACCGTCCGCGCGGAGCGGCAAGGCATCGCCGCGGGGGCAGGATCCCTGCTGGGGCGTTTGGCCCTGCTGGAGGAGGAAGGTAGCGTCACCGGCGCGGTCGATAGCGGGGCGGCCGTGGGTCTGGCCGCGCTGACCGCGCCCCTGCACCCGGCCGCCGCCCGTCAAGCGGGCCTGGCCGCCTATGTGCGCCAGTGCGGCGGCCCGGTGCTCGCGGCTCTGCACCCGGCGGGGTAGGCCCCCGTGGCGGGTGGCCAAGTCTTGATCCCCTAAAAAGCGGGTCTGCGGTCGTACCGTCCAGCAGTTGCTGCAACGGTTCCGGTTCCATTGTCTTAATCCCCTAAAAAGCGGGTCTGCGGTCGTACGTAAACTAAGATCGGAGAATGAAATGAGCGCCGTCTTAATCCCCTAAAAAGCGGGTCTGCGGTCGTACCATCATGTTTTTAGGAATGAGCGTCATGCTCTAGTCTTAATCCCCTAAAAAGCGGGTCTGCGGTCGTACAGACGTGCACGCCCAATATGCCCTATCCATAAAGTCTTAATCCCCTAAAAAGCGGGTCTGCGGTCGTACCCGCTACTACCAACCGCTTCAGGAATACCTAGACAGGTCTTAATCCCCTAAAAAGCGGGTCTGCGGTCGTACTGATGTAGCGTGTAAATTTCATTTAGTTACTGGGTCTTAATCCCCTAAAAAGCGGGTCTGCGGTCGTACTTCAGGGCAGCTCCATCCCCGCCGGGGATCTGCGTCTTAATCCCCTAAAAAGCGGGTCTGCGGTCGTACTAAAAATAGGGACGATGAGTTCATGGCCTTGCCGTCTTAATCCCCTAAAAAGCGGGTCTGCGGTCGTACAAGCCAAAGGACTCAGAAGACTCAAAAACGAGCGTCTTAATCCCCTAAAAAGCGGGTCTGCGGTCGTACCGTTCAAGAATATCTGAAAGGTCAATCTAAGATTGGTCTTAATCCCCTAAAAAGCGGGTCTGCGGTCGTACCTCCCTGGTCATACCTTCCGCCACCATCTCCAGAAGTCTTAATCCCCTAAAAAGCGGGTCTGCGGTCGTACTACCTGCTGCGAACGTACCTATACCTAGCTCCATGTCTTAATCCCCTAAAAAGCGGGTCTGCGGTCGTACGTCAACCCCGTGATCGTACCCGTGCCGCCTCTGAGTCTTAATCCCCTAAAAAGCGGGTCTGCGGTCGTACCGTGATCCACTGCCGTCTGAAGCAGGTGTCTGTAAGTCTTAATCCCCTAAAAAGCGGGTCTGCGGTCGTACCCACATTTGTGCATAAAAGAACCATCCTTCATCCGTCTTAATCCCCTAAAAAGCGGGTCTGCGGTCGTACGGACAAAACCGCCGTTGTCCCGGCGGACATCGCGTCTTAATCCCCTAAAAAGCGGGTCTGCGGTCGTACGCGTTACTGGATAAGGTTAAGCATCTGGAAGCTGAGGTCTT
>JBGAUE010000093.1:0-1981 GCA_044228795.1 Chromatiaceae bacterium | reverse complement strand
TCCGGTAATTGCCCGGTGGCGTGGTTCGCCAGACCCAAGGCTTGGCGCTGGAGGGACGCCCCGCACCACTCCGGAACCGCGGTGGGGCGCACATCCGGGGTGCTGAGGTATTCGCTGACGGTGGCGCGGGGGCTGGTGGCGGTGCCGACCTGCTGCCAGGCTGACACGGTGACACGGTGGGTGCGGCCATCGCCGGGGATTGCGGCGCCATCGATGCGCAGGATCGCCGGTTGTGTCTGGCCCGGATTCTCCCAGACCGCCGCGGGCTGCTGCTCCGGCTGGTCGTCCACCTGGTAGGCGACCCGGACGGCGCTGGGCAGGCCCCAGTACCAGAGGCGCAGGAACTGGTCGAGGATGAGTGCCGGGCGCCGGGGATCGGTGACCAGGGTCATCTTCATGCCCAGGCCGCGCGGGGCCGCGGGTGCGGTGCGCTTGCCGACCAGGCCGATCCGGGCCAGGGCCTTCAGCATCAGGGTGCCCAGGGAGCGTAGGATGCCGATAGCCTGCACGCTGAGAATACCGACGGCCCGCAGTGGGGCCAGGGCCTGGATCACCAGGTTGGCCCTGCCCACCAATTCCATGACAGCGCCGGCGGCCATCGCCAAGGGTCCGCCCGTGGTCTGGGTGGGCACAAAGCTGAAGACCAGGCTAGCCCCGCTGGGCGGGGTGTAGGCGGGCTGGCCCGCAAAGCTGAAGACCAGGCTATCGCCAGGGGGTGGGGTATAGCTCATTGCGGGATCACCCCATCATAGATGAGGGTGTTGAAGTTCACCCCGCCCGCCGCATCCTGGCAGGTAATGTAGTGGGCCTCGTTATTGAAGGTGGCCAGGCTGAAGACCCCGCCCAGGCTGTAGCCAAAATCGACCAGTTCGCCGGTGCCCTGGTGGTGGACGCGCACCGCGCGCATGGCGGGAAGGCCGTTATCGTCCGTGACGGTACCGGTCACCCGGTACTGCCAGGCTTTATAGCAGAGGGCGTTGGCCTGGAGACCGCTGACCAGGGCCATGCCATCGCCCGACAGAGCCAGGTTGAGGCCCAGGTTCTGCCAGGCCCAGGGCTCGGATTTGAGGGTGACCGCCTGTTGGGACCAGGCGCCGTCCGCATAGTCCCAGGTGAGAATGGCGCCCTGGCGCTGCACAAAGGGGCCGGCGGTAGGGGCACCGACATAGAGGCGGTTGCCGCTCGGGGCGAGGGCCACGCCAGAGCCGAACTGCCCTTGCCAGTCCGGTAGCGGGTCGATGGTGTCGCGCAGTTGGAAGGCACCGTTGCCGTCCTTGGCCAGGAGGTACACCCGGCCCGCGTAGTAGTCAGTTTCCGCGGCGCCGATGGCCAGGAGGGTTTCATCCTGGTTGACCGCCACCGCTGAACCCAGGCCGTCGGTCCCGGGGAGGGTGATGATAGCGGCCTGGGTCCAGGTGGTCCCCACCAGGTCGAAGATGAAGACGGCGCCGGTGTCGTTGTTGTGACCCGTGGCGCCGACATAGAGCCGGGTGCCGGCCGGGTTGAAGCAGCAGGAGCGCCCGAAATACGCATCGGCGGCCCCGCCGGTGGGCGTGAGGGTGGCTGTTTTGGTGATGTCCGCATCGTCGGCATTGAACTCGAAGACCTTGACGCAGCCGGAGGGGAGGCTGTTGTAACAGTCGCCGGCCGCGAGGCGTTTTCCATTCCCGCTCATGGCCACAGCGTCCAATTCGCCGTCCAGCTCGGTCGTCAGCGCCAGGTCCTGCACTTCTTCCCAAAAGACGTTGTTCTTGAGGACAAAGGTGCAGACCCCGCGCCGGTGGCCCGTGTCCCAACCGACCGCGACCCGGCTCCCGTTGCCGTTGAGGCTGCAAAAGGTGGTGTAGCCGTCGCTTTCGCGTGGCTGCAGGAGGGTTTTCAGGGTCAGCATGCCGGGGTTCATGGCGGCTTATCCGATGTGAATTTCGAGCTCGCCGGCCAGGAAGACCGGCACATCCCCCGCCGCGACGGGCTTGGGGGT
>JBGAUE010000092.1:0-2217 GCA_044228795.1 Chromatiaceae bacterium | reverse complement strand
AACAGATCATGAGGCCAATTTACAACAAATCCCTGGATTTAGACAAGGTTATAGTTATTTTGTGTGAACGACTTATCGGGCTAAAAACACTCGAAAAGATATTTAATTTAGCTCGTGGCTCGGTGATGAATAACCCCTACGCATTAACAGGCCAGCAGTCTTTGTTGCCAAGCTCCTAACGAATAAGCACAACTCGTTTAACCGAAACGAACCACGATTTATCCTTGTGGTTGGATGAGCCTGGCGGGTTGGTGCGGAACTTGTCATAGAAAAATATTTATTTACCGACCATCCCCCGGTAACGCGGGGGGCTTCATTTGCGAGAAGATCAGAGCGGCTACCGGACCGCTAACGCGGTATAACGGTGCCTCTTGAGGCAATAGTTCATTTTGACGTCAAAAATATCTTAATGCCCTCAAAGCCAAGCCTACCTTCCTGCTCTGCTAACGGCGGGTTGTCATCCTGCATCCATCCACCCAAAAAAACTGTTACCTGAGCTAGGTAACAGTAACGCCTCCCCGGCAAATGCGAACTCCGGTTCGCTTTTGCTACGGTCCGGCCTCATTAATGCTGGGTTTTACAGAAAGCCCCGTTCGGCAAAGGACAAGCCTTCCCCTTCACCAATCACCAAATGATCGAGTACCCGTACCTCAATGAGGGCCAACGCCTCCTTAAGACGTTGCGTAATCCGGATATCCGCCTGACTGGGCTCGGTCATGCCACTGGGGTGATTGTGGGCGAAGATCACGGCCGCAGCATTGGTCTCTAGTACCCGGCGTACGACCTCGCGAGGATGCACACTGGCCCCGTCAAGGGTGCCTTTGAACAATTCTTAATACGCCAACACGCGATGGCGATTATCCAGAAACAAACAGGCAAATATCTCCTGGGGTAAGCCATCCAATCGCAACTTGAGATAATCTCGGGAAGCTTGCGGACTGTCCAGGGCGACCTTCTGCACCAAGTATTGTTCTTCAAGGCAGGCTACTGCTTGTTGAATAAGGTCTGCTTGTTCAACCGTCAGACCGCTACGACGCGCGCCATTGGCCAGTCCAATAACCACCGGTTGGGGGCAAGTGTTCGTCATCATCCTGGATCTCCAGTAGCGGGAGAGCCGCAGTTGCCCCCCAATGGGGAGCATTGCGCTCCTGTCCTCACTCCGGCCTGGGCCCGGATGTCCAGGCGCTTGGGGTCGCACCCCTCCAGGGCGTCGCGGGCATTGATGAACAGGTTAACCAGAACCTGGCGCAGCCCGTCCGGGTCGCCCCAGGCAAGCGGCAGGTCAACCGGCAGGAACTCGAAGACCGCGATGTCGCGCTTGGCCAACTCCGCCCCTACCAGATCCAGGGCCTGCCCCACCAAGGCCACCAGGTCCACCGGGCCCGATACTTGGGGGCTGGCGCGGGCGAAGTCGAGCAGCCCCATGACCACCTGACGGATGTGGCCTAGGCCGCGACTGGCCTTGGCCAGGACCTCCGCCGACTTCGGGTCACTGGCCCGGGACTGGGCGAAGGCGACATAGTTCAGGACGCCCATCAAGGGGTTGTTCAGTTCGTGGGCGATGCCGGCGGCCATGGTGCCGATGGTGGCCAGGCGTTCGTTGTGGAGCATGGCCTGCTGGGTCTCCTGAAGGTCCGCCAAGGCCAGGGCGAGGGCGTCGCGAGCGTCGGCCAGTTCCGCCTCGTGAGCATTGAGGTCGTCGAGCATGGCGTTGATGCCGCGCCCGAGGTCGCCGATTTCGTCGCCGCCGAGGTCCGGGGCCCGCTGGTCCCGGCGCCCAGCACGGATGTCCTGGGCCAGGGTACGGATGCGCTCCAGGCGTGCCGTGATCCCCCGGGCCAGTATCCAGGCGATGACCGAGCCCAGGGCTATAGCCGCCAGGGCGTAACCGAGGCCGCTGCGGGCGATGGCGGCGCGCTCGGCCTGGGTGCGACCCGGACCTATGCCGACCCGGGCCCAGCCGAGGAGGGAGTCGGCTAGGTGCACCGGGGTGCCGATATCGAGCAAGATACTGTTGCGGCTTATGACCGTATGGCGTGGCTCAGCAGGCAGATCCAGCAGGTACTCGCCGATGTGGGCCCGGTCGGTATGGGCGAGGATGCGCCCCTTGCGTATGGACAGGGCACAGAACTTGTCCTTTAAGGCACAGCGGGTGCGGGAGGCGGCTTGGGCGAACTCGCACAACAGGCGTCGCACCCAGGCATTGCCCTGGCGCGT
>JBGAUE010000091.1:0-2554 GCA_044228795.1 Chromatiaceae bacterium | reverse complement strand
GGATGGGATAGAATTATCTCGCCGTTGCAAAGACTCTCAACCAGTCGATGCTTTACGCGGGAGGAGTGCCAACTCCTTTCCGCGACGGCTTAAGAATATCATGATGTCGGCTTGAATAGGGCTGGGTCCTGGCGGGGACCTGGCCTTTTTTGTTGCCTGAGATCAAGGAATCCCACTTGCCGGCCTGCTTCATCTGCCGGGCCTGGCGCCTTCCAATTGATCTGATGCTCATGCTGCCATTCCTCTATCTGTCTCAAGGATGGCTACCGGCTTGGGCCGATACGGCAGGCGCGGGCCGTTTTTCGTCGCGGTCTTACGCGGAGGGCTTAAGGGCGGGTTGGTCCGCAGCCACGCCATGAACCGAACCGGGTCGATTAGGACGCGGCGGCCGGCATGGATGAGGGCGCCAGACTCCTCTAGGCCGTTGGCCTCCGCGTTGAAAATACACCAGCGAATGGAGCCTTGAGAGAGGGCGGGTTGCTGTTCGGCAAATTGCGGAACCGTGCAGAGGATGACGTCGGGCGGAGGCAGGGTGTTGGGGTTGGCCATTGATACGCACCTGGAGTAAGGGCTTGTCGCGTTGTGCGACTCGCTGATGCGTATGGTGGCGAGCAGACTGAAGGGCCGATATGGAAATAAATCGGCCGGATTTATTTCCCATCTGTCCCGAAGCCGCGACGGCGCAGGTCTTCTGCCAACAGGCAGGACAGCCGTTCGCTTTCCTCGGGGGTCATATCGCGCTGGGCGTTGCGGGCGCCATAAATCAGGCGACAGAGTTCCAGATTGGCGCGGTACTTGGCGAAGGACTTGGCCTCTGTACCGCCGTTAGCACCAGGGCCGCAGGCGTCCGCGAGGGTGAGTCCTTTATCCCAATGCTTGCTGGCGACAGCCAGGGCCAGCGCCAGGTGGCGTTGCGCTAACTGGGGATCGGGTGGCCGGCCTCGGCGCTGGGCTGGCTTGAGGCGGAAAGGGTCGGTCTCGCCAGCCAGGGCGCGTTCCAGTACCGCTTCCAGGTAGGCACGGCCTTCGGGGTCCAGGGGCCGGCCTTGCTTCAGGTCAGCGGCGAGCCTGGAGATCTTGATACGGTTCATGCCAGATAGCGTTCGTTCATCTTCTCGACGACGCTGGCGGTATGGGCCTCGCTCAGGTGGGCATAGCGTTTCACCATGGCCAGGGTCTTATGGCCCAGGACCTCGGCTATCTCCGCCAGACTGGCGCCGTTCATGGCCAGGTAAGAGGCGGCGGTATGGCGCAGATCATGCCAGTGAAAGTTCTCGATACCCGCGACCTTGAGGGCGGTCTCAAAGGGGGTGCGCAGATCCAGCGGTCGATCGGGGCGGGTGCGGCCAGGGAATACCCGGTCGGTATCCAGGCGCCGGACCTTGGCGCGCTCGCGTAGCAGCTCCAGCGCCGGACCCGCGAGGGGCAGGACGCGACGTTCGCCGTTTTTGGTGTCGAGCAGGATGGCGACCTTGCGCGTCAAGTCGATCTGGGGCCAGCGGATACCCAGCAACTCTTGGGCGCGGGCGCCGGTGCTCAAGGCGAGGATGACGGCCGGGTACAGGTCGGGGCTGGCGGATGCCTGGCAGGCGGCGAGGAACCGGGTGCGTTCGTCGTCACTGAGGAAGCGAATCCGCCCACGCGGTTCCTTGGGCCGCGTGACCTTGAGGAGGGGATTGCTATCAACCCAGCCATATTCCTTGACGGCGATGGTAAAGCAGTGCGAGAGCGCGGCGAGGTATCTGTTGATGGTGGCCGGCTGGCGATAGCGCGGCGGGCCTGCTCTTGCCGGGTCGGGCGCGGGGCTGGCGATGGGTTCACTGTTGAGGGCGTCACGACACTCCACCAGCAAGGCCGGCGTGATATCGGCCAGGGGAAAGTGGCCGATGCGCGCGCGCCACCAGGCCAATTGTCCCTGTTGTTGCTTGGCGTCCTTTTTGGCGGGGAGCACATCGCGACTGTAGCGGTCGATCAGATCAGCCAGGAGATGGCGGCGGGCTTCCACGGTGCCGAAGTGCAGACCCTCCCTGATAGCGGTCTCGGTGGCGGCCGCCCAGCGTTTTGCATCGGTCAGCCGGGCGAAACTCTCACTGACGCGCGGATAGCCACGCAGGCGGATTTCGACGCGGTAGGACTTGGTGCCATCCTTCGCCTGGCGGGGGGTGATGGTGGCCATGATGGGTAAGGCGTCCTCAAGGTCTCAGCGGGTGGCTAGAGCATACAACAAACGGCAAAAATTGCCAACATAGGATATACAATCACATGGTCGGCAGTATCAACCAATTGTTCTATTGGCATTTTGCAAGTGCGCCACGGAACCAAGGCGCACTGACGGCGCAGTTCGAAAAAAAAAGGCGCACGGAGGCCGATTTTGCGGGGGTTTTCCGGCTATCGCCTGGGGGTCGGTGGCGACTGAACAGGGCCGGATAAGGGGGGTGGTGTTGCCTGGCAGTGCGCCATGAGTGCGCCACAAAAGAAAAGGGCCTAGGTTTTTTTGACCTAAGCCCTTGTTTTATTTGGCTCCCCGGCGTGGACTCGAACCACGGACCTAATG
>JBGAUE010000090.1:0-2933 GCA_044228795.1 Chromatiaceae bacterium | reverse complement strand
CTGGCTAGATGAGCGCTGGCAGGTGCTGGAGGCGTCATGCAAACATGACGCCGATTACCAATATGATCTTTGCCGTGAAAATGGCGGTACCGCGGCGGCCTGTCGTGCCGCCAGTGATGCCCTCTATGCCGATTGTCTGGTCATCATGCAGCAGGTCCTGATCGGCAACCAGCAGGATGCCATTGGCGAATGCACCTGGAGCCGTCAACCTGACATCGACGCGGCGGAGCTGGTGATTGCCGGCGCCTTTACGGCCGTCAACAATGCCGAGATCGCCTTGCGCAATGTCACGGACGACCTGGAGGCAGCGCAACAGGCCCTGAAAGACTGCCAGGACGGTTTTGTTTACGCCGATTGCCTGGCCTCCGCCCTGCAACTCTGCGACGACACCTTTCAGATGGCGGAGGACACCTATACCCAGCAAAAATCCGCCTGCTATCAGGAGGCCATGGCGGAGTGCGACCGCCAGCGCGACGAGGACATCCGCGATGTGGAACTGGCCACCAATGGCCGCTACAACCCGGCCAATCCGCTGATCCTGGATTGTCCGGTGGCGCACTGCTCTCCGGAAAATTATCAGGTGGGCGACGAGGTGCTAGTAGACTTTCCCGTCAAATCCGGGCCAACAGCCATGGCGGTCTGGGATAGTCGCCGGGTGATCGGTTGGGCGCA
This sequence comes from Chromatiaceae bacterium, assembly GCA_044228795.1. Taxonomy (GTDB): domain Bacteria; phylum Pseudomonadota; class Gammaproteobacteria; order Chromatiales; family Chromatiaceae; genus M0108. The sequence continues at coordinate 2,261 of JBGAUE010000090.1, read as the reverse complement.
GAATACCCGCACCTGCCAGCCGCCTTCCTGGCCGGAGCGCGTTGAAATTCACATCGTCTGCACGGTGGCGGCGGCTTCCAGTCGGCGCTGTACCGCTATTCTTGGCCAGCCGGGCTACACTTGTCCGACCTCGTGGGAGGATGTGATCTCTTATGCTACGGTCTTTGCCTACAACTCCAGTCTGATGGGTGAGTTTGTTTGGGATTCGTTCACCTATCCAGGCTTCGAGGCGATCCCACAAGCGGGGATCAGTGCGTCATCCAGCTATACCGACGACGACAATACCCTTATTGGTACTAACAGCTACATCATTCGTTCGATGCCATCCGGTGGCGCGGTGGCCTATCTCGATCGCTACGAGTGCATCCTGGCGCATTGTGCCTCGTCGGAGATCATCGATTATCTAGAGGACTACTGGGGTATAAAGATTTTCCACGGCAGCAACGAATTGGCGCGGTTGGATAATTACGCGGCCATCGTGGAGCATTTAGGGATTCCAGCGACAGCTACCCTGAAACACCTGGAAACCGGGGCCACGAAAACCTACACCATTGATCCGGATTCCTACGGAAGCACAGGGCACGGCTCGCCCGATACGCCAGCCACCTACAGCGGGGCGATTGTCATCTCCTACCGTCCGCCGCCGGAGGCATAATCCCGCCCGGTGGGCATCTCCGCAAATCAGGTTGGGCAGGTCGTAAAATCAACGACCTAAGCGCCAGGAATTCGCCCTAATCTCCGCAACAATGACGGGTCAGAACGATGAAAAATAACCCGTTGGCCTATGCTTTCTCGACATACTGCTGCGATTCTGAGCAACTGGCGGGCTGGCGTGGTTGGTTATTTGATTGTTCCTGAAGCCAAATCGTTAGCCAGATTTTTGTTATTGACGATAATGCTGCCAACCATCTTAATAAGCATCTCTACGCCATTTTGATTAAGAGCCTGGTTGAGATATGCGCAAATCAATCGGCAGTTTTCTTTTGTGTAAGAACCGCCGGGGTTTATCCTATCTATGCTTGGTAGATAGGGTCTTATTCTCAGGCCGTCTTGCTTCCTTCCATCAAATTTTATTTTACTAAGCGCGCACATACCATTGTTTTGTTTATACATGTTACATAGATCTTCATGAGTTAAAGTGTATTCGATACCTTTTATATTAGCCCTGCTTTTAGTTTGACGAAGTAATATTTTTAAGTCATCTTGCCAGTATTTATATTGGTATTCGTTTTTAGTTTTCTTTTTTGCCTTAATTTCTTCAGACAGTATTTCATGGCGTGAGCTTAGTTGTTCGTATTTTTCTAAAGCAATCTCTAAATCCTGGCCAAGCGGTATCTCTTGGCGTTTCCCGTCAATGGTAGTGTTGTAATAGTATCCACACCATAGCCGTCCGCTACCAAGTATTTTGGTACGGCGTATCATTCTCATTGGAAGATCTGAATTGGTAGTCTTTGGACGCATGACTGTGCACCTGAGTCTAAGCATCGGTTACACTATGCGCGCTCATAGCTAACCGCCGCCTTTGGTTAGTTGGGAGAAGTCAGCAGCAGTGATTTGTCCTCACTGCTGCTGGCGTAATTATACCGTATTAGCGTGATAAAACAATATCACGCAATAATTTAATTCTCTTGCAAATCAGTTATATGCAATAGAAGAACGCGCCCTTTCACGGCGACAACCGGGGTTCGAATCCCCGTGGGGACGCCAACTTACAAGCGATTTAGCGATTTACCATCTATCACGTTCTATCACACCGTATCACAGGGACAGGGTGGCGATGGCGTCGCGCAAGGACGACGGCGACAGGTGGGCATACTGCTCGGTGATGCGAATAGACGAATGGCCAGCCAAGACCTGCACCGTGCGCAAGGGTACCCCCGCCTGCACCAGATGCGAACAAAAGGAATGCCGTAAACAATGCACACCACCATCGAGTTCTGCTCGGTTCAGGGTGCGATGAAAGGCGCGGGTAACAGAGAAAGGGGATATTTGCGGTAACACAAATTCCCGCCGTTGCCGCAGCGCCGCCAGCGCCTCCTCCGCGCCCGAGGTGACGGGAATCACCCGCCACTTGCCGGATTTCGTCCGCGCTCCCGGTGCGCTGACGATGCGGATCTCACCGCTACCGACATCCACCCAACGCAACTGTAGGGCTTCCCCGCGTCGCATCCCGGAATTGGCCAACAATTGCCATATCCAGCGGTAATCCCGGTGAAGTGATCTATCCGCGTGAGTGGTTTCCTTGGGGATCGCCAATTCCT
>JBGAUE010000008.1:0-159499 GCA_044228795.1 Chromatiaceae bacterium | reverse complement strand
GTCCGCTGCCGGTGCGAACGGCAGATCCACCCCCAGATCCGTCACCACCCACTGCAACGGCAACGAGCAGCCCCGGTACTGTACCTGGACGCTCTGGGCAAACGGACGCCGCCGCGTCCCCTCCCGATATGGCGGCTCGTCTACTTCGATGTCACCGAAGGGACTATGCCAGCAGAGTTTTTTTTGCCCTCCCGCCAAACTCCGGCGTCCGTTCCCATTCGTCTGCCCGTTTGGCAACCTGCCCGTCGGCCCAGCCTGCCAACACCGCCTGGCCGAGCCGAGGCACCTCACCGATCACGCGGCGCTCCGCCTCGTCGGCTTTGGCGCAGGTCATCCCCCGCATCTTCGACAAGGTCGACCAAGCGCTCGACGCGTCCGCGCAACTGCGGGTGCTAGTTCAGTCGGGATAACAGACCGTCATCTTCAAGGGACAGCGGAGAGATTATGTGCAGTCATCTCCCTTATCAAGGGTTACCGCAGTATCTTAACCTACAATATCCGTTTTGATCGCACCCAGTCGTCCCCGTCCCAGTGCCGCAAAGACCCCGACCTGACAGTTATCGACCTTGCCCAGCTGTCCGCACCACTGTCTCACCTACATTGGCATAGAGGGTCCGCCGCCAACGGGATCAATGCCAGGTTAGAGGTAAAGGCCCAGAAGAGGTTGCCTCGGATGGTACTCCGGGAGCGTTTGGTGTGGGCCTGGGTCGAGCGTGTGTGCTGAAGCTGGATGTACGCTGGCATGTGCGCGGTCGCGGGCGGTAGTGGGGTTACCACCATCCCTTGACTGGTTTGTCGCTATGGAACTTAAGACAACTGTTAGCGTCCCGCGGTATTCCAGTCCATTACGATGAGGTCGAACCGGCCACGGACATCCAGGCGATGGATGAGAGTGTTCGCACCCATGAGCCTGTTTGGCCGCATCCCGACCCTCCCGGCCGTGGCGTTGCTTCCTGGCTGGGGACCTAGGCGCCGGCTCTCGGTCGGGGTTGTTTTCCAGTGGCGCCCAATCCGGTCACAAACTGGCCACAAACCGCCTGGCCATAAACCGCCTTGCCCGGCGCCCTTGGCGCGGCTAAGATCGGAACCCGATCCGGTCTAGGGCGGTTGAACCTCCCATCGCTTGTCTGTGGCTAACGGGACGGGGGAGGGCCGACAGACCCTTCCCGGGGTCTTTGCCCCGCCAGGACCCATCCAGCTCTCGCGGGTGCTGGTCACTGGCCTGATGCCCGGAGCCCTAGTACCGGAGTGATAACCGAAACCTATGGACCCTCGACACCCAGATCCCAGTTCCTCCGCAGGTCCCGATTCGCCAGGCGGCGCCCGCAAGCCAGCTACGGATGACCGCTGGACGATTCCGGATCTGATCGATTTTGAGTATTACCTCGAACTTGACGAGCAAGGCCTGCGCGAGCGCCCTGCCGGTCGTTTGGCACTTCTGGACCGGGATCGTTCCATATATTTGGATCGCATTGCCCCCGCGCTGGCAGGCAGGGACCCCCATTCCCCTTTGCATCGGCGCTCGAGTCTGCGCCGCTGGCTGGAGGCGCGCCGCGATGCGGAGTTCCCGGACGTCCGCGCCCTGCTGCCCGGTACCGCCTTTGCCCACACCCAACGACTGGTGACCCTGGGCCTGGCCGTCACCGGATTCCTGCTAGGTATTGGTGCGGCCTCCGCGCTCCTCAGATACGACGGGCGCCTTCCGGTCAATGTTTCCTGGTATCTCTTCCTGTTGGTGGGTGTGCAGTGCCTCTTGATTGGCGGCGGTGTTCTCGCCTGGGTGCTACGCAGGTCCCGGCCCGTCGGGGCCGCCGTCCAGGATGTCACGGTGCTCGGGCGGCTCATCCGACCCCTGTTTACGCGTCTCGGTAGCTGGGTACAGCATCAACGTCTCGCCCATGCGAGCCAGGAAGTGAGGGATCGCGTTCGCGCCGGCACCGGAATGCTGAAGTCTCAGTATCTGCTCTATGGACCTGTCTCCTATCTGCCCGTATTGATACCGGCCCAGGTGTTTGGGGTCGCCTTTAACCTTGGGGTGATCCTGACTACCGTCGCGCTGGAATGGTTTACGGATTTGGCCTTCGGCTGGAGTTCGGCCCTGGATGTCGGTCCCCAGGCCGTTTACGACCTGGCCGGCACCATCGCCACGCCCTGGTCCTGGCTGTTTGGCGAGGGCCTGGGATATCCGACCCTGGACCAGGTAGCCGGCAGTCGCATCTATCTCAAGGACCCTCTGTCCCAGCTCAATGCCGGGGATCTACGCTCCTGGCGCTGGTTCCTGGTGCTATCGGTCTTTACCTACGGTCTGCTGCCCCGGTTCGGTCTCCTGTTGACATCTATGTTCGCCCAACGGCATCTTCTCGACCGGCTCCCCTTCACCCACGCGCCTACTCAAGCCCTTTATGGGCGTTTGGTGACCCCGCGCCTGGAGACCGGGAACCGGGGCAGCGGCCAGGGTCCGGCGATGCCCATTCCAGCCCCCCTGGATCCCCGTGAATGCGTGCTGGAACGCAAGTCTGTAGCCGCGCCCCCCAAGGTGGCCGGCGGCATTGCCCCGGATGCCTGCCTGATGCTGATACACCTTGATGTGGATCATCTGATCGAGGATAAGGACCGCCCGCGGCTCGCTAGTCTGATTGTGGACCACACCGGTTGGCGCATTGCCAGCACGGCTTCCTTCGGGTCTGGTACCCTCATGACCGAGGGTGTGATCCAGTGGCTGGCGGGGCAGGACTGGCAGGCCCCGCCGGCACGGCTGGTAATCCTTATGGACGGCTCCCAACCGCCTATCACCGAGAACCTGCGTTTTCTTAGGGAGTTGCGCGCCGCCGCGGGTCCCCACGCCCAACTCCTGCTCGCCCTGGTCGGCGATCCCCAGGACGATGACCCATTGCCGCCGGTACGGGCCTTTGATTTCACCGATTGGCAGCGCAAGATCGATGCACTGGGCGATCCCTACCTGCGTCTGGCCATGCTGGCACCTCCCAGCACGGATGGAGAGCCATGATGGCGAATGTTGGGAGCGAGATTCCGAGAATGGCGATCATGGGCCACCCCAATGCGGGTAAATCCTCAGTAGTCGCCACCCTGACCGAGAACGACCGTATTGCCATCGACCAGCGCGCGGGCACCACCACGGAATCGGACTTTTATCCGGTGATCATTGACGGTCAGACGGTCATCGAGTTCATCGACACCCCTGGTTTCCAGAACCCGGGGGCGATATTGGAATGGTTCCAGGCGCACCCGGAGCTTCGTGACCTGCCCCGGGAATTTGTCAAAACCTTTCGCTATGACCCGCTATTCTCCCACGATTGCGCGCTTCTGGAACCGGTGGCGGCGGGGGCCGGCATGATACTGGTGGTGGACGGCTCCAAGCGCATCAAGGAAAAGGATCGCATTGAGATCGAGCTGATGCGTCTCACCGCCCGTCCGCGCATGGCGATCCTCAACAACCTGACCAAGGAAACTCGCCACATGCCCCAGTGGCAGGATACCTTGAGCAAGGGATTCAACTCGGTGCGCGAATTCAATGCCCACCGGGCGACTTATGGCGAGCGTATCAAGCTGCTCAAGGCCCTCAGGAGTATGGATCAGCGCTGGGAGGAGCGCTTGGCGCGGACCATCGATGCCTTCCAGCGCGACTGGGATCGGCGTACCGATCAGGCGGTGGATACCATTCTGACCCTCATGAAGGATGCCCTGGGATTGAGGGTGAGCAAAACCTTCAAGGAGTCCAGGCTAGACACTCAGGGTGGGCGAATTCAGGCCAAGGCCGAGATGATGGTGGAGTTGGAAAATAGGTTGCGCGATTTAGAGGCTCATGCCCAACGCCAGATTCGGGCCAACTTTCGACACCAGGTTTGGGATCAGCCCCCAGATTCGCTGCTGGCCAAGGATCTGCTATCTGATGAGGTGAGTCAGGCCCTGGGGCTCTCTCGGCGTGCGCTCGCCCTCGCCGGTATGTCCGCAGGGGCCGCAACAGGTGCGGGGGTAGACCTGGCTCTGGCTGGGAGTTCTCTGGGTGGGGCGGCACTTTTGGGTGCTGTCGCGGGGGGGCTACTCGGATTCGCAGGTGGCAAGGCCCTCGCCAAGCTGGATATCGAGATTAAACCAGGCACAGCGCGCTTTACCGCGGGTCCGGTCTCCAATACCAGGTTTCCTTTTATCCTCCTCGACCGCGCCCTGCTCTATAGTGCCCGGGCCATGAATTGGGCCCACGGGCGCCAGGCGGCGGACGAGGATGCCCCGGATAAGGTTCCGGAGGCCCGGATTCCAGTTGGCGGGTTCACGGAGGAACTAAGCCCCGCCGAGCAGCGCGAGCTGGCCCGCTTTTTTGCCGCTATTCGTAGGGGTAAGGCGTCTGACGGGGAGGAGGCTTGCCGGGCCATCATTAAACGTGTCCTGCGCGATCTCTCCGAGAATCGTATTGATAGTCGGGTTCATCTATGAAGAGCCGAGGGACAGGGCGGGCTTTAGGGGCGATAGATGAAGAACCAGGCGGAGGCAAGGTCTTATGAACACAAACTACCTCGACCGTTGGTGCGATGTCCTGGTGATAGGGGGTGGACCGGCTGGCTCGACCGCGGCTGCCTTGCTAGGGGAAAAGGGTTATCGGGTCACGCTCCTGGAGAAGGAACGGCACCCGCGTTTCCATATCGGCGAATCCCTGCTGCCAGCAAATTTGCCGCTGCTCGCGCGCTTGGGTGTGCGTGCCGAAGTCGGGGGTATTGGTATGGCGAAATGGGGGGTCGAATTCATTTCACCCTGGCACGAACACAGCCAATCCTTCGAATTCGCGGATGCCTGGGATAAATCCATGCCCTATGCCTACCAGGTCCGACGGTCGGAGTTCGACGAGATCCTGATTCGCAATGCCGGTCGCAAAGGTGCCACCGTCATCGAGGGCTGCCGCGTGCGGGACGTGGAATTCCTGCCGAACGGCGAAGGTGCTATCGTCCGGGCGGAGCATGAGGATGGCCGCGCGGAGTCCTGGCAATGCCGCTTTCTGATCGACGCCTCCGGCCGCGACACCTTCCTGGGCAATCGGTTTAAGGCCAAGCACCGGAACCCTAAGCACAACAACTCATCGCTCTACGGCCACTTCAAGGGCGCTCGGCGCAATCCGGGCAAGCAGGAAGGCCACATTACCATCTTCTGGTTCGAACATGGGTGGTTCTGGTTTATTCCCCTCGCGGACGGCACCACCAGCGTCGGGGCCGTTACCTGGCCTTACTATTTGAAAACCCGCACTAAACCGTTGCAAGGTTTCTTCATGGATCTTATCGCCATGTGCCCAGCCCTGGCGGAACGGCTGCAGGATGCCGAACTGGTGTCAGATGTACAAGCCACGGGCAACTTTACCTATACCTGCGACCGCACTCACGGTAGAAACTGGCTACTCTTGGGTGACGCCTATGCCTTCATCGATCCAGTTTTCTCTTCCGGTGTCATGCTGGCCATGAATAGCGCCTTCGCAGGGGCCGATGCCGTGGATACCTGCCTTCAAGATCCGAACAAGGCAGCCCAAGCCCTACGGCAATTTGATCGGCTCATGAAGCACGGACCTAAGGAGTTTTCCTGGTTCATTTACCGTGTCACCAACCCCACCATGCGCAGTTTGTTCATGTCGCCACGCAATGTCTTTCGGGTCCAGGAGGCCCTGCTGTCGGTTTTAGCTGGGGACATTTTCGGTAATACGCCAATCTGGCGATCGCTACGGGCCTTCAAGGCGATCTATTACCTTGCCTCCCTGGCCAACCTCAAGTCCAGCTTCTTGGCTTGGACGCGGCGGCGGGTGAATATCCGTTACCTGGAAGATGCGACCGAGGGGTGAAGGTCTGCTGTTGGGATTATGCGACTCGCACGGGCAGGGAGATGGCCGCTCTCGCCCTGTCCTCCCGTCGGGTCGAGCTATGCGTGTGAGGGCCTATCTGGCGGTATGGCCAAGTCTCGTGAAACGCTGGCTGCGACGAGCCTATGAATTTGGTGCGCTCTGGTTCGGCCTGGGACTGCTGGGTACCTTGTCGCTGGCGTGGTCGGTCCTGGCGGCGCCGCTCTATTACGTTTTGCCGAGGCGGTGGGGCAAGCCGCTGGGTCGCTGGGCCATCATGACCATTTTTCAGGTCTATCTGGGTGCACTGGCCCTGATTGGCGCTTGCCGTTTTGATATCCGTGACCTAGATGATTTGCGCGGCGAAAGGCCGCTGGTGATTGCCCCCAACCATCCCTCTCTGCTCGATGCCTTTCTGGTGCTCTCGCGGCTCCCTAATCTCACCTGCATCATGAAGGCGGACATCCTTGATAACATTTTTCTGGGCGCGGGTGCACGGCTGGCGGGATACATTCGCAATGACACACAGTACGGCATGATCAAACAGGCCGTCGCAGAACTGACAAGCGGCAGCCATCTGTTGCTGTTCCCCGAAGGCACCCGTACGAGTCGCTGGCCAATCAACGCCTGCACGCCTGCGGCTGCTCTCATCTCTCGTCGGGCCAAGGCGCCAATCCAGACCCTCTTCATCGAGTCGGACTCCGCATACCTCCGCAAGGGCTGGCCATTATCGCGTCGACCGGTGCTGCCTATCACCTATCGGGTGCGGCTCGGTCGCCGCTTCGACCCTCCCGAACAGCCCAGGGCTATTACCGCCGAATTGGAAAGTTACTTTAGGGATGAGTTGCGAAACGCACCCTGGTTGCTGCCCCCAGGCACCACAGATTGCGCGGAAGGTACCGCTCCGCGGCACACTTGATGTCCCCCTCATCGTGAACGGCAGTGCCACCCATCTGGTATTGATCCCCTGTTATGATCCCGGTGTCATGGTCTATGACACGGTGCGCTCTGTCCGACAACAATGGGCGCCCGTGTGGGTGGTCGTAGATGGCAGCACTGACGGGACCACGGCTGGACTTCAGGATATGGCGGCGCAAGACCCCGGGCTCAGGGTGCTGGTGTTTGCAGAGAATGTTGGCAAGGGTGCGGCAATCCTGCATGGCATCGACCTTGCCGCGCGGGAAGGGTTTACTCACGTCCTCACCATGGACGCGGATGGCCAGCATCCGGCCGATCGTATTCCCGCATTTATGGCCACCTCTGGATTAGCCCCGGAGGTTATGGTACTGGGCATACCGGTCTTTGACGTCAATGCCCCCAAGCTGCGTGTCTATGGTCGCCGGATTTCCAACGGCTGGGCTAACCTGGAAACCCTGTGGACGGGCATCGGTGATTCTCTCTATGGCTTCCGCGTCTATCCAATCGCACCTCTGCAGCAAGTGATGCATGGCCAGCACTGGATGCGCCGCTTCGATTTCGATCCAGAGGCCGTGGTGCGCCTGTGCTGGCGCGGTGTTCGCTCGATTAACCTGCCCGCCCCCGTGAAATACCTGGCCCCTGACCAGGGTGGCGTCTCTCATTTCAATTATCTGCGTGATAATAGCCTGCTGACCTGGATGCACATACGTTTGATGCTGGGCTTCCTGCCGCGATTACCAAGTCTCCTGATAAGACGGTTGAGCATGCGGTGAAGTTTTGCGGATGACAATTTGGGAGCGGTGCCTAAGTTCTGGTCTTAGCATTCCATCACTCAGCCACCTATTCCCGGGGAGGGGGTCGGCAAGGCCGGGCTCCCTCAGATCATGCCACCGTTGACCGAAATGACTTGGCCTGTGATGTAGCTGGCCTGCTGGGAGGCGAGGAACCCTACGAGGGCCGCCACTTCGGCTGGGGTCCCGGCACGCTTCATGGGCACCAGGGCGGCGATACTCTCCGGGTTGAAGGCACCTTCGATCATGTCGGTCTGAATGATACCGGGGGCCACGGCATTCACCGTGATACCGCGGCTGGCAAGTTCCAGGGACAAGGCCTTGGTGGCCGCGTGGAGTCCACCCTTGGCGGCGGCGTAATTCACCTGGCCGCGGTTACCGACTAGCCCGGCAATGGAGGTGATGTTGAGGATGCGTCCCCAACGATTGCGGATCATGGGCATCGTCAGCGGCTGGGTCACGTTATAGAAGCCATTGAGTGCGACGTCCAGCACGCTGTGCCACTGGCTCGCACCCATGCCAGGGAAGATGGCGTCATCATGAATGCCGGCATTGTTCACGAGGATGTGAATCGGGGACTTCACGATCAGGGCCTCCAGAGCGTGGCGACAGTCTTCGGCGTCCGTAACATCGAAGGCGATGGCCTCAGCCGCGCCAGCCGTTGCGGTGATCTCTGCCACCAGCTCGGTCGCCTTGGCCAAGTTCCGGCAGGCGTGGACATAGACGTAACAGCCGTCTGCGGCCAGTTGACGACAGATCGCCGCGCCGATGCCGCCACTGCCACCGGTGACGAGGGCTCTTCTCATGTCGGCTTACCCAGTTTCGTCGCATCCAACACCACGGCGATGCGACCGCTCAACAGCAGTGGCACCCCCGCGAAAATGCGAAACCCATAGAGGATGGTGTTGTGATCGCCGGACAGGCGCTCGGCCTCAATAATCAGATCGGCGGCGATGTCATCCAACTGAGAAACATGTAGTTCCACACTGCGCACGCTGGTGAGATAACCGACACGTGGTGGCTTCCCGGGGAATGCCAGCAGGGCGCCATGGGCCGCCATGGCCTGGGCGGCATACTCGATGCCGCAGGCGGCACCTAACCGGCCGTGAGCCCGTAGGGGGTTATCCTGGTCGCGGTGGCTAGTAGCCAGGCCGCGGATGCTCCGGGTATCCCAGGCAGCGATGTGATCCAACAGACACATCGAGCCTTGGTGAGGGAGGTGGGCAAGCAGCCAGGCATGGTCTAGGCGCATGGCTGGATCTCCACGGCCAAGCCAAGTGGTTCCAGGTATTCCAGGATCACCCGATCGGGATGGCCCTGTGCCACCGCCCGCAGCAGGGGCAGGCCACGAGCCGAGGGAATCTGGATACGCAGAGCTTCCAGGTCGGGATCCGTAAGCTTGTCCCCGGCGGCCTCCACCAAGGTGACCTCCAGCCGCGCCAGGGATTGGGGACCTTGTTGAGGCATCAGGGCCAGAGCGAGGCCGAATGCGGATGGCAGGGGTCGCTGGGCGTGCAGAGGCTCAGGGTTAGGCGCCTCGTAGCTCACCAGCAAGGTGCCCATGCCAGAGAAGGCTACCTGGGTGAGGGCCTCTAACAAACCGGCTCCGAAGCTGCCGTCATAGGCACACAGCACCGTTGAAGGGGTCATGGCGCCCGATGCGATGCCCCAATAGCCAGCCGCGGCATTATGTACGGAATTGTGGAAACGAGTCGGGGAGAGGTGGCGATCCGCCGAGGCCAATACCTGGCAGATGGCATGGCAGTTGTCGCCATCCCCCCCGGAGGATGTGAAGACGGCGGCCAGTTGCCTGGCATCCAGGCGGGCGTTGGCGATGGCCTCTTGCGCCACGACCAGGGCAATCCTGACTGTCAGCCCCACCCGGCGACGCTCGGGCGGGGGAAGACTAGCCAGCGGCGGTAAGACAATGGCCCCTGGCTGATAGGCCAAGGCGCCGGACAGGATAAGCCGCGCCGCGGCCCAATGGGCCAGGCCCGGGCCCAGGATACCGATGCCATCAATCCAGGCGGATAAGCTCGTCGGGGTCGCTGAGGATGCCATGTCAGCCGGCACGTCCCAGGATCAGGCTGCAATTGGTACCGCCGAAGCCGAAGGAATTGCTCATCACTCGGCGCGGTGCCAGGGTACTGTTGGTGGTCAGATACTGGATGGGAAGGGTGGGGTCGAGGTGGAGGCTATTGATACCCCCCGGCAGAAAGCCATGACGCAGGCTCAGGGCGCTGATGATGGCCTCCAGTCCCCCTGCTGCTCCCAGGGTATGCCCCGTCGCGCCCTTGGTTGAGCTGCAGGGCGTTAGACCACCGAAAAGCGCCAGTATGGCTTTGCCCTCGGCAGTATCGTTGCTCGGAGTGGCGGTGCCGTGCAGGTTGATGTAGTCAATGTCCCCAGCCTGCAAACTTGCCGATCGCAGGGCGGCTGACATGGCAAGCTGGGCGCCAAGGCCATCGGGGTGGGGCGTGGACATGTGATAGGCATCGCTGGATTCACCGGTACCCAGCAGCAGGACCTCGTTGGCATCCAGGCTAGTATCCAGCCGTTCCAGTAGGGCGAAGGCCGCGGCTTCACCGATGGAGATGCCCTTGCGGTCGACGTCAAAAGGCCGGCAGGGTTGATTTGAGAGCAGCTCCAGGGAATTGAAGCCGTAAAGCGTGGTCAGGCAGAGGGAGTCCACGCCACCGACGATAGCGGCATCGATGACTCCAGCCGCGAGCATCCGGGCCGCCGAGGCGAATACCTTGGCGCTCGATGAGCAGGCCGTGGAGACGACCGTGGCGGGTCCCTCAAGACGGAACCAATGGCGGACGAAATCTGCCAACGAATAGATGTTGTGGGTACCGCGATAATTGAAGTCTTCTGGCAGGGCTCCGGTGGCTGGGTCCCGGCGGCGGTAGGCCTGCTCTGTCTGAAGAATGCCAGCGGTACTGGTGCCGAGCAGGATACCTACCCGCCGCCGACCGTAGCGAGTCATGGCTGCCTCGACGGCAGCGCTAAAGCCGTCCTGATTCAGGGTCAGTAAAGCCAGGCGATTGTTCCGGCATTCAAAGGCCCTGAGTTTGGTCGGCAAGGGGGCATCGTCCACCCCGGGGACCTCGCCCAGGTAGGTTTCGAGATCAGTCACCGTGTCGAAACGACAAGGGGTTAGGCCACCGTGGTGATCACGTAACGTGGTCAGGGTTGCCTCAAGGCCGCGACCCAGGCAACTGCTGGCGGTGAACCCGGAAAGTCTGAGCGGGGTCACGGGTGGGATCCTGGCTTTCCGAGGTGTTGCCGGCCTAAATCCGGGGCCAGGACGGCTCGCCCAAGCGGGCGATCAACATGACGTTGGCGAAAGGCAGATCGCCATTCATGGGGGCGGCCTCGACATGAAAGCCCAAGGCCTTCAGGGCCTGGATCCAGTGGGTTAGGGGGCGGCAATGCAGGTGGGGCAGGCCCATGCCGCGGCAGCAGGCCACCGTGGAGTCGATCCATTGACTGAGGTGAAACCCCAGACCCGCGCTGGCGTCGCCCACACGGGTCACTAATAGGCCGCGCGGTGCCAGGGCGACACGGACCCGTCGCAGGATATCGGCCTGGGCTGGGCCGTCAACGAAATGCAAGACGTCCAGGATGACCACCACATCTGCCCGCCCGAAGTCCACATGGCACATATCTCCTGCTTCGAAGCTGGCTCGCTCCCCTAAAGCCTGTCTCGCCCGCTTCAGGTCGCTCTTTAGCAGATCGACGCCACGGACCTTTGCCCCAAGGGGTGGGACGGGCCACTCCGCTGGCCAGTCACCTAAATCGTAGCGTTGCCGGGCGGACAGCAGCCAGGCCGCCAGCAGCCCCTGACCGCAGCCTAGATCGAGAATACGGGCGTTGTCCGGGAACAGGCCGCGCTCCAACATGGCAAAAAACACCGGATCCATGCCCAATTTGGCCCGGGCGAAATGAAAGGCGAATTTTCCGGCCGATCGATAGGGCTCGCTCGCATGATCTAGGAGGCGTTTGCGCAGGGCCTGGGTGGGAAGACTCATGGTGCTGAAGGCCTCAGGGCGGAGCGCAGGGTGATGGATGTAAGGCCGAGGGACGCTGCCGCCTCCAGCACCCGCGGCAGAACGGCAAGGATCAGCGGCTGACCGGCAACGGTGCGTGCGGCGTTACCGTCATGCTGTAGCAGGATATCCCCGGGGCCGAGGTGCCGGGTTATACGACGTTCCACGTCCCCGGCGTCCCGGTTGCGGGTGTCAAACCCGCGTCGGGTCCAACTGGCCAGATGCAGGCCGTGCCTGGCCAGGATAGGTTCCAAAAAGGGGTTACGTAGGCCGGCGGTGGGCCGGAAGAAACAGGGCCTCTGACCGGTGATGGCCGCCAGGTTGTCCTGGGCGCAAGCAACCTCTTGAGCCATGCGTTTGGGGCCAAAGGTTGCGAAATGGTGGTAGTGGTGTTGGCCATGGTTTTCCACGGCATGACCCTGCTCCAGGATCCGCCGGCAGAGGTCTGGATGGCGTTGGGCCTGGGCCCCGATACAAAAAAAGCTGGCGTGGGCCTGGAAGTGAGCGAGCAGGTCGAGCACCCGTGGCGTCACCTCCGGGTCTGGACCGTCGTCGATTGTGAGGGCGATGTGTCCTTCAGCGACCACCGGAGGCAGTCGTACCCAGTTGGGACCCAGGCTCTGACTGCGTGGCCAGAGGCCAAGGAGGGTGAGGGCCAGATGGTTGGCGGCAAGGGTACCCAGCCCCCAGGGCCAGAGCCCCGGTTGAATCGCCAGCACACCCAGAGCCCCGGCATGCAGGGCAAATGAGGCCTGTAACAAAGGCGTAGGGCGCCAGGGCCGGGAAGTGTGGCTAAACCGAGGTTCTGTCATACGGGTCGCGCCAGGATAGCGGAAAAGGCCAGGGCCAGTAGTGCGCCCGGACCGACGGTGGTGCCAATGGCGTTGAGGACCGGCACACTGGAAAAGGCCAGGATGCCAAATCCCGCCACCGTCGTGGCGACGGCAATCAAGAGGGAGGCCAGGACGCGCGGGGAGATGCCCCCCTCGGCGGCTCCCCGGTCGAAGAAAAGGGCATAGTTGGAACCTACGGCCACGACGAGCAACATGCCCACCAAGTGTAGTATGGTCAATAATTGACCGGCCAGGACCAGGCCGGCAATTACCACGGTGACGGCGGAAACCAACGGAGCGGCGATGCGGAATACCCGACCCCAGGAACGGGTGGTAACAAACAGCAGGCCGAGAATGGCCACCAGACCCGCGAGGGACAGCAGGATGGCCTCGCGCACATAGCCCCCGTAAAGGCGGTCGAGTTCTCCCTTCAAATCGATGAAATAGACCCCGGCCAGACCCAACTCCGCAAGGGCGTCGCGCACCTGCTGGCCATCGAGGTCTTGGGTGGTCCCGACGCGGAGCGGGAGCAAGGCGGTCCAGCGCCCCCCCGACATAAACAGCATTGCATCCAGGCCCTCCCCGAGGCTGGTCCCCTGGAGGTCTTCCGGATTCAGGGGGCGCTGGTCGCGCACCTTTGCCACGTCTCTGAAAAAGGGCTCGAAACGATCCGACTTGAAGGGGAGCTCGGCAATGGCGGCTTGGAAACGTTGGCGTAGCTCAGCCTCTGGCGGCAGGCTGGCCAGGCGCTGGAGTTGGGTCGCCTGGCTAGGCAGGTAGGCGGCGGGGTTCTCGAAACCCTCAATAACCCCCGCTGTCACGAGTCCCTGGAGCCGGGTCGCGACCCGTTCGCTGGTGGTGAGTGCTGTCTCCCGGTCGGCCGCGGCCACTATAACCAGATAGCGTGCGTCCGGGGCGCCCAAGTCGGTGCGCATGGCCATGTCGAGGGCCTGATCGACAGCCGGGACTGGACTCAGGGCTGCCAAGTCGTGGCTCCACAGGACGTCGCGTTTTGCTAAGAGTAGGGCACCGGCGGCCAGGCACAGGAACAGGACCAACCCGTGCCAGCCCCTCGCCCGATCGATCCAGACCAACAAGCCATGGCAGGCGGCCGTGACATCAGGTACCTGAAGACTGGCAGGCAGGAGTGTTGGCAGGACGAAGCGGGTCACCAAGGCGGCGGTGACCAGTCCCGTGATGGCATAAAGCCCCAATTGGGCAAGGCCAGGAAAGCTGGAAAAGAGCAGAGAGGCAAAACCGAATACGGAGGTGAGTACGCCGATCCGAATCGTCGGCCACCAGGCGTCAGCCCCTTTGTTTTGGACGGCGCTGTTGGTACAGGTTCCGGGATCCGACTGTATGAAGAGATAAATGGAATAATCCACCGCTTCGCCGATGAGGGCGGCTCCGAAGCCGAGGGTGATGCCATGCACCACCCCAAAGCCGATACTGACCGCCGCTACCCCAGCCAAGGCGCCGGATAGCACCGGCAGAAGGCTCATCAACACCGCCGGGGCCGACCGGTAGGCCAGCATTAACAGGCTGATGATGATCAGACTGCCCAAGCCGGAAAGGAACATCACCTGGTTTTTGATGGCGGCGCGTGCCGCCACGGAGAAGGGGCCGGGGCCCGTCAGTACCAGCCGTGTCCCTAGTCCTGATACTGATTGAAAGGCGGCCCGGATAGCCGCGACCGCCCCCGCTTGTCCGTCCGTGTCCGCCCCCTCGGAACGGGTGCGGGCCAGGAGCAGGGCGCGTTGACCGTCCCGGGACATCCAACCACCATCCATCACCTGGGGCCGGGGACTCCGCGCCATGGCCTCCAACAGACGTATAAATTCGCCGGTGGGGTCGCGGGGTAACAAGGTCTTGCTGAAAAGCCCCATGGAGGAGGCTAGCAGGTCGAGGCTGTGCTGGATGCCTCTACGCAGCCCTGCTACCGTGAAATGATCCTCATTAACCGCCGGGCTCAATAAGTAGCGGTTCTCGATCAGAAGCCGCTGATCCCGTTCCAGTTCTTGGGTCTCGCCGTTCGCGATATGCAGAAACTGAGGATCCGCGCGCAGGCGCGTCGCCAGTTCTCGGGATGTTTGGGCGCGGGTGGCCGGGTCACCCCCCTCAATGCCGATCAGGATCAGGCGGGAGGCGATGCCCGACTTGAGTTGATCGATCAGGAGTTGCTGTTCCTGGTTTGGGGTTCGGGGCAAAAAGGCTGACAAGTCAGCAGTGTACTGTGCTTGACTCACGATCCAGAGACAAGCACACATCAACACTAGCCAGAGAAGGGACGCAGCACTGAACCTCCGTTTCTTGACCCCGTCGCTCATGATCCGGTGCTCTTGCGGATGTGCATTACCGACTGGTCACCGTCGGTTTGCCAAATTTCCATCGTGAGCAGTTCGCCTCGGGACCCTCCCATGCGGATACGGTCGATCAGGCGGTCCAGGCGGGAGTCCAGGGGGGTCAGCACCAGGGTCCAACGGTCACGACTCCCTTCTAGGTCGAGGCGATAGATCCGTTCCAGTGCCTTGCGGTCTCCAGCGAGGGTAGCGCGGATACTCTCGGACACCCCCGCAATCTCGGGATAATCCTTGAGTGATAGCTCCTGACTCTGGATCGGTCCTTCGACGATAATGACATCCCTCTTTAAGACCAAGGTTTCTACCCGAGGCTTGAGGGTACGTTTCTCCAGACGGTCGGGTGGCGTAAACAATAACTCGCCGGAAGACGCCACGGGCTCGTCAAGGATGGAGAGGTACTTCACCTCGTTGAAGATGGCTAGTTCATGGGTATTGCCTGCCAGTGCTCCCATGAGTTCGTCAACCGTGAACGGGGTGGCCGGCAGGCGCAGGCTGAACCCCAGAAAAATGAGAGCGAGGATCACCCTCTCGTTCCTGTGCCGTTTGGGTCTCGTCATGTTGTTTCGCCATTAGCACTGAGGGGTATCCGCCAATAATCATGGAAATTTAACCAGTTGAAGGGGTAGGCGCGACAGTATCTCTCCAGAGTGGCGGCGTAGGTGGCGACCGCCTGGCGGCAGGCACTATCCCGATCCTGGCGCTCAATGCTCGAAAAATCGACCAGAGGTTCAAAATGAATGGCGTAGCGGTTGCCCCCTAGATATAGACCCGTCATGAAGAGCACCGGGCGCTTGAGTATGGCTGCCAGGCGCATGGGACCGACGGGAAAGGCGGTGGCCTCGCCAAAAAATTGCACCCTTAGGGTGGGATCATCGTCCAGGGTCCGATCCGCCAGCACCCCCAAAATCATCCCCCGGTCCAGGCAGGCCTGGGCTTGCAGCATGGAATCGATCTGGCCCAGAGGGATAATATCTTGTCTGGAAACGGGATTAATAGCGGCCAGGGCGGCATTGATTTTAGGAGTATTGTTCTCGTACATCGCCATGGCTACCCGCAGACCGGGCCTTTGCCGGCTGAGGGCCCGCAACGCCTCGAAGCTGCCGAGGTGGGCTCCGATCAGGAAGGCACCACCCCCCGCCGCAAATACCCTGTCGAAGGCCGCCGCGCCATGCACTTGGATATCGAAGAGATCGAAACGGTCGTTGAGGAGATAGATGCGGTCGTGGGTACAGGAGGCGAAGCTGTGAAAATGCCGAAACAGGTCGGTGAGGCGGGGTTCCCGCCCTAAGGCACGCCTTAAGTAAGTCCGAGAAGCCTGACGGGCAGGCGGTGCAAAAATTAGAAAGTAGAGGCTGATTCCCAGCAGCAGGCTACGGGCCAAGCGGCGTCCCAGGCGGAGCGAGATCCAGGTCATCACCCTGAGCATGGCCATATTGCTGCGTTCCCGCCGCCCCAACCATTCCGCTTGCCGCGTGAACTGGAGTGCCTTCATGAGATCCCGCTCCCAACACCGGGCATGTGGAAGGTCAAGACGCCACTTGCCACCACGCGCTCGCCGGCCAGAACTTCAAAGCTGTACACCGCCGCTGCCGTTGTGGCATAGCTGAGCCGCAAGGCCTCACCGGGGTTGACTGGGTTCAGAAACTTCGCCGATCTGATGGCAGTGAACGCCACTGGCAGCCTTTCCCGAAAGGTCAAGGCATGCTGGGCCTCGTCCAGGAGCACCACACCAGGCAGAATGGGCTGGCCGGGGAAATGGCCCACATAGGCTGGGTGATCAGACGGGATCAATAGGGGCAGTACTTGCTTGGTCACACCAGTAGCCTAATGGGCTGTTAGCGGTCCCAGTCGCGCCAGAAAGGTTTGCTTTGCTTGATCGGACAACTTTCCAACGGCATTGCGCGGCAGGTTATCCGCGAACAATAGTGGTCTGGGCAGAAAAACGGGATCGATGCGTTCGCGCAAGGCTTGCATGAGGGTGTCAGGCATTAACCCCGGTGCCACGACCAAGGCGATAAGGCGGCGGACCCCTTCCCGGTCCTTCTCGTCGTCCGGCGGCAGGAGGAAGATGCCATCGCGCACACCTGGGATGGCGTTGAGTTGGTGGTTAAGATATCCCAGTGAGGTTCTTTTGCCAGCGATATTGACGACATCGGCATGGCGGCCCTGGAGAAGAAACCGAGTCGGGTCTAATTCAATGAGTTCAATGACATCGCACAGGGGTGTCGTTGCTTCGATGTCGCCGCCTTGCGCCCATATCGCCTCACTCTCGCAATGAAGCTGGATCCCTGCAAAGGTCTCCCAAGTGGCACCCGACGTGGTGCGTCGTGAGGCAATCAGTCCGGTTTCAGTGCAGCCGTAGATCTCGAACAAGGGTGCCCTGAAACGAGCCTCCGCCTCGGCAGCCAACTCTTGCGAAAGGGGGGCGGTGGCTGACAGCAGGAGATCCAGGGTAGGCAGGAAGGCCTGCTCGGCTAGTAGTGTCCGCAAGTGGTAGGGGGTGGTGACAAGCGCGCGTGGATGGGGCAGGGCTGCCAGAGCTGCGCAGATATCCGCGGGATAGAAGGGACGCGTGGCATATAGAGATCCTCCGCATTGCAGGGGCATCATCACCGTGGATTCAAGGCCATACATATGCTGGGCTGGCACGGTACCCACGAGGGAGTAGCCGTGGCTTATGCCAAACCGTGCAGCCTCCCTGCGCGCGTTACGCGCCAGGCTGCCCCAACGTTTGACATGGGGTACAGGCGTGCCCGTGGATCCGGAGGTGAACACGTAGGCGATAAGCTGATCGCAATCGATGTCGGGGATGGCCGTATCAGTCAGGGATCCTTCCCCAGAAGGATAGTGGAAAAGAGGCAGGTCGATGCCGTCCACATCCTGGTCGGCGATACAAAAGGCATCCGGGGCAATGCGTCGCATTTGCCGGATCATTTCCTGGGTGTAAGTGGAGGGTAGCAGGCTGACCTGCCCATTGAGAATGCAAGCGGCGAGGGCGACAGTAAATCGGTAGCGATTGACGCACAGATTGAGGGCATGACGCCCTGGGGGTAATAAGTCGGCGATGCGATCCACCTCGCCTAGAAACCGACTGGCGCTGACCGGAAGGCTATCACACCAGGCGACAATGCCATCCGGGTCGTGATGGGTGATCAGCGGTAAGGTTGACATGGTTAGGCGCGCTAAGAGCCTAGCGGGTCGGCACGGTAGCGTCTTGATATGGCTTCGGAGTTTTCCAGTAGGCCATCAAGCTGACCCTGATGCTGGTGTGCTCCAGATGGGGCAGTTTGCGTAGGCGCACCCAGTGTTCGACGGCAAACATGAGCAGGATCAATGGGAATGTCAGGAAATTGGCGAAAACCGACCACACCTGGATGCTGCTAAACAAGAAGAGGGCCGAGGAAAGCAGGCTGATGGCCAGGAAGAAACAACTCCAAGCTAAAGTTATCTCGCGCGTATAGCGTATCACTTCAGGCTCAAGGCTGCCTCGCACCACTTCAGCCACCCGGGTACAGAGCGGTTGCTGTCCAGGCAGCAAGGTTAGCCCAAAAACAAGGGCAAAACCGACTTGGATGCCGGCATGCTGCAAAAAATAAACCCAGTCGAAATTTCGTTCCAGCGTGTCCCAGCACCACCTCAAAAGGAGAACCAGACCGATACCTACCAGTAAAATAGGCAGGCGCCGGTGGGAGCGCCAGGCTAGCCCCAGCAGAATGGCCAGGGGGGGTGCCAGGGAAACCGCTACCCCCAGTGAAGGGAACTTGGTGGCCGCCGAGGTGGCGGCACTGTAATACGCCAGCAGGGGGTAAAGGATGACTCCGGCGGCAAGAATCGCTCTGCGAATCGCACGGCCCAGTGACGCGTTCATTGGGTCCTGGCTGCCGCAATATGCTTGGTCAGGCTGGCAAGGGAACTGAATATCTTGACATTGTCCGCATTATCCGCTCTCAACTGGAAACCGAAGTGTTTTGAGATGACCAAAGCTATTTCAAGGATATCA
Organism: Chromatiaceae bacterium; assembly: GCA_044228795.1. Lineage (GTDB taxonomy): Bacteria > Pseudomonadota > Gammaproteobacteria > Chromatiales > Chromatiaceae > M0108. Next base: position 140,712 of record JBGAUE010000008.1, on the reverse strand, counting down.
ATAGAATCAAGACCCAGGCCATCACCATAAAGGCTGGCGTCGGACTGAATATCCTCCGGTTTGATGTCGAGATTGAGGGCGTCGACGATGATCCGTGCGACCTCCTGTTGCAGCGCATGATTATCTTCAGGCATGGTAAATCCGCCATTAATGGAGCTTCGGCCATTGCCTACCTGTTTGGACGGTTGAGACCCAGGGGGCAGTCTGCCAGAGGTAAGCGGTAACAGGATGCGTTGATGTTGAGTGTCGATCGGATAAGGTTTTCGAGAGTAAAGCCACCGGCAACGCCATGTAGAAGATCAGGTTTTCCCATCCTGCAAGACCAAAATTAGGGATTTCTTGTGCAGCGGTGATTGTAGCTCAGTATCAATTTTCGCAAGTACTTTCAATATAATGTGGCAGTTGACGACCCCGAGAAAGTGGCCGTCTTGGGCGCGGATCGCCATCCAAGACCAAACGGCCGCCTAGTTTACTGGATACTTTACGCGGCATAAACTCAGGAAACCTTGAACTCAGGAAATTGCCCCAGGTGTCATCCGATGCAGATATCCTTCCCCCCCGCCGTCTTGATCCCCGCCATCTTCTCCCTGCTCCTGCCTGCTTCCGAGGCCCAGGCCTTCAAGTGCATACCACTCTATGGCAATTGGTGCGGCCCCGGCCACCCCTCGGGTCTGGCCTTGCCGCCGGTGGACGGGTTCGATGCCGCCTGTATGCGCCATGACTATTGTGTCGCCGGGCCCGGACCCGAGACGCTGTGCGACAGGGCCTTGGTCGATGAACTAAATGTGCTCGCCATCCAGACCGGTTACCTGCCACGCCCGCTGCAATGGGTCGAATATGTGCTTCGGGTCAAAGAGGGTGGCGGCTGGGGGGGTATGCCCATGCCCACACCCTGGGATGCCGCGGGCGTCATGTCGAGCCTCATGGCCCCCTGTTGGTGACCCCGGGGTCAGGGAGGCAGGCAACTTGGTCAGAGTATGCAGCCTGGCGAATTCCCTGTCGCGGTGACTGGGTAGCCTTTCCCAGGGGTCCCAAAACGGAGCGGGACCCGACCAGCACCCCGGTGCTAAAAAATCTGGCGTGGTAGCCCCACTTGGGCTATGTTCGGCTTCCCATTAAACGAGAGATGAGGGTTACTACATGAAAATATCCCTGATTGCCCTGGCTACCGCTGCTCTGTTCACGGGTTCGGCCCTCGCCGCCGATGCGACTCCGGATGAGGCTAAGGCCCTGTCACAAAAGGCCCAGGCCACCGTCAACCAGATGGGCAAGGACAAGGCCTTCGCGACCTTTTCCGACCCCAACGGCGGTTTCAAAGTTAAGGACTTGTATGTTTTTTGCATGGATATGGATGGCGTCATGCTTTCCCATGCGGTCAAGCCCGAGCTGGTCGGCAAGAATCTTCTCACCTTCAATAAATATGGTGATGAACTCTTTAAGAGTATGATTGCGGTCGCCAAGTCCCCCGGGGAAGGTTGGGTGGACTACAAGTGGCCTTATCCGGGTACCGAGGAGATCAAGGCTAAGACCAGCTACGTCATGACCAATAAGGAAGGCTTCTTCTGCGGAGTGGGTGCTTACAAGTAGCCAGTCAGCCTCGAATTGGCATCGCGTCCGGGGGACTTACCCCGGGCGCAATCCGGATAGTTGCATGCTGGCTGGAACCAGCTAGGGTGAGTGGCTATACTATTGGGCTTCGCGGCGTTTCCGTGTGGTGGCGCCGCGCCCAAAACCTCGATGAACAGCTTTCCGACCGCCGAACCTGACCGCTGCTCCGAGGTTCCCGCCCGGAGGGCGCCACCCGTGAGAGACCAGACGAAGATGCAAGTATCAGTGGAGAATGGAGCCGGACTCGAACGGCGCTTGACGGTCGCCTTGGAGCCGGAAATGGTCGAGGCGGAGGTAGAAAAACGGTTACGCGATTTTGCGCGCACGGCCAGGATGCCGGGCTTCCGTCCGGGTAAGGTCCCGGTCAAGACCTTACGTCAGCGCTATGGCGTCCAGATTCAGGGTGAAGTTTTTACTGAGTTGATGCAATCCACTTTTGGTCAGGCCTTGCTCCAGGAGAAGCTCAACCCCGTTGCCCAGCCGGCCTTTGATGCGGACATAAACCCAGAAACGCGGCGCTATGCCTATACCGCCACCTTCGAGGTCCTGCCCGAGTTCGAGTTGGGCTCCTTGGCGGGAAAAACGGTCAAGCGGCCCCTGGCCGCCGTGGCCGATGCCGATCTGGAGGTCCTGATTGAGCGTTTGCGTGAGCAGCGTAAGACCTTCAATGAGGTGGAACGCCCCGCCCAGGATGGCGATCGCGTCAAGATCAGCTTCGCTGCTACCCTGGCCGGGGAGTCCGAACCCTTCCCAGGTGGGTCGGGCAAAGATTTCCAACTCGTGTTGGGTAGCGGTCAGATGATCCCGGGCTTTGAGACCGGTCTGCTGGGTGCCACTGCCGGCGAGGAGCGGGTGCTCGACTTGATCTTCCCTGATACCTATCACGCCGAGCATCTCAAGGGTAAGGCGGCCACCTTCGTGGTCTCGGTTCATGCTGTGGCCGAGCCTCAACTGCCCGAAGTGGATGCGGAATTAGCCAAGGCCTTTGGCGTCGAGGACGGAGATCTGGATCGCTTTCGCCAGGATGTGCGAGCCAACATGACGCGGGAGCTCAAGCAACGCGTCGATGCCAAGATCAAGTCCCAGGTAATGGATCTGTTGTTGGAGACCAACCCAATCGAGATCCCAGTATCCCTGGTAGCCCAGGAGATCAAGGTTCTCAAGGAGCAGATGCGCCAGAACCTCCGGGGCAATACCAAGGTCGAATTGCCTGATCACCTTTTTGAGGAGAATGCCCAACGTCGCGTCAGGTTGGGTCTGGTTCTTGCCAGAGTAGTGCGGGAAAATGAGATCAAAGCGGATCCCGAGCGGGTGCGCGAGGCGGTCGAGGACCTGGCCTCCACCTATGAGAACCCCAAAGAGGTGGTGGACTTTTATTACGGCAGTAAGGAGCACCTTTCCTCGGTCGAGGCCCTGGCCCTGGAGGGTCATGTGGTGGACTGGGTGCTGACCCAGGTCCAGGTCGAGGACGAGCCCCAGAGCTTCCAGGAACTCATGAATCCGGCCGAGTCTTGATCCGGGCCCTACGGGAGAATCGACTTTGATGACGCCACATCAGATCATCGCCGCGAATACCCCCTGGAACCCCCAGGGACTTGGGCTCATTCCCATGGTCGTCGAACAGACCGCCCGGGGCGAAAGGGCCTATGATATTTATTCGCGCCTGCTCAAGGAGCGTGTCATCTTTCTGGTCGGGCCGGTGGAGGACCAGATGGCTAACCTGGTGGTCGCCCAGCTTTTATTTCTGGAATCCGAGAATCCGGACAAGGATATCCACCTTTACATCAATTCTCCCGGCGGTGCCGTCACCGCGGGGCTGGCCATCTACGACACCATGCGCTTCATCCGCCCGGACGTGAGCACCATGTGTATTGGCCAGGCCGCCAGCATGGGCGCTCTGCTTTTGGCCGGCGGGGCGGCGGGCAAACGCTACTGCCTGCCTCACTCGCGCATGATGATCCACCAGCCTCTGGGCGGATTTCAGGGCCAGGCGACCGACATCGATATCCATGCCCGCGAGATTCTGTACATTCGTGACCAGCTCAACCAGATCCTTGCCCATCACACGGGTCAGCCCGTGGCAAAGGTGGCGGAGGATACGGAGCGTGACCGCTTCCTGGGCCCCGAGGATTCCGTGGCCTACGGCCTTATCGACAAGGTGCTTGAACAGCGCGTGGCGCCCAAGACGGCCAAATCCTGAGGTACCCCGTGCCTTGGCCCCGGCCCGGCGTCTTCCCCTCGCTCGGGATGGCGAGGAGCGTGGCCCTACCATCGAATTGGCGGAGACTGACCCCCGATGAGTCAACGTAAGAGCGACGACAGCAAGCTCCTTTATTGTTCCTTCTGCGGCAAAAGCCAGGCGGAGGTGCGCAAACTGATTGCGGGACCCTCGGTCTTTATCTGCGATGAGTGTGTTGAGTTATGTAACGACATCATTCGCGAGGAGGTGGAAGGGGAAGTAGCCACCGAGACCAGTAGCAAGCTGCCGAAGCCGCGTGAGATCAACGCCAGCCTGGATCAGTACGTGATTGGCCAGGAGCAAGCCAAGAAGGTGCTCTCCGTGGCTGTCTATAACCACTACAAGCGCATGGAGGTGGCGACTGCCAAGGAAGAGGTCGAGATCTCCAAGAGCAACATCCTCCTCATTGGGCCGACCGGTTCTGGCAAGACGCTGCTCGCGGAGACCCTGGCGAGGCTGCTCGATGTCCCCTTCACCATCGCCGACGCCACCACCCTTACCGAGGCCGGCTATGTGGGTGAAGATGTGGAAAACATCATCCAGAAGCTCCTGCTGAAGTGCGACTATGATGTGGAGAAGGCCCAGACGGGTATCGTCTATATTGACGAAATCGACAAAATCTCTCGTAAGGCCGATAACCCCTCCATCACCCGAGATGTCTCCGGCGAGGGGGTGCAGCAGGCCCTGCTCAAGTTGGTCGAGGGCACCATCGCCTCGGTTCCGCCACAGGGTGGGCGTAAGCACCCCCAACAGGAATACCTGCAGGTCGATACCTCTAACATCCTATTCATCGTTGGCGGCGCCTTCGCGGGCTTGGAGAAGGTCATTCGCAACCGTTCGCGCAAGGGCGGCATTGGCTTTAACGCTGAGGTCCAGAGCCTGGACGATACCAAGCGCCTCGGCGAGGTTTTTCGCGAGGTCGAGCCCGAGGACCTGATCCGCTACGGCCTTATCCCCGAGTTTGTCGGCCGCCTGCCGGTGGTCGCGACCTTGGAGGAACTCGATGAAAACGCCCTGATGCGCATCCTTACCGAGCCCAAGAACGCCTTGGTCAAGCAATATTCCCGCCTCTTCGAGATGGAGGGTTGCGAGTTGGATTTGCGTCCCGACGCCCTGCGCGCCGTCTCCCGCAAGGCCATGGAACGTAAGACCGGGGCTCGCGGCCTGCGTACCGTGATGGAACAGATCCTGCTCGACATCATGTACGATCTGCCTTCCATGGAACATGTGAGCAAGGTGGTGGTCGATGAATCGGTTATTCGGGGTGAGAACCGCCCCTTTGTCATCTATGATGGCGGTGAATTGTCACTGGCTGCTTCGGAGTGACCCCGCATTGGCCGGCAGGGGGTTGAACCCCGCCGGCGTGGGATTGGGCCTTTGGTGTTGAAGGCGTCCCGGCCTGCCCTGATATCCTCCTCAATCGATGATCATGTCGCTACCCCTCATTCCGCCATATCGATTCAGACCCGAAGTCGCGATATCCGGCATGGGGCTAGGCTGATCCCCATACTTCATTAGGAGCGCATTCTCGCCCATGGCCCTGAAAGACACCTCGAAGATTGCGAACCCGGATGCTCCGCAGGAAGTGCCGGTCCTCCCCCTGCGGGACGTCGTCGTCTATCCCCACATGGTGATTCCCCTCTTCGTTGGCCGGGACAAGTCGATTAAGGCCCTCGATAGCGCTATGTCCAGCGACAAGCAGATCTTGCTCATCGCCCAGAAGAGTGCGGATACCGACGAGCCGGATGTCCTGGACCTCCATGAAGTTGGCACCCTCGCCAACATCCTGCAACTCCTCAAGTTGCCCGATGGCACCGTTAAGGTTCTGGTGGAGGGCATCCGCCGGGCGCGTATCGACCGTTTCGTTCATACCGACAATCTCTTTGTCGCTGCCGTCACCCCTCTGCTTGAGACGGTTGCGCTGGATGAACGCGAGATGGAGGTACTGATGCGCTCGGCCGTGAGCCTCTTCGACCAGTACGTCAAGCTTAACAAGAAGGTCCCGCCCGAGGTGCTGACCTCCCTGGCTGGCATCGATGACGCCCCCCGCCTGGCGGACACCCTGGCCGCGCATATGTCGCTGCGGCTGGATGAGAAGCAGCATGTGCTGGAGATCCTCGATACCCAGGAACGTATCGAACATTTGATGGGGCTGATGGAAGGAGAAAACGACATTCTCCAGACAGAGAAGCGTATCCGTGGCCGCGTCAAAAAGCAGATGGAGAAAAACCAGCGCGAGTACTACCTCAACGAGCAGATGAAGGCCATCCAGAAGGAGTTGGGTGATCTGGAGGAGGCGCCACCGAGCGAGGTCGATGAACTGGCGAAACGTATTGAGGAGGCTGGAATGCCTAAGGAGGCCAAGGACAAGGCGCTGGGCGAATTACGCAAATTCAAACTCATGGCGCCTATGTCATCCGAGGCGACGGTGGTGCGCAACTACATTGATACCCTGGTCAATGTCCCATGGAAGAAACGCACCCGGATTCGCAATGACCTGAACCTGGCCGGGGAGGTCCTGGAAAAGGATCACTATGGTCTGGAGAAGGTTAAGGAACGTATCCTCGAATACCTGGCGGTTCAGCAGCGGGTGCGCAAACTCAAGGGGCCCATCCTCTGTCTGGTGGGTCCCCCCGGCGTCGGTAAGACCTCGCTGGGGCAATCCATCGCCCGCGCCACCAACCGCAAGTTCGTGCGCATGTCCCTCGGCGGGGTTCGCGACGAGGCGGAGATTCGCGGTCACCGCCGCACCTACATCGGTGCCTTGCCCGGCAAAATCATCCATAACCTTTCAAAGGTTGGCTCCCGCAATGCCTTTTTCCTGCTCGATGAGATCGACAAGATGAGCATGGACTTTCGCGGTGACCCGGCCTCGGCCCTGCTGGAGGTTCTGGACCCCGAGCAAAACCATACCTTTGTCGATCATTATCTGGAATGTGATTTCGACCTCTCCGAGGTCATGTTCGTCGCTACGGCCAACACCCTGAACATTCCCCCGGCCCTGCTCGACCGCATGGAGGTTATTCGTATCTCCGGCTACACGGAGGACGAGAAGGTCAATATCGCCGAGCGCTATTTGATTCCCAAGCAGTTACGAAACAATGGCCTCAAGGATGATGAGGTGACTATTCGCGATAGCGCCTTGCGGGACATTGTCCGCTACTACACCCGCGAGGCAGGGGTGCGCAATTTGGAACGTGAGATCTCCAAGATCTGTCGCAAGGTGGTCAAGGAGATACTGCTAGAGCCCAAATCGGGTAAACTGGTGGTCGTCCCCGATTCCCTGGAGAAATACCTGGGGGTGGCCCGTTTCCGGTATGGACGCGCCGACGAGCGGGATCAGGTCGGCCAGGTCACTGGTCTGGCCTGGACTGAGGTCGGCGGCGAGTTGCTGCGAATCGAGTCCGCCCTGGTGCCGGGCAAAGGCAAGTTCACCTACACAGGTCAGTTGGGCGATGTCATGCAGGAGTCCATCCAGGCTGCCATGACCGTGGTTCGCAGCCGGGCCGAATCCCTCGGTATCAACCCGGAGTTTCACCAGAAGACCGATGTCCATATCCATGTCCCGGAGGGGGCCACTCCCAAGGATGGTCCGAGCGCCGGGGTAGCCATGTGTACCGCCCTGGTCTCGGCCTTGACGCGGATGCCGGTGCGATCCTCCGTTGCCATGACTGGGGAGATCACCTTGCGCGGCGAGGTGCTGCCCATTGGTGGTCTCAAGGAAAAGCTCCTTGCAGCCCATCGTGGCGGTATCGAAATTGTCATAATTCCGCGGGATAATGAACGCGATTTAGTCGAGATTCCTAATAATATCAAGCAGAATCTCGATATCCGTCCAGTGCGTTGGATTGATGAGGTACTGGATATCGCCTTGAGTGCCCGGCCCGAACCCCTAGAAGCCCTGCCGGAGGCGGAGGTACCCGTTGTCGAACCCGGGGATCCGCCAGGGGAGAGGTCCGGGGCACTTATCCGGCACTGACCAGCTTTCCTTACGCGTTTCCTTGCCTGGCGCGATTCGGGCGCGAAAATGATTGCCCGCCTAGGCGGAATCCTATAATGTCTTGACCATAAGGACCGCGGACGGAATGAAGATGTGGGGGTGCGGGCCAGGGATTCTTTGGAAGCGCAAAGGCGGAATCGCGATAGAGATCGGACTAAAACCGCAGGGCCTTTCGTAGGCCCCAATACTATTAAAGGGGGGGGGATGAATAAGTCGGATTTAATTGAAGCCATGGCCGAAGCGGGTGATATTTCCAGGGCTGCGGCGGGGCGAGCCTTCGACGGACTCACGGATGCCATTATGGTGAGTCTTAAAAATGAGGAAAACGTTTCGATTTTGGGTTTTGGCACCTTCTCTGTCAAGAAGCGGGCCGCCCGCTCCGGACGCAATCCACGCACCGGCGAAACCATCGAAATCGCTGCCTCGCGGACACCGGCATTCAAGGCTGGCAAAGGGTTGAAGGACGCTGTACAATAATTGCCGTTAGTCGGGAGCGCCCCGATTTGGGGTGCTTAGCTCAGTTGGGAGAGCATCGCCCTTACAAGGCGAGGGTCGCAGGTTCGAACCCTGCAGCACCCACCATGGATTAAAGGAGTGGTAGTTCAGTTGGTTAGAATACCGGCCTGTCACGCCGGTGGTCGCGGGTTCGAGCCCCGTCCACTCCGCCAATAAGCGTTCGCGGGGTATCCTCTAGGGGGTACCCCGTTTTCGTTTCCGAGTTATCTATCCTGGGTCTCAAGGCCTTGGCTGGGGGGGCAACCACCATTAGCCCTCCCCAGCCGCTGGCCTCGGGAGGCGCTCTTCCCTTATTTCACCCCCTTCCTTTCACTCAAGGCAACATCGGACCCATCATGCTGCAAGAGATTCGAGAACGCGCTCAGGGCTGGATCGCATGGGGGGCCGTGCTCCTCATCAGTATTCCTTTTGCCTTCTGGGGCATCCAGTCTTATATCGGCGGGGGCTCCGAGCCCATCGTCGCGACCGTCAATGGTGCCGAGATCACGGCGCGGTCTCTGGACAGGCGCGTCGAGGAAACCCGCGCGCGCTTACGCGAGCGCCTGGGGGCCTCCTACCGGCCTGAATTCTTCGAGGAGAAGGCCCTGCGGGCTCAGGTTTTGGAGGGCATGATACAAGAGCAACTCCTGCTTCAGGCGTCCCACGACATGGGGCTGCGCGCCTCGAACCGGGAACTCCAGGCCGCTATCCTCTCCAATCCCGCCTTCCAGCGTGACGGCCGCTTCGATAAGGCGACCTATGACCGCATGCTGGAACTACAGGGGACCCATGGCCCCCAGTATGAAGAGAGCCTTCGTCAGCGCATCGTCGGCACCCAGATTCAGCGCGCGGTCGCCGCGAGCGAACTGGCCACCGACTTCGAGATGGCCGAGGCCATCCGCCTGGATCGCCAGCAGCGGCGCCTCGCCTACGTCCGCCTTCCTAAAGCGGGCTTCTTGGATACCGCCCTGGTCCCTGAAGAGGAAATTCAGGCTTGGTATCAGGCCCATGCGGATAGCTACCTATCGCCTGAACGGGTCAAACTATCCTTTCTGGTTCTGGATGCCGCCACCCTGGACGCGGGTCAGCCCGTGGATGAGGAGGCCCTGCGTCGTCTTTACGATGAAGAGATCGAGCGATTCCGGGAGCCGGAACAACGCCGTGCTCGCCACATTCTGGTGACCCTGGCCGCCGGCGCCGATGCTTCCGCCGATGCGGAGGCTAAGGCCCGGATCCTGGCTATCCGGGAACGTCTGGTTGCGGGCGAGGACTTTGCAACTCTGGCCAAAGAAGTCTCTCAGGATCCCGGGTCTGCCCCCCAGGGGGGTGATTTGGGTATGTTCGGCAAAGGGGTCATGGACCCGGCCTTCGAACAGGCTACCTTTAGCCTGGAACCCGACACGATCAGCGAGCCGGTGCGCAGCCAGTTCGGCTATCACCTGATCCAGGTTACCGAGATTCAGCCCGAGACCCTCAAGCCCTTTGAAATGGTTCGTGAACAACTTGTGACCGAGGCCGCCCGTGGCGGTGCCGAGGCGATCTTCTATGACATGACGGAACGTCTGGCCAACCTGGTCTATGAGAACCCGGACAGCCTGGAGCCGGCGGCGCAGGCCCTAGGCCTGAAACTTCAGTCCAGTGATTGGATTGGCCGCGAAGGCGGCTCTGACCTGTTGGCCAATCCCAAGCTGGTGGCAGCAGCCTTCAGCCCCGAGGTGCTGAGCGGAGGCGTCAACAGCGATCTGATCGAGCCCGAGGCCGAGGCCCTTCAGGCCGTGGTGTTGCGTGTGACCGAACATGAAGAGGCGGCCCCTAAGCCCCTGGACGCTGTGCGTGACGAGATCATAACCGCTATCCGAGAACAGAAGGCCAGCGCGGCCGCCCAAGCGGCGGCCAAGGCCATGACGGAACGACTCAAGGCGGGCGATACCCTGGCCTCGGTTGCGGGAGACTATCCCGTGACCGAGACCGGGCTGGTCCAGCGTGATGCGGAGTCGGTTCCGAAAGAGATCATCGACCTGGCCTTTGCCCTACCCAGGCCGGCCGCGGGCGCCGCCAGCTATGACCAGAGTCCTGCCGCTAATGGTGATGCCTTGGTGGTGGCCGTTACCGAGGTTGTGGATGGCAACATGGCCAATTTGGACGAAGCCGCGCGTACCCAGGCCAGCAGGGAACTGATTCAGGTTCTTGGCACGGGTTATTACGATCGTTTGATCAAGGATATGGAGGCGCGTGCCAGGGTTAAGCTGAAGCCTATCCAAGAGGCGACAGGCCAGTAAACCCCTTCCCGAGGGTCCGGATGGTCAGCCCCGCCTGACCTGGATACAAAAAAACTTGAGAAGCCGGCCCAAGGCCGGCCTCCTCGCGCGATGGCCAGCAGGCCGCATCTCAGGTACCCCCCAGCCTATCGTAATAGCGGGCGCGATAGAGCAATCGGGGTGGCTGGCCTTCCTCGAAAGCCGTGCGGGTATGGAGCACATTGTTGCAGATGAGGCCCCAGCCGGGTTCCAGCCGGGCGTGGAAATGGGCGGCCAGGCCGCTCTCGAGGATCGCTTTCAGGGCGATGACGGCCTCGCGGGTCAGGGGATCATCGTGCCAGGCGATGTTGCGCTTACGATCGGTGTAGCGCATATGCAGGCGCCCATCCGGTCGCACCGAGAAGACGGGGCCGGGCTGTTCCGGGCGCTGCTCCTCCCCCGCGGCTAGATTGGCGGGGATGGTCATGGCTCGCGGGTGCATGAGGGCACGCACATAATCGGGGTTCAAATCGCGCAGCTTGAGGTAGGCGATCTCATGGTCGAGGAGATCATTGTCGCCGCCGCTAGTTGCGGGGTGGACGCAGTGCAGGAGCAGGCCATGGATTTGGCGGTCGGGTTTATTGTAGTAGCCATCCGTGTGCCAGGCGATGGGCCGGTTGGTGTAAGGGATGTAGCCGGCGTGGCGGTCGTCGGTCTGGACCTTCAGGGAGGTGATGGCGTCCTCGTCTGCCCCGGCGTTGTGATCCAGGCGGCGCAGGCCAAACTGCTCACCCAGGGCCCGGATGATGTCCTTGTCGGGGTCGTCGCCTAGTCCACTCACATAGATGGCCATGTTGGCGCGGCGACAGCGATCAAGTATGGCCCCATGCTCGGCGGGGGTGAGTTGGCGCGGGTCCTGGACCTCGACGATCAGGTCCTCGACGCGACTGGGGTGAGTTTCCAGCTTGATTTGTCGCCAGCCTTGATACGCCTCCGGCTGGCCGAGGTCGAAGGGTGAAGTTTCCGGATCAGGCAGGGTTGGCATGGGTGACGCTCTCTTTACGGCTGTTACGGCAAGGGGGGTTATCATCGACCTCTGTAACCCGAGACTATAATTAAGGTCGCCAAGGGACAAAATCGAGGGGGTCATCATGTCGATATCCAAGTATTCGCGAATCTTGACGGCGGTGGATTTCTCCGCCCAATCCGAGAACCTGCTCGCCCGCGCGGTCCAGTTGCGCGACCAAGGCAGTGCCCGCCTGAGTCTGCTGCATGTGGTGGAGTATTTGCCCATGGCCTATTCCGGCGATCTGGTATTGCCAGAGGGCTTTGACCTGGAAAGGGAATTGCTGGATGTCGCTACCCGGCAGATGGCCTCCCTGGGCGAGCGTCTTGGCGTAGCCGAGTCCGATCGCTACGTCGAAGTCGGCAACACGGGCCACACGATCCTGCGAGTCGCCGCGGAACTGGGCGCGGATTTAATCCTGGTTGGCAGCCACGGGCGTCACGGTCTGGCGACCCTGCTGGGCTCCACGGCCCGCAGTGTCCTCAACGGTGCCCACTGTGACGTGCTGGCGATAAGGGTGCCGGAAGATTGAGGGAACACCGTCTTGCCCGGTCTGGGCAGCGGTGCTGATACCGGTTGCCGCGAGCGGTTAGGCATGAGGCAGTCATTTGTTCTAATCTTGGCGGGCTAGCCGTTTAGTTTCGCCTGGAGGACACCATGACCGACCCCATTAACCCCAGACATGCCCTCACGGGCAAACACATCGACCTCGGTAAGCTTGATCAGGTTGTGGCCAATGCCCGCCAGGCCCGCGATGAGCGCGCCTCTGGCTACCGCGATCAGGCCCTCAAACTCTTTCCCTGGGTCTGTGGCCGATGTGGCCGCCACTTCGGCAATGAGAATCTGCGGGAGCTAACGGTTCACCATAAGGACATGGATCATGACAACAACCCCGCGGACGGCAGCAACTGGGAACTCCTCTGTCTCTATTGTCACGATAACGAGCACCAGAGGTACGAGGAGCATCTGGCCGCCATCGCCGCTGGCCGTGCCGGTGGGGGGCCTTCGGCGGCTACCACTAAGACCGCCACGCACAAACCCTTTGGTGACCTCGCGTCCCTCCTCAAGCGGGGCGACTGAAGGCCCATGCCACTCCTCAGCCTGCGCTCCCTCACCCTGTCCTATGGCCATCCGCCCCTCCTGGAGGGGGTGAGCTGCGAACTCGAGCGGGGCGAGCGCGTCTGCCTTATCGGTCGTAACGGCACCGGCAAATCCACCCTGCTACGCATCCTGGCCGGCGAGGTCCAACCCGATGGCGGCGAGGTCTGGTTACGGGAGGGTGCCACCATCGCCCGCCTGACCCAGGAGGTGCCTGAGGGCATGGAGGGGAGCGTCTTTGACCTGGTGGCTGGCGGCCTCGGTGAGCAGGGTGAACTGGTACGCGAATATCATGACCTGAGCCATCAACTGGATGGGGCAGGCGGGGGGGAGGGTGCCGCCGTCGGCGCGGTCCAAGCCGAGGATCTCCTGGAACGTTTGTCGCGGGTGCAGCAGCGGCTGGAGGCCGCCGGCGGCTGGGAGATCGAGCAGCGCACCGAACGCACCCTGTCGCGTCTGGGCTTGGACCCGGATGCCGACTTCTCAAGCCTCTCCGGTGGCCTCCAGCGTCGCGTCCTCCTGGCACGGGCCCTGGTGCGGGAGCCCGACCTGCTACTCCTCGATGAACCCACCAACCACCTGGATATCCAGGCCATCGACTGGCTGGAGGGCTTCCTGCCCGAGTTTCCCGGTGCCATCCTCTTCGTTACCCATGACCGCCTGTTTCTGCGCAAGCTGGCGACCCGCATCCTGGAACTGGATCGGGGTCGGCTGACGGATTGGCCTGGCAACTATGACAACTATCTGCGGCGCCGCGAGGAAAGGCTGCATGCGGAGCAGGTCGCCAACGCCCGCTTCGACCAGAAGCTCTCAGAGGAGGAGGTCTGGATCCGCCAGGGCATCAAGGCCCGACGCACCCGCAACGAGGGCCGGGTTCGCGCCCTCAAGGATCTGAGGGAAGAGCGCCGGGAACGGCGCGAGCAGATGGGCAAGGCTCGGTTGCGCCTCGGCGAGGCGGAGCGCTCCGGCAGGCTGGTGGTAGAGGCCGAGGACGTTACCTACACCTGGGGCGGTGCCCCCGTGGTCCGGGATCTCAACACCCTTATCCTGCGCGGTGACAAGGTTGGCATTATGGGCCCCAACGGCGCCGGTAAGACCACCCTGTTGAAGCTGCTGCTGGCCCAGCTTGAGCCCAACAACGGTCGTATTCGCCGTGGTACCAACCTCCAGGTAGCCTATTTCGATCAACTCCGTGCCCAGCTCGATGAGGACAAATCGGTGCTGGACAATGTCGCCGGCGGCAGTGATAAGGTGACCATCGACGGGCGAAGCCGTCATGTCCTCTCCTATCTCAAGGACTTCCTGTTTAGCCCCGAACGCATCCGCCAGCCGGTGCGTGCCCTCTCGGGTGGGGAGCGCAACCGCCTGTTGCTGGCGCGGCTCTTCACCCAGCCCGCCAACTTGCTGGTCATGGACGAGCCCACTAACGACCTCGACACCGAGACCCTGGAGTTGCTGGAGGAGTTGCTGCTGGATTTCCAGGGCACCCTGCTGCTGGTCAGCCATGACCGCGCCCTGCTCGATGCCGTAGTCACCAGCACCCTGGTCTTCGAGGGCGGGGGCAGGGTGCGGGAATATGTCGGTGGCTACGAGGATTGGCGCCGCCAGCGGTCCGAACTGGAGCCCCAACAGGGCCCCATCCCCAAGCCCGCCAAGGCGTCCGCCGGGGTCGCCAAGGCCTCTCAGGGGCTGGCCCCTGAAGCCAAGGCCCCGGCCAAACGCGACAAGCTGGGGTTCAAGGAACAGCGCGAGCTGGAGGCCCTGCCTGCCCGCATCGAGGCACTGGAGGCGGAGGTTGCGGGGATTCAGACCCGGATGGCTGATCCCAGCTTCTACCAGGGGTCGGGAACGGACATCTCCGCCACTCGCGACCGGCTCGGGGCCTTGGAAGAGGAACTCGCAGCCGCCTATGTCCGCTGGGAGGTTCTTGAGGCCCTCAAGGGCTGAGAGCCTATCGTCGGGGTTCTTTTCCAGTTATTCCAGGCGCGAAAAACTTGGCTGCCTCCCTAGCGCAAGAGGGTTGCCTTGCCCACCGTCAGGCGCCAGGCAGGGTGCACTACAAGAGGGTCAGGTTACCCCTTGGGTCAGGGGTGCGTTTGCGCCGGACCTTTTTCATGGCCTGTGTTCCATTGCTCGATGCCAATTCCTTGAGTTGAAAGACCAACTCCAGGGCTTGTAACGGCGTCAAGCTCTCCGGGTTTAGTTCCCGCAGGGCCACGACTGCCAGGTTTGGCTCCTCAAGTGTAAACAGCGATAACTGAGTCGATGTCGATTGCTGCTGGCTGTGGCGCTGGGCGGCATCCTCCAATTCCCTCAGGCGGGTACGGGCGCGCTCGATGACCGCCTTGGGCACTCCGGCCAGGCTGGCGACCTGGAGCCCGTAGCTCTGGTTGGCGGGGCCCTCGCGTACCCTGTGCATGAAGACGATGCTATCCCCGTATTCCACCGCGTCCAGGTGAACATTGGCGATGCCTGGATATTCGTCGGGCAGGGTCGTCAGCTCGAAATAATGGGTGGCGAAGAGGGTGAAGGCGCGAATCCGCGCCGCCAGCTCGACTCCACAGGCCCAGGCCAGGGACAGACCATCAAAGGTGCTGGTGCCCCGGCCGATTTCGTCCATCAACACCAGGCTGTGTTCGGTGGCGTTGTGCAGGATGTTAGCCGTCTCCTCCATCTCCACCATGAAGGTTGAGCGCCCCCCCGCCAGGTCGTCCGAGGCACCGATGCGGGAGAAGATGCGGTCTACCGGCCCAAGGCGCGCTGAGGCGGCGGGGACGAAGCTGCCTGCCAGCGCCATGAGGACGATGAGGGCGGTCTGGCGCATGTAGGTGGATTTGCCACCCATGTTAGGACCCGTGACGACCAGCATGCGCTGCTCTGGGTCGAAACGGACGTCGTTGGCAACGAAGGGACGGTCGGTGACCGCTTCCACCACCGGGTGCCGGCCTGCCTTGATGTCGATGGCGGGCTCCTCGGTCAACTCCGGCCGGCACCAGTCCAGGGTGCGGGCTAGCTCTGCCAGGTTCGCCAGCACGTCCAGGGTAGCGATGGCGGTGGCGGTAATTTGCAGGAGGCTTAACCCGTCCCTCAGCCGTTCAAGCAGCTCCTCATAGAGGACCTTTTCCCGCGCCAGGGAGCGTTCTCGGGCGGACAGCACCTGATCCTCGAAGCGCTTGAGCTCGGGTGTGACATAGCGCTCCGCGCCCTTGAGTGTCTGGCGGCGCACATAGTCTGCTGGCACCTGATCTGCTTGACTGCGGCTGACCTCGATGGCGTAGCCGTGGACCCGGTTATAGGTGACGCGCAGATTGGATAGGCCGGACCGCTCGCGCTCGCGGGCCTCCAGTTCCAGCAGGAAGCGGTCGGCGTTGGTGGAGAGATTTCGCAGTTCGTCGAGCTCGGGGTCATACCCGCTAGCCAGGACGCCACCGTCGCGGATCAGGGCCGGCGGGTTTTCGATGAGGGCTCGCCGCAAGAGATCTAACACCTCAGGATGGGTGCTGGCCTCCCGGGCCAGGTTCTGGAGGAGGGGCGCCTCTCGTGGGGCCAGCAGAACCTGGAGGGCGGGCAGGCGCGCCAGGGAATCGCGCAGCACCGCCAGGTCGCGCGGCCGGGCACTGCCCAGGGCGACGCGGGCGAGAATACGCTCCAGGTCACCCATGCCGGCCAGTTCCTCCTGGAGAGGGCGGTTGCGTTCGCGGTCCAGCAACTCGGCAACGGCGGCATGGCGCTGGCTTACCATCGGGATGTCGCGCAGGGGCCGCGCCAGCCACCGCCGCAACAGCCGGCTGCCCATGGCCGTCACCGTCTGGTCCATGACCCCAGCCAGGCAAGACTCCGAGCGCTCCGAGAGGCTGCGCTCGATCTCCAGATTACGCCGGGTGGCGGCGTCCAGGATCACCGCCTCTTCGCGGTTCTCCGTCGTCAGGCCCCGGATATGGGGCAGGGCGGCGCGTTGGGTATCCCTGACGTACTGCAGCAAGCTGCCAGCGGCCCCTACCGCCAAGGGTAAGGCGGCGCAGCCGAAGCCCGTCAGGTTGCGGCTGCCGAACTGGGCGCACAGCAGGCGCTCGCCGCTGTCACGATCGAAGTGCCAGGCCGGCCGGCGGGTGATGCCACGTTCCAGGCCCAAGGCGGAGGGCAGCCGGCTGTCCTCGTCGAAGAGGATCTCCGCCGGAGCTAGCCGACCGATCTCACCGCGCAGGGCCTCGAAGCCGGCCACCTCCATGACCGCGAACCGGCCGCTGGAGACCTCGATCCACGCCAGGCCAAACCGGCCATCAAGCTCCGCCACCGCTGCCAGCAGGTTCTCCCGCCGTTCATCCAGCAGGGCCTCATCGCTCAGGGTGCCCGGGGTGACGATGCGCGCCACCTGACGCGCCACCGGACCTTTGGACTTGGCGGGATCGCCCATCTGTTCGCACAGGGCCACCGAGACCCCCTGGCGCACCAGCTTGGCCAGATAAGCCTCCACCGCATGATAGGGTACCCCCGCCATGGGGATGGGCGCCCCCCCGGACTGGCCACGCTTGGTCAAGGTAATGCCCAGCAGACCCGCCGCCCGCTCCGCGTCTTCGAAGAAGAGTTCGTAGAAGTCCCCCATGCGGTAAAAGAGCAGCTTGTCTGGGTGCTCCGCCTTGATGCGCAGGTATTGTTGCATCACCGGGGTGTGTTTGGGGGCGGTTGGGTCCGGGGCTAGGTCCATGGCGGCATCGGGGTCTGACGCAGGGTTTATTGGTGCTAAAGGGGAGAAACCGGGAAGAGGCTGGCCTAGGGGCATCGCCATAGTCGTGAGCTTGGCCTATTGAAACACAGTGTGGCGCTTCCCGTGGGTGCTTGGGTTGTCGTCGGGAATTCGTGCGCGGTTCTTGTCCGCGTGAGGCCAAGAGGCGGGCAAAAAAAAGCGCGACGGGGAAGTCGCGCTAAAAGTTTTTACCACCAAAGGAGGATGGAGGAGTGCCTGAACCACCCTAAAGTGCTTCAGAACATCAACAGTTTCTTATATAGCGATGGGGATGTCAAGCCTAATTTTGATAAATCGGGCAATGAGGATGGGTAGGGGATCCTTGGCGACAAGGATGGGCTCCCCGGGACTGTCTCCAAGGTTTCCCAAGGACTGCCTAGTCGTTAGGATAACCGGGTTTGGTCATTGATATGCCTGCGCCACTATGAACGAGCCCGAACATTTCAGCCTCCTGGCCGTGATAGGTTATCTAACCATTCATGGCGCCCTAGTCCTGCGGGCCCTGATGCGGCCCCATCGGGAGCCGGCCTCGCGGATTGCCTGGGTCCTGGTCATCCTTATCTTCCCCGTGCTGGGTATCCTGGCCTACCTGCTGGTGGGGGAAACCAATATCGGTCTGCGGCGGGCGGAACGGCTACGCCAAACCCTGGCGCGACTACCGGATCCCGAGGGGGTGATGGTCGCGCCTGGTGGCGCGGTAGCTGAAACCGATCCGGTTATCACGGAGCGCTATCGGCACCTTTTCGAGCTTGGTCAGTCCATTACTGGTTTTGTCCCCTGTCGCGGCAACCAGGGATCTCTGGCGGCGGATTCCGACCGTGCCATTAAGGACCTGGTGGAGGACATCGATGCCGCCCGCGATCAGGTGCATCTGCTGTTCTACATCTGGCTTCCGGATAACAACGGCACCCGGGTAGCCCAGGCCCTGATGCGAGCCGCCGGGCGTGGTGTCATCTGCCGGGTCATGGCGGATGACTTGGGCTCGCGGCAGTTGATTCACTCGGCTCTCTGGAGCGAGATGGCGGCGGCCGGGGTGTGTCTGGCACGTGCCTTACCCACCGGCAACCCCTTGCTGGGTTCCTTGCTGGGTCCCCTGCGGGGGCGGGTGGATCTGCGTAATCACCGCAAGCTCGCCATCATCGATAACCGCATCACCTGGTGCGGTAGCCAAAATTGCGCCGACCCCGCCTTTCTCATTAAGGCCAGGTACGGGCCCTGGGTGGACATCTGGGTGCGCTTCGAGGGGCCCATCGCGCGGCAGAATCAGTGGCTTTTCGCCGGCGACTGGATGGCGAATACCGAGGGTGAAGACCTGAGCGATCTGTTAAGCGAGCCCTGGCCCGCGCCTGATGCCGGCTTCGTCGCTCAGGCCATGGGCACGGGTCCCACGGTCCGCAATGCCGCCATGCCCGAGCTGTTCACGACCTTGATGTTTGCCGCGCGCCGGAACCTGACTATTTCGACGCCCTACTATGTCCCCAACGAATCCATGCAGGCCGCCCTCTGTGCCTGCGCTCGCCGGGGGGTGAAGACGCGGATCCTAGTCCCCGCCCGCAATGACTCCTGGGTCGTTGCCGCCGCCAGCCGTAGCTATTACGCCGATTTGCTGGAGGCCGGAGTCGAAATTTACGAGTTCGTCGGCGGCCTGCTGCATGCCAAGACCATCACCCTCGACGGTGAGATCGCCCTCATCGGTTCTGCCAACATGGATCGACGCAGCTTCGACCTCAACTATGAAAACAATGTCCTGATCCAGGACGAGTGCCTGACAGCCCTGATTCGCCAGCGCCAGGAGAGCTACCTCGCCCAGTCCAGGCCCATCACCCAGGAGCAGGTTGCGGCCTGGCCCAAATGGCGCCAGCTCTGGAACAATACCATCGCTATGCTCGGGCCTATCTTGTAGCCCTGGATTGGCCGGGAACTAAAGGGTCTTGATGAAGACCTTGGAATTGCGCCGATAGTTGTAGAGAGCCTGCTTGGCCATGGGCAGGTCGGCCAGGCTGGCGGGCTCGAAGCCGCGTTCGCGAAACCAGTGGGCGGTCTGGGTAGTCAGGACGAAGAGGCGGGCAATGCCGCGCTGACGGGCCAGATCCTCCATGCGCTCCAGGAGCAGGGCCCCGCGGCCACGATTTCGGTAGTCCGGGTTGACGGCGAGGCAGGCGAGCTCGGCCATGCCCTCTGCCGGGTAGCCATAGAAGGCGGTGCAGGCGCTGGCCATGCCGTCACGTTCCATCAGGAAGAAGCGGTCGATCTCAGTCTCCAGGCGCTCGCGGGAGCGGCGCACCAGGGCGCCGGATTCCTCCAGGGGCCGCAGCAGCTCCAGAATCCCGGCGACATCGTCGATGCGGGCTGGGCGCAACTCCTCGAAGGGCTGGTCGGTGATCAAGGTGCCCACGCCGTCGCGGGTAAAGAGCTCGCGGAGTAGGGCGCCGTCCAGGCGGCGCGGGACGAGATGAACGCGCTTGACCCCCTGGATGCAGGCATCGGCGCCGGCGTGTAGGGCCTGGGCCAGATCTCCTGTAAGACGGGCATCGGTCTCCAGTAGCCCCGCTACCTCGCGGCTGAGGACGTTGGAGACGAGTTGGCCGCTGGCATCGGTCAGACCCTCCGCTTCCAGCAGAAAGATCAGCTTGTCGGCCTTAAGGGCGATGGCCGCCGAGCGGGCCACGTCCGCCGCGCTCAGGTTGAAGACCTCCCCCGTGGGGGAATAGCCAATGGGCGGCATCAGGGCCACGGCGCCGTCGTCCAGGCGCTGCTGGAGGGCCTCGCGGTCGATGCGGCGCACCACCCCGGTATGGAGGTAATCGACCCCGTCCAGGACCCCCAGGGGTTTGGCAGTGACAAAGTTTCCGGAGGCGACGGGGATGCGCACCCCGGCCATGGGGGAGTTGGCCAGGCCCTGGGAGAAGAGGGCCTCGATCTCCACCCGCAGGGTCCCGGCGGCCTCCTTTACGCAGGCCAGGGCCTCGGCGTCTGTGACTCGCAGGCCCTTGACATAGCGAAAGCCCGTGCCCCGATGGGCGAGGCTGGCCTGGATCTGCGGCCGGGCGCCGTGGACCAAGACCAGGCGGATACCCAGGCCATGTAGGGTGGCCAGGTCATGGACTAGGTCACGAAAACCCTTGTCGGCCACCGCTTCGCCCCCAAAGGCGATGACAAAGGTGCGCCCGCGATGGGCGTGGACGTAGGGGGTGGCATGGCGGAACCAGCGCACGAAGCCGTCAGCGGCGGGGTCCGGGTTCGGTCTCGTGGAGCCCGATGGAGTGGGAGATGGGGTCATTCGATGCCTAGCTTGGTCAGACGATAGCGGAGCGCCCGCAGGCTCATCCCGAGCTGGCGGGCGGCGGCGGTGCGGTTCCAGCGATTATCTTCCAGAGCGCGCAGGATGACCTGGCGCTGGATCTCGCCCAGGGAATCCTCCAGGGAGACAGCTGGCGCTGTCGGCTCCTCCGGCCAACTGCTGGCGACGGGGGCCGCCGTCTCACAGGCCAGGGTCTCGGGAAGATAGATGTCCCTTGCCTCCAGGGTATTGCTCTCGGCCAAGGCCAGGGCGCGCTCCAGCACATTCTCCAGTTCCCGGACATTGCCAGGGAAGGCATGGCGGGCGAGGGCGGCGAGGGCCGATGCCGACAATCGCGGTATCGCCAGGCCATTCTGACGGGCGATACGGGCGAGGAAGTGTTCCGCCAGGAGCGGAATGTCGCCGGTACGCTCGCGCAGGGGCGGCAGGCGCAACTCGATGACGTTGATACGGTAGAAGAGGTCCTGACGGAAGCGACTACTGATCACCTCGGCCGCCAGGTCGCGATGGGTGGCGCTGATCAGGCGCACATCAATGGGAACCTCCCGTTGTCCACCGACCGGTCGCGCCTTCTTCTCCTGGAGGACGCGCAGCAGCTTGACCTGGGCCGGCAAGGGCAGTTCGGCCACCTCGTCGAGGAAGAGGGTGCCGCCATCCGCGGCCTTAAAGAGGCCTGGGTTGTCGGCGATGGCGCCGGTGAAGGCGCCCTTGCGATGGCCAAAAAGTTCACTCTCCACCAGGTCCGGGGGAATAGCGCCGCAATTGACCGGCACGAAGGGGGCGTTGGCGCGGGGCCCCAACAGGTGAATCAGCCGGGCGGCCAGTTCCTTGCCTGTGCCACTCTCACCGCTGACATAGACCGGGGCCTGGTTGCGCGCCAATTTGGCGATCAGGCGGCGCAACTCCACCATGGCGGGGGAATCGCCTAGCAGCACCGGTCGGTCCTGGTTTCCCCCCTGCTCGACCAGGGGTGCCTGTAGCCTCAGCGCCGCCTCCACCAGCCGGCGCAAGACCTGCAGGTCCACCGGCTTGGAGACGAAATCAAAGGCGCCGGCCTTCATGGCCGCGACGGCGCTGTCCATGCTGCCATGGGCCGTGATCATAGCTACCGGCAATTGGGGAAACTGGCTGGCAATCTGGCACACCAGGTCAATGCCATTGCCATCGGGCAGGCGCATGTCGGTCAGGCACAGATCGAAGGTCTCGGTTGCCAGGAACCGCCGCGCCGCCGCCAGGTCAGGCGCGGTACGGCAGTCGATCCCCATGCGCGACAGGGTGATGCGCAGGAGTTCCAGGATGTCCTGTTCATCATCGACAAGGAGGGCGCGAGCTGGGTTCATGGGTGGGTTGATGGGCAATCACCGTGAAAATTACCCACTATTATGCGGCCTTGCGCCCTCCCCTGACGAGAGGGCAGCTCTTGGTCGCCCCTGGCTCCCGAAGTTGCCAGGGGGATTAGTTTACCGGGGGCAAACTAAGATGGAAGCTGTTGCCTCCCCCTGGGATTGCCTGGTATTCCAGGGTGATGCCATTGATGGCGGCAAGTTCCAGGGCGATGTAAAGACCGAGCCCGGTACCGCTGGCGCTGGTGGTAAAGAAGGGGGTGAACATCTCCCGTGCGATCTCGGGATCTATGGGCTTCCCATCGTCGCGAATCTCGATGAAGGCCCCCGCCGTGGCCGGAAGCCGTCCGGAGCTCAGGCACAGATGAGGAGGCTGGTCAAGGGTCCCCGCGTGTTTGATGGCGTTATCGCAGAGATTGGCGAGAATTTGATGCAGGTGTCCGGCATTCACCCGGGCCGGTGGGGTATCGGCGGCGATGTCGAGCCGGAAGCGTTCACTGGGGAACTGGCGCGACTCCAATAAATCCGCATGGAGTTCCCCGAGCCAGAGGCCCAGGTCGAGGTTCTGAAACTCGGGCGCATGGCCCCGCGAGAGTTGCAGGACACTCTCGACGATGCCATCGATACGGCCACTGTTGCGCGCAATGATGCTCAGCAGATGCTGGTCTTCCTCCCCTAAATCCGGTGATTCAGCCAGGAGTTGACTGGCGTGCTTGATCGCGCTCAGGGGGTTGCGGATGTTGTGGGCGATGCTGGCCGTCAGGCGCCCCAAGGCCGCTAATTTGATCTGCTGGGCTTCTTGGAGCAGGGCGCGTTTGTCACGCAAAAACAGCAGAATGGCACCCTGGGGGTCATGACCAAGCCAGAGATGGCTGGCCTCGATGTCCCGCTCTCCGACCCGCACGGTGGGACCTGGGGGTTGGTCTGGGGCCATCGCGGGGGCGGGATGGTCGAGGGTCGTTGCCAGCCAGGCGGCCAGTTCTGGCGAAACCCTGGCCAGTGGCTGGCCCCGAGGATCTTGGATTCCCAGCAGTGTAGCGCTGGCTTGGTTGCCGAGGCGAACTTGCCGGGACTCGTCCAAGACGAGCACTCCGGTGCTCATGCGCTGGATGATGAAGGCGTTGAGCTTGGAAAGGTCATCGATATCAACCTGGCGGCTGGCGGCGAGGCGTTCTGCCGCCTGGATGCGCCGGTAGAGGACATGGGCCAGGATGGCGACCATGAAATAGGTGGTGCCCAAGAGGCCCGCCTGGGTGAAGCCACCCTTCTGACCCAGGCCCGCGAGTTGGCTATTGATTTGTACGGCCATGACGCCCGTAGTGGCGAAGGCAGCGAAGAGGAGCGAGAGTCGGCCCTCCATGAGCAGGGCGCCGGCCGCTACGGCAATGGCCATCGGCAGGCCGAAGCTGCTGTTGACGCCCCCACTGAAGAGCATGAGCAGGGTGAAGGCCAGGATGTCGATAAAGACCCCGGTCTGGATCAGGGTTGCTTTGTCGGCCAGGCGCCATCGGGCCAATGCCAGGCCCAGCAAGGCCAAAACCACATAGGCGCATACAATGGCGATGCTCCATGTGGTCTGGTAGAAGTCTCCGACCAGTTTTTCCAAGCTGGGGACAAAAAGAAAGAGGGCAAGATCGATGGCCATGACCAGGCGAAAGAGGCCGAACCAGGTCATTGCCCGCCAGCTTGGGTAGGCCTCGACCTCCGGGCTGGTGTCCGGGTGAGGCGGGCGGGACGGGACAGGGCTTGTCATCTCGGATGCGTGGGTCGCGCTGCGGTAATGAAGGTTGGTAATCGCCTGGGGATTGGTCGAAAATAGCTTGCGCCACTATGAAGGCCTGCCGATCCGGCCGCAAGGGTCACGACAATAGGGGAGGGCGGAGGAAGCGGCCCCGGGGTATCCCGGGCGCTGTAATTCCGACCCGAGCCAACCACCAAAATCCAGGAACAGGGGCATTAGTCCATGAATTTACATGAATATCAGGCGAAGGGTCTGTTTGTGCGGCACGGCATTCCGGTGCCACGCAGCCTGACAGTCGCCCAGGCCAGCGAGGTGTGGGCGGCGACCCATGAACTGGGTGGCGCGCGCTGGGTGGTCAAGGCCCAGGTTCACTCCGGGGCGCGAGGCAAGGCTGGCGGCGTGGTGGTGACGGAGAGTATCGAGCATCTGGAGCGTGAAACCGAGCGGCTCGTCGGCGCTCGCCTCAAGACCCGCCAGACGGGTCCCGAGGGCCTGCCCATCGGGCTGGTCCTGATCGAGGCTCCCACCGATAGCGTGCGCGAGCTTTATCTTGGCGCCCTGGTGGATCGCGAGGCTAAGCGCGTGGTCATCATGGCCTCGGCCGACGGCGGTATGGATATCGAGGAGGTCGCAGCCAAGACCCCGGAGCGCATCCTGACCACCCATGTTCATCCGGCGGTCGGTCTCATGGGCTGGCAGAGCCGCAAGATCGGGTTTGGCCTCGGCCTGGAGCCTGATCAGGTCAAGGCCTTAGGCAAGGTCATGCAGGGCCTTTATCGTCTCTTCATCGATTGCGATGCCAGTCTGGTTGAAATCAACCCCTTGGTGGTGACCCCGGCTGGCGAGCTCATGGCCCTGGACGCCAAGCTCAACCTGGACGACAACGCCCTCTACCGTCATCCCGACCTGGGGGCGATGCGCGACATCACCCAGGAGGACCCCCGCGAGGCCCTGGCCAAGGAGCATGACCTCAACTATATCAGTCTGGACGGCAACATCGGCTGCATGGTCAATGGCGCCGGCCTGGCCATGGCGACCATGGACCTGGTCCAGCTCCACGGCGGCTCGCCCGCTAACTTTCTGGACGTCGGCGGTGGCGCCACGGCGGCGCGGGTGGCCGAGGCCTTCAAGCTCATCCTCTCCGATGACAAGGTCCAGGCCGTACTGGTCAACATCTTTGGGGGCATTGTGCGATGCGACTTGATCGCCGAAGGCATCATCCAGGCGGTGCGCGAGGTCCGGGTTAAGGTCCCTGTAGTGGTGCGTCTGGAGGGTACCCATGCCGAGCAGGGCCTGGCCCTGTTGGCGGCCAGTGACCTAGCCATCACCACCGCCGCGAGCCTGAGCGAGGCTGCGGACAGAGTCGTCGCCGCCGCCGTAACGCACTGAGAGGGATCAAGACATGAGCGTATTGATTGACAAGCACACCCGTGTCATTTGCCAGGGCTTTACCGGCAAGCAGGGCACCTTCCACAGCGAACAGGCCATTGCCTATGGCACCAACCTGGTGGGTGGCGTCACCCCGGGTAAGGGCGGTACCCAGCACCTCGAACGACCCGTCTTCGACACCGTCCATGATGCTGTGAGTGCGACCGGGGCCAACGCCACCATGATCTATGTCCCGGCGGCCTTCGCCGCCGATGCCATCCTGGAGGCGGCGGACGCGGGTATCGGCGTCATTGTTTGCATTACCGAGGGCATCCCGGTCCTCGACATGCTCAAGGTCAAGGCTGCCCTGGTGGGTGGAGACAGCGTTCTGATTGGTCCCAACTGCCCCGGCATCATCACCCCGGGAGCCTGCAAGATCGGCATCATGCCCGGCAATATCCACCAGCCGGGCCGCGTGGGCATCGTCTCCCGTTCCGGGACCCTGACCTACGAGGCCGTCTTCCAAACCACCAACGCCGGCCTGGGCCAAAGCACCTGTATTGGTATCGGCGGTGATCCTATCCAGGGTATGGACTTCATCGCCTGTCTGGAGCGCTTCCAGGCCGACGACCAGACCGAGGGTGTCATCCTCGTCGGCGAGATTGGCGGTAGCGCCGAGGAGGCCGCCGCCGACTACATCAAGGACCATGTTACCAAGCCCGTAGTGGCCTACATCGCCGGCGTCACCGCCCCCTCTGGCAAGCGCATGGGCCATGCGGGTGCCATCATCACCGGGGGCAAAGGCACTGCCGCTGGCAAGTTCGCCGCCCTGGAAGCGGCCGGCGTCGCCATCGTCCGCTCCCCCGCCGCCATGGGGCAACGCATGGCGGAACTCCTGGAGTGATCCCAATCCGGTCCCCGGTAGTGGCAAAGCCAGACTAGGCCGGGTCCTAACCTGATGATGCCCGTGGCAAAGCCCCAATCCGCCCGAAGACCTGTATCAAAACCGGTCGTTCGGGCGGAACAAAGGTACGGATGAAACGTGACGTACCAAGGGTCCCGATTGTGGGTCAGAATTGCTCACAGCGCGTCACTTTGGATCTGGCCGAGGAAAGGGTGTAGGGAGTCGCGTTCCTGAACCTCGGCTAGCCCCTCTATTCATCGAGTAATTCTCCGAAAAGCCTATTAATCCTGCTATGGTAGCGACTTCCACCGAGCCGGGATTGGCGGGCGGGTTTCTGATATGACCCTGCGTATCCTCATCGCTCAAGTCAATCTGCTCGTCGGCGATGTTGCCACCAACCGCGACCGAGTCATCAAGGTGGCCCAAGAGGCGCGGGAGCACCATAGGGCCGATCTGGTGGTCTTTCCCGAACTGACCCTGACAGGTTACCCCCCCGAGGATCTGCTGCTGCGCCCTGAGCTGATGGAGCGCGTGGCGGCGGCCCTGGTGGATATCAGTGCCGCGAGCCAGGGGATCGGGCTGGTGCTGGGCTATCCGAAGCGGGATCTGGGGAGCCTTTTCAATGTCGCGGGGCTGTTCCAGGATGGCCGGCTGGTGGCGGAATACGCCAAGCAGATGTTGCCCAATTACAGTGTCTTTGACGAGAAGCGCTATTTTCAGCCCGGTCATGCCCCCTGCGTGATTCCCTTTCAGGGCATGCCGCTTGGCATCAGCATTTGCGAGGATATCTGGGAGGAGGGGCCCACCCGCCTGACGGTGGCGGCAGGGGCGCGGTTGCTGATCAACCTCAACGCCTCGCCTTACCACGCCGGGAAGGCCAATAGCCGCGAGGAACTCCTGGTACGCCGTGCTCGGGAACACCAATTGCCGATTCTTTACGCCAACCTGGTCGGCGGTCAGGACGAACTGGTCTTCGATGGCGGTTCCTTCGTGGTGGATGCCCAAGGCCGTCTGACTCAGAGGGCGCTCTTCTTCACGGAGGCGATGCTGTTGGTCGAGGTGGAGGTGGGTCTGGCTGGTCAAGCGCCATGCCCGCGTCACGGCGTCATCGCCCCCATCCCGCCGGCGGAGGAGGGGGTCTATGACGCCCTGGTCCTGGGGGTGCGGGATTATGTGCGCAAGAATGGCTTCCAGGGCGCCGTGGTGGGCCTGTCGGGGGGTATCGACTCAGCCCTGACCTTGGCTATCGCGGTAGATGCCCTGGGGGCGGACCAGGTGGAGGCGGTGCTCATGCCCTCGCGCTATACGGCGGACATGAGTGTCGAGGATGCCCAGGAACAGGCACGGACCCAGGGCGTGGCCCATCGCATCGTACCCATCGAACCGGCATTTAGGGCCTTCCTGGACATGCTGGCGGGTGAATTCGCGGGTTGCGACCTGGACGTGACCGAAGAGAATATCCAGGCCCGCTGCCGGGGTATCATCCTCATGGCCATCAGTAACAAGAAGGGTAAGATGCTGCTGACCACCGGCAACAAGAGCGAGGTCGCCGTCGGTTACGCGACCCTCTATGGTGACATGGCTGGTGGGTTCGCCCCCATCAAGGATGTGCCCAAGACCCTGGTCTATCGTCTGGCGGCCTATCGGAATGGCCGTGGCCCCGTGCCGGTCATCCCCCAGCGGGTGATCGACCGGCCGCCCTCGGCGGAACTAAGGCCCAACCAGACCGACCAGGACAGTCTGCCGGATTACGAAATTCTCGACCCTATCCTCAAGCGCTATATCGAGGATGATGAGGGCGTGGCTGGCATCGTCGCCGCCGGCTTTCCGGAAGACCTGGTACGGCGGGTAACCCGCCTGGTGGACCGTAACGAATACAAGCGCCGCCAGGCCCCACCCGGTGTGCGCATCACCACCCGGGCCTTCGGCCGGGACCGGCGTTATCCCATCACCAGTGGATTTTAGTCTGAGATCAGCGAATGCCGCCGTGTGCGGTGCCGCCGCTTAAACTATACTTCCGGGTCTTTAAATCATCCCCACATGCAATAATAGGAGACCCTAATGAAGAAGATCGAGGCCATAATCAAGCCGTTCAAGCTGGATGACGTCCGCGAGGCCTTGTCGTCGGCCGGCATCACCGGCATGACCGCCATCGAGGTCAAGGGGTTTGGTCGGCAGAAGGGTCATACCGAGCTCTACCGTGGGGCGGAGTATGTGGTCGATTTTCTGCCGAAAGTTAAGATCGAAATCGTCCTGACCGATGAGTTGGTCGATACCTGCGTCGAGGCCATCACCACCGCCGCCCGGACTGGCAAGATTGGGGACGGCAAGATTTTTGTCAGCGAAGTGACCCGCGTGGTACGTATCCGCACGGGTGAGGAAGACGAAGCGGCGGTCTGAAGGGGATGGGCCGGGAAGCATACCCTCCGGCCTTAATCCCCTTTATCAATTCTTGTCGAGTTCCAGGTAGTCCCAGATCTTCCGGGTGAGGGTGACTTGCCCTGGGGGCAAGTCGTCGGAGACGAATTTCCCCTCTTTGTCGTTGAGGTCCAACACCCGCTGGGCGTCGGTGGCGAGTTCTTCCTTGCCTAGCCGCTTGTAGGCATCAATCATGGTGACCAGGGCATCCCGCACTGCGGCAGTACGCTGATAGTGCTGGATGACCTGGTTGCAACGGTCCACCGCTGCCAGGTAGGCGCCCTGTTTGACGTAGAATTTCGCGATATTGACCTCGTTTCTGGCCAGGTTGCCGCGCAGGTAAAGCATGCGCTGGCGGGCGTCAGGGGTATATTTACTGTCCGGGAAGCGCCGCACCAGTTCCGCGAAGTCGTTGAAGGCATCAAGGGCCGAGCCGGGGTCGCGCTGGGAACGGTCGGTCGGGATGTAGCGGTCGAGAAAATCGACGCTGCGGTTATAGTTGACGATGCCTTTGAAATAGTAGGCGTAGTCAACGTAGGGGCTCTGGGGGTACAGCTTGATGAAGCGGTCCGCCGCTGCGATGGCCTCCTCGGGCTTGTCTGCCTTGTAATAGGCATAAGAGACGTCAAGTTGGGCCTGCATGGCGTAACGGCCAAAGGGGAAGCGGGCCTCCAACTTCTCGTAATATTCGATGGCCGTCTCGTAGCCGCCGCTGTTCAACTCCGCGGAGGCCTCGGAGTAGAGTTTCGAGGCGCTCCAGTCCTTGGTTGTATCTTCCAGGTTGCCAAACCAGGAACAGCCGGACAGGAAGAGCGCCAGGGCCCAAAGGGGCGCAAGGGTAGTCAGGAAAGGTTTGATCCGGTAACACATGCGATGATTCATCCAGACGAAAACGGCCGCAGTATAACCCAAGGGCGGATGGGTGCGAGCCGGCTTCTTGATTGCCGGAGGGTGATCGATTGAGACTCGCCGCCGAGAACCCCCATGGCTACCGTCTGGGCGCCGATCTGGGTGGCCAGCGCTTGGATCAGGCACTGGCCGACTTACTACCCGAGTTCTCGCGCAGCCGCTTGCAACAATGGATCGACGGGGGGCGGGTGCTCATCAATGGCCAACCCTGCAGGCGGCGCGACAAGGTCTGGGGTGGTGAGGAGGTATGGCTGGAACCCCTGGTGGTGCCGGACGATACCTGCCAACCCCAGGATCTGCCTTTGGAAATCGTTTTCGAGGACGAGGCTATCCTGGTGATCAACAAGCCCGCCGGGCTAGTTGTCCATCCGGCCGCCGGTAATCCCGATGGCACCCTCCAGAATGCCCTGCTTCATCACGCCCCGGAACTGGCCAAGGTTCCCCGGGGGGGGCTGGTTCACCGGCTCGACAAGGATACCAGTGGCTTGCTGGTGGTCGCCCGCACCCTACAGGCGCACAAGTTTCTGGTGGACCTGCTCCAGCAACGCCGGGTCCATCGGGAGTATCGCGCCTTGGTGACGGGTGTCCCCACGGGTGGCGGTCATATAGATGCGCCCCTGGGCCGGCATCCGCGCCAGCGCACCCAGATGGCGGTAATCCCGGGTGGCCGGCCAGCGGTTACCCATTACCGCCTCCTCGAAACCTTTCGGGGCTATGCCTTGCTGGCGGTGCGACTGGAAACCGGGCGAACCCATCAGATCCGGGTCCACATGGCTTACATCCATTACCCCATCCTGGGCGATCCGGTTTATGGCGGTCGCCCCCGGCCGCCCAAGGGGGCCTCGGCCCGGCTGGTGGCCGGGGTGAGGGCCTTTCCGCGTCAGGCTTTGCATGCCATACGTCTTGGTCTTCCCCATCCGAGCACGGGGGAAGAGGTGGCCTGGGAGATTCCGCTGGCGGCGGACATGCAGGCCATGGTGAGCCTGCTACGGGAGGAAGCGGATGGATTGGATTGAGGCCGATTGGCCCGCCCCGCCTTGGGTGCGCGCTATCAGCACCACCCGGTGCGGCGGTACCAGTTCGGGTCCCTACTCGGGTCTCAATCTGGGCGACCATGTGGGCGACGATCCCGTTTGCGTGGCCGAGAATCGGGAACGGCTACGCCTGGGGCTTGGCCTGCCCGCCCCGCCCCACTGGTTGTGCCAGGTCCATGGTTGCGCGGTGGTGGCGGCTGACGATCCCCTGGCTGATTGTAAGGCCGACGCCAGGATCGCCTGGCGTCCTGGCCAGGTCTGCGCCGTTCTCACCGCCGACTGCCTGCCGATCCTGCTCTCTGATTGTGCGGGCACCCGGGTTGCCGCTGTCCACGCCGGCTGGCGGGGCCTGTTGGCGGGCGTGATCGAGGCGGCCGTGGCGCGTCTTGCGACCCCCCCCGAGTCCCTGCTGGCCTGGTTAGGTCCCGCCATCGGGCCAGGGGCCTTCGAGGTCGGGGCCGAGGTGCGGGAAGGGTTTGTGGCGCGGGATCCGCAGGCGGAGGTCGCCTTCATTCCTCAGGGCCAGGCTAAGTGGCTGGCGGATCTGCCACTGCTGGCGCGCCAAAGGCTCGCCAGACTCGGCTGCAATGGCGTCTGGGGGGGCAACTTCTGCACCTTTGAGGATTCCAGGCGCTTCTTTTCCTATCGCCGGGATGGCGCTACGGGGCGCATGGCCTCTCTCATCTGGATCGAGCCCGAGACTAGGGGCTCCCGATTTCCCCCACCGTCCATTTCGACGTACCATGCGGGTCGAATCCAAGCCTGCGACGAGGTGAATCTTGGCTGAATGGAACATGTTGACTCTGGTGGGGGAAGACCGGCCTGGCATCGTGGCCCAGGTCACCCAAGCCATTTTTGAGGCGGGGGGCAGTCTGGGCGAGGCCTCCATGATCCGTTTGGGCGGCAATTTCACCATCATGCTGATGGCCTCGGTCGTAGGTGGCGAGGATCGGCTGCGTGAGGCCCTGGCACCCGTGCTGGCGGATCTGGGGCTGTGCCTGCACATCGATCCCATGGATGGCGGCCTGCACCGCCACCTGGTCCCCAACGTTCAGGTGCGCGTCGCGGGGGCGGACCGTGCGGGCATTGTCGCCGATGTGACCGGCGCCCTGGCCCAGGCCGGTTTCAATATCCTGGAACTGGAGTCGGACGTCGGTGGCGACCCTCAGCGCCCCTTCTACCTGATGAACATCCAGGGTTACTCCGAAAGCCCCCTGGAGGCCCTGCAGGCGGCGGTGGCGGATCTGGTAGCCGGTGGCATTTCGGTGGATATCTCGGCGGTCGAGACTCTGATCGGTTAATTATGGCCGTTCTCGAAATCCTCACCCTACCGGACGAGCGGTTGCGCCAGGTTTCCGAAAACGTCGTTCATTTCGATGAAGAACTGCGTGCCTTCATCGCGGATCTGGAGGAAACGCGCCAGGCCGGGCCTGCCGCGGTTGGCATCGCGGCGCCTCAGGTCAACGTATTCAAGCGGATTGTGATAGTCGATGTCTCCGGTCGCAAGAACACACCCAACCATGGCTATCTGGTCTTGGTCAATCCCGAGATCACCCATTGGGAAGGCTTCGAGATGGCCCGCGAGGGTTGCCTGTCCGTGCCGGATTACACCGGCAACGTCATTCGTGCCGGCAAGATTCGCCTGTCGGCCCATGACCCCCGAGGGTTGCCCCTGGAGTTCGAAATGGAGGGTTACGAGGCGCGCGCGGTCCAACACGAGATGGACCACCTCGACGGTACCCTCTTTGTTGATCGGGTCGTCAGTCGCCGTACCGACCTCTTCCGTCGCAAGGTCTATCGCCAGGGCGGGCAGCCAGCCTGAAGGCGTAAGGATGATGTTTGAACTGGCCGAACCCTGGCCCTCCCAACCTGTCTGAGTTATCTAATTGGAATCACTTCGAGAGTGCTCGCGCATGAAAATGCCCCGTCGTCCCTTTACCCATCTCTTCCTGTCAACCCTGCTGGTGTTGGCCAGTGGCTGTGCGGGTGCCAAGTCCCAGGACGTGGCGATTGGGGATTTGCAACCCAAGTCCCGACAGGAAAAGACGACCCAGGTCATCAACAAGGTCATTGAGCGTTTCCATTACCGCAAGGTTAATTTGGATGACGCCTTCGCTGATCGGATCATGGTCGCCTACCTCAAGTCCCTGGACCCCAACCGCTCCTTTTTCACGCGGCCGGAAGTGGACCGCTTCAAGCGGGAAGCCAAGCATCTGGATGATGATCTCAAGCGCGGCAAGGTCGATCTGGGCTTCGAGGTGTTCCGTGTTTATCGCAAGAGCGTTGAAGACCGGGTCGCTTATGCGATGGGACTCCTTGATAAAGGCTTTACCTTTGACAAGGAGGAACGCTATCGCTTCGATCGCGCCAAGGCGGAATGGGTGGCTACCTCTGACGACCTGAACGAGGTGTGGCGCCAGCGCGTCAAAAATGATTGGCTGGCCCTCAAGTTGGCCAAAAAGAACGATACCGAGATCCGCAAGCTGCTGGGCGAGCGTTACGAGGGCCTGGCGCGCCGGGTACGGCAGTTCGATAGCGAGGACGTCTATCAAACCTTCGTCAATGCCTATATCGAAACGCTGGAACCCCATACCAGCTTCATGTCTCCGAGTACTGCGGAAAACTTCGACATCAGCATGAGGCTGTCACTGGAGGGTATCGGCGCCGTGCTCAAAGGGGATGCGGATTACACCGAGGTCCAGCGCACCATTCCGGGCGGCCCGGCGCGGCAGTCCGGCCTCATTCATGGCGGTGACCGGATCGTCGGCGTGGCCCAGGGCGCAGATGGCGATATGGTGGATGTGGTCGGCTGGCGACTCCAGGATGTGGTGGACAAGATTCGGGGGCCCAAGGACTCGGTGGTGCGTTTGCAGATTCTGCCCAAGTCGGCCGGTACCGATGCGGTCACCCGCACCGTCTCCCTGGTACGCAACGAGATCAAGCTGGAGGATCAGGCTGCCAAGGCCTATCTGTTGGATGACCTGCCCGAGGCGCGGGGGCTGCGCATCGGGGTATTGGAGGTGCCCGGCTTTTACCGCGATTTTCGCGCCGAGTCCGAGGGCAACAAGGATTTCCGCAGTACCACCCGCGATGTACAGAATCTGCTCGAAGACCTCAAACGTAAAGGCGTAGATGGTATTGTGGTTGACCTGCGCGGCAATGGCGGTGGCTCCTTGACGGAGGCGACGGACCTCACGGGTCTCTTTATCGATAAGGGTCCGGTGGTGCAGGTCAAGGACTCCTTTGGCAAGGTGGAGGTCGAGAATGACGTCGCCGCCGGGGCCGTCTATAGCGGGCCTCTGGCGGTCCTGGTCGATCGCAATAGCGCCTCCGCGTCGGAGATCTTTTCCGCCGCCATGCAGGATTACGGGCGTGCCATCATCATTGGAGAGCCGACCTTCGGCAAGGGCACGGTGCAGACCCTGATCGACCTCAATCGCTACGTCCCTGGCAATGGCGAGGACTTGGGGCGCCTGCGTCTGACCATGGCCGAGTTTTATCGCATCAATGGCGGTAGCACCCAATTACGCGGTGTGGAGCCGGACATCAAGTTTCCCACCGCTCCCAAGGGCGCGGAGCATGGCGAGCGTTCCCTGGATAATGCCTTGCCCTGGAGCACCATCCAGCCGGCCAAGTTTACCAAGACCAAGCTCGGCGACCTGGGGGCCTTTAGCGAGGCTTCCAACAAGCGGATTGCCGCCGATCCCGGATTTCGTATGCTCACAGACCGCGAGCGGGTCCTGCGCGAACTCGATGAAGAGGAGACGGTATCTCTCAAGGAATCCGACCGTCGGGTTCAGGCCGACCGCAGGGAGAAAATCCTGAAACACCAGCGAGACGAATTTCTCCGGGCCCAGGGCGTAACCCCCATCGACGAGGATGCGGAGGATGTCGATGAAGAGGTGATGGAGGCTCAGCAAAAGATCGTCGAGCGGATTCAGATTCGGGAGGCCGCCAATATCCTGGCGGATGTCGTGCGGGCCGATACCTTCCGGGTCCGGGAGGCCAACCGCGATTGATGGTCCGGGTACCTGAACCAGCTACAGGAAGGGCACCTCAAGTCCTGGAAAGTGTCCTTGACTTTGGTGAGTCCTGAATGGGTGACTCCCTGGGTTACCAGGCCCGGATGGCGGCTATCGATCGGACCGGTCTTTCCGGTTTGTTTCGCGCTGGCCTCGTCGGCCTGGAGAAGGAGGCCCTGCGGGTCTCCCCTACCGGCACCATCTCTGCCAAGCCTCATCCGCTGGTCTTTGGCTCGGCCCTGACACACCCCTATATCACCACGGATTTCTCCGAGGCCCTACTCGAACTCATCACCCCGGCCCTGGCGGATAAGGCCGAGGTGCTGGGTTTTCTGGACGATCTTCATACCTTTATCCAGGCCCATCTGGAGCAGGAGATCCTGTGGGCCGCTAGCATGCCCTGCGTCCTGGAGGGCGCTGATTGCATCCCCTTGGCGCGCTATGGCAGCTCCAACGCCTCCCAGATGAAGACGATCTATCGGCGCGGTCTGGGTTACCGTTATGGCCGCACTATGCAGGTCATCGCCGGGGTTCATTACAACTGTTCCTTCATCGACGATTTTTGGGCCGCCTATCAGGACCTGATAGGCGGGACCGGAGAACTCGTCGATTTCCGCTCCGAGTCCTATATGGGTCTGGTGCGTAACATCCAGCGTTTTGGCTGGCTCATCCCCTACCTGTTCGGCGCCTCGCCCGCCGTCTGCAAAACCTTCATCCAAGGCGCCGAGACCAACCTGGTCCCTTTCGACCCCTCCACCCTTCATTATCCCCACGCGACCTCCCTACGTCTGGGTGATATCGGCTACCAGAACCGCCAGGAGGAAGGGACGGGCATGAAGGCCAATTACGATAGCCTGGATGCCTATATCCGTAGCTTGTCCTGGGCCATCGAGACCCCCTGTCCCCATTACGAGGCCATCGGCGTCAAGGTTGATGGTCGCTACCGGCAACTTAACGCCAATATTCTCCAGATCGAGAACGAGTACTACAGCTCGGTGCGCCCCAAGCCCTTGCTGGAGGGGATGGAAAAGCCCACCCAGGCCCTGCGCCGACGTGGCGTGCGATATGTCGAGGTGCGTTCTTTCGACGTAAACGCCTTCGAGCCCGCCGGTGTTGCAGCGGAGCAGCTGCACTTCATGGATGCCTTCATCCGCTTCTGTCTGCTCGCCGATAGTCCTCGCATCGATGCTAGCGAGCGTCGGGCCATCGACGACAATCTGGTGTTGACCGCTCACCGTGGTCGCGAACCGGGTCTGCGGCTGGAACGGACTGGTCAGACCCTCGCCTTGCGCGACTGGGCCCTGGAGTTGCTCAACGCCATGACCGCTATTGCCGACTTGATTGATGGTGGTTCCCAGGGCCCATGCGGCGCAAGTCTCCAGCGCCAGCGCGCCAAGGTCCTGGATCCGGACCTGACCCCTTCCGCCCGCATGCTCGCCGAAATGCGAGAGCGCGGCGAGAGTTTCTTCGATCTTGCTCAGCGCTGGTCCCAGGCACATCGCCAAACTTACCTGGCCCGGCCCTTGCCCGCCGAGCGCCTGGCCCTCTTTCAGGCACTCAACGCAGATTCACTCCGCCGCCAGGCCGAACTCGAGGCCGCCGACGAGTTGGACTTCGATGACTTCCTCGCCCGCTATCTGGCCGGGACCTAAAGCTCACCCGTTCACGGGCGAGGGGCTGGTGGCAATTCGAGCCCGGATGGGCTGATCATCCAGACTTTGCGTTCAGGGTTATTGATCCGCTTGAGGGCTGATCACTTCGGAGAATCTCAGGCTTCCGCCATCCAATACCACGAGATTACCGGGAGCGAGTGGGTGCCACCCGGTTGCGCTGAGCGGGAAGGTCGCGATCACATAGCCCTGGTTGTCTTCCTCGCAACAGATAGTCACTTCCATCGAAGCGTCGGAAAAGGCGCGTTCATCTTGCGGGTGAAACCGCAGCTTGCGAAGCGACAACCCCTTCCAGCCATGGAAATCCCGATAACCAAGCAAGCGCTTACCATCGGAAAAGAGACAGTTGAGCTTCCCAAACTGATTAAGTTCCGCCAGCGTCCTATGCAGCCAACGCCAGTCTGATAGCTCGCTGAGCGGTTTGTCGCGCTCGGCGAGGACGGCCATCAGATAACAGAAGACGTGTTCCGAATCCGTGCCACCCAGGGGGCGAAACATGCCAAGCGTCAAGGATGGAAAACCATGGATGGTACCATTGTGGGCAAAGCAGTATTCGTTTCCGGCCAACTCGCGACAAAAAGGATGGGTATCAGCGTGAGTCACCGGACCCCCAACCGTTTTATGCCGCACATGGGCAATGTAGATCCGAGCCTGCAAGCCTTCGTATTTTTCCAAAAAGCGCGAGTAGTCGCTCTTTCTCCAACTCAAGGGTTCCTTGACGATCGCTACCGATTGATCCGGATACCAGGCCAGGCCCCAACCATCCGCGTTTTCCTGATCACGGAGCGAGAAGGCCCGAATCGAAAAATCCGCCGATATGGGTCGGTCGAAACAGAGTCCCATCAATTCGCACATGACTACCTCACTCTTAACCCCGCAGTTCTTGGGCCAGACGTTGTGTCATGTCATCCACTAGTCGTTTCCAGTCGCCAGATTCACGAAACAAGCGGCGTTGCCAATCGGCTCCCGACTCAAAGGATTCCAAAGGACAGAGGGCATCGAGAAAGGGGGCGTCTCCCGTCTCTATAGCTATGGGTCTCAATTCTTTGATCAGAGCGGTGAGATCCCGACTAAGTAACCGCCTTTTCCCGGAGTGTTGCCGTATGTGCATGGCCTGCAGGCCATAGCGAGTGGCCAGCCATTTGTTTTCGATCGCCAGCCAATGGTGACGGATATCGCCGCAACTCGATCGCCGCCGTTCCTGTAAGAACCTCTGGGTGCTGATGACGAGGGTTCTGATCAAAGCCACGATGCCTAGGGTCACCGCCAGCGAAGCGGGCATATCGCAGACCCGGAATTCGATCGTACCCAAATAGGGACGAGGGCGAATATCCCAGTAGATGTCTTTGGGGGATTGAATCGCTTCGCAGTCGCGCAGCACTTGATAGAAGGTCTGAAACTCTTTCCAGTTACGAAAATATCGCGGCACTCCCGCATGGGGCAACATGCGATACAACACCGATCGAGCCGAGGCCAATCCGGTATCCTCACCGTGCCAAAAGGGTGAACTGGCCGATAAGGCCACCAGATGCGAGAGATACCTTACCAAGGTATTGATGACACCTATGGCAATGTCTCCATTCGGCACACCGATATGCACATGAAGACCGAACACTACACGTTGATAGGTCAACCAAGCCAGTCGTTCCTGAATCCGCTCGTATCGCTCAGCTGGAAAAACCACGCTGGTCAGTCCCCGATTGAAGGGATGCGTACCGCCCAAGGCCAAATCATAGCCAAGCGATCCCGCCAGGTTGCTGACTTTCCGCATCAGTGGCCAAATTTGATCTTTAACCTCCTGGACGTTCTGACATATCCCAGTTTTGACCTCAATCATCGACTGCATCAGTTCGGCGGTTACATCCTCCAGATCTTCCTGATCACAGAGCTTGAGAATGCGCGCCGATCCAGGTGCAAGGTCACCCGTACGGGGGTCGATGATCTGCAACTCGAGCTCGACTCCCAGGGAATTTCGCTCTGAGGGTTGAAACTCGAGCAGCTCGGTTTTCTGCTTAGCCCTCTTAGGGTGCGTGACTGTTGAGGAATTAGGATTCATGGCAGGCCCTCACTCTAGCCTGTTCGCAAGTTAGCACCTGGTCATGCAAGTGAAAACACCGCGGGAGGATCAAAACCCGGCGCTATCCGCGCACCGGGTCTTAACAAGGTGGGGCCAATCCCCCATCCGAGCATCGCTACTCATGGATGACACGGGCATTGCCCGGTAGCGATGACATGATGGGTTAGGGTCGCAGGTAGGACCAGCCGGCGCTCTGACGCTTGATGATCTCGACCGCGCCTGCGGGGACGACGACGACATTTTTCGCCAGATCCTCTTGGTTGATCTTGTTCGCCCGCATCGAATTGGCGCAGGCCTCGACAGCAACCCCCTTGGTGATCGCCTCACCCAGGCGCCCGGCGACCTCGGAATCGGCGGTCAGCATCTCGATGCCCGGGCCGAAGGCAACCAGGGCCACCTCGACGTTACCGGCGCCCAGTTCCTTTTGGACATTGCCGGCTACGTTCAAGGCGAGGTTCCATTTTTGCGGATCCTTGTCGGAAACCTGGATGACCACCCGCTCCTTGGTCGCGGGGGCCTCTCCGGCAGCCAGAGGGGGCAGGCTCACCATGGCCAGGGCCAGGGAGGTCAGGAGAATTCGGCGTAGCTTGTTCATGATGGCATCTCCTCGGGTAGGTTCAATGTATTAGATGGAAGAAGCCGCTACCGCGGCAGGTAAACTGAGCCTCACCAGGCGCCCAGTAGCCCGATTTCCGGGCGGTCGCGATCTTCGCGACTCTGCCCCTGGAGAGTATAGGCATGCATGCGACCGGGCAAGCCCGCTTCACCCCCCCATCCCCCCGATGTCATGGCCCAGAGTCGCCCCAGTCGCTACACACTAGCTGGGCAGTGCGCCCGGATCGACATCACCTCGGAGAACCTCGGCAGTGCCACCAGGGGTCCCAGTGCTAGATTACAACCATGGTAAGGGGAAGGAAAAGGGGTGAAGGAACAGGGCTACCTCAGTCCAGGGTCTGGGAATGGCCCAGCGCATCCAGCCGGGTGCGCCAGACTTGGTCGCGGATGAGATCGGGGATCGCCTCCGGCGGCAATGGCCGGCTGAACCAGTAGCCCTGCACCGCGTCGCACCCGGCCTCTATCAGGAAGCGCATCTGGGCGTCAGTCTCGACCCCCTCCGCCAGGGCCTCCTTGCCGAGGGTGCGGGTCATGGCGATCATGGTACGCACGATGGAGCGGTCATTCTCGTTGGTCTCCAGGTCGCGTACAAAGGAACGGTCGATCTTGAGGGTTCCCACCGGCAGCTCTTTCAGGCGGGCGAGTGACGACTCCCCAGTCCCGAAGTCATCGATGGACAGGTCGAAGCCGTGGCCGACCAGGCGGTCCCACAGCCCCCGGCTCTGCGCCTCGCGCAGCATCCCCGTCTCCAGAATCTCGAGTTCCAGGTCCGCCGGGGTTATGCCGGCCGCGGCGACCACCTGCAGCAGCATCGACTCAAGGGCGGCGGGGTGAAAGACACTGGCGTCGAGGTTGCAGGCGATGCGCCCGACCGCCAGCCCCTCGGTCCGCCACAGGGCGCATTGGCGGCTCGCCTCCCCCACTACCCATTGGGTCAGGGGCTGCATCAGCCCGGTCTCGGCGGCAACGCCGAGGAAGCGGTCCGGGGAGAGGAGCCCATCGCGCGGGTGCTGCCAGCGCACCAGGGCCTCCAGCCCGATCACAGTCCCATCGGCCAGGGCCACCTTGGGTTGGTAAACCAGGCGCATCTGGCCGGTCCTCAGGGCCTCGCGCAGGGCGTTCTCCAACTCGAAGCGGGCGTCGGCCTCCTGGGCCATGGCCGCGGAGAAATAACGGTAGGCGTCGCGCCCACCCTGCTTCGCCAGGTACATGGCCGCATCGGCGTTCTTGAGCAGGGTCGTGGGTCCGTCCCCATCCGCCGGGAAGACGCAGATACCGATGCTGGCGGTGATGTAGAGTTGCTTGCCGTCAAGGGCCAGGGGCGCGCGGATACGTTCCAGCAGGTCGTGGGCGACGCGCGCCGGGGCCAGGTCGAAGTCCAGGTCCTCCAGCAGGCAGACGAACTCGTCATCGCCCAGGCGGGCCACCTCGTCCTGGGCGCGCAGCGTGGCGCGGATGCGCCGGGCGATCTCCTGGAGTAAGGCATCGCCGACGACGTGACCCAGGGTGTCATTGATGCGCTTGAAGCGGTCCAGATCAAGGTAGAGCAGGGCCAATCCAG
This sequence comes from Chromatiaceae bacterium, assembly GCA_044228795.1. Taxonomy (GTDB): domain Bacteria; phylum Pseudomonadota; class Gammaproteobacteria; order Chromatiales; family Chromatiaceae; genus M0108. The sequence goes on along the minus strand of JBGAUE010000008.1, from coordinate 100,262 downwards.
CCCCGCGGTCCTGGGCGCGATGCAGGGCATGTTCGAAGATCTGCAGGAAGGCGTTGCGGTTGTAGAGCCCGGTGAGCTGATCATGGTAAGCCAGGCGGCGCAGGCGCTCCTCCTTGGCGCGCAACTCGGTGATGTCGCTGAACACACTGACATAGCCAATGACCTGCTGTTGTTCGTCGCGCACGGCTTTGATCTTGAGGAACTCAGGGTAGATTTCGCCGTTCTTGCGCCGGTTCCAGATCTCGCCCTCCCAGTAGCCGAGGTCACGTATGGCCTCCCACATGCGCTGGTAGTAGATGGGGTCGTGGCGCCCGGAGGAGAGCAGACGGGGGTTCTTGCCGAGGACCTCCGCCTCCTCGTAGCCGGTGATCTGGGTGAAGGCCTGGTTGACGGCCTGGATATTGGCCTCGGTGTCGGTGACCACCACCGCCTCGGCCAAGTGGCTGAAGGCGAGGTCGGCCTGGCGCAGTCGATTACGCGTCTCGTGCTCGGCACCGATGTCACGGAACAGGACCACGGTCCCGGTGACCTGGCCCTCCTCCCGCAGGGGCGAGCTAACCAGACTGACCCGCAGCAGGTGCCCGTCCTTGTGGCGAAAAATCTCCCGATCGCTGCGGTAGACCTCGCCGCGCTCGGCCCAGCGGCGCATGGGGCAATCCGCAGGCGAGTTCACCTTCTCCTCGTGCTCGGCGTGGATCAAGTCGTGGGCGAGCTGGCCGATCAGCTCCCCATCGGCGTAGCCCAGCAAGTGGTTGGCGGCGGCGTTGGCGTAGAGGGTCTTGCCGGTAGCGTCCATGACGTAGAGCCCCTCGGCCATGTGCTCGCTGATGGTGCGCAGGCGTGAGCGCGAGGCCAGGGAGCGGCGTAAGGCAAAACCTGCCACCAGGATCAGGAGACTCCCCGCCAAGAAGGCGGCGAGCAGGTACAGGCGGGTGACCGCGAGCCTGGGGGCCGGGCTGTAGGTTACCAGGAAGCCGGCCACCCGATCCATGCTGTCCAATACCGGGAGCAGGGCCACGGCGTAGCAGTTCTTCAGGCTGGTGCAGGTGAGGTTGGCGTGGGGGCGCCCGGTAGTGATGGCCGTACGCACCCCAGGGTCGCGGGCCAGATCGTCGTCGACCGCCGCCACCCAGGGCGACAGGGGTAGGCTGGGCTGGGTATCGGTCAGGCCGGCCGCCACGTCCTCGACAACGAAGCCCGGGTGCAGGGTCACCGGGCGAAATAGGGCCCGGGCGCTGGGATGGCCGACCTGCTCCATGAGGTCGCGGCGCAGGATGAAGCGGCTCTGGATTCCACCCTCCCCCTCGGACTCCTGGAGGATACGCCGCACGGCGTCAAAGGAGACACTGAAGTCGGCCACGGCGATCAGGCGGCGCGCGGGGCCTTCGCCGACGTAGAGGGGATAGGCGTAGCGGAAGCCGGGATAGACTCGCCCGTTCTCGAAGGCCCGCCCGGACCTGCCGCTGTCGATCACCGCACGCAGCAGGGGGCGGTCCCGGGCTATGTCGTCATCGAACAGGTCCGGGCGGTTGAAGCGCAGGAGCGAAGTCCCGTCCGGGCGCACGAATTGCAGGACGCGTAGGTCGTGGCCGCGCAGCACGGCGTAGTGGGGGTAGAGGAGGCGGTAGAGGCGCCCGCGTAGTCGCGGGGCCCGGTCGGGGTTGGCCTGGGCCGCCTCGGCGACTAGGGCGAGGACCTCAGGGCCCTCTAGTGTGGAGCGCACCACCACGTCCACCAAGTGGCCATAGCCCTCTACTACGCTGTGCAGGCTGGTGGCCAGCTCGGTCTGGCGAAAGCCCAACTCCTGCTGTACCTCGGCGTCGAACAGGCCCTTGAGGTACCAGGCCAGGACGCCCTCGGCCCCCAGGAGAAGGGAAAGGAACAGGAAGGTGGCACGCCTCACGGCACCCCCCTGGGGATGGGCCAGGGGAGGTCAGCGAGGGCCGCGGCAACGCCGGAGTAATCGCACTGATCGGGCGGGACGGTGCCGTGGTGGATCTGGTCGCCCCAGCCTTCCATGCGGGCGGCCAGCTCCGGGTGGGCGATAGGGTCCAGGCGTAACAGGGCCTCCTGGAGGCGATCTATGGTCGCCTGGTCCAGGGTTGCGGCGTTGGCCACCAGGTTGAACCCGGGGTAGGCCGGGCTGGTGGCGATGACGTCGAGGCCCAGGTGGCTATAGCGCCCGGCGATGGCGGTCTTGATCCCGGCCACATCGTAGCGTCCCTGGACCACCCCCAGGGCCGCCTCGGAGTGGCTCCCGGCGTAGCTGAAGCGGTTGCCGTCGGCGGTCAGGGAGAGCCCGGCCTCGGCCAGCATGTGCGAGGTGGCCAGGTAGCCGCAGGTCGAATAGGGCTGGGTCAGGCCGAAGCGCACCCCGCGCAGGGTCTCCAGGGAAAGGCCGCTGTCGGCGAAGGCAACCAGGGAGCAGGTGTAGGCGGCCGACCCATCGGCGTCGCGAAAGCAGCACAGGGGGCGCGTCGCCGGGTGGTCGCGGGCCAGGATCACATAGGGCAGGGGCCCCAGATAGGCCAGATCTACCTCCCCGGCGCGGAAGCCGTCGATGATGTCCGCATAGTCACTGAAGCGCACCCACTGGATCTCCAGACCGGTCGCCTCGTGCAGGTAGTCGGCCAGGCCCTGGAACTGCTCGTGGATGATCTTGAGGTTTTCCAGCGGCAGGGGGGCGAAGCGGATGGGTTTCTGGGCCTCGGCGGCGAGGGGTACGATGGCGGCCAGGGCGAGGAGCAGTGCGGCCAGGCGGGCCAGTGGGTTGCAATACGCGGGCATGTGGGCTCTTGGAGTGGCGTCGCGGGGCTTTGGAAAGAGGGATAAGAAATCAAACCGCACGGCGGTTGGGAACAGATGACCCTAGCACCGAAAATAGGTTTGTCGCAAGGGCTCCGTCGGAGGCTCCGTCGGAACCACCGGGGCCGCAAGGGCGAGGGAAAGAAACTTCAAAGCACTGCGGCTGGGATCAGGGGGCTGAGACAGCGAAGTCATGATGTCCAGTCCCGAAACTATTGGCCGTTTAATGCCTTGCAGGGTGTTTCTTGAGAGGTTGCATTCACCTCACCATCACGCCAACAGGCTCGGGTTTAGCCGCCAGATGGCGAAGGTGAGTGCCGTGGCGAATGAGACCCACACCAGGTACGGCAAGAGTAATGCGGCGGCAACTGTGCTGATACGCCTAAACTGCTGGATGGTGGCAATGATCAGGACCAACAGCAGCAGTATTTCCGCGAAGGCAAGGCCGCCCAGACGCCAGACAAAAAATAACCAAGTCCAGAGGGCGTTGATGCCGAGCTGGGCGAGGAACATGACGAAGGCAGGGCGCGCACCAGAAAATCCGCGTTCTCGCCAGACCAACCATGCGGATACACCCATAAGCGCATACAGCACTGACCACACGGGCCCGAACAGCCAACCCGGTGGAGCCCACACCGGTCGGACAAGTTCGGAATAAAAGGCGCCGGCCTGGGCTGATGCAAACCCACCGACGGCAGCCGCGGCAAGCACAAGTAACAGCCAGCCAAGCAGACCAAGGGTTTGATGAAGTTTAGATGGGCGCGGCTGGGGGTTCATATGCGGCTAACGGTGCAAACAGATAGGCAAGGAGCACGGCGGAGTACCTGGTTTGTGCATGGCATGGGGTATCTAGATATCCATATCTGTAGATCTGCCTGGCGCGACGCCGATTTGTCGGACCGTCAGGATACCAGCCGGACCCTGGATTCACTAGGTCTAGGCGTGCCGTGTCTAGGTTGCCCCCCAGCAGTCGAGTGACACGAGCGCAGCAGGGAACAGGAAGGCCGCAAACAATATGTCCCACGGGCAACCGGTGGCGTGACCTGGCCGCAGTCAGCCGAGGCGATGGAACAGGCTGGTCTCGCTGGACGCTACCGCATCCTAAGGCGAACCCGCATGCTAGGTGGTGTGGGGAGGGCAGGCCAATGACCCGCCCTTACCCGATTGGGCAATACCTATCTCGCGAGATTCCCGCTGAATGATCGTGAGATACTTCTTTTCGTTGGAGAAAGCCGCAAAAACAAATAATATGGCTGTGACGGCAAGGACAATACACATTAAAGCGACGACCGGCAACATCCCTGCCATCAGAACCATTGTCGATTCCGGGATTGAATTGCTCTGCAATCGTGTCATCACGACAAATGGATTGGCCAACAAAGGGTTGGACAAAAATAGCCACACGCCAAGTCCCAATATCAAAGCCAGCAGAATGGCTCCGACATAGCGCCATGTCCGCATAAGTTTTGCTCGCTTCACCACAAAACACTGCTCTTCGTAACTCAACGGCATAATGGCTCCATTTTCGCCCACCGCCAAGCCTAAGCAGGGACCTACTGCGCTCATGATGACGCCGAATAGCATAGGCCAAGCTCTACGGCGAAGTTTGGGCTCAACTTGTGGTGCGTGTTATTTTTTTACTTGATGTAAGAGCAGCAATAGTCGGTTATTGTCTCTACTTTTATATTGAATTTTGATTTAGCTGGTATTTCAAATTGATCACCCTCTTTGATGGTCTTCCATCCCTCGGTTTCTGATGATAAAACCTCGAGGTGACCTGACAGGATTTCCATGATCTCTTTGTCCTCAGTATTAAATTCATATTGACCAGGAAGCATAATACCAAGAGTTTTTTTAGTGCCATCGGAGAAAATAACCGTCCTGCTAGCGACTTTGCCATCAAAATAAACATTGGCCTTTTTAATAACAGTTACATCTTTAAATTCTGACATACTGAATCTCCTTTGAGAAATTGATTTTCAAACATTAAATCGCGCAGACAGAATAGGCAAATAGTATGCTACACAGAATCTGTCTATTTTGGATAGCCAACATTATGTCACGCATGCCCGCATTTATGCATGACCCTTGCCCGCGACCTTCTGTTCCAGGGGCTTTGACCTACCCGAAAATGAAATTACCCCGTACCCAAATCTGTGTCAACCGTAATCCCAAGCCCCATAAAACCGGAGGAAATCCGACGGATTTAGGATAAATACCTGGTTTGCTCAGCCCTTACGGGATCAATCCGCACGTGGAGCGATGGTACGTCCGACAAGCGGGGTCCTGTATCGAGTCGGTACAGGGGCGCCGAATGACCAAGCATCGGTCGGCGGACGTGGCTGATTATCTTGCCAAACTCGGTAGGCTAGTCAGGAAGGAAGACTGGCAGTTCCGGCAGGCGGTCGATGCTATACATCAACTGTTGGACTGGTCGGGGTGACCAGGTTGCAGGAGTTACTGGTGGTACTGTCGCGCGGGAGGTGGGATGGTTGAATTCCCCATCCCTAGACGGCAAGGGCGATAAGCACGGCGACCTCCGTGACTTCGACCAAGGCCCCCGCCGTGTCCCCGGTGGTTCCCTGAATGCGATGATTCATGGTCTGGCGTAGGGTGATAAAGGTTATCAAGGCGACGGCCAGGGCCAGCCAGCCCGCTGTACCCGCGATGATGGGCACCAGGGCGTAACTCACCAGGACCATGCCCATGGCCGCCTGGACCGGCAGGGCTCTGGCCAGGACAGCACCCAGCCCTCCGGGTCTGACGTAGGGGGTAGTCAGAAACAAGAGGGGCAGGGCGGTGCGGCCTAGGACGGGGGCCAGGACCAGGAGAGGCGCGGCGCCGGCCTCCAGGATCGCCACCAGGCTGGCAAACTTGAGGACCAGTACCAGGATCAGGGCCGTAACACCCAGGGGGCCGCTGCTTGGGTCCTTCATGATGGCCAGGGTGCGGTCGGGGTCGCCCTGTCCGCCGGCCCAGGCATCGACCGTATCCGCCAGGCCATCCAGGTGGAGGGCGCCGGTTAGTGTCACCCACCAGGTCAGAATCAGGGCGCCGGCCAGGAGGGGGGCAACCTCCCCGATCAGCCAGGCGCAGGCGATGAGCAGGCCACCTATGAGCAGCCCGATCAGCGGGTAAAAGATCAGGGAGCGTCCGAGATCCTTCTCGTCCAGGTGGCCGGTCAGGCGCACGGGGCATCGGGTCAGAAACTGCAGGGCGACGAGCAAGGGCCGGATCATGGCGACTCCCGGTCTTTGACCAGCCGGAGGTTGACGTGATGGCCGGCCTGGGTGCTGGTCCTTGCGACCTGCAGCCGTTTCAGGCTGGCATGGCCAACGTCCAGTTCCAGAAGTTGCCCTAGCGGGTGGCCCAGCACCTGGCAGAGGATGACACGGATGACGCCACCATGGCCGATGACCAGTACCCGCTCGCCGGATTCCTGGTCTAGGAGATCGCCCCAGGCCGCCAGGACGCGCGCGGCGAAGGCCAGCAGGGGTTCCCCGCCGGGTGGCGTATTCGCCAGCAGGTCCGCCCAGAATCGCCCCAGGGCCTCGGCGTCCGTCGCCATCAGGTCGGTGACGGTTTTCCCCTCCCAGGCACCAAAGTCCAGCTCCGCGAGTCGCTGATCCAGGCGCAGGGGGATGCCTTGGCGCTCACTCAAGGCCTGGGCGAAGTCGGCGCAACGGGCCAGGGGCGAGGCGATGATGGCGTCCCATGTCCCTTTGCGATCCGCTTGCCCGACGGCGGTCCACATCTGTTCCCAGCCCGTCGCGGTCAGTGGGTCGTCGAGGCGACCGCGAAAGCGGCTTCCACCCTGGGTCTCGCCGTGGCGCAGGAGGTCGATGTGGGTGACCTTGGTCATCCGGGACTTCAGATCTGGGTCGAGACCTGGGCCTCGGCGAAGGTGGCCATCTCGTTATGGAGGGCGCAGGCCAGGCGCAACAGGGGAAGGGCGATGGCGGCGCCACTGCCTTCCCCGAGACGCATACCCAGATCAAGCAGGGGCTGGGCCCCCAGGGCCGCGAGGATGGCGGCATGGCCGGGTTCCGCCGAGGCATGGGCAAAGAAGAGCCAGTCCGCGACTTCCGCTTGGATGCGGGTGGCGACGAGGGCGGCGACGGTGGTTATAAAGCCATCCACCAGTACCGACAGACCCATGTGGCCGCAGGCCAGATAGGCGCCGGTGAGGGCGGCGATCTCGAAACCGCCCAGGCGGCGCAGGGCCTCCAGGGGCGAGACCAGATGCGGGGCATGATGATCGAGGGCCCGCTGGATGACGGTCGCCTTGTGGGCGACACCCTCCCGGTCGAGGCCGGTGCCAGGACCGGCGAGGTCGGCTGGCTGGGCGCCCAGCAGGGCACAGGCCAAGGCGGTGGCGGCGGTGGTGTTGGCAATACCCATCTCGCCACCGATGAAGAGTTGACTGCCATCCAGGCGGGCGCGTTCGGCGGCATGACGGCCGGCGCTGAGGGCGCGTGCGACCTGGTGGTCGGTCATGGCCGGTTCTTTCACCATATTGGCGGTGCCTGCGCCCAGTGTCTGGTCCTTGACACCCGCCAGGGGTCCGGGATCCTGTGCCGTGCCCAGGTTGATGATCTCGAGTGCGGCGCCGAGGGTGCGCGCGGCGACGCAGATGGCCGCCCCGCCGCGGGCGAAGTTCTTGATCATCTCGGTGGTGACGGCCTGGGGGAAGGCGGACACGCCCTCTGCCGCCACACCGTGGTCGCCGGCGAAGATGGTGATGCGCACCCGATCGAGAGACGGACGCGGCGTGCCTTGCAAGGCGGCGAGGCGGATGGCGATCTCCTCCAACCGGCCCAGGGAGCCGGGCGGTTTGGTCAGGGTCATCTGGCGGTCCTGGGCGGCCCGCTGGGATTCGGCGTCGAGGCTGGCCGCTGGCACCCCGAGCCAATCGATCCGCGTGTCCAGATTCATGGCTGTGCTCCCTTCAAGGTGACGGGTAGCCCGGCGATGACGAGGATGACGCGATCGCAGAGGGGGGTGAGGTCCTGATGCAGTTGGCCAGCAGCATCGCCAAAGCGGCGGCTGAGTTCCCCCAGGGGCATGACACCCAGGCTGGTCTCGTTGCTGACCAGGATGATCCGGCCCGGCAGGGTCGGCAGGACCTGGAGCAGCGCGGCGCCTTCCCGAGCGCATAGGGTGGCGTCTTGGGCCAGGAGCAGGTTGGTCAGCCAGAGCGTCAGGCAATCGACGAGCAGGCAGTGCCCTGGGGCGGCGTTGGCGGATAGAACCTCTGCCAGATGCAGGGGCTCCTCCACCAAGCCCCAATGCACTGGCCGCCGGGCCCGATGGGCCGCGATCCGGGCTGCCATCTCGCTATCCCCGGCGGTGGCTGTGGCGATGTAGGTGACAGGGCCAGCACCCTCGGTCGCCATTACCTCGGCCAGCCGGCTCTTGCCGGAACGAACGCCACCCAGGATCAGGGTCCGTAACCCTTCAGACCCCGGGGCCGCATGGCTCGACTTGGGTAGCGCAAGCCATTGCTGCTCCTGCTCCCTCCCCCCTCGCGGAGGAGGGTTGGGGAGAGGGGGCTGAGGGGCGGTATCCCCTGCCGTCCCCAGTCCTTGCGCCAAGGGCTGTGCCTCCTCAATGAGGCTCTGCAGCCAGTGGGGATCGAGGTGCCGGTCCACGGCATCGGCCAGACGGTCGATGGCTGCTTCCCGCAGGGCCTCGTAGTCGATGCGTTGGATCTGGCGCAGGCCGGCCCAGGCCAGGAGGGCGGTGAGGGCGGCGCTGGATTCGAAGAGGCCGTGCAGATAGGTGCCGAGAATCTGATTGTCGTCCCGGATGGCTCCATCCGGACCCTCGGTCAGATGCACGGCAGGTCTGGCCAGGGCGGGGCCCTGGGTCACGCCGGCGTGAATCTCGTAGCCGGAGACGGGGGCATCGGCCATAGTCAGCCAGCCCTGGACGTTGCGGAGTTGCTTTTCCTGTTCCAGGGTCGTTTCCAGATCGAGGAGCCCCAACCCGGTGCTGGTGCCGGGGGGGCCCTCCAGGCCGAGGGGGTCATGGATGTCCCGGCCCAACATCTGGAAGCCGCCGCAGATGCCCATGACCTTACCGCCATAGCGCAAGTGCCGGTAGATCGCGGCCTCCCAGCCCTGTTGGCGCAGCCAGGCGAGATCCCCACGCACGCTCTTGGAACCGGGCAGGATGATGAGGTCGGCGGGGGGTATCTCCTGATCGGGTCCGATGAAGTCCAGCCTGACCTGGGGGTGCAGGCAGAGGGGATCGAAATCGGTGCGATTGCTGAGGCGGGGGAGAGCGGGGACCAGGATGCGCAGGCTGCTCTGGTCGGGCTCTCCCTCCTGGCGCTGGCGGGCGGGGGGGAGGGCCAGACCATCCTCTGCCTCCAGATGGACCCCCGGCAGAAAGGGCAGGACGCCCAATACCGGCTTACCGGTGTGCTGCTCCAGCCAGTCCAGGCCGGGTTGCAAGAGGGCGAGGTCGCCGCGAAAACGGTTGATGACGAAGCCCTGGACCCGGGCTCGTTCGCTGTCGCTCAGCAGTTCCAAAGTGCCGACCAGGTGGGCTAAGACCCCGCCGCGGTCGATGTCGGCGATCAGGATCACCGGGCAATTCACGGCCTCGGCGAAGCCCATGTTGGCAATGTCGTTGGCCCGCAGATTGATCTCGGCAGGGGAGCCCGCTCCCTCGACCAGGATGACCTGGTAGCGGTCGGCGAGGCGCTGGTAGGACTCCAGTACGGCGGTGCGGGCCAGGCCCTTGTATTCCTGGTAATCGCGGGCGTTCATGGTGGCGACCGCCCGGCCTTGGATGATGACTTGGGCGCCGGTGTCGGTGTTGGGCTTGAGCAGCACCGGGTTCATGTCGGTATGGGGTGCCAGCCCGCAGGCCCGGGCCTGGGCCGCCTGGGCACGGCCAATTTCGCCGCCATCGGCGGTGACCGCGCTATTCAGGGCCATGTTCTGGGGCTTGAAGGGGGCGACCCTGACCCCGCGCTGGACCAGCCAGCGGCACAGGGCCGTGACCAGCAGGCTTTTGCCCGCATCTGAGGTCGTGCCCTGGACCATGAGGGTTCTGGCCTTCATGCTTGGGCCTCGGCGATGGGAGGTATCAAGCCGGGAAGTAAGATTGCCATAGGGTAGCCACTACCCCTGAGTTTGCGGTTTTCCGGGCCGGGTGGTGTCTGGGGGGGGACGCCGTGAATAGGTCCCTGTAGGCTTGACGACAGCATCCCTGCTGTCGACACCCCCGCCAGCCACCACCCGGCCCTCCCGAGATGGGCTGGCGAGGGGCTAACGCTGGGTATGAATGACCACGCAGAAAGAAGTACCTCGTGCCTGGCAAGTTTGTGACCCGCCTTGACCCATCGGCATCCTGCAGATGCGTGGTTTCTCTCCGAACCCAGGCTCATGGTCCGGGCGGCCCTGGCCGGACCAGCGGTCCCGGCCCCGTCCGGGAGTAGTCGCGACGGGCGCTTCATGGCTTAACCTCCCTGGGGTCCGTGGCGGCTTGGGGCACCACCTCGGCTACCACCCGGGACAGGGTGGCCTCCAGTCGCGCCCAATCCGCCTCGGTGCCGGGCAGGCCCAGTCGCAGGCTGGCGGGATCTTCGAAGAGGCGGGTCAGAATTCCCTGGCGGGCCAGCGCCTGGTGCAGGTCCCGGGCCCGGGGTGAGGGAATCCACTGGAAGAGGGCGCAGCCGCCCTGGGGTACGAGTCCCTGGCGGCGGAGCAAGGCGCCGAGCCGCTCCCCGGCAGAGATCAGCCGGGGCCGCTCCCGCTCCTGCCATTCCTGATCTCTCAGAGCGGCCTGGGCGACCCAGCGGGCCGGGGCATTGACGGTCCAGGGGCCGAGCAGCCGCTCTAGCCGCACCAGCAAGTCGGGCTGGGCGCAGACGAAACCCAGGCGCGCCCCCGCCAGGCCGAAGAACTTGCCCAGGGAACGCAGCACGATCAGGCCGGGGCGTGCGCTCAGGCCGCAGAGGCTCTGATCCGGGGTGGTATCCATGAAGGCCTCATCGACCACCAGCCAGCCGCCGCGGGCGGCGAGCTGGGCGTGCCAGTCCAGTAGTTGCTCTAGCGGGAAGCGGGCAACCGTGGGGTTGTTGGGATGGATCAATATTAAGACGTCGCTGGTGGGAACTGCCTGATCCATCTCCCCGGCAGCCAGAGCCCTGACCTCGTGACCGCCCTCGTGCCAGGCCGCGGCGTGTTCGGCATAGCCCGGACTCAGAACGCCAACCCGCCTCGGGGGTCGCAGCCGGGGTAGGGCTTGGATGGCTGCCTGGGAGCCGGCGACGGGCAGCAGGTGCGAGGCCCCATAATAGGCCCGAGCTGCCTGCTCCAGGCCGTCCTCGTCCTCGGGCAGGCGTGTCCAGGCCGAGGCCGGGATTGTAGGTACCGGCCAGCCGTTGGGATTGATGCCGGTGGAGAGGTCCAGCCACTGGTCCAGGGCCAGGCCGTAGTGGCTTGCTGCCGCGCGCAAGCGGCCCCCGTGGTGGAGGGCCCCGGAGCGGTCGCGTGCGATAACCAGGCCCGGCGGGTCCGCTAGCGCGCCGCCCGTGCCGTTGGCAAGGTCGTGGGAAACCTTCATGGCCTGGCCCTTCTCAAGTCGCTGCTCCGTCTTCGGCGCGGACTGCACCGTGCCATACCCAACACAGAGTGGTTTGCGGTATCCGGGCCGGGTGACGGCGGTCGGGGGACGCCGTGAATACCTCCCTGTAGGCTTGGCGACAGCATTCCTGCTGTCGACACCCCCGCCCACCGCCACCCGACCCCTCACCACCTGTCGCAGCCTGACTCGCGATGGGAATAAATAACCAGCCCCTCATGGCTCGGCCCTTGTCATGTCGCTGCTCCTGAGTTCAGGTAGCTATAGAGGCCAGCGCCCACCAGGGCGGCGACGATCCAGAGCGCCAGGGCGCGGCGAATCAAGCCGAGGGCGCGGTCGATGTCCTGGGTACCCGCCGGCCGCCCCGATCCCAGCGGGGGCCGGACCTGGGCGATGCCATGGTAGATGGCCGGACCGCCCAGCAGAACACCGAGACTACCGGCGCCGGCGGCCATCACCGGGCCGGCGTTGGGGCTTTTCCAGACCGGTCCCTGCTGGCGCCAGCAGGCCAGGGCCTGGGTGACATGGCCGGCCAGGGCATAACTCAGGGCCGTGAGTCGCGCGGGTGCCCAATTCAGCAGGTCATCCAGGCGCGCCGCCGCCCAACCAAAACGCCGGTAGCGCTCGGTACGGTAGCCCCACATGGCGTCCAGGGTGTTGGTCAGCCGATAGAGCAGGACGCCCGGGGGCCCCGCCACCACAAACCAGAAGAGGGCACCGAAGAGGGCGTCGTTACCGTTTTCCAGCACGGATTCGACCGTCGCCTTGGCGATGGCCGCCTCATGGAGGTCGGCGGTGTCGCGACTGACCAGGTGGCTTACCGCCTTGCGGGCCCTGGCCAGGTCGCCGCTGGCCAAAGCGTTGCGGACCCGTCCGGCGTGTTCTCCCAGGCTGCGCCAGCCGATGGCGAGATAGAGCAACAGCAGGTCTAAGGCGAGGCTCCAGGGCCAGGGGGGGATGAAAAGGGCGATCAGGGTGAAGGGCAGGATGAGCAGCAGGAGGGCCAGGGCACCCCGCCAGATGGCATCACCCCAGAGGCGGTTTTCCAGGGCCTGTGCCAGCCGGCCGAAGCCGATCAGAGGGTGAAAGCGGCGCGGCTCCCCCAGCCAGGCATCGAGGGCCAGGGCCAGGGGCAGGATGAGGGCACTGGTCATGCCGTCGCTCATGTCGCCGCAACCGTCAGGGTTCGCCACGCCTGGAAGAAGGCCTCCTCGGCCTGGGGATCGAGACCCTGCTCCCCGGGGTCTAACGCCAGGGTCAGGATGACCTCATCCGTCGCGTCGAGAAAATGGACCTCGCGCTGCTGATCCCCCTGGCGCAGGAACCAGGCCCGGGCGATACGCGAGGTATCGATGCGCAGGCGGGACCCTGGGGTTGCAAGGGTCAGCATGCCGTCGCGCCCCCTCTCGCCCTCATCCGCATCCTGGCTGAAGGCGAGGCGCTCCAGCCGCCATTCCGCCATCAGACCCGCCGGAATCTGGATCACCAGCCGGACTGGACCCCAGGCCGGGGTCGCCCGCATGAGCGCTTGCTCGGCGCCAACCCTGACCGGGGCTGCGACCAGGCCAGCCGCTCCCTCGGCCTGACGGGCAAACACGCCGCCAGCTTCCCGAGCCCTGGCTGGTCCGATGGACTGGAGGAGTTCTCCCAGGGGGACCCCGTGGTCCCGCGCCAACGCGGCCAGCGACCCCCCCTGGAGGTGCCCGAGCTGCTCGCGGATCGCGGCCTGCCAGCCTTCAAGACCCAGGCTCAGGGAACGACCGGCCCGCTCGCCCGACCTGGGGTCGCCAGTCATAGCGTCGTATTTTTGGGCATAACCGCGCGGCGTGACCATGAGCCCATCCTGGACGTAGGTGCTGGCGTTGCCGATCAGGACCGTAGACAGCATGCTGATCTGGGCCTCCGCCAGGGCGCCGAGGTGGGTCAGATGGATCTCCTGGCCCTCACGGTAGGCGGATTTGACGATGGCCACCGGCGTCTCGGGTTGACGATGGCGCAAGAGAATACGCTGGGCCTCGACCAGGTGCTGGGTGCGCCGGCCACTGCGCGGGTTGTAGAGGGCGATCACGAAGTCCCCGAGCGCCGCGGCCGCGAGCCGCTGGGCGATGACGGGCCAGGGGGTCAGGAGGTCGGAGAGGGAGATGGAGCAGAAATCATGGGTCAGGGGCGCCCCCACCAGGGAGGCGCAGGCGGAGAGGGAGGTAATGCCGGGTATCACCTCGACCTCGATGTCGCCCCCGGGGTGCCAGCCCGAGCGCAGCAGCACCTCGTAGGTGGGGCCGGCCATGCCATAGACGCCGATGTCACCAGAGGAGATGAGGGCCACTCGCCGGCCGCGGAGGGCGTACTCATAGGCCGCAACGCAGCGGTCGATCTCCTCGGTCATGCCCTTGCGGATGACCTCCTGATCGGTCAGGAGATGCTGAATCAGCTTGATGTAGGTGCCATAGCCAATGATTACCTCGGCCTCGGCCAGGGCCTGGCGGGCACGCAGGCTGAGGTATGCCTCGGCACCGGGGCCCAAGCCTACCAGGAATATCTTACCCCGGGGAGCGGTCGCGGTCGGGTTTGCTCCGGGGTCGATCGCCAGGCCCCCGGAGGGGCTCCAACCCAAGCTTCCAGACGGGGTGCCATCCAGGTTTACACTCGGGCTCCCCTGCAAGTCGCTACTCAGGCTCCCGGCCAGGCCCAGGGTCGAATCCGCCAATGCGCCTTCATTCATGGGTGCGACTCCAGGCGATGGAGACGGTAGCGTTCTTACCATCGGGGCCCCGGTATTTGTATTTTTCCAGCACCAGATCGTCCATGCGGGCATGCGCGGCCAGGAGGGCCGCGGCCTCCGCGACCGCCGGCGTCCCCATGTGGGCGAGAACGGTCTCGGACGGGTTGGGCACCGGGACCTGGGCCAGTTCGGCGGCGCCAAAGAGGCGCAAGGGCCAGCCCTGTTCCGCGGCGAGGAGGAGGATGGCCGCTTCGTCATGCTTTTTGTCGATGGTAGCCAGGGTCGCGACCGCAGCGGATGGCAGCTGGACGCTGGCCAAGGCCTGCATGACCGCGGCGCGCAAGGTCTCGGGGGCGGTGCCGCGATCACAGCCGACGCCCAGGGTGACACGCCTCATGGCTGATCCTCGGGGGGCCGATACACGACCAGGCGATCTTCGAAGCGCCGCCACAGGTCCGGGGAGATGGCGCGGTGCGTCACCCAGAGCAGACCCCGAAAGGCCGCCGGGTCCACTTCGTCGAAGTGTGCGAAGACCTGGATATTGGCCGGCAGCGGTACCTCGCGGCGCCACCAGTCGGGCCTGCCGGCCTCCTGCACCAGGGCGATGGGCTCGCCGTTGACAACATGAGCGGAGACGCGAGTGACGTTGATCTTGGGGGCCTCCAGTCGCCAGCCCAATTCCCGGCCCAGGAGATCGACGGCAAGGGTCTGGCCGACATCCGAGGCAGTGGTAAGTACGGCTGTGGCGCCGAGCAGGGCCGCCACCTCTTCGGCGAAGGCATTGGCCCCGCCCATATGGCCGGATAGGGCCGGGATGACGAAGCCCCCGGCCTCGTCCACCACCAGCACACCGGGGTCCTGGTGCTTGGACTGGAGGTGGGGGGCGATGAGGCGGATCACGGCCCCCAGGGAGACGAAAAAGACGATCTGGTCATAGCTTGCGAAGAGGGAACCAATCTGGTCCTTTAGGGCACCTGGGTAGGGGATAAGCCGGAGGCTGGGGCCAGGCGCGTTTGGGGCGGTGTCATCCGCTGGGGGTTTGGCGGCCGCGGCCGCGGCCGGGTCGGGAGGGGACAGGGCCGGCCAGGCTGATTCGGCAGCGGTCGGGGCGAATTTGGCGGGGACGATCAGAGCCACCTGGGTGGCGATTACGCTCGGCGAGGCTGGGGAAACCAGGGAATCAGGGCTGGCAAACGGCTGGCCTGCTGTGGCGCGTGGGTTAGCAGGAGATAAACCTTTGGCCCCCTCTCCCCAACCCTCCCCCGCGAGGGGGGAGGGAGTAAGAGATCCTTCGGCACCCTCTCCCCGGCACTCCCCAGCAAGGGGGGAGGGAGTCGGAAGGACAGGGCTGGCGGCCACCAGACGGTGGGCCAAGGCCACCGCCTGCTGGGCTCCCCGGCTCGTGATGGCGACCAAGGCAATCCTCCCGGACGGCATCCTCATGCGGCCCCCTCATCCCGGGCCGCCGGATGACGGCAGCCGCGCAGCATCTCGCCTTTGGGCCGGTTGGGGTTGTGGACCAGGAGGAGGGACAGGTAGTTGACGGTCTCGTGGCGAATCTGGGTCAGATCCCGTACCGTCCGCTCCTCGGGGCAGCCCACCTTTTCCACGAAGCTGGCGTAGGGCAGCAGGCCGCGTCTTTCCAGCAGCGCGATGATGTCCCCCAACAGGGGTTTGACCTTGAGCAGGACCAGGGAGTCGAACTCGTCCAGCAGGTGATCGATGGTGTGGATGCCATAACCGGCGGGGAGGATGGCCAGGGTATCGTCCGCGTCCGCCAGGGCCAGGCCCAGGTGTGCGGCGGCGGCCTGGTAGGAGGTGACCCCGGCCACCACCTCCACCCGAATCCCGGCATCCAGGGCGGTGACGGTGCGCGCCAGGTGGCCGAAGGTGGAATAGGTGGAGGCATCGCCTTCCACCAGGAAACAGACATCCCGCCCCGCCTCCAGCTGGTCCAGGACGATGTGAGCCGCCGCTAGCCAGTGTTTGGCCAGGATCTCGGCGTTGTGGGTCATAGGAAAACAGAGGGGGATGGCTGAATCCGGCACCGCCAGCCCGGCACGCTGGGCGATGTCCAGGGCGAAGCTGTCTCCGCCCTGCTTGCGCACCGGATAGGTCCAGAGGCCTTCCTCCGTCAGCAGCTCCCAGGCCCGGCGGGTGATGAGGCCCGGATCGCCGGGGCCCAGGCTGACGCCGTAGAGGCAGCTCTTTGCCTTAGCCCCAGAGCTCGGGACGGGGTGGTCCTGAGCCTGGCCTATCACCTGATCCTTAACGGTCATCGCGATCTCTGGGTGTGGCGGCCAGGATCCACACCGGGTTCTCGGGGGCCAGGCGGTGCATGTCGAGGATGGGCTGGCCGCGGGAGGCCTGGATCTGGGTGACATCCCAGCGGGCTTGCAGGGTCTTGAGTTCAGTCATGGCGAGGTGCAGGTTCTCGAAGGTGACGAAATTCATCACTAGCCAGCCCTTGGTCCGCAGGCGGGTCAGGACGAACTGGATTATGGCAGCGAGTTGGCCGCCGGAACCGCCGATGAAGACGGCGTCGGGGTCGGGCCAGTCCGCCAGGCCCTGGGGGGCCTTGGCCTGGATCAGGCGGTAATTAGTCATGGCGAGGCGGCGGCGATTCTCCCAGGCGATGGCGGCATCCTCGGGATTCTTCTCGATAGCGTAGACAAAGCCCAGAGGGCAGAGGCGCGCCGCCTCCAGACCCACGGCGCCGGAGCCCGCGCCGATGTCCCAGACGATGCTGTCGGCGCGCAATTGCAGACGGGCGAGGGACAGGGCGCGGGCCTCGCGCTTGGTGATCAGACCCCGGTCGGATTGGCGCTGGCAGAAGCACTCGTCCGCCAGGCCGAAGAGAACCGGGGCCGGGGCAGGGGCCTGGCGGGTCAGGAAGACGACATTAGGCTCGTCAAAGCCCATGGTGGCGGCCTCGTCCAAGGAGCAATCGGCGATCACCTTCTCGTCCGGCCGACGCAGGCGCGCGGCTACCGTCATGCGGAACTGATCGCCCAGACCCTCCTGAACCAACATGCGGGCGATACGGTCCGGGCTGTTGGCCGGGCTGGTGAGAATGGCCAGGGTGGCGGTGACGGGGCTAGGACCAGGGAAGCCGACGCGTTTAGGGTTGGGAACCTGATCGGAAGGTAACCCTTTAGCCCCCCCGGCTGCCGGGTCTGGCTCCCTCCCCCCTTGCGGGGGAGGGTTGGGGAGAGGGGGCTGAAGGCTTACACCAGGACCGGAGCCCTTAGCAGGAGCGGCTTCCAGGTACTGGAGGGCTCGCAGGATGGGGTAAAGCCCGTGTTCGGGTCCCGCGCCCTCCTGCCATTCGCCGCAATCCCGGCTGTGGACGGAGACGATGCGCATATCCTGCCAGGCCAGGCCGAGGCGGGCGCAGGCGACTTGTACCGTGGACAGGTTAGGCAGGATCTCAAGGGGCAGATCGGGGAGCCGGGCACGCAGAAAGCCGGCGATGCCGTGGAACAAGGGATCGCCGGTGGCGAGGACCAGCACCCGCCGGCCGGCTGCCAGCGCCTCGCGGATCCAGGCCGGGACGCTACCCAGGCAGCCCGTCAAATCGCGGCGCTCGGCCTGGGGTACCAGGTGACCGGCACAGAGGTTCAAGAGGCGGGTGCCACCGATCACCAGGTCCGCCGCCTGGAGATGGGCTAGGGCGGCGGCGGTCAGGCCGGCGGGGCCGTCGTCCAAAAGGCCGATGATCCGGCAGGGGTGAAATTGGGGCTTATCAGGCATCCGCGTTGCCCGTCCCCTGCCGATGCGTGGGGCCGGAAACCTCGGTGGGAGCAGTCTCCAGGTTCCCCTGCGCCTCGGCGATCAGTCTCTCGCCCTCGAAATCGCACACCATCACCCGCAGCGAAAATTGGCCGGGATAGCGCTCCGCCAGGGTCCGCACCAGGCGCAGGGCCAGGGCCTGGTGAAAGGCTTGGCTTAGACCCAGCTCGGCCAGACGCTCCGCCGCGTAGCGGGCGGTCTCGGCCTGGCGGATGTCTTCGCAGACCTTGGCGGGTGCCCCGCACTCCTGGGCCAGATCAGCCAGCAGGCCCCGATCCACCTCGGCGCGCCGGGCGTGGGTGAGGGTCTCGCCCTGGGCCATTTTGGCGAGCTTGCCCACCATGCAGCCAATGACGATCTGGCGGATGCCCTGCTTGACGGCGGTGTCTAGGGCGGCGCCGGTGAAGTCCCCCATCTGCACGAAACAGGCGGGGGTCAGATGTGGCAGGGCCCGCATGACGAATTTCTCGGTGCGCCCACCCGTGGCGAGGACGAGGGTGTCCTGGCCCTGGGCGGCGGCGACCTCGATGCCCTGGACCACGCTGGCGCGGAAGGAGGCGGTAGAGTAGGGGCGCACGATGCCGGAGGTACCGAGGATGGAGATGCCCCCCAGGATGCCGAGGCGGGAGTTGAGGGTTTTTAAGGCCATCCTGTCGCCGCCGGGAACCGAGAGGGTCACTTCCAGTCCCTGCTTCGTCAGCCAGTGACCGGCGGCGGCGCGGACGTTTTCCTCGATGTTCTGGCGCGGCACCGGATTGATGGCCGGACCCCCGATCTCCAGCCCCAGGCCGGGCAGGGTGACAGTGCCGACGCCCGGGCCGCCCAGGAGGCGGACATCGCCAGGGGTTTGCGGCAAGGGCCGGACGTCGGCGGTGAGATGGGCGCCGTTCGTGCAGTCCGGGTCGTCACCTGCGTCCTTGACCACCACGGCGTGGGCCGAACCCTCCTCCAGGCAGCCATCGATCACGGCAAAGCTAGCCCATTGGCCGTTGGGGAGCAGGCAGTCAATCTGGTCGGGCACCCGGCCCGAGATCAGTCCCACCGCCGCGGCTCGGGCGGCGGCGGCGGAACAGGCGCCCGTGGTGAAGCCGGTGCGCAGGCCCCGCCTTCGCCTCTCAGGCGCCATCATGACCAGGCCGGCCGAGGGTGCGACGGGTGCGGACGGCTAGCCTGACGGGCCCCTGGCCGCCGGCCCTGGTCAATCCGCATCCTGGGCCTCGGCAAGGGCCAGAAGGGCATGGATGGCGGCGACCACCAGGGTCGAGCCGCCCTTGCGGCCCTGGGTCAGGATCCAGGGAATGTCCTGGATGTGGGCCAGGTCCGCCTTTGACTCGGCGGCGGAGACGAAGCCTACCGGCATGCCGATGATCAGGCTCGGCCGCGCCGCTTCCTCGCCCACCTGGCGCAGCACCTCCAGCAGGGCGGTGGGGGCGTTGCCGATGCCGATAATGCCACCGTCGATCAGGCCCAGGCGTCGGGCCTTGCGCATGGCCTGGACGGCGCGGGTGCTGTCCTCGGCGCGGGCCTGGCGGATGACGTCCTCGTCGTTGATGAATTGATGGATCTCTCCGCCGAAATGGGCCAGCCGTGGCCGGGAGACGCCGACCCGGATCATCTCGACATCGGCGACGATGGGCCGGCCCGCCCGCAGGGCGGCGATGCCGGCCCTGACCGCCTCCGGATGAAAGCGCGTCAGGCCATTGAACTCAAAATCGGCGGAGGCATGGATCAGGCGTCGCACCAGGGGCCACTCGTCGGCGCTGTAGTCATGTGGCCCGGCCTCGCGGTCGATGATGGCAAAGGAGGCGTGTTCGATATTCCTGCCCGCCTGGGTCAGTTGCTCCGTGATGGAGTTGTACATTCTCACTGTCTGCCACCCCTTGGGGTCGGATGTGGGCCCAGATGATGGCTTCGCTTGCCGTGACCGAAGTCGTACCCTTGGCTAGGAGCCGCGTCTTGCGGGGGGGCAGGGTGGTGATGTCCCCCGCCCTCCTTGGGCGCCATCTCCCGGTATTTGCAGCCATCGCAGGCCAGGAGGCTAATCCCCTCCTGGCCCTCGCGTACCCGCAACTCCAGCAGATCGAAAATCTCCTCCTCAAAACCGAAATAGGTACTGCGGGCAAACCGCACCAGGGGGTATTGCTGTTGCAAGTGCCCGGTCTGACGCTTGATGCGTTCCATCAGGGTGCCGGTGAAGAGGTAATAAGGTAAAACGACGATCTGGGTCATGCCCAGAAGGGCCTGGCGTTGGACTACCCGCTCCAGCCGGGGATAGGTCACGCCGGTGAAGGCGATGTCCACCAGATTGTGGTCGCTGGCCTCGAAGAGCCAGCGCGCCATCTTGGCCACCTCACCGTTGGCCATGGGGTCCGAGGATCCTCGACCCAGCAGGATGACCCCCGTGGTCTGAGGGTCGGGTCGATCCAATTCATCCATGGCCTGATGCAGGCGCCGCTGCAGAACCTCCAGGATGCTGGTTTCGGCCCCCAGATGGGGCACATAGCGGAATTCCGTCGCCGGGAACTGGGCTCTGGCGGCCTCGATGTGCTCCGGAAGCTCCATCTTCACATGTCCGGCGGCGTTGAGGATCAGGGGCACCACGATAACCCGGTCGGCGTCATGGCTGGCCAGGGCCAGCCCTTCCGCCACCAGTTGGTCGGCGAATTCGATGAAACAGACCTCAATACGCCATCCCGGCTGACGCTCGCGCCAGAGGCGTGCAAACTCCTCGATTTCACGGTTCCCGTCAGGATTCCGGGAGCCATGTCCAACCAGCAAGATCGTTTCCTTCATGGTGTCTCCTTTAGGGTTGCTTGGAGTTGCTTGCGTGCGTCGGGCCTAAGTGGGGTCCGGAAGGGTCCCGGGAGGGGCCGTACCCCGGCGAAAGCGGTGACTGAAGCCGGCGTCGTAAAGTTTGGATTTTTGCAGGGTGGGCCAGTGGCGAGCGCCCAGGGTGGGGCTGACGATGATCATAGCCTGGCTCCGGATACCGGCGGCGCGGCACTGGTCGCGGATGTCGGCCAAGGTGCCGCGCACTATGACCTCTTCCCCTGGCCAGCTCGCCTTGTGGACCACCAGCACCGGGGCATCCTCGCGCCAGCCCGCCGCCAGAAGTTCCGCCTTGATCCCCCTGAGCAGGGTGATGGAGAGGAAGATGCAGAGGGTGCAGTGATGCCGCGCCAGTTCTGACAGGGACTCGCCCTCGGGCATGGGGGTGCGGCCCGCGACGCGGGTGAGGATGACGGTCTGGGTCACCTCCGGCAGGGTCAGACTCTCCACCGCCGCCGCCGCCGAGGCGAGGGCCGAGGAGATGCCCGGCACCACCCCGACCTCGACCCCGGCGGCGTCCAGGGGCTGGACCATCTCGATCAGGGCCCCGTAGAGGCTGGGGTCGCCGGTCTGTAGCCGCACCACGCACTCATGCCGTCCGGCCTTGTCGATCAGCCAGGCGGCGATGGCCTCCAGATCCAGGTCCTTGGAGTCGGCGATAGCGCATCCGGGCGTAGCCCAGCGCAGGGCGGTGTCCGAAACCAGGGACCCGGCGTAGAGGATGGCCCCGGCGCGGGCGACCAGATCCCGACCCCGGACCGTGATGAGATCGGGGTCCCCGGGACCCGCGCCGACGAACCACACCTTGCCTGCCCTCAATTCGTTGGGCATGGTGATTGCTCCACTGGGGCTCCTCGGGTGGAGGCTTGGGAGAACGTAGGCAGCCGGGGTACGAATAGCCGTGCCGTAGCCTTGGAGTTGGACGGGAAATAGAGGTGCAGATAAGAGGCCAGGAGCGAACCCAGGCGGTAGGCGGGTTCACCCCCGCGGCCACGGCGCCCCTGGCTTAATGCGAGGGGCGTCAAAGAGGTTTCCAGCCGCGAGTAGTGGAAGCTGTGGCCGCGCAGCGAACCCTCGGGTAGTTCGATCTCGTGCATACCCAGGTTGGCGAGTTTGTCCCCCATCCGGGCCTGGCCTGGCATCAAACCGGCCATGGCGGCAACCTGACCCTGGGTGTCGGTTAGAGATTCCAACAGATAGAGCATGCCGCCGCACTCGGCGAGGATGGGTTTTTCGTCGGCGTGATGGGCGCGGATGGCGGCCTTCATGGTCTCGTTGGCGGCGAGGCGCTCAAGGTGGAGTTCGGGATAGCCGCCCGGCAGATAGAGGGCATCGGCTACGGGCGGGGTGCTGTCGGCGAGGGGCGAGAAAAAGGCGATCTCGGCGCCTAATGCGGTCAACAGCTCCAGGTTGGCCCGGTAGAGGAAGGCAAAGGCCGCGTCGCGGGCGATGGCGATGCGCACCCCCGCGAGGGGCTGGGACGGGGAGTTGGCCCGCGTCTTGCTGGATAATCGTTCCCCCCCCTCTCCCCAGCCCTCCCCCACCAGGGGGGAGGGAGCATCAGAGTCCAGCCATTCACTGGACCCACCTCCTTGCGGGAGGGGGCTGGAGGGAGTATCAGGGTCCAGCCACTGACTGAATTCCCCCCCTCGCGGGAGGGGGTTAGAGGGAGCATCAGGGTCCAGCCACTTACTGTACTTACTCCCTCGCGGGAGGGGGTTGGAGGAAGCGTCAGGGACCAGCCACTCACTTAACTCCCCCTTCCCTCGTGGGAGGGAGTTGGGGGGAGGGGGATCAGCGCTTGCCGGAAAGGTATTAACCGGCTTAGGAGCGACGACGGGGCAAAATGTGACGGCCGCAGGCAGGGCTGGATCCCTCAGCCGCAGGCCCGCTGCGGCCTGGTCCAGGCGCCCCTCCAGGTCAGCGATCTGCGCGGCCTGCACCAGCCCCAGGTGGCGGGAGGGCAGGGCGATTCCGGCGTCGCGCGGCAGCCAGCCATAGGCGGCTAGCCCGGTCGGCAGGCTCTCGGCCAGCATCTGGTAATGACGTTCGCCCGCGACGCGGTTGGCGAAGACCCCCGCAAAGGGCAGACCCGGGCGGTAGGTCGCCAGGCCATGGGCTAGGGCGCCAAAGGTCTGGGCCATATGGCTGGCGTCGATGATGGCAAGCACGGGAATGCCCAGCCGGATCGCCTGATCGGCACTGGAGCTTTCCCCATCGAAGAGCCCCATGACGCCCTCGATCAGGATGAGGTCCGCCGCGCCCGCCGCCTGGTACAGAAGCTGGCGGCAGTGGGCCTCGCCCCCCATCCAGAGGTCGAGCTGATAGACCGGCGCCCCCGAGGCCCGCTCCAGAATCATGGGGTCCAGAAAGTCGGGACCCGTCTTGAAGACCCGCACCCGTCGGCCCAGGTCACGGTGATGACGGGCCAGGGCGGCGGTAACCGTGGTCTTGCCCTGCCCGGAGGCCGGAGCGGCCAGAAAGAGGGCGGGGCAGCAACGGGTGCTCACAGGTCGACGCCCTTTTGGGCCTTGATCCCGGCACGAAAGGCATGCTTGAGATCGGCCATTTCGGTGACGGTGTCTGCCACCGCGCGCAGGGCCTCGGGGGCGGCGCGCCCGGTGATCACCACATGCTGGCCGGTGGGGCGGTTCGCGAGGTCGGTCAAGACCTCCGCCATATCCAGCCAGCCGAATTTGAGCGGATAGGTCAATTCATCGAGCACCACCAGGCTCAGGGCGGGATCGCGGAGCATGGCCTGCGCCTGGGCCCAGCCCTGTTGCGCCATAGCGGCATCCCGGGCACGGTCCTGGGTCTCCCAGGTGAAGCCCTCGCCCAGCACCCGCCAGGTCACCCCGGGCTGATGGCGAAAAAAAGCATCCTCCCCCGTATCCTGGCAGCTCTTGATGAACTGGGCAACGCCCACCTGGAGACCATGCCCGAGGGCCCGCGCCACCATGCCAAAGGCCGAGCTGGATTTGCCCTTGCCATTACCCGTGAGCACCAGCAGCAGGCCCTGTTCCCGATTGGCCCGGGCGATAGCGGCATCGATCGCATCCTTCTTGCGCCGCATGCGGTCCCGGTGGCGTTGGTCCAGGTCGGTGGAAGCGGTGGGAGTCATGATGACCCCAGCCAGCGCGGGGCAGGATCAACGGCAGGGGGCCGGGAGCAGGCCTGGGGACGCCAAGTCAGGGGCAGGAAACGAACGCATTGCAAAGCACATTCCTCTGGCGCACCACCCGTGCACCTATCGGCCTGGTTCAGGCGGGCAAAAGAGGGGAGCGTCAGTGGGAACAAGAACTTGCTCGCTACGCCTAGGCTCTTACTATCGTCCGCGACGGGATTCAGGCCGGTCTCCGGGCTCGCGAGTGGCCACATGGCCCTGGCTGGATCGCCTTCCCGCGTCGAAACGCAGTGGCATCTTGATCCGCTTTGACTCGCCTACCGTTGCGGGGGCAGCGCCGGCATGGTCCCTAAACCACAAGGGCCAAGACGCACCGGCTTCCCGTTTCACCCCTCGGGTGGATACCCTCGGGACACCTGAAACAATCGTTATGCTACAGGCATGGGGCGGGGGACTCAACAAGAGGTGACAGGTTTACTAGAACCGCTGGAGAAGGAGGGCCTGGTCTCTAGGGCGCGAGTTGAGCGGGGTCCCATGGGCTCAGACCAGGCATAAAACCAGCCGCCGGCGTCCTTGAACCTCATAGCTTGAAGCACAAGACAGGCCAAGGCAAACAGACCAGATCGGTCGGTTAGGGATGGAGGGAGGGAGAGGCCTTCGCTTCCCTCCCGCCCACCCGGTTGGTGCTTTGAGGGCGCCAGGGGGTTCCCTGACCGCTTGTTAGCCCTTCAAGCCGGTGAAGATGCGGTCGCGGATTTCTTCCACGCCACCAATACCCTGCACCTTGACGTACTTGGGTGCGCCCGCGCCGCCATCGGCGGACCACTTGGAGTAGTAGGCGATCAGGGGCTCGGTCTGGTCGTGATAGACCTTGAGGCGGGCCTTGACGGTGTCTTCCTGGTCATCGTCGCGCTGGATCAGGTCCTCGCCGGTGACGTCGTCCTTGCCTTCCGCACGGGGCGGGTTGAAGAGGACGTGATAGGTGCGGCCCGAGCCCAGGTGGACGCGCCGGCCGGACATGCGCTTGATGATCTCTTCGTCGGCCACGTCGATTTCGACCACGGCGTCCACATAGATAGCGGCGTCGCGCAGGGCGTCGGCCTGGGCGAGGGTGCGCGGGAAGCCATCGAAGAGGAAGCCATTGCCGCAGTCGTCCTGGGTAATACGCTCCTTGACCATGCCGATGATGATGTCATCGGAGACCAGGCCGCCCTCGTCCATGATTTTCTTGGCGGCCACGCCGAGTTCGGTGCCGGCCTTGACGTGAGCGCGCAGCATGTCGCCGGTGGAGATCTGGGGAATGCCGAATTCCTCCTTGATAAAGCCCGCCTGAGTGCCCTTGCCGGCGCCTGGACCACCCAACAGTATGATACGCATTATGGTTTGCCTCCTCGAATCGAATGGACACGCCTCAGGGGTCGTCTGAGGCGCAAAGGATTTGCTCCGCCCGATGCGGAAACTTGCCAAGTTTGACACAAGGCGCGGTCAAGGGCTAATTCGCTGTATTGCTGTAGTTGTCTAGTTTCTTGAGATTTCTATAAATTTACTGAATAATCAGTATTTTAACCTTTGCTAATCCTTCAGCTCCTGCTCGGGCGAAAATTATCCTGATGCCTTCTGGAGAATCTGGTGATAGGAGCGGGGGGGATGACGCCTCATCGTAGCAGCGCCTCTCCTCGGAAGAGCAGGTAGAAGAGACACCAAACCCCGAACAGCAGGTAGGCACCGACGAAGAGCCAGATCCCGAGCGGTGGGACATAGCTGTAGCCCGGCGTTCCGGGGAGAAACGCCAGCATGAACCCGACGGTCGTGGTCCAGTAAGCCGAGATCCCCGCCATCGCTGCGGTGACCAGCAGCGACCAGCGTCTCCTGAGCCACAAGCCGGCGATAGAAGCCAGCATCAAGGGGATGTAGACGAACGTATCTCCCGCCCCGAACGCCCGGTTTACCTGAACGCCATGCGTTCCCACCTGCGCCGGCGTTTCCTGCAGACCGAGCTTCATCGTGAAATCGTAGTCTATAACGGCCATCGACTGTCCCAATAACAGCAGGGGGACGGACAGTCCTAGGAAGGCGATGATGCACCAGTAGGCTACTGGGCGTCTTGTATTTGTCATGTCAATACCTTTGCCCCCTTTCACGGGGGCGTCAACAGGAGCGATTTGTTAGACGGCTTCGCGGTCCTTAAGAGTCTTACCATGACTGTCCTTCCACGCTGTCAACCCGTTGGCATGTCCACCATGGATTACCGCGGCTGCCGCACTTGGACTGGAAAATTCGACGTCTTTCAGAAACACCAGTTTGCCGTCCCTCTCACCAATGACGCCATCATCCTTCAGCTTCTGCCGCAAATTACGGGTCCACGGCCATTTCTCGGATGACGGCCTCTCCGTACCAACCGCCTCAGAATCCTTTAGGACCAAGAAACCGTCGGGAATCCGGTATCCGCGAGCTTTCACACCTTTAATATCGCAGAACAGTACCTCCTTATGTCCGGTATCCGTTTGGGTCCCAGATGCAGGGACGAAGACATCGATTCCGAGCACTGGCAGCAATTGCGCGATTTTTTCAAGAAAGACTTCCATGTCCCACCGGTCGGATTCCGGAAGCTTTGAGCCGCTTCCCTGTCCGTTTGTAACCAAGGCACGACCAGCAGCCTTAGCCATTTCGATGAGCTTTCCTTCTAAGTAACGTATGTGCGCCTTGGTGAGATTTTCATCCTTGCTTACGAAAAACGTGACTTGGCTCCAGAAGTCCTTTTCTAGATGTGCCTTGATTCGATCCCTGATGCCTTCAGCCTCACCAATGTACACAGCAGGCCGTCCCGACTCTGGATCAGTTCCTGTTAACAGATAAACCCCTGATTTGTCCGTTTCGTCCCTGCCCAAAATACCTTCAAATTCGGTTCTTGGTCCAGCAACCGCTTTTCCGGTCCAATTGGATATTTCCGCCGTGCGAAGTCTTTTCGGATCGCCGTGAACGAGAAAGAGCTTGATCGTTGCGGTGGTCATTGGTTCTTCCTCCATCCCTTCACGAGGCGTCTAACGCCAGCGGAAACCGGTGCATCTGAAGTGAGCGTAGCGAACGAAAAATGCGTCCGAGTTTACGGCATTGTGTACGCCCGACATGGGCATGAACTGATGAGGTGAAAGTCCCAGCGGTATCAGGGTCGGTAATTCAGGGTCAAACCCCAATTTTCCTTTCTATTTCATCTCATTTTCGGCGGAAAACGTGGTCCGTCCCTATTTTCCCTTCATCGACCTTTTCCACACGGCGACCCACCCTATATGAGTCAAATATGCCGATAACCCAAAATGCAAGCAATGCAATGGTGGTAATACTCAAAGAAGAATCTTCAGCACCACCCGATTGTTCTGACACGAGGCTAGCGATTGTATCAACATCCGGCGGCATCCCTTCGTTCTGGATTGTTTCGACAATTTCGAGCGCCTCACTCACGGCGCTTGAAACCAAAAAATAAAATGCAGATGCTGAACCGCCAAGCAATAAGATACCGATAAAAAACTGCTTCAAATACAAATGCCCGGCACCAGGGAAAACAAAGGCTGACAATAACACTGCTTTGGTTGATTTCTTCACGAACTATCGCGCCTCAAAAATGCCAAGAGACCTGAATCGGAAAACATAAACATTTAAGGTAAGGGGCGCCGGCGAGCGGAAGCAACCATGTTTGCTCATCTGCCTCGCCTGGCAGAACCTCGCGGCGTTCGGGCTCCGCGACAAGGCCCTGTACGAGGATCTCGGTGCCACCGTGGTGCTGCCCACCCACGGCCGCGCCCTCGACTTCCATCCGCATGTGCATTTTGTACGATGCTTGGGGGGCTAGCTTGCCGCGGGCCGCTAGGGTACCAGACCGAATACAGTCGGGGATCCAGGCCGCTGTACGCACCATGCCGACGACATTGCCCCTACGGCTACCGGCGCGGAACTCGCGGTTTCGCCGCTCCGGCTCGCGCTCCCTGCCAAGGCCCTCTGGTCTCGGGCTTGGGGCGGGTGGAACCAGGATTTTTCATGCCGACCAGGGCCAGCAGGCCGTCCAGTTCCTCGCCGGTGAGATCGCGCCAGTGATGACTGAAGACCCGTGGCCCCAGGATGACATTGGCGAAGCGGACACGAATCAGGCGGCTGACCTTGAGACCCACGGCCTCCCAGAGGCGGCGGACCTCGCGATTGCGGCCCTCGCGCAGCAGGACGTGAAACCAGCGGTTAGCGCCCTGGCCGATGCTGGACTCGACGATCTCCTCGAAGTGGGCCGAGCCGTCGTCCAGTTCGACACCGTGTACCAGGCTCTTGAGGGCCTCCTTCGGTACCTCGCCCAGGATACGCACGGCATATTCCCGCTCGATTGCCTGGGAGGGGTGCATAAGCTTGTTAGCCAGATCGCCATTATTGGTCAGCAGCAGCAGGCCGGAGGTATTGATGTCCAGGCGGCCCACGGCGATCCAGCGCCCCTGTTCCAGGGGGGGCAGATGGCGAAAGATGGTGGGGCGGCCCTCGGGATCATGGCGGGTGACGACCTCGCCCTCAGGCTTGTTGTAGGCGATGACACGCAGGGGCTCGGCGCTGGGTGGGGCCAGCCGCAAGTCGCGGCGATCCAGGCGGACCCGATCCCCCGGGGCGATGCGGTCACCCAGCTTGGCGACCTGGCCATTGATCTCGATCCGTCCCGCCTCGATCCAGCCCTCGATCTGACGCCGCGAGCCGAGTCCGGCGTCGGCCAGGACCTTCTGGATGCGGATTGGCACGGCGCCGCCGGGTTTGGAGGCGGGGCCGTGGGAGGAGGGCGGGGTGGCTATCCGGGTGGCCGCTGGCCTGGAGGTGGGGCGTTTGTCTTTGATCATGTCAGTGAGGACCGGGTAGTGGCTGAGGCGTGAGCGTATCAGGGTTTGCAAGGTCAACAGTTGGCAAGGGCACCGGTTCCTCCAAGGGCAGGTCATCACCCAGGAACTCGGGGTCGCGTAATTCCGCCAGGGTGGGGAGCTCGTTGAGGGACTTGAGACCAAAGTAATCCAGAAACTTGCGGGTGGTGGCGTAAAGGGAGGGCCGGCCCGGGACATCGCGGTGGCCAACGACCCGCACCCATTCCCGCTCCAGCAGGGCCTTGACGATATGGGTACTGACGGCGACGCCGCGGATATCCTCGATTTCGCCCCGGGTGATGGGCTGTCGGTACGCGATGAGCGCCAGGGTCTCCAGCAGGGCGCGGGAATAGCGCGGGGGTTTTTCATCCCAGAGTCGCGCTATCCAGGGGGCACAATCCTTTCGTACCTGGATGCGATAGCCGCCGGCGACTTGGGCCAGTTCGATGCCGCGGTCGCGGTAGTCCTCCGCCAGGGTGGCGAGGGCGACATTCAATGCCTCGCGGGTCGGGGGCTCCGCATCCGTCCCAAAGAGCTCCAGCAGGCTGTCCAGGGTCAGGGGGCCGCCCGCGGCGAGGAGGGCGGCCTCGACAATGTTCTTGAGGGGTGGCTGCCCGTTCATGCCCTAGTTCCCCGTGCGCAGGCGCACATGGATAGGGGCGAAAGGCTCCGCCTGGACCAGTTCGATGGTGGTGGACTTGATGAGCTCCAGCACGGCCAGAAAACTGACCACGATGCCGGCCCGGCCCTCATGGATTTCAAACAGATGGATGAAGGGGACAAAACCCATGCCCTGGAGCTTGGCCAGTATCAGGGTCATGCGCTCCCGCAGGCTCAGGGATTCCTTTTCCACCCGGTGACTGGTGAAAAGGTCAGCCCGCGCCAGCAGGTCGCGCAGGGCCAGGAACACCTCGCGCAGATCGACCTCGGGCGGGATCAGGCGGCGATGGCCCGGGGGCACCGGGGCCTGGACCAGGTAGTGGTCGCGCTCCAGGCGGGGCAGTTCGTCCAGATCCTGGGCGGCCTTCTTGAAGCGTTCGTATTCCTGGAGGCGGCGGATCAGGTCGGCGCGCGGGTCCGCCTCCTCCTCGGTCTCGGTGGGGCGTGGCAGCAGCATGCGCGACTTGATCTCTGCCAGCAGGGCGGCCATCACCAGATACTCCGCCGCCAGCTCCAGGCGAAAATCCTTCATCAATTCCACGTAGACCATGTACTGATCGGTGATCTGGGCGATGGGGATATCGAGGATGTCCAGGTTTTGGCGTTTGATGAGATACAGGAGCAGGTCCAGGGGCCCCTCGAAGGTGTCGAGGAACACCTCCAAGGCATCCGGGGGAATATAGAGGTCCAGGGGCAGGACGAGCAGGGGGGTGCCCTGCACGATGGCGAAAGGCATCTCTTGCTGCACCGATCGTCCCGCCGCGCCGATCAGGACCTCGTCGGTGGCCGGGGCTGTCGCGGCAGGCGTCTCGCTCAACGCAATTGCAATGACATGGCTTGGCGGACCTCGTCCATGGTCTTGCGGGCAACGATGCGGGCGGCCTCGCAGCCCGCGGTGATCAGGTCGCGCACCCGTTCGGGTTGCTCCTCGAATTCCCGAGCGCGCTGTTGGATGGGTTTGAGTTCCGCCAGCACGGCCTCGATGACCGGTTGCTTGCAGTCCAGGCAACCGATGCCCGCTGAGCGGCAGCCCTCCGCCACCCAGGCCCGGGTTTCGTCGCTGGAGTAGACCTGATGGAGCTGATAGACGGGGCACTTGGCGGGCTCGCCGGGGTCGGTGCGACGGACCCGCGCCGGGTCCGTAGGCATGGTGCGCAGGGCCTTTTCCACCTGGGCTGGCGGGTCGCGCAGGGCGATGGTGTTGCCATAGGACTTCGACATCTTCTGGCCGTCCAGCCCGGGCATCTTGGAGGCCTGGGTGAGCAGGGCCTGAGGTTCCGGCAGGATGATGCGGCCACTGCCTTCCAGGTAACCAGAGAGACGCTCGCGGTCACTGATGCCGATGTTGCCCTGGGACTCGAGGAGGGCCCGCGCCATCTCCAGGGCCTCCTGATCGCCCTGCTCCAGGTAGGCCTTGCGGAGCTTGTCGAAGAGCTTGGCGTTCTTTTTGCCCATCTTGTCCCTGGCCTGTTCCGACCTCTCCGCGAAGTCCGGCTCGCGGCCAAAGATGTGGTTGAAGCGGCGCGCGATCTCGCGCGTCAATTCCACATGGGCGACCTGGTCCTCGCCCACCGGGACCAGGCCGGCCTTGTACATGAGAATGTCGGCGCTCTGGAGGAGGGGATAGCCGAGAAAGCCATAGGTGGCGAGGTCGCGTTCCTTCAGCCGCTCCTGCTGGTCCTTGAAGCTGGGAACTCGCTCTAGCCAACCCAGGGGGGTGATCATGGAGAGGAGCAGGTGGAGTTCCGCGTGCTCGGGTACCCGCGACTGGACGAAGAGGGTCGCCTGGTCGGGGTCGATACCGGTGGCCAGCCAATCCACCACCATATCCCAAATGCTGGCGGGAATGATGGAGGGGTCCTCGTAGTGGGTGGTCAGGGCGTGCCAGTCGGCGACGAAGAAGAAGCAGTCGTATTCGTGCTGCAAGGCGACCCAGTTCTTGATGACACCATGATAGTGACCCAGATGCAGGCGGCCAG
Source organism: Chromatiaceae bacterium (assembly GCA_044228795.1). GTDB lineage: Bacteria > Pseudomonadota > Gammaproteobacteria > Chromatiales > Chromatiaceae > M0108. The sequence goes on along the minus strand of JBGAUE010000008.1, from coordinate 68,873 downwards.
TGGGCCGCATACCCGAAAGGACGCGGCCGTTGGAGGTGGTTGCGGAGTTCAAGGCGGGAGTTCCCCGTGGGTTCGGATGCCGATTCGAAAAATGGGTGCGGAAGGTGCCGGCGGCTGGGTTCAGGTCATGAAGATCTCACGGACCACGCCGGCGCCGGGCATGAGGCCAATGGTCAAATTCACCAGGGGCCCCAGCAGGGTGTCCAAGACGCCCGTTGCCAGTAGGATTACCAGCAGGATAAGGCCATAGGGTTCCAGGCGCGAGAAGGGGATGGCCAGCTGGCGGGGCAGCAGGGCATTGAGCACCCTTCCGCCATCCAGCGGCAGGAGCGGGAAGAGGTTAAGCACCATTAGGAGTACGTTGATCAGGACCCCGGCGGCACCCATGTAGGCCAGCGGTTGGGCCAGCCAGGGTGAGATATTCCAGAGGGCGAGGGCAAGCTGGATCGCCAGCCCCCAGAGGACCGCCATCACCAGGTTAGCGCCGGGCCCGGCCAAGGCGACCAGGGCCATGTCCCGGTGGGGATTGCGCAGGTTGCGGGCATCCACGGGCACCGGCTTGGCCCAGCCGAAGAGAAAGCCCGTGAGGAAAAAGGTCGCCAGGGGCACAACGACCGTACCGACCGGGTCGATGTGCTTGAGGGGATTGAGGGTTACCCGGCCCAGCATACGCGCCGTGCGGTCGCCCAGGTAGCCGGCAGCCCAGCCATGGGCGGCCTCGTGCACCGTGATGGCAAAGAGCACGGGCAGCACCATGATGGCCAGGATTTGGACATGATTGAGGAGGCTCATGCCGGCATTATAACCGCTTGCCCCGGCTCGGGTGGCCTGGATACCGGTCTCCCTCCACGCCAAACCTTAGGTGCCGCAAAAGGTCTGCTGGACCACTTCATGCGGCGCAGGTGGCCGCCGGAATTCGTCGAACCTGGGGTCTGGGTCCCAGGGATGGGCGAGGGCCTGCAGCAGGGTATCGAGAGGCTCCAGATCGCCCGCGATTGCCGCAGCGAGGGCGGCTTCGACCCGGTGGTTTCTGGGGATAACCGACGGGTTGGCGTGGCGCATGACGGTCGCCCGCGCATCAGGATTGGTCTCTTCGCGGGCCAGGCGGGCCTGCCAGCGCGCGCGCCATGTCCCGGAGGGCATACCAGCGCCGAGCTCCACCCGGATCGGCTCGTCCGCGCCCACGGCGGCGGCATTCAGGGCGCGGAAGCTATTGGTGAAGTCGGCGCCGGTTGCGGCCATCACCCGCAAGAGGTCATCGATAAACTCGGCATCGTCCGTATGGGCCTCCAGGAGGCCCAACTTGGCCCGGAAGCAGGTCAGATAGGCCTGTTCGAAGCTTGGACCGAATCCGTCGATGGCAGCCTGGGCCTCCTCAAGGGCCTGGTCCGCGTTTGGGTGGAGGAGTGGCAACAGCGCCTGGGCCAGACGGGCGAGGTTCCACTGGGCGATCTGGGGCTGGTTGCGGTAGGCGTAGCGGCCATGCTGGTCGATGGAGCTGAAGACCTGACCCGGGTCATAAGCATCCATAAAGGCGCAAGGACCGTAGTCGATCGTCTCCCCCACGATCGACATGTTATCGGTATTCATCACGCCATGAATGAAGCCGACGCCAAGCCATCGGGCGATCAATTCCGCCTGCCGGGCAACCACCGCGACTAGCAAGGCGCGATAGGGCTGGTCCGATGCCTCCGCCTCCGGGTAGTGGCGAGCCAGCACATAATCGGTGAGGTGCCTGAGGCCATCGATATCCTGGCGCGCCTGAAAGTACTCAAAGGTACCCACCCGCACATGACCGCGAGCTACGCGCGTCAGCACGGCGCCTGGCAGCGCTCCGGCCTCGCGAAAGACGTGCTCCCCGGTCGCGACCGCCGCCAGCGAGCGTGTGGTCGGGATGCCAAGGGCGTGCATGGCCTCGCTGAGGATGTACTCCCTTAGTACCGGCCCGAGCCAGGCCCGCCCATCGCCCCCGCGCGAGAAAGGCGTCCGACCGGAACCCTTGAGCTGGATGTCGAAGCGCTCGCCTGTCGGGTCCAGAATCTCGCCCAAGAGAATCGCCCGGCCATCGCCGAGCCGGGGCACGAAGCCGCCGAACTGGTGGCCCGCATAGGCCATGGCCAGCGGATCCGCCCCTGCTGGCACCTGGTTGCCCGCGAGCATGGCCAGGCCCTCGGGCGAGCGCATCACATCGGGGTTCAGCCCGAGCTGGTAGGCGAGCACCTCGTTGAGCTTGATGAGCCGCGGTTGTGAGACCGGAACCGGTGCCAGCCGGGCAAAGAAGCGCTCGGGGAGCCGTGCGTAGGAGTTATCGAAGGCAAATGTCATCCGGGGATTCCCGTAAATGGGAGTTGCGAAGGTTTGTTTCCCCAACATTGCTCACCAAGCCGTGGGTCGAGCGCATCGCGGGAATCGGGATATTGGGGCGGTCCTTCCGGACCCCTAGTGCATGCCTTTATTGGGATCAGGGCAGGATTGAGGGTAGTTCAGCCGAAGGGGCTAAGCATGGGACTGTCACCCTGCTTCCGGGGACCGAGGGGGAAAATGGCAAAGTTACCAAACGAACCCATTTTCACACTACCGATCCTTGGGTGCCTTGCGAGAGTTTTCAGGTGCTCCGCCTGCGAGCAACCGGCCGTGATATTCCGCCACCGACTCAGGGCCATGGCGGCTGAGGCTTAGTCCCGAGGCAATTCCATTGGCTTCTTGCCGCGGGGGTTGGCGCGGAAGAAGGCGGCGACGTTGCCGATCCGGTCGATGAGGTCGCTCTGGGTGCGGGTGGCGATGGTTGCGATAAATTCATCCCTCAGGTCACGGTCGCCGGCGGCGATTTTGACCTTGATGAGTTCGTGATGATCGAGGGCCAGTTCGATCTCGGCAAGGACGGGCGCAGTGAGCCCGGCCTGGCCGAGGCTGACGACGGGTTTGAGGTGATGAACCTGCTTTTTGAGCCAGCGCTTCTGGTGCTCGGTGGGCCTCATGGGGGCGTTGCTCCGGTGCGTAATCGGGGAAGGGTTCGCATTCTAAACGAGTACCCCGGAGGAAGCTCGGTAGCTGTCCAGGACATGGATATAGTTGCCGCGCTCGAATTCCGCCGGATTGGGCACGGCCAGGGCGCTCATGCGGCCCCGAAAATCCGCCAGGGTGTCGAAGCCCTGATCCGCCATCCAGTTTTCGATGCCTGCGCGGACCAGCTTCAAGGCACCAGGCCCGTCCCGCAGCAGCAGGCTACAGAGGTGGACCACGTCGGCACCCGCGAGCAACAGTTTGAGGGCATCCTCGGCGTCATGTACGCCACCGGTGGCCCCCAGTGACAGATCAACCCGGCCATAAAGGAGGGCGATCCAACGCATCGCCAGGAGGGATTCGGGGGAGGTGGAGGGATAGAGGGCTGGCCGTAGGCGCAGGCTGTCGAGATTGATGTCCGGCTGGTAGAAGCGGTTGAAGAGGGCGACCCCGTCGGCCCCAGCCGCCTCCAGGCGTTTCACCATGTTCGCGACGGAGCTGAAATTGGGCGACAGCTTCATGTTGATGGGCAGGCTAACCTGGTGGCGCAAGGCGCCCAGCAGGCCCAGGTAACGCTCCTCGACTTCGGCCCCGCTCTCCTCGGGGTTAGCGGCGACGTAATAGACATTGAGTTCCAGGGCGTCGGCGCCGGCCTCCTCCAGGGCGCGGGCATGGGCAACCCAACCGCCCACGGTCACGCCGTTGAGGCTGGCGATTACCGGAATTCCCAGGGCCTCCTTGAGTCGGCGCAGGTGCTCTAAATAGGTTTCTAAGGCGGGCGGAAAGTCATGATAATTCGGTAGAAAATCTGAGGCTTCTGCGAAGCCGGTGTGTTGTTCGCTCAGGAAGCGGGCGCTGGTCTCGGTCTCGGCGGTCAGGGCCTCCTCGAACAGGGACCAGAGGATGATGGCACCGGCGCCGGCGTCCTCAAGCTGCCGGCAGGTGTCAAGGCTGCGGCTGAGGGGCGAGGCCGAGGGGACCAGGGGGCTGTTGAGATCCAGGCCAAGGTAGAGGGTGTTGAGGTCCATCGGTGGCCCCTCCAGGGGGTGGGTTGCCAAGGGGTGATCGAAGAGAAAAGGGGGCGGACTCAGGGCCGGCCGGGGATGGGGGCGGTAGGTCCGGGGACCCGGGCCCCAGGCCGGGCCCCATGGCTGTCAGGCTTCGTGTCTCATTCCTGCTTGGCCACCGCCAGGTGGGCCAACTGTTCGTAGAGATGGAAGCGGGTCTCCACATGCTTCTGGGCCAGGCGCAGAAAGCGCTCCGCATCCTCGGGGTGGGTGTGATTGAGGACGCTGAAGCGGGCCTCGGTGGCGATGAAGTCACGGTAGGGCAGACTCGGCGGCTTGGAATCCAGGCTGAGGGGATTCTCGCCCGCAGCGGTCTTGCGGGGGTCGTAGCGGAACAGGGGCCAGTGGCCGGAGTTGACCGCCATGTCCTGCTGGCGCAGGTTATTGGACAGGTCCACGCCGTGGGCGATACAGGGCGAATAGGCAATGATCAGGGAGGGCCCGGGAAAGGATTCGGCCTCTAGGAAGGCGCGGATGGTCTGGACATCCTTGGCGCCAAAGGCGACCTGGGCCACATAGACACTTTCATAGGCCATGGCCATCATGGCCAGGTCCTTCTTGAAGGTTGCCTTACCGCCGGCGGAGAACTTGGCGACCGCCCCCAGGGGGGTGGCCTTGGAGGTTTGACCGCCCGTGTTGGAATAGACCTCGGTATCGAGTACCAGGAGATTGATGTCGCGTCCGGAGGCGAGGGCGTGATCGACCCCGCCATAGCCGATGTCGTAGGCCCAGCCGTCGCCGCCGATGATCCAGATGCTGCGCCGCGCCAGGTTCTCGCAGAGAGAGGCGAGGGTCCTGGCCTCGGGTTGGTCCAGGCCGGCAAGCCGTTCCTGCAGCAAGGCAATGCGCTGGCGCTGCTCGAAGAGTCCCGCCTCGCTGGATTGATCGGCCTCTAGCAGGCTCTTGGCCAGGTCCGCTCCCACCGAGTCCGCCAGTCCCGCCAGCAACTCGCGGGCGTGGACGGTCTGCTTGTCCACGGCCAGGCGCAGGCCCAGGCCAAACTCGGCGTTGTCCTCGAAGAGGGAATTATTCCAACTCGGTCCCCGGCCCTCCGGGTTGGCGGCGTAGGGAGTGGTAGGTAGATTGCCGCCATAGATGGAGGAACAGCCGGTGGCGTTGGCGACCAGCATACGGTCGCCGAAGAGTTGGGTCGCCAGCTTGATGTAGGGGGTCTCGCCGCAACCCACGCAGGCCCCGGAGAACTCGAAGAGGGGCTGGAGCATCATGGCGTGCTTGATCTTGCTCCTATCCAGGCGGGTCCGATCGAATTCCGGCAGGCCCAGGAAAAAGTCCCAGTTGGGTCGCTCCAACTCCCGGCGGTGGTCGATTGGGACCATGTTGATGGCCTTGCGCAAGGGGTTCTTGCGGTTGCGGATGGGGCAGACCTCGACACACAGGCCACAACCGGTGCAGTCGTCCGGGGCCACTTGATAGCTGACGAGATAACCCTCGGGAAAGTCCTTACCCTTGATGGGGGCGTACTGAAAGGTCGTGGGTGCCCCGGCGAGGAGTGCCGCTGGGTAGACCTTGGCGCGGATGGCGGCATGGGGGCAGACCAGGGGACATTTGCCGCATTGGGTGCAGAGGTCTTCCTCCCACTTAGGCACTTCCAGGGCGATGCCGCGCTTTTCATAGCGGGTGGTGCCAAGGGGCCAGGTACCGTCGGCGGGCATGAGGCTGACGGGCAGGCTGTTGCCTTTGTGGGCCATCAGGAGGGCCGTGACCTGGTGCACGAATGCCGGTGCCTCCGGGGGGACCTGGGCGCTGATCCGGAGGTTGCTGGTGACCTGAGGGGGGATCGGCACCTGGCGCAGACCCTCCAGGGTGATGTCGATGGCGGTGAAGTTACGTTCCAAGAGGCCCTGGCCTTTGCGGCCATAAGTCTTTTTGACCGCCTCCTTGATACGGGCGATGGCCTCGGTCTGCTCCAGGACGCCAGAGATGGCGAAGAAGCAGGTTTGCATGATGGTGTTAATGCGGCGGCCCATGCCGGTGCGTTCGGCGATGCCATAGGCATCGATGACGTACAGGTGCAGGCCCTTTTTGATCAACTGCTGCTGCATGCGCCTCGGCAGCTCGTCCCAGACGCGCTCCGGTGGAGTCGGCGTGTTGAGCAGGAAAATCCCGCCCACGGTGGCCTTGTCCAGCAGGTCATAGCGTTTCAGGAAGATGGGCTGGTGGCAGGCAATAAAGCTGGCCTCGCCAGTTCCCACCAGATAACTGCCGCGCAGGGGCTTGGCAGCGAAGCGCAGGTGAGAGATGGTGATAGCCCCGGCCTTCTTGGAGTCGTACTGAAAATAGCCCTGGCCAAAGTTAGGCGTCTCCTCGGCGATGATCTTGATGGAGTTTTTGTTGGCCGAGACGGTGCCGTCCGAGCCCAGACCATAAAAGACGCAGGCCGTGACCCCCGCTGCCGCGTCGGGGCGGAAGGCCGGGTCCCATTCCAGGCTGGTGTGGCTGAGATCGTCGACGATGCCAATGGTGAAGGGATGTTTGGGCTGGGGCTTGGACAATTCGTCGAAGATAGCCAGGACCATGCCCGGGGTAAATTCCTTGGAAGAGAGGCCATAACGCCCGCCAATCACCCTCGGCAGTAGCTCGCGCTCGCCCTGGGTGACCGCCTGGGCCAGGGCGGTGAGCACATCCTTGTAGAGAGGCTCGCCGTCGGCCCCGGGCTCCTTGGTACGATCCAGGACGGCAATGCGGGTCGCGGTGATGGGGATAGCTGCGAGCAGCAGTTCCGGGGAGAAGGGCCGGAAGAGCCGGACTTTGACTAGGCCGACCTTGTCGCCGCGCACGACCAGATGTTCCACCGTTTCCTCGGCGGCCCCAAGGCCCGAACCCATGAGCAGCAGCACCCGCTCTGCGTCTGGGGCGCCGACATACTCAAAGGGCCGATAGCGGCGGCCAGTGAGGGCGGCGAAGCGGTCCATGACCCCTGCGACGATGGCTGGCAGGGCCTGGTAATAGGGGTTGACCGTCTCCCGTCCCTGGAAATAAACGTCGGGGTTCTGGGAGGTGCCGCGCAAGACCGGGTGGTCCGGGTTCAAAGCTCGCTCCCGGTGGGCCCGCACCAGGTCGTCGTCGATCATGGCGCGGATCGTTTCGGTGGATAGGCGCTCGATCTTGTTGATCTCGTGGGAGGTGCGGAATCCGTCGAAAAAGTGCAGGAAGGGCACACGTCCGGCCAGGGTCGCCGCCTGGGCGATGAGGGCAAAATCCATGACCTCCTGCACCGAGGCCGAGCAGAGCATGGCGAAGCCCGTGGTCCGGCAGGCCATGACGTCAGAGTGGTCGCCGAAGATGGAGAGGGCTTGGACGGCCAGGGAGCGTGCCGACACATGCATGACCAGCGGCGAGAGTTCGCCGGCGATCTTGTACATGTTGGGGATCATCAGGAGCAGGCCCTGGGAGGCGGTAAAGGTGGTGGCCAGTGCCCCCCCCTGGAGGGCCCCGTGGATGGCCCCGGCCGCCCCGGCCTCGCTCTGCATCTCAATCACCTCGGGTACCGTGCCCCAGAGGTTGGGTACCTTTAGGGATGACCACTCGTCCGCCCATTCGCCCATGGCCGTGGAAGGGGTGATGGGGTAGATAGCGATGACCTCGTTGGTGAGGTGGGCGACGTAGGCGGCGGCTTCATTGCCGTCGAGTGTGACCATGGACTGCTTTGACATGGCGGGGTTCCGGGCTATGAAGGGGTGGTGGTTCAAGCTGGGCGGGTCCGCGCTCGAACTGGCACATTAATGACTATGGATGATTGTAAACTGAAGTCGTCGCCACGTAACTTTACGGTAATATAAAATTTGCCCCCCGATGACGGGCTGCCTTTCAGGCGGCATTGAACCTAACTTGAGGTAGGATAACCGCCTGGTGGTGCAGGGCTGGCGGGTCAATCGGGATAGGCGAGAGAACCAGGGGTGGTGGTTGAAGTGAGTGGTGCAGACGTGTCAGCAGGGCAGCCTGGGCTGACCTTTCGCCCCATGGCGGATGAGGACATGACGGCCGTCATGGCCGTCGAGGTGGCGGGTTATTCGCATCCCTGGAGCCTGGATATTTTTCGCGATTGCCTCCGGGCTGGCTACCACTGTTGGGTTTTGCAGGTCGGCGACCGCCTGGTTGGCCACGGCGTCATGTCCGTCGCCGTGGGCGAGTGCCAAATTCTCAATCTCTGCGTTCACCCCGACTGGCAAGGCCGCCAGTTAGGCCGGCGTCTCTTGCGGCGCCTCCTGGCCATCGCCCACCAGTGCCAGGCCGACACCGCATTCCTTGAGGTGCGCCGCTCCAATCACGCAGCCATTCACCTCTACCAGGCCGAAGGCTTTTGCGAGACCGGGCTGCGCCGTAACTATTACCCCAAGGGCCAGGGGCGGGAGGATGCCATCATCATGGCTAAGCCTTTGTTGAACTCTTGGGCGGATTAGGGTGGCTGAGGATTCATCGCCCCGGGCTGGCAGCGTCTGCACCACTGGCCAGGGGTCGCAGCGCCAGGATGCCCCCCAGTGAGAAGTGCCACACCCGTTCCACCAATTCATCGACCCTTTCCTCTGGGGGCTGCTGGTCTGGATTCAGGCGGCTGATGAGCGGGCGGGCGAGAAAATAGCGCAGGATCTGTCCACTCACACTGGCGGCGGCGTCGCTAACCAGGGGGGTCCGGGTGTCCAGTTCGAGTAAATCGCCGACAATATTTAGGAGTTCGTCGTTGTTAGGCTTGATGTGCAGGGCGACGATCTGGTCGAGAACCTCGGTGGGGTGGGCCATCTCCGCCAGGTAGATGGCGCTGAGGTCAGCAGAGCCGCTCGAGCCGCCCTTACCCCCAAGGATTTCCTCCAATGCCGCTTGGATATAAACCCTAAGCCGCTCTGCCGCTGGGGCGGCGGCGGGCAGGTAGCGGGCGCGGCGCTCGCGGAACAGGCCGGAGACCTGGTCGAAGATGGCGACGTACAGTCCCTGTTTATCGCCAAAGTAATAATGTACCGATGCTAGGTTGGCCTGGGCGCGGCGACAGATGTCGCGGATGGTGCCGCCGGCATAGCCGCGCTCCGCGAAGACCTGGATGGCGGAACGCAGGAGGCGCGCGCGGGTATCGGGGGGGGTGGGTGCGGTGGACAAGGGCCTGGCCTCCATCACGCCTGGATAAAAGGAAGAGTAATGCTATTGCTGGCTGGGAGCGAATCGCGGAGGATTGCCTGGCCGGAATTTCGACTCTATTCTGAGTAACTAATTGAAATAGAAAACCTTAATAGGAGGAGCAGGCAAAGAGGGGGCACCCCTTCCTTTCGCCTGTTGTAGAATCCTACCTCAATTTGGTAAGCAGACGCTTTAGAGGATCCAGGATTGGGACAAGCCAGGGTGGTTTATCGGGGAGCTAGGGTCAAAAAGCGCCGCCGCGGACCCCTGGCGCGGTTCGGCCTGATGATCGCATCCGGGGTGGCCTTGGGCCTCAATCTGGCGGCGGTGGGGGTGCTGGGGCTCGCGATTCTGGTTGCCACCACCCTGGCCGAGCTGCCACGGACGGAGGCGTTGCGAGAGGTGCGGTTACAGGAGCCCATGCGCGTCTTCAGCGCCGATGGCGTCCTCATGGCGGAGTTTGGGGCTGAGCGACGTCAGCCCGTGCCCTATGCCGAGGTTCCGCAGCGTCTGGTTGATGCCTTTCTGGCTACCGAGGACAGCCGCTTCTTCCAGCATGAGGGCGTTGACCTCATTGGTCTCGGCCGCGCCGCCCTCAGCTTTTTGCAAACCGGTGAGCGCAGCCAGGGTGGCAGCACCATCACCATGCAGGTGGCGCGCAACTTTTTTCTGTCCCCGGAAAAGACCTTTCGCCGTAAGCTTTCGGAACTGCTGCTATCTCTCCACATCGAGCGGACCCTGACGAAGCAGGAGATCCTGGAGCTTTACTTCAATAAGATCTTTTTTGGCCATCGCGCCTATGGCATTTCCGCTGCTGCGGAACTTTATTACGGCAAGACACTGCGTCAGCTCACCCTACCCCAGATGGCCATGCTGGCGGGTATTCCCAAAGCCCCTTCCGCGAATAACCCCGTCTCGAACCCCAAGCGGGCCTTGGAAAGGCGCAACTTTATCCTGGGACGGATGCACGAACTGGGTTACCTCACCGCCAAGGAATATCAGGAGGCCGTGGCGGCTCCGGATACCGCCCGGCTGGCGCGCCGGCCCATCGAAATGGAGGCAGGTTATGTCGCCGAAATGGTCCGGCGCGACCTGGTAGCCCGCTATGGCGAGGAGGCCGCCTATGGCAATGGCTTCCAGGTCACCACCACCATCGATTCGCGTCTCCAGCGGGAGGCGGAGGGCGCGGTACATCGCGCCGTGCTGGATTATGACCAACGTCATGGCTACCGGGGCGCCGAGGTCAAGCACAAGCTTACTGGGCTGAGTGATGAGGCCCTGGATACCCTGCTGGAAAAGGCCGGCCGATTGCCGGAACTGACCGCCGCCCTGGTTCTCCGGGCCGGCGATAAGGAAGCGGAGGTCTATATCGGTCAGGGCAAGCGGGTCAAGCTGACCCTGGCCCAAATGCGATGGGCGAGCCGCTACCGCAACGAAGATGCGAAAGGCCCGGCCCCGGACCGGGTCAGCCAGGTGGTGGCAGTTGGCGATTTGATCCGGCTGCGCAAGGCCGCGGGCGGGGGTTGGGATCTGGCTCAGGCCCCGCACGTCGCGGGCGCCCTCAGCGTTCTGGACCCCGCCGATGGGGCCCTGTTGGCCTTGGTGGGGGGCTATGACTTCCGGGACAGCAAGTTTAATCGGGCTGTCGATGCCCGCCGTCAGCCAGGTTCCAGCTTCAAGCCCTTCGTCTATGCCGCGGCCCTGGATTTGGGCTGGACCCCGGCCAGCCTACTGCAGGACAAGCGCCTGGAAATTCCGGTCTCTAAAGGCAAGGTCTGGCGGCCTGACAATTACGACGGCAAGACCATGGGTCCGATCCGGCTCCGTCTATCTCTGATAAAATCCCGTAACCTGGCCTCGGTCTGGCTGCTCAGGGAGATCGGGTTAGATAAGGCCCTGGACTTCGCCAGTCGCTTTGGCTTTGACCCCGCCAGCCTGCCCCACGGTCTGACCCTGGTCCTGGGCACGGCGGCGGCCTCGCCAACCCAAATGGCCGGGGCCTATGCCGTCTTTGCGAATGGCGGCTTTCGGATCATGCCCCACTTCATGGACAAAATTCTGGATGGCAATGGCGCCCTGGTCTTCGCAGCCAAGGCCCCGCGGGCCTGCGCCGACTGCTGGTTCCGCTACCCCCAGGCCAGCGCCGGCGTTCAAGCCCTGGGCACGGCGGGTGGGCCCGCTCCGGATGCCCCACGGGTGCTGGACCCCCGCGTGGTGTGGCAGATGAACTCCATCATGGGGGATGTCATTCGCCAAGGCACCGGCCGTAAGGCCCTGGCACTCAAGCGCGACGATATCGCGGGCAAGACCGGCACCACGAATGAGGTCCGGGACTCCTGGTTCTGTGGTTATCAGAAGGATCTGGTGGCAGTGTCCTGGATGGGCTTCGACGACTTTTCACCCCTGGGTAAGGGTGAAACCGGCGGTCAGGCGGCGCTGGGCATGTGGGTCGATTTCATGGGCCAGGCCTTGGCGGGCAAGCCCGAGGCGACCCTGGAGGTACCTGCCGGTTTGACCGAGGTGCGGGTCGCTAAGTCCGACGGTCGTCTCACCCGCAAGACCGGGGAGTCCAGTCTCCCCGAATGGGTGCGCGAGGAGGATGCCCAAGCCCCCGAGGGTCCGGCCCCGACGGGGGAGACCAAGGATTTCGTAGCCGAGGATCCTGGCTACTATGAAAGACGCAGATCCCCGCCCTCGGGTGCGCCACGTCTGATTGACGATCTCTTCTGAGCATTACAGTGCCAGGGCGAGGTGCTAAGATCTGGCTCCTGCCAACGATTTTCACAGGACGGCTTCCGGATAAGCCACCGCCCCCAATCCCCTGCAGCGACCACCAGGACTTTCACTTTCATGAATTCGAGCGCCATTGTCGTTCAAAACACCCCCACCGATAACATCAACTACTCAGAGTGCAAGATCATCCTGCAACCCCAGCACTTCATGAGTGCCCAGGGCTTCAAGGACTTCTGGAGGATTGTCAGGCGTACCGCCAAGAAGCATGGGGTGGAGGTCCACGAAGCTAAGGATGCCTTCGTTAATCAGGTCCGCGAAGTGCTTTTCTATGACACCCCGGATCATGACCTCTACAACAACCATTTCATCGTTCGGCTGCGTTCTTTCTACAAGGATGGCTGGCCCGATGGCCTGCCGGAGTTGACGGTCAAATTTCGCCACCCGGACTTTGCCACCGCCGCAGCCGTGGATGTGCGACCCGCCACCCCGGGCTCCTCCGCCCGGATCAAATTCAAGGAAGAACTTCTGCCCCTGCGGGAAGGTCTGGGCGGATTCCGATTCATCTATTCCCACAACTGCGTCATGTCCATGCCCCGGGAGCAGTTGAACATGGCGGTGGAGGATCTAACCCGTTCCTTTCCCGCCCTGGCCAAGGCCGAAGCTAACCCTGATCACCGTATGACCCTGGTCAACGACTTCGCTGTCGAGGAGGTGCAGGTCAATATCGGTACCCTGGGCTTCGGCCACGGCATCAAATCCAAGGCGACTATCGCCGTCTGGCGCAATCGCCAGCATGAAAGCGCGATTTGTGGTGAATTCGCCTTCCAGGCCAAATACGACCGGCGCGAGGAACTTCACAAGGACAGCATCCATCGGGCCGCTGAGTTCTACAAGGCGCTGCAAATGGATGCCTTTGATTGGGTGACCCTCGGGACCACCAAGACCACGATTGTCTATGGATTGGGCTCCAAGGTCGCCACTAACCGTGAATAATTCCCCTAAGGCCTCACCCCAGCCCTCTCTGGGAAAAATCTTCCGGGGTTTCTTTATGATTGGGATTACCAGCTTCGGCGGTGGGCTGGTGGCCTATCTGCGCGATGTGGTGGTCGATCGGGAGCAATGGCTCGACGCGGAGGAATTCATGGCTGCGCTGGAGATAGGACAGACCCTGCCTGGCCTCAATTCGACCAACCTGGCTGTGATCGTTGGCCGAAAATTGGGCGGTCCTGGCGGGGCGGCGGCGGCCGCGCTGGGTCTCATTCTGCCGGGGGCCGTGATCCTGAGCATTCTCGGTCTCCTGTACGTCCGCTTTCACAATAATCCGGACGTGGCGGCGGCGCTCGCCGGTGTCGCGGCGGCCGCGGTGGGGCTCCTGTTACAGGTAACCCTGAAGATCGGCGGCCGCCAGTTCCTGAATATCCGCAACCTCTGCTTTATTCTGGCGACCTTTCTTATGGTCGGCGTCTTTCATGTCTCGCTGCCCGCCACCCTCTTTATCCTGGCGCCCATTGGCGTTTGGCTCCATAGACCGGCGACCTTGAAACCTACAACCCCGGCATCGCCATCTCAGGAGACCTGAGACGATGAAAGAACTGATCGAACTCCTGAATGTCTTTGCCTTGCTCTCCTTAATGGCGGTGGGAGGCGGTACGGCCGTTCTGCCCGATATGGTGCACCAGACCGTCACCGTGCATCACTGGGTGACCTCGACGCAGTTCGCATCCATTTACAGCCTGGGCCAGCTAGCCCCTGGGCCAAACATGACCATGGTTGGCATCATTGGCTATCACGCCGCCGGCGTGGCCGGGTTTTTCCTGGTGCTATTTGCCTTCTATTTTCCCGCCAGCATGTTGACCTTTATCGTCAGTCAGGTTTGGGACAACTACCAGGATAACCCCTGGCGCGACGCGCTCCAGAAAGGACTGGCGCCCATCACCATTGGGCTCATGCTGGCGGGTGTTTACGCGGTGGGTAAGGAGGCCAGTTTCCACCCGGACCGGCCCCTCTGGTTCAATGGCATCACTCTGGCATTCGGGCTGGGGGTGGTGGGGATTCTCTTCTGGAAACGCGTCAACCCGGCTTTGCTCATCCTGCTGTGTGGGGCCATGGGGTGGTTCTGGTTGCGATAAGGAGTTCTAAGCGTGGCGGACGGTCAGTCACCTTAGGTAGCGAAGCCCACATCAACTCACTCTAAGGGACAATAATTCGTTGGAACACTCCATTCAGCACTATCTGTTGGGGTTGTTCGCGGTAGCGAACAACTTCCCCGCCCTCGCCTCCTTCTTGGCTCTCAGCCTGGGTTTGAGCAGGTTCCAGAAGCTGGGGCTGATCACCATCGGCACGGCGGGCGCCTTCATCATCATGACTACCAGTATGCTTGCCGGCACCGCGATACTGAACTTCTTCGGTATCAGCATCAGTGCCTTCCAGATTGCTGGGGGTATCTTGCTGGGTGGCACCGGCATGAGCATGCTCAACGCCAAGGGCTCTGGCGATGTTCACGGTAAAGAGGTGGAAAAGCCCGCCATTGATCGCTCCACCCTCGTCTCCACCATGATAGTTCCCGTGACTTTGCCCCTGACCACGGGTGCCGGCACCATTTCCACGGTCACCGTCTTTGCCCATGAGGCCCTTCAAGCTCATGCGGACATCGCGCTCTTCCTGGCGATCTGCGTCATGACCCTCATTATCTTCCTCATCTTCTTCTTCGCCATGTCTCTGATGAAGTTCCTGGGCGAGGTGGGCATGAGTGTCCTGATCAAGGTCATGGGCCTCTTTACCCTGGCGATTGGCGTTCAGTTCATCGTCAACGGCATTACGAGGATTTACCCCACCTTGCCAGCCACTTAGGGATTGTCATGGATCCGATTGCTTGAGGAACTGCCAATGTTGAGACGATTGCTGATTTCAGTCCTGCTGGCCATTCTCTCCCTTCCCGCCGCCGCCTGGGCCGACCGCGACTTTCTGGTCGATGCCGACTGGCTTGCCGCCGAGCAGGCCAACAACCCCAAACTCGTCGTCCTGGAAGTGCGCTATCACCCCCACCGCTATTTCACCGTCGGTCACATCCCCGGGGCCATCCAGGTACAGCGGTTCAAGGATCTGGGTGACAACGACGGTCGTTCTATCATGCTGTTCCCATCCCGAGAGGACTTCCAGGCAACTCTGCGCCGCTGGGGGGTGAACGACGACTCCACCCTGGTGATTTACGACGACTCCCGCTCCGCCCTGGCCGCCCGTCTTTATTACCTGCTGGGGCTCTACGGCTTTGATATGTCGCGCGTCAGGGTGCTCGATGGCGGTGCCCTGGAATGGAGCGGTTTCAACGAACTGACCAAGGCGCCCAGCCAGGCGCCGGCCCCCGGCGGCGTCACCCTCAAACCTGCCAATCCCGCATTGTTTGTACGCTGGGAGCAGGTCTACGACGACGTGGTTTCCCGTCGTGATCCTGGCGTGGTGCTAGTGGATGCCCGCCCCGCCGAGATGTACAGCGGTCAAGTCATCCGCCATGCGGTACAGGCCGGGCATATTCCCGGGGCCCTCAATGTCGTTTCTCTGGATGGCACGGATCCGCGGACCCAAAAGTGGCGCGAAGAGGCCCAACTGGCCGGGCTCTACCAGGCCGTACCTAAGGACAAGACCGTCTACCTCTATTGTCATGATGGCTTTCGCATGAGCCTCGGCTGGCTTCAGCTCCACGCCCTGGGTTTCCAGGACATTCGCCTGCTGGATGGTGGCTGGGGGATCTGGGATCGCGCCTTCACCCTGCCAGTCGTCACGGGGGATCAGCCTTACGATGAGGAATTCGCGCTGTAGGTCAAGGTGATAAGTTTACCTCGGCAATAGTGACGCAAGTTTGCAGCTTGCTCGTCCTTGCTGTTTATCTTTCAGCGATCTGACAGGGTGCTAAGAAAGCGAAACATGATGAAATCCGTGGCATTGGGTGGCGTTTCATGAGCAAGAATCACGACCATCATCACGGCCATTCATACCCCGGTAGCGGTGCGCCCCTGATCTTGGCCACCTTGCTGACACTCGGTTTTGCCGCCGTGGAGGCCGGGGTCGGATTTTGGGCGGGGTCCTTGGCCTTGGTGGCGGATGCCGGCCACATGGTTAACGACGCCGCCGCGCTGGCCCTGGCGGCGGTAGCGGCCTGGCTGGCGCGCCGGCCCGCCTCGCCGCGGCACAGTTATGGCTTTGGCCGCGCCGAATTCCTCGCCGCGCTCATCAACAGCGCCGCCCTGCTGGCCTTGGTGGTCTGGCTAGATTTTCTCTGCCTTGGCACGCTTGCGCGAGCCCCAGGCGGTGTTGGGAGAAGCGGTCTCCCTCACGGCCGCAGTAGGGCTTGCCATCAATCTCGGGGTGGCCTGGCTGCTGAGTCGGGGGGAGAAGAACCTCAACACCCGCGCTGCCCTTCTGCATGTGCTGGGCGATCTGCTGGGCTCGGTAGCGGCACTGGTCGCGGGTCTCGTCATCGCCCTTACAGGCTGGACCCCCATTGATCCCTTGCTGTCTCTGGCTATTGGGGCCCTGATCCTGATTTCCAGTCTGCGCCTGCTGCGTGAGGCCCTGCATGGGCTGATGGAGGGGGCGCCCCTTAACCTCGACCCCTGGGCGGTGGGTCAGGCCCTGGCCGGGGTTCCTGGGGTCGCCTCGGTGCATGACCTGCATCTCTGGAGTGTCCGTTCCGAAGAAACCCTGCTCTCGGCCCATCTGGTGGTACGCGACATGGCCGCCTGGGAGCAGGTCATGGAGGCCAGTCACGCCTTGCTTGTCGAGCGCTTCGCCATCCATCACGCCACCTTACAGCCCGAGCCGATGACCCGCCGGGTGCACTGGGGGCCCCGTCCGGGGTAGGGACACGAGCACAAGCGGAAGGGGTCTTATGGGACTGAATAGGATTTCATTCATGATCCCCTAGTGGCAGGATTTGCGGTGGCTAAGTCTGTCCGATAAATCAGGGCGAAAAAGGCCTTGCCACTGTATTCGACAGATCATATATTAGGCTGCGCACATATTAAATCCACCTCCATTGGAGAACAAGAAGATGGCTATTCGCGTTGGCATCAATGGCTTTGGTCGCATGGGCAAATTAGGCTTTCGCGCTGGCTGGGGGAGTCCTGAGTACCAGATCGTCCACGTTAACGAGATCAAGGGCGACGCGGCCTGCCATGCGCACCTGCTGGAATTCGACTCGGTCCATGGCCGTTGGTGCAAGGACCAGATCAGCTACCGGCACGATGCCCTCATCGTTGCTGGGCAGGAGATCGGCTTCAGCATGGGCGCGACCCTTGAGGAGATCGACTGGGGTGCCAAGGGCATCGATCTAGTCGTGGACTGCACGGGCCGCTTCAAAACCGCTGAGGCCCTCCAGCCCTATTTTGATCAGGGTGTGAAGAAGGTAGTGGTGTCCGCCCCGGTGCCCGATCCGGCCCTCAACCTCGTCTTTGGTGTCAATGATCACCTTTACGATCCGGCGGTCCATGACATCGTTACCGCCGCCTCCTGTACCACCAACTGCCTGGCGCCGGTGGTCAAGGTCATGCACGAGAAGATCGGCATCCTGCGCGGCTGCATGACCACCATTCACGACATCACCAATACCCAGACCATCGTTGACAAGGGCCACAAGGATCTCCGGCGGGCCCGTGCCCTGGGCGAGTCTCTCATCCCTACCACCACCGGCTCTGCCAAGGCTATTACCAAGATCTTTCCTGAACTGACTGGCAAGCTCAACGGCCATGCCGTGCGCGTGCCCTTGTTGAATGCCTCCCTCACCGACTTCGTCTTCGAGGCGGCCCGGCCCGTGACGGCGGAAGAGGTCAATGCCTTCTTTAAGGAAGCCGCCGCTGGCGATCTAAAGGATATTCTCGGCTATGAGGAGAGGCCTTTGGTCTCCGTTGATTTCAAAGACGATCCGCGTTCCTCGATCGTTGATGCCCTTTCCACCCTGGTGGTCGATGGTACCCAGGTGAAAATCTATGCCTGGTACGACAATGAATGGGGTTATGTGAGCCGCATGATGGACATTACCCGCAAGCTGGCGCGGATGATGTGAAGATGGACGCCGCACTGCGCACCTATCTGGTCGTCACCGGCGCCTACTGGGGCTTCACCCTCACGGACGGGGCCATCCACATGCTGGTGGTCCTGCACTTCCACAATCAGGGTTTCACCCCCCTGGAAATCGCCTTTCTCTTTCTCCTCTACGAGGTGTTCGGCATCATCACCAACGGCCTGGGGGGCTGGATCGCCTCCCATGTCGGCCTCAACCGCACCATGGTTGCGGGCGGCTTTCTGCAGGTCCTAGCCCTGGGTATGCTGGCGGTGGATCCGGCCTGGTTGACCGTGGCCTATGTCATGACCGCCATGGCCCTGTCCGGTATCGCCAAGGACCTCAATAAGATGAGCGCCAAGTCCAGTGTCAAGATGGTGGTGCCCAAGGGGGCGGACGCCGAGACGCGGCTGTTCAAGTACGTGGCCATCCTCACCGGATCGAAAAATACCCTCAAGGGCGTCGGTTTCTTTCTGGGTGGGCTGCTGCTCTTCACGGTGGGCTTCCGCTGGGCCCTGGCAGGCATGGCGGGCTGCCTCCTTGTCCTCTATGTCTACGTCGCCTGGGCCCTGCCGCTGGGATTGGGCACCACCAAGGCCAAGGCCAAAATCAGCCAGATCTTCTCCAAGACCCGGGAGATCAACATCCTCTCCGGGGCGCGCTTCTTCCTCTTTGGCTCGCGGGATGTATGGTTCGTGGTCGGCCTGCCGGTCTTTCTCGCCTCGGTGACCGGCTGGAACCATCTGGAGGTGGGCAGCT
Source organism: Chromatiaceae bacterium (assembly GCA_044228795.1). Classification (GTDB taxonomy): domain Bacteria; phylum Pseudomonadota; class Gammaproteobacteria; order Chromatiales; family Chromatiaceae; genus M0108. The sequence continues at coordinate 50,129 of JBGAUE010000008.1, read as the reverse complement.
TCCTGGCCCTCTGGGTGGTGGCCTATGGCTTCGTCCAGGCGGGGGCACCGGCCCTGCTGCGCCAGGGTCATGGCGGCAAGGGACCCCAGGGCAAGAGCGCCCGGAACTGGGCCTTGCTGTTGGCGGTCTTTCCCGCCGGCATCGCCCTGGCCTTGACGAAGGGCCTGGATCCGGCTTTGTCCCTGATCATCGGTCTCTTTGCCTTTGGCGCCGTCTTCGCCATCAACTCGGCCGTCCATTCCTACCTGATCCTGGCCTACTCGGACCAGGACAAGGTGGCCATGAACGTCGGCTTCTACTACATGGCCAATGCCGCTGGCCGGCTGACGGGGACCGTGCTGTCGGGCTGGGTCTATCAGACCCAGGGCTTGACAGGCTGCCTCTGGGTTTCCACCGCCTTTGTGCTGGCAGCAGCGTTTATTTCCTTCATGCTGCCGCCGGTGAAGGGGGAAGAGTTGGAGGCTGGGCCAGCCACCTGAGATCTGGGTGGGGCCTCCAATGGGTCACGCCCCTTCACCGCCCCTGCCCAGTATGACTGGCTGAACAGGCGACCAAGCCAAGCGAATTCATCCCTAATCTCCCCAGCGAGGACAATCTTGAGTACCCAATGCGAAATTGCTGGTAAGCGGGCGGCCGGCACCCCCATGAACCTGTTCGAGCGGTGGCTGACCCTTTGGGTGGCACTCTGTATCGTCGTTGGTATCGGGCTCGGACAGGTCCTCCCCGCCCCCTTCCAGTTCCTGGGCCGACTAGAGGTCGCCCAGGTCAATTTGCCGGTGGGGCTGCTGATCTGGGTGATGATCATCCCCATGCTGATGAAGATTGACTTCGGTGCCCTGGGCCAGGTCAGGTCCCATTGGAAGGGGATCGGGATTACCCTCTTCATCAACTGGGCGGTCAAGCCCTTCTCCATGGCGTTGCTGGCCTGGATCTTCATCCGCCAAGTCTTCGCCCCCTGGCTGCCGGCCGAGCAACTTGACAACTATGTCGCCGGGCTCATCCTGCTGGCCGCCGCGCCCTGCACGGCCATGGTGTTCGTGTGGAGCCGGCTGACCGGCGGTGATCCCTATTTCACCCTCTCCCAGGTGGCGCTCAATGACGCCATCATGATCGTTGCCTTTGCGCCAATCGTCGCGCTGCTGCTGGGGCTGTCGTCCATCCTGGTGCCCTGGGCTACGCTCCTGACCTCGGTAGTGCTCTATATCCTGATCCCGGTTGCCATTGCTCAGGCTTGGCGGCATCTGCTGCTCAAGCAGGGGGAGGCCAAATTCGATGCCACTCTGGCGACCCTGGGTCACGCCTCCATTGTCGCCCTGCTGTTGACCCTGGTGCTGCTGTTTGCCTTCCAGGGCGAGCAGATCCTCAACCAGCCCCTGATCATCGCCATGCTGGCGGTGCCGATCCTGATCCAGGTGTTTTTCAACTCGTCTCTGGCCTACTGGCTGAACCGAAAGGTCGGCGAGAAACACAGCGTCGCCTGCCCTTCGGCCCTGATTGGCGCCAGCAACTTTTTCGAGCTGGCGGTGGCGGCGGCCATCAGCCTCTTCGGTTTCCAGTCCGGCGCCGCGCTCGCGACTGTCGTTGGGGTCCTGATCGAGGTGCCGGTGATGTTGCTGGTTGTCCGCGTCGTCAATTCCAGCAAGGGTTGGTACGAGGCTGGTCTCACTCCATCGCAGCGAGGAACACTATGAAAAGTTCAAAACCTTGTTCCCTCCAGGTGTTGATCGACGGGAGTCTGGGGCGACGAGGTTGATCCAGTACTGATGCTATTCAATGCCGATCTGTCATGGTTGACGGAACAAGGGAACCTGGTCAGCCTCTAACCAGTTCCAAGGGCCTCAGATCTTCGTGGCTCTCTTGATCAGCCAGGTAACCGCGACACTTAGCCAGAGGTTTCTCCTGGCGCCCTGATCCGCCCTACAGAGGTCACGGCCTGGAACGGTTGACCCAATCGGGGGTCTCTGGATATCAATCTCAAAATTGGACCCGCATAGCATGTCTCATCCCTACGATAAGTTGACGCTCGCCAGTGGTGCCGCGCTCATTTTTACCCCTTGCCCAGGAACTAAGGCCACCACCTTGGATGATGCGGTCTTGACCCTGAGGGAGGCTGGCGCCCAGGCGCTCATCACGCTGATGCCAGCGGATGAAATGGCAAAATTCGCCGCGTCTTCCTTACCCGGGTGTTGCGCAGATTACGGCATCCAATGGTTCCACCTGCCCGTTGAGGACGATCATGCTCCGGATGATCGTTTCACGATGGCCTTCGCCACCCACAAACAGGCCCTGCTGTCCTTGCTGGAACAGCAAGGTACCATCGCTATTCACTGCCGTGGCGGCTCGGGCCGCACTGGCTTCATGGCGGCTATCCTGCTGTTGGAGTCCGGCATGGATCGGGACGACGTTTTTCACGAGGTCCGGGGTTTGCGTCCCCACGCCCTAAAAATGCCGGTTCATCTCGACTATCTGGAACAAACCTATCCGTAATGACAAACCGGTCCTTTTCCTGAAGTTTCTCGGTCTCCTCAGGCTCCTACCAGCCCCATGATCGCAAGGGGTAGGAGATTTTTTTGCGCCTTGGTAGAAACTCCCGCAAGCGACCCTTCAAACCGACGATAGAGGGATCATGCGCCAGCGCTTGGGGCCCGTCGGGGAGGGCATCTTCGGTCTGGCGACCGGTCTCTTTGGGGCGGACGGGGCATGATCCAAACGGGCCTCATAGGGCCGGGTAATTAACTGCTTGTTTATTCGCCTATTCGTGGTTGCTTATATTATGCTATGGGCATGTGCAAGTGGGAAACCCCAGCTTTCTCTCCTAGCCTCAACTTTTCCTCCTCCCTGTCTCAAACAGCGCGAGTTATGTCTTGAACATAGAAATATGAAAAACATCAAGGTCTTGGGTTCGGGTTGTCGTAATTGTGAGGTCACTGCCAAGGTTATTGTCCAGGCGGCCAGGGAGGCGGGGGTGGAGATCGAGTTGGAGAAGGTCACCGATCTCCAGTCCATTATGGCCTTTGGTATCCTGTCCACGCCGGGGGTGGTGGTGGACGGGCAGGTAGTTCACAGCGGCGGCATCCCGGGGCCCGAGAAGGTCAGGGCCTGGATGAGCGATTGAACCCTTTCCGGCTGCGCCCCCAGAGGAAGCCTGATGGGTAACCAGGCCGTCCGGGGTACGCTGGCCTGGCAACCTATCCCTCCTGGGCAGCGATACCCCGGAATACCGGACGAGAAACTTGACCGATACGACCCCAACCCGTTTCCCGATGCCCTGGATCTGGGCCCTGCCCTTGGCCGCGGCGGTCTGGGTGACCCTCTATGCCTATCTCACCCTTCTTGCGGACCTGGGGGTGACGCTGCTCGGCCTGTCGCGGGAAACCCGCCTTGGGGAGGCGGTCCATTTCTTCCTTTACGACACCCCCAAGGTGTTGTTACTTCTGGTCGGTATCGTCTTTGTCATGGGCGTCATCCAGACCTTTTTTGCCCCGGAACGCACCCGTGCCCTACTAGCCGGCCGCCGACTGGGGATCGGCAATATGCTGGCCGCCAGTCTCGGTATCGTGACTCCCTTTTGTTCCTGCTCGGCGGTACCACTCTTCATTGGTTTTCTCTCGGCGGGGGTACCCCTCGGAGTGACCTTCTCCTTCCTGATCGCCGCGCCCATGATTAACGAGGTGGCCCTGGCCTTGCTGCTTGGGCTCTTCGGCTGGCAAGTTGCGGCCCTCTACCTGGGACTGGGGCTGCTGGTGGCAATCGTCGCCGGGCTGGTTATCGGGAAACTAGGGATGGAGCGCTATCTTGAGGACTGGGTGCGCGCCATTCACCTGGGCCAAGCGCAGGCCCCCAAAGGTGCAGAATATGTCTGGCGTGAGCGTCTCCAGACGGGTTTGCAGCATGTGTGGGAAATAGTTGGTAAGGTGTGGCCCTATGTGCTAGCAGGCATTGGCCTGGGCGCACTGATCCACGGCTATGTCCCGTCCGATTTCATGGCGAGCTTCATGGGACGCGATGCCTGGTGGGCGGTACCCGCGGCTGTGTTCCTGGGGGTGCCCATGTACACTAACGCCGCGGGCATAGTCCCCGTAGTCGAGGCCCTCATCGGTAAGGGGGCAGCGCTGGGCACCACGCTGGCCTTTATGATGAGCGTGATCGCCCTCTCGGCCCCGGAGATCATGATCTTGCGTAAGGTTTTGCGCTGGCCGCTGATCGCGACCTTTATTGGGGTGGTGGCCGCCGGCATCATGCTGGTAGGTTATGTGTTTAATTGGGTGCTGTGATCCTGAAGGGGGAGAACCGTGGTTGACGACGCTTAGGTTCGAGTTGAAACGGGTGCCCCGTGGCTAGCGATAGGGATCGCCATACCTGGCTGATCCTGGCCACGGGCAGCGGGGCCCTGGCCTTGGCCAGTGTCGCCCTGACCCACTGGCTGGGCTTGCAGCCCTGTCATCTGTGCATCTTCCAGCGGCTACTCTTCATGCTGATCGCCGTGTTGGCCCTTGGCCCGGCCCTCTTGCCGGGTCTGACGCGTCGGGTCATAGGCGGGCTGGTGGCCCTGGCGGCGGCGGGCGGCATGGCCACGGCCGCCTATCAGACTTGGTTGCAGGAGCAGCCCCCCGGCGCCGTTGCCTGTCTCAGTAGCGAACTGGGTCCCATCGAGCGGCTGGTGGAATGGCTTGGTCAACTACAACCCGAATTGTTCCTGGCGACTGGCTTCTGCGAGGATAAGGCCCTGGTGGTTTTCGGCCTCTCCTTGGTCCAGTGGGCGCTGCTGTGTTTTATCCTCGTGCTGCTTATCACCCTGTGGTCCTGGTTGCGTACCTCCCCAGGCAGGGGGCAAGCCTCCCGAGGCCTGTCAACACCAGCAAGCGCCCGCGGTGAAGAGACCCGATCCTCTGACCTTCCCTCCCGCTAGGTCCATTTTTTCCATCGAGGCACCCCATGGTTATGACCCGTCGCGATTTTCATGCTGTTTTAACAGCCGCCTTGGGTATGGCCGTGGTGCCCGGGGCCTGGGCCTGGGCCTGGCCTTGGGAGGATTGGGTGGAAGGACGCGACTGGGAAGCTCTGCCAGCCCCAGGGGCCAACACCCAAGGGCAGGCGGTCAGGGTCAGTGAGTTCTTCTCCTACGGCTGCCCGCATTGCGCTGATCTGAATCCCCTGATCACGGCCTGGGCCAAGGAGCTACCCGATGACGTGGAGTTTGAGCGCGTGCCTGTGACCTTCGGGCGCGCGGCCTGGACCACCCTGGCGCGACTCTATTATGCCCTGGAGCTGGGGGGGTTCCTGGAGCGTCTGGATCAGGCGGTTTTCGATGCGATTAACAAACAACGGGAAAACCTCTACACCGAAAGGAAGGTCATGGACTGGGTGGCAAAACAAGGGCTGGACCCGGAGGCCTTTCATAAACAGTTCAACAGCTCCTCGGTAGAAAGCAAATTGCGCCAGGCGCAGGCAAGCGCCGAGCGATTCCGCGTCAATTCAGTGCCGAGCATCATTGTCGATGAGCGCTATCGGGTCATCGGCGATGCCGGTCGCGGTCACGAAGGTCAGCTTGATATCGCCGCCGGGATGATCAGGAAGGCTCGCGAAGCTAGCCGGGCTGGCACCTGACCCGGATTCCCCCTCAGAAGACCCGCGTTGCCGCGAAGGCCGCCAGCACCAGGAAAAAGACCCCACTAATCTGGTGGAGCCGATGGATGGGGATGTGTCTCAGGAGGGTGACGCCCAGCCAAACCCCCAGGGCTGAGGTGATGATCAGGGCCAGGGTGGCCCCGACCCAGACCGCCAGGGCGGGCAAGGTGCTGGCGAGGCCAGCAATGGCGATTTGGGTCTTGTCGCCCATCTCCGCCAGCAAGAGCATGAGGAAGGTGGTGGCGAAGATGCCATGGCCGGGCTTTTCCTCGACCTCGCCATCCTCCCCTACCTCCTCCTGGGTGAGCAGGGACTTGATGCCAAAGGCCCCGAAGAGCAGGGCCACGGCCCCCGCCAGGATTCTTTCCGGTAGCCATTGCGCCAGACCAGCGCCAAAGACGACCGCCAGGGTATTGAGGATGAGGAAGGCGGCGATGGCTCCCAGCAGCACCGGCAGGTGGCGATGGCGGGCGGCCAGGGTCATGCAGACCAGTTGACTTTTGTCCCCGATCTCGGCCAGGAAGATGAGACCGAAGGTGGAAACAATGGCGGTGAGGGTCTCTAGGGCGGACATGTCATTCGGTTCGCTAGCTGGCTTGGGGGAAGAGTCGGCGCAATTCCAAGGGGGATGCCGTTAGGTCGTCGCACCACCGGGCTGGGGCATGACGTCCGGGCAAACCTGGACCTCGATGGTCGAGTGGACGATTTCCTCATGGACGGCCAGGAGTTTGCGAATCGCATCCGCGGTCAGGAAAAGGTCGTGGGTGACTACCGTGAGCGCGCAGGCGAAGACATTCTTACCTACCCGCCAGACATGCAGGTCGGTGATGCGGGTCTCACCCGCGTGGGGACCGGTTTCCACCACCGCGCGGACCTCATCAACCACCGGATGATCCATCTCCCGATCCAGGAGCACCTTGCCAGTCTCAATAATGAGCCCCTTGGCCCAGCTCGCCACCAGGATGGCGCCCAGGATGCCCATGACCGGGTCGAGCCACATCCAGCCGTAAATCCAGCCACCCATCAGAGCGACGATAGCCAGTACCGAAGTTGCCGCATCAGCAATGACGTGCAGGTAGGCTGACTTCAGGTTCAAATCGGGATTTTCCCCCGAGTCGTGCGGGTGATCATGGTGATGCCCGTGGCCGTGGTGATGGCCATGATCGGGGTGGCCGTGATCCTGGTGATGCGCCTTGCCAAGGATGAGCGCGGATACGAGGTTGACCAGCAAACCCAGCACGGCGATGACGATGGCTTCCTGATACTGGATCGGCTGAGGCGACAGGATGCGTTCGATGGAGCTCACCACCATCATTAGGGCTACTCCAAGGAGGAAGATGGCGCTGGCAAAGCCTCCCAGTACCTCGATTTTCCAGGTGCCGAAGGTGAATCTCGGGTCCCGGGCGTATAGACGTGCCATCGCGTAAGCCATTGCCGACAGACCGATAGCCACCGCATGAGAACTCATGTGCCAGCCGTCGGCCAGGAGGGCCATGGAGTTGTACCACCAGCCGGCGGCGATCTCGACCACCATCATGGCGGCGGTGATCCACATCACCAGACGCGTACCCCGTTCAGCTGCTTCGCTACCGATATCAAAGACATGATCGTGCTGCCAGGCAGAGAGATTTTCGATATGCATGCTCGTTCTCCTTACAAGACTGGTTTCGCGCGGGCGCTCGGCAAGGTCGTCGTGGTCATCAAAGCCAGTATCGCGATGATTACCCGATAAATCCCAATAGGATTCATTGCCCTTGAAGTGGCTGGGGGCCTGGGTGCGGGTGGCCATGCCGATGAATGACAGGAATTGCCCTCAGGGCAATCAGGTAGAGGTATCTGGTTTGATCGCCTCGATAATGGCCGCAACCAGATAGTCCTCCACCCCCCTGCCAGGGGCCCAGTCGCGAATGAATTCCCGGGACTGCTCCTTGGGCCGGATAGCGATGTGGGTGAAGCCCGCCGTCTCGAGCATGGCCTCCAGGTCCTGGATCGGGGCTGCGCCGGCCATGCAGCCGGAATGCAGCTTGGGGTCATCCCGCCATTCTGGGGGGAGATTGGCGGTGGCGACGACGTCCGAGATTGCCAGCCGGCCACCGGGCTTGAGGACACGGAAGGACTCCTGGAAGACCTGGGGCTTGTCCGGGGACAGGTTGATGACGCAGTTGGAGAGGATGACATCCACCGAGGCATCCGCCAAGGGCAGGTATTCGATCTCGCCGAGACGAAACTCCACGTTAGCAAAGCCGCCCCGTTCGGCATGGTGTCGCGCCTTGCTGACCATATCCGGCGTCATATCGATACCGATGACGCGGCCCGAGGTACCGACCGCGCGGGCGGCTAGAAAGGCATCGATGCCACCACCGGCCCCCAGGTCCGCCACTACCTCCCCATGGCGCAGGGCCGCGATGGCGGTGGGGTTCCCACAACCCAGCCCCATATCCGCCCCGGCTGGCATCAGGTCCAGGTCCGCCTGGCTGTAACCGAGGCGTAGGGAGACCAGGGTGTTGATGCTCACCTCCGGGGCATCGCCACAGCAAGTGTGGGCGGAGCAGCAACAGTCGCTCAAGCCGCTGGCCTGGGCCACTCGGGCATAGTCCTCGCGAACCTGACTACGGATGATGTCCGCGTTTCTTGCTTGGGCTGCAACCGGGTTTTCGGGAGTTAGGTTCATCGGCAATCCTGGATACTGGCATGGCCATAACGAGGGATAAAGGCGAAAATTTGGGCTTTCCTGGTGGTATTGCGATCAAGCCAGATCATGGCTCAATGGGGCCGCCCGAGGACTGGTCGCGCAGGTTCAGGCCGCGCAGGAAGGTACTCTTAGCGGTGCGTGACGGCTCAAGGATGGCAATAACCTCCCCCCTGTTCGCTCTCAACATTGATATCCTTCAGGACCTTCAGGTTGCCAAAAAGCCTCAAAAGGTGTTGGTACCTGATCAAGCTGATTTCACCCTGGCGCTGGTGGAATAGGATGGGGGCATGATCAGGCATTAGGGTGCCCAAGGCAACCGGGCCAGCATCCTGGGCCTTGCCTATCGGATGACGCCCTAAATCTGGCAGGGGGACGGGTGACAACCCTGCCATTATTTGTAATTATTAACAATGTCTTGGGGCTGTTTTAGAGGGATTAAGCTTGACCGACCGTATCTTGGCCACCGACTCTGATTCGAGCTCCTCCGCCCTCGCCAATGCTGCCTACCGCAAGGTAGCCTGGCGGCTGTTGCCCTTCCTGGGTCTCTGTTACATTCTGGCCTATCTGGACCGCATCAATATTGGCTTCGCTAAGTTGCAAATGAGCGCCGAGTTGGGCTTCAGCGAGGCCGTCTATGGTCTGGGCGCGGGCATCTTCTTTATCGGCTACTTTCTTTTCGAGGTGCCCAGCAACATTATCCTGCACAAGGTCGGGGCGCGGCTCTGGATCGCGCGCATTATGATGACCTGGGGTCTGGTCTCCCTGGCGATGATGTGGGTGACCACGGCGGAGATGTTTTACCTCCTGCGCTTCCTGCTGGGCGTTGCCGAGGCCGGCTTCTTTCCCGGCATCATCCTGTACCTGACCTACTGGTTCCCGGCCGAGCGGCGGGGGCGGATCAACGCCCTCTTCATGACCGCCATCGCCCTGGCGGGCATGATAGGCGGACCCCTGTCCGGCTGGATTCTCGATCATTTTGATGGCCATTTCGGCTGGGCTGCCTGGCAGTGGCTCTTCCTGCTGGAGGGATTGCCACCCGTCTTTATGGGCCTGGTCATATTGTTCTGGCTGGACGACCGCATCACCGACGCCAAGTGGCTGACCCCGGATGAAAGGGCCCTGCTGGCCGCGCCCATCGTTGCCGAAGAGGCCCGCAAGCCATCCCCACCCCTCAGGGTGCTGTTTGCCGACGGCAACATCTGGTGGCTGTCCAGCATTTACTTCTGTTTGGTGACTGGCCTCTATGGCCTTGGCTTTTGGCTACCCACCCTGGTGCGCGATAGCGGGATCTCGGACCCGCTCATGATCGGCCTGTTGAGCGCCATCCCCTATGCCCTGGCGCTACCGGCCATGGTTTGTGTCGGCAAAGCGGCGGATCGCCGGGGAGAACGGCGCTGGGCCTTGGCGATTCCCGCCCTGGCTGGCGCCCTGGGTCTGGGCTTGAGCGTGCTTTGGGTCGAAAACCCCTGGCTTTCGCTGGCCGCTCTGAGCCTGGCCACCATGGGGATCATGAGTGCCCTGCCAGCCTTTTGGAGCCTGCCGGCCGCCCTGCTGAGCGGTACGGCCGCCGCTGCGGGGATCGCCCTGATCAATGCCCTTGGCAATCTGGCAGGCTTTCTCAGCCCGGTGGCCGTTGGTTGGCTCCGGGTCGCTACCCACAATGCCGAGGCCGGTATGCCCCTGCTCATCCTGGCTCTGGTTATGGGGGCCATCCTGGTGCTCCGGATACCCGCCCGGCTGGTCAATGATGATGGGAAGAAGGGGTGATGGGGACTGGTTTGGCCCAAATCCCTGGAGCCCCTGGGCAGGAGCTTGATCCAACCTTGCTGGTTTCTTGCATGCATACCTGGGTACGCGGCAGTGTGCGGCTTCAGCCCAGCAGGTAATCCCGGACAATGGCGATCTGCGCCTCGTCCAGAAACGGGGGGGCATGGCCGACGCCAGGGACCTCGGCTAGGGTCGCCCGGGGTCCCCGAGCGGCCATCGCCAGCCAGACTTCACGTGTCAGTAAATCGGAATTAGCGCCGTGGATGGCCAGGGTGGGGCAGGTGATGGCCTCGTAGAGGAGCCAGAGGTTGGCGTTCTGGCTGGGGTCGATGGCGCGCAGGGACAGGGCGATGCGCGGGTCATAGTGCGTCCGCCATTGCCCCTGGGCGTCCTGGACCAGGCAGGGCCGCAGGAGCTGGTGCCACTGAGCCGGGCTCAGATTGCCCAGGGGTGCGAAGACTTGGCGTTGATGGGCCTCCGCCTCTTTCAGGCTACCCCAACTGACATCGCGGCCGACATAATCGGCGATGCGCGTCAGGGAGCTGCTCGAGATCTCGGGACCCACGTCATTGAGAATGAGCCGCCGGATGGGATTATGGGGCTGGGCGGCGATGGCCATGCCAATCAGTCCCCCCATGGAGGTGCCTAGCCAGTCAACCTGGGGAAGGCCAAGCCGGGTCAGCAACTCCAGCAGGTGCTGGCTATAGGTGGGGATGCCATAACCAGCCGGGTCGTCGAGCCAGTCGCTAAGGCCTCTGCCAATGACGTCCGGGCAGATGACACGGTAGTCGTCGGCCAGCGCCTGGGCCAGGGTGTCGAAGTCCCGCCCGCAACGCGTCAGGCCATGGACGCAGAGCAGCAACCTGGGGTTGTCGATATCCCCCCAGTCGGTATAAGCCATGCGTAAGACCTGGGTCTGGCCCTGGCAGTTGACAAAGCCTTGGCGGAAGCGGGACATGGGCATAAGGGGGAGGGGCGTAAGACTGGAAGGGGCGGCACCAGGACGGGTTGGCTGAGGCCGACCCGGCGCCGGGGGACTGGCGTCAGGCCAATTCGGCGAGAGCGTCCTCCTTGGCATCGCAGATGCGCAATATGGTATGGAAGCCGGAGAGATGGAAAACCTCTCGCACCTCGTCGGTGAGGCCGGTAAGGATCAGACGGCCTGACCGGGCCTTGACCTGCTTGGCGACCATGAGAATGCTGCGCAGGCCGGCGCTGCTAATGTATTCCAGGCCACTGAGCTGAATAATGAAGTCCGAGGCGTCCGGGGTGGCGACCTCGGCGAAGGCCTTATCGAAAAGGGGTGCCGTGACGGCGTCCATACGTCCCTTGAGTTCAATGATCCTGATGGCGCCTTGTTGGCTATGGGTGATATCCAATTGCTGACTCCTGGCTGAGGGTTGCCGTGAAATCGCGCCGTCGAAGCGCGGAGTGAAAGTTGGCGTGAATTATATCGCCGCGATCAGGCTGTCGGGGAGGATTTTGCTTGTGGGTGTCGCTCCTTGTCCAGAATAGCCGCTCTTGGTAGCTGCTTGAAATAGCTTGCTAAGGGCGGGTGTCCTGGGGGTGTCAAGGGTCAGCTGGTCCGCCGATGGCAAGGGTTCATCCGTCATAGATTGCTGTCATACTGAATAGATTCCTCGTACCCGAACCCATGCCGAGCACTGCCACGACTCCCTCTCCCCGCCCCTTGTTACGTATCGAGGGCCTGCAGACCCATCTCGGCCTCAGCAATCCCCCGCTCATGGTAGTGGATGATCTGCATCTGGCGATCAGCCGCGGCGAGACTTTTGCCTTGCTGGGGGAGTCTGGTTGTGGCAAGTCCATGACGGCCCTATCTCTGATGCGCCTGCTGCCACCCTCGGGCCACATCGCCGCTGGCCGCGTCTGGCTCGATGACACCCCGTTGTTGGAATTGCCCGAGAGCGCCATGCGCCGGGTGCGGGGCGGGCGCATGGGCATGATCTTCCAAGAGCCCCAGACCTCCCTCAACCCGGTTCTGACGGTTGGTCACCAGATCGCCGAGGCGGTGTCGGCCCACTCCGAACGTAACCACCGGGAGGTTACTACCCGGGTTCTGGAACTGCTGGATGCCGTCGGCATTCCCGACCCGAAGCGTCGCATCGGGGAATATCCCCATCAACTCTCCGGTGGCATGAAGCAGCGAGTCATGATTGCCATGGCCCTGGCCGGTGATCCAGAGCTGCTGATTGCCGACGAACCTACCACGGCCCTGGATGTCACCATCCAGGCTCAGGTGCTGCGCCTGCTCAAGCGGTTGCAAGCCGAAACCGGGCTCGCGGTCCTCCTCATCACCCATGATTTGGGCGTGGTGGCCGAGGCCGCAGACCGGCTCGCGGTTATGTACGCCGGCCAGATCGTCGAAACCGCTGCCAGCGCTGATTTCTTTGCCCAATCCGCCCATCCCTACAGCCGCAAGCTCAGGGATAGCCTGCCCGCGCCGGAAAAGCGCCAGGGCCGGCTGGCGGTCATCCCGGGTCGGGTGCCGCCCCTGAACCAGGTCTTCCATGGCTGCCGTTTCGCGGATCGTTGCGACCGGGTCATGGCCGTCTGTCGGGATCTGTCGCCGGAATGGGTTAATCTCAGGCCGGGTCACGGGGTTCGTTGCCATCTCTGGGCCCCTGACCAATGGGGGCAGGCGGCATCTGTGCCATCGCTCCCCCTGGCCGAGCCTGAAGGGGTACCCGCTGAGGTTTCGGCCCCTCCTGGGGATGGCGAGACGATCCTCGCTGTTGCCGGACTCCAGGTTCATTTCCCCATCCATAAGGGCCTCTTCCGCCGCCGGATAGGGCAGGTAAGGGCGGTCGATGGTATCGACCTGGAACTCAAGGTTGGGCGTACCCTGGCACTGGTCGGTGAATCCGGTTGTGGTAAGACCACGGCGGGCAAGGGGCTGCTGCAGCTCATACGCCCCACGGCTGGCGCCATTCACTTCCAGGGCCGTGATCTGGCGGGGCTCAGCCATGGCGCCATGCGCCCCTACCGAAAGGATCTCCAGATCATTTTTCAGGATCCCTTCGCCTCCATGAACCCCCGCCTGCTGGTGGGGGATATCATTGGTGAGGGCTTGCAGGCCCTCCGCTTGGCCCGAGGCCGCGCTGAACGCCGCGTCCGCGTGGCCGCCTTGCTCGACGAGGTAGGTCTTGCCGCCGATGCCGCTGAACGCTATCCCCACGAGTTTTCTGGCGGTCAGCGCCAGCGCATCTGCATCGCCCGGTCCCTGGCCGTCGCCCCCCGGCTCATCGTCTGCGACGAGCCCACCAGTGCCCTGGATGTCTCCGTCCAGGCCCAGATCCTCAATCTGCTCAAGGATCTTCAGGAGCGCAAGGGCCTAGCCTACCTTTTTATCACCCACAACATCTCGGTTGTGTCCTATCTGGCTCATGAGGTCGCGGTCATGTACCTGGGACGCATCGTCGAGCGCGGGCTGGTCCATGAGGTCCTTGACGACCCCAGGCACCCTTACACCCGCGCCCTCTTGTCGGCGGTGCCCCGACTCGCTCCGGACCCGAGCCGGCCGGTCATTCGCCTCGAAGGAGATCTGCCATCCCCCGCCGATCCGCCGCCGGGTTGTCATTTCCACCCTCGGTGTCCCGATGCCCTCCCCGAATGCGCCCGGGCCTTTCCCCCGGCTGTCCGTTTGAGTAGAACCCGCCAGGTGCATTGCATCCGGGTCCAACCCGATACCTCTTGCCGATGAACCAAGCATGCCGCATGTCCAGGGCTCTAGGTCGAGGAGGTGGGTGCCAAGGTGATGGTTGCGAGAGTTCACTTTGAGGCTAGTATTAGTGACATGATGTCAGGGTGATGGGGTATGGGCTAGCCTGTACCTGGTTCCCTATTATTTTCGATTAATAAAGGTTTTATCCAGACTTCGGACCAGATGGAATCGGCATTTTTCTTTACTGCCGCCAGGGGTTGGCATGTCAATTTCCTCCCATGAACCCGTCACCGCGATGGTCGCCCGTTTGCTGGCGAGCCGCGGCCATGGACCCGAACTTGTCCTCCAACACCTGATTGCGATTCAGCAGGCCTTCTCCCATGTGCCCCGGGCGGCCGTCGATGCCCTGTCGACGGCGATGGGGGTGACCCGCTCCCGCATCCTGGCCGCTATTGATTTTTATGCCTTCCTGCACGCCCGGCCTCGAGGCGATTTCGACATCCTCTTCAGTGACAACATCACCGATCGTATGTTGGGTAGCGAGGGGTTGTGCGCCCGGCTCTGCAAGCGCCTGGGGGTCGGCCTTGGGGAGCCCCGCGGGGATGGGCGGGTCACCATCGGTCTGACCTCCTGCACTGGCATGTGTGATCAAGGGCCAGCCATGCTGGTCAACGGGTTCGCGGTGACGGCCCTGACCCCGCAGCGCATCGATCGCATCGCGGAACGGGTGGAGGCGGGGGTGCCCTTAGCGCACTGGCCGCCCAAGTTCTTCGTGGTCCAGGACAATATCCACCGGGTTGGTGATCTGCTGAGCCACGCGGAAAAGATGGACGCTGGCTTGCAGCGCTTCCTGGAGCTGGGCCTGGCAGGGGCCTTGGGGGAGCTGGAGGCCTCCGGGTTGCGCGGCCGGGGTGGGGCTGGCTTCACCACGGCCCGCAAGTGGCGCATCTGCCGGGATACCGCCAGCGATGAGCGGTATCTGGTCTGCAATGCGGACGAGGGCGAGCCGGGAACCTTCAAGGACCGGGTGCTCCTCAACCGGTACGCGGACCTGATTTTCAAAGGCATGACCCTCGGCGCCGGCATCGTCGGCGCGCGCCAGGGCTACCTTTATCTCCGGGGTGAATACCGTTATCTGTTACCCCACCTGGAGTCGGTGTTGGCGCGCCGGCGAGAGCAGGGCCTGCTGGGGCGGGACATTGCGGGCCAGCCGGGTTTCGACTTCGAAATCGACATTCATCTGGGCGCCGGGGCCTATATCTGCGGCGAGGAGTCGGCCCTCATCGAATCCCTGGAAGGCCAGCGCGGCGTCGTCCGCAAGCGGCCACCCTATCCCGTCGTCAGCGGCTTCCTCGGTCGCCCCACGGTGGTCAACAATGTCGAGACCTTGCTGGCCGCCGCCTGCATCATCGAATTTGGCGGGCACTGGTTCCGGGGCGCGGGTACCCCAGAGTCCACCGGCAGCAAGATTTTAAGCGTCAGCGGTGACGTGGCCCGGCCGGGGATCTATGAATACAGCTTCGGTACCCCGGTGAGCCAGATCCTGGCGGACTGTGGCGGCAGCGGCGCCCAGGCCGTCCAGGTGTCCGGCGCGGCGGGGGTGACCCTGGCACCGTCCGAGTTTCATCGCGCCCTGTCCTTCGAGGACCTGCCCACCGCCGGTGCCTTCATGGTCCTGGGTCCGGGGCGCGACTTGCTGGACATGACTCGCAACTTCGCCCGCTTTTTCGCCCACGAAAGCTGCGGCTTCTGCACCCCCTGCCGGGTCGGTTGCCGCCTGTTGGAGGCCCTGGTAGAGAAGGTGGCGGCTGGCAAAGCCTCCGCCTACGACCTGGAGGAGATGCGCCACCTGGGCGTCCTGATGCGTCAGACCAGCGCTTGCGGCCTGGGCACCACGGCCGCCAATCACGTCTTGGACAGCCTGGACAAGTTTCCGGACACCTTTCAGCGCCGCCTGAGCGGCCGGGACTACACCCCGGCCTTCGATCTGGATGACGCCCTGGCGGAGGCGCGGGCGCTCAGTGGGCGCACTGATGCTGGCGCCCACCTGGAGGCCGTATGAAGCCCTGCCATCCTTTCCATCTCGACGGCCAGCCGATCGCCTTCGCCCCCGGCCAGACCATCCTGGACGCCGCCCTGGCGGCGGGGGTCTATATCCCCCATCTCTGTCACCACCCGGAACTCGCCCCCCACGGCAGTTGCCGGGTGTGCCTGGTGCGGGTTGGCGGGCGCCTGGTGTCCTCCTGCACCACCCCGGCGGCGGCGGACCTGGAGGTCGCCTCCGCTACCCCCGACCTCCAGGCCATGCGCCGCACCCTCCTGCAGCTACTCTTCGTCGAGGGCAACCATATCTGCCCCGCCTGCCAGCAGACCGGCGCCTGCCAGCTCCAGGCCCTGGCCTACGACACCGGCATGTTGGCCCCTCACTTCACCCACTTCTTCCCCCGTCGGGATCTGGATGCCTCCCATCCGGACTTCGTCATCGACTTCAATCGCTGCATCCTCTGCGAACTTTGCGTGCGTGCCAGTCGCGACCTCGACGGCAAGGACGTCTTCGCCATCAGCGGCCGGGGCATCGCCAGCAAGCTGGTCATCGCCTCGCCCACCGGCCGGCTCGGCGACAGCCGCTTCAGCGCGACGGACCGGGCCGCCCACATCTGCCCGGTCGGCGCCATCCTGCCCAAGCGCGGCGGTTTCGCCATCCCCATCGGCCAGCGCCCTTATGACCGCGCCGCCATCAGCACCCTCGGCGCGGCCACGACCCGTGCCGACAGGACCCCCCCATGAGCGCCAAGATCAAGGTCGCCACCACCTCCCTGGCGGGGTGCTTCGGCTGTCATATGTCCTTGCTCGACATCGACGCGCGTCTTCTGGAGTTGGTCGAACGGGTGGTCTTCGATCGCTGCCCCCTCACCGATATCAAACAGCTCGGGACCTGCGATCTGGGGCTGATCGAGGGCGGCGTCGCCAATGCCGAGAATGTCGCCGTGTTGCGGGAGTTCCGCCGTCACTGCCAGACCCTGGTGGCGGTCGGCGCCTGCGCCATCACTGGCGGTGTCCCCGCCATGCGTAATGCCTTCGCCCTGGCGGATTGCCTGGCGGAATCCTACGTCAGCGGCATCGGTATCCATAATCCCGGCGTACCCCATGACCCCGAGATCCCCCTGCTCCTGAACCAGGTCCACCCCCTCCACGAGGTGGTGAAGATCGATTATTTTCTCCCGGGCTGTCCACCCTCTGGCGACGCCATCTGGACCTTCCTCACCGCCCTGCTGGCCGGTCAGCCCCTCCACCTGCCCTACAGCCAATTGCACTACGACTGATGGGCCCCCGCCAACCCGGACACTTCTATGCACCGCCACCCGGAAATCACCCGCCTGGAGACGGCGGCCCAGCCCGCCGGCCTCCAGCGGATCGCCATCGACCCCCTGACCCGGGTCGAAGGCCATGGCAAGGTCACCCTGCTGCAGGATGCCGACCGGCGCATCCACCAGGTGCGCCTGCACATCGTCGAATTCCGGGGCTTCGAAAAGTTCATCCAGGGGCGGCCTTACTGGGAACTGCCGGTGCTGGTGCAGCGCCTGTGCGGCATCTGCCCGGTGAGCCATCACCTGGCTGCCGCCAAGGCCACGGATCAGTTGGTCGGGGTTGATCAGCTCACGCCCACGGCGGACAAGGTCCGGCGCCTCATGCACCTGGGCCAGACCCTCCAGTCCCATGCCCTGCATTTCTTTCATCTGTCCTCGCCGGACCTGCTCTTTGGCTTTGATGACCCTGTCGCCCACCGCAACCTCATCGGCGTTATCCAGGACTATCCCCAACTCGCCAAGCAGGGGGTGCTGCTGCGTAAGTACGGCCAGGAGGTCATCCGCGTCACCGCGGGCAAGCGTATTCACGGCTCCGGCGCCATCCCCGGCGGGGTCAACAAGGCCCTCAACCGCGCGGAGCGCGACTATCTGCTCGCCGATATTGAGCCGATGATCGCTTGGGCCGAGTCCGCGGTGCAGCTCATGAAGCACCTCTTCATGGGGAACCCCGACTACCACTACCGCTTCGGCGCCGTCGACGCCCACACCCTGAGCCTCATCGGTCCGGACGGGGCCTTTGAACTCTACGAAGGTGGCCTGCGCGCCCGCGATCCCGATGGCCGTACCCTCTTCGACCATAAGGACTACCATCATTACCAACAGCTGCTGCACGAAGAGGTCAAGCCCTGGAGTTACACCAAGTTTCCCTTCATCGCCGCCCTGGGGCCGGCCACCGGCTGGTACCGGGTCGGTCCCCTGGCGCGGGTCAATAATTGCGACCGCTTTGCTACCCCCTTGGCGGAACAGGAGCGCGAGGACTTTCGCGCGGCGGGGGAGGGGCGGCCCCTGCAGGCGGCCCTGGCTACTCATTGGGCACGGCTCATCGAGCTGCTCCATTGCGCCGAGGCCATCCGGGAATTGCTCGGGGACCCGGACCTGCTGGGTGACGATCGGGTGCGGCATGGCGAGCGCCGGCTCATCGGCATGGGCGTGGTCGAGGCCCCGCGTGGCACCCTCATCCATCACTACGAGACCGATGCCGACGGCCTGGTCACCAAGGCTAACCTTATCGTCCCCACCACCCACAACAACCAGGTCATGAACGCCGCCATCCGCCAGGTGGCCGACCACTACCTGGACGGTCGGGAACTCACCGAGCCCCTGCTCAACCACATCGAGGTGGCCCTGCGCGCCTACGACCCCTGTCTATCCTGCGCCACCCATGCCGTTGGCCGCATGCCCCTGGAGTTGGAGTTGGTGGAGGCCACTGGGCAGGTGGTGGCGCGCCTGTACCGGGGCCCCAGTGGCGGGATCGCCAGGGTTGGGGTGGGGGCGTAGCGCCCACGCCACCGGCCACCCGCCGGTCTACCGCCCATGGCTCCCATCCTCATTTTCGGTTACGGCAATCCCGCCCGGGGCGATGACGCCCTGGGACCTGAGCTCATCCAGCGCCTGGAGCGCTATCAGGCGGCGCGGGCGGTTAGCGAGCCGGCGGTGGAGATGGCCCCGGGCGTGGGGCCAGGATTGACGCGGGCGAGGCGGGCGAGGCGGGCGAGGTGTGCGCCGGCTGTCGACCCGGAGCGGCCCGGGTCAGCTCCTTGGGAGCTCCTCACCGACTACCAACTCCAGCTTGAGCATGCCCTGGACCTGGTGGGTCGCGCGCGGGTGATCCTGGTTGATGCGGACGCCAGCCTCACCGTCCCCTACCGCCTGGAGCCGGTCAGCCCCGACCGCGATGCCAGCTATTGCACCCATGCGCTGAGCCCTGGCGCCCTGTT
The DNA here is from genome assembly GCA_044228795.1 of Chromatiaceae bacterium. Classification (GTDB taxonomy): domain Bacteria; phylum Pseudomonadota; class Gammaproteobacteria; order Chromatiales; family Chromatiaceae; genus M0108. The sequence continues at coordinate 31,055 of JBGAUE010000008.1, read as the reverse complement.
GTGGGTCTATACCCAGATCGGCGGCGGTCCGCCCCCGCCCTGTTGCCTGCTGCGCATCCGGGGCTATCACTTCGCCCTCGGTGCACCCCTGAGCACCCGGGCCCGGGCCAACCTGGCGCGGGCGGAGGCCTTGGTGCTGGACTATTTGGGGGTGGAGGGGTGACGGTGGCTGGGCGGGAGAAGGGGTAAGGCAGGGATTTGGATCGACCCGTCCTGGCGCATCGTCGGCGGCGGGTTGTGGCCGTCATGCGGTCGGAGCATGCTCAGCTCGGCAGGGAGCTTGGTAGCAGCCGTGCTAGTAGCGAATAGCCGCCAAGCCCCCTGAGGTCATGCGCTGGGAAGGAGCTATCCTTTGCTTCGTGCCCGGGAGGAATTGGCGAACCTCGCCGTTGGAGCGTGATGGGGCGCGGAGGGTGACCCAAGGCCAGTCTCCTCGCCATTCCTGGCGAGGATAAGTCTAGGGTGCGGTAGTGCCGATCAGCGCCAGTTCAGAACCAGGAAATGCTGCCTGTTTCCTTTCCTCAGCAGCAACAAGGCGCGCTTGTCCCGACTCTGTTCGATGGCCAATTTGAAACTGCCGGCATCTCTCACCGGTTGCTGGTTAACCTGCAGGATGAGGGTGCCCGGCTCGATGCCCGCCTGCGCGGCCACCGAGCCGGGCTTGACCGCGGTTACCACGATGCCTTCGCCGACCGCCGCGTCGAACTGCTCAGCCAATTGCGGTGTCAGGGTCTGCACTTTGAGGCCAAGGACATCGGCATCCTGACCTTGGCCATGGCCGGTGCCGCTGGCAGCCATGGCCTCCTCCGCCAGGGCCCCGATGGTCACCGGCACCTCCAGGGTCTGACCGTTGCGCAGGATGGTTATGCGCGCCTGCCCCCCGGGCGGGGTGAGGGCGATGCGATTACGGAAGGCACCGACATCAGTCACCGTCTCGCCCTGGTGACCGATGATAACGTCACCCTGACGTAAACCGGCTGCGGCGGCCGGTGAGCCCTGGGTGACCTGGGCGACCAGGATGCCCTGGGCTTGCCCCAGGCCAAAGGACTGCGCTAGTTCCGGCGTGAGTTGCTGAATCACGATGCCAAGATAGCCACGAGTCACCTCGCCGGCCTGAATGAGTTGGTCGGCCACGGCGCCGATCAGATTACTCGGGATCGCGAAACCCACCCCCATGTAGCCACCGTTGCGGCTGATGATGGCGGTGTTCATGCCTACCACCTCGGCATCAAGATTGATCAGTGGCCCCCCCGAGTTACCAGGGTTAATGGCGGCATCGGTCTGGATAAAATCCTCGTAATCATTGATCCCCAGGCTGGTACGCCCTGTGGCGCTGACCACGCCGACGGTGACGGTATGACTGAGCCCGAAGGGATTGCCGACTGCGATGACCCACTCGCCGATATCAAGCCGTGAGGAATCGGCCAGCGGCAGGGGCGGCAGGCCACCGGTCGGAATCTCGATGATGGCGATATCCGAACGCGGGTCACGCCCGGTGATGCTGGCCTCGAACTCGCGCCCGTCGCGCAGCTTGACACGGATCTTCGCTGCATTTTCAACTACATGATTGTTGGTCAGGATGTAGGTCTTGTCGGCCGGCATGCCGGATTTGGGGTTGAAAACAAATCCCGAGCCCTGGCCGATCGCCTGACGTTTGGACCTTGGTGCCTCCCGTTGCGGTAGGCCGGGATGGCGATCACCGAAAAAGCGTTCGAAGAAGTCCTCGCCAAAGGGCATGGGATGATTGAAGGGTAGGGCCCCCGGGGGCTGATCAGCACCCCCTGGGCTGGCGCCGCCCTCGGTCTGGATATTGACCACTGAAGGCGACACCTTCCCCGCCACCGAGGCGAAGGCCTTGCCGCTCTGCCGCAGGCTCTCGATGCCACCATTGTCGGCCAGGACCGATGCGGTGCCGAGCAGCGTGACCAGAAAAATACCCAGCATTGCCAGCAAAGGTGGGCCTTCACCCCTGCGGGTTGGCAGCAACCGCAGGAGAGGGCGGTTCTGTTCGCTGATTGGCTGGAACTGTTGCATGAGGTTTTGTTGCATAAATGGGCTCCGTTCACTGTTTGGCGCCGCTGGCGGCCATGCCTGGCCGACAGAGGGCGCCACCTGCGGTTGGACCGTCCAGGGATGGTGGTCAAGTCCTTACAAGCTAAGTCCTGACGCCGCCGATAGACGATCTGTCATGCCTCGCGTAGCGCGGGCGAGATGTGGCGGTGCAGGGCACTCTAGGCAAATGGCACCTGTTTCCGCTTGCCCAGACCCCAGTGGGGTCAGGAGCGCGACTACGAGGGCGCCAACCAGTCGAGCCCGGTCGATCCTTTCTAGGTTGAACCCGAGGGACCGCAGCCCGCTGGACGCGGTAAACTTTGGCAATCTGTTCCGCCTGGGATTTCGCCGCCATCTGCCGGTTTGTCCGCCACAGGCGGTAAGACGCAGGGCTAGGCCGGTGGTTCCCAAAGCGGGGAGTGACGGTTCAAGTCAGTTCAGGATCCGGGTCTTGGGCGTTGTCATGGCCATGGTTTGAAAGACGACAATAAGGGATTCCCACCGGGTTCTACCAGGAAGGCCTCGGCCGTCCCGGTCGCTAACCCGCCCCACTCTTGTCTGAGAGGTCTCCATTGTCAGCATTGGCTACAATGACAGCAGGGCTGACGCATCGATCGACCGGTATTTCCATGGCCAAATGGATCATCCCTAATCGCAATGACAACCTGAAAATCCCCTGAGGGTCCGGGCCACCCTTCAGCATCCTTCCCCGCCTCTATCCCATCCCCTTCATGACCCTTGAATCATGCGACCCTGGCGTATCCTGATCTCCTTCACCCCACTGCTTATTGCCTATCTTTTTCTCATTGGATTTATGACCCTGTACCAAGACCAGTTGCTGTATCTGCCTGACCGCACGCCGCCCTCCGTGGAAAATCTGCGCTTGTGCCGGGGGCCGGCCCTCGCCACCTGGCCTTTGGATAGTGGGTCGGCCTTTCGGGGCTATGTAGGCGCCGATGCCCTGGTGAACCAGGTTTGGCGTGGTACTTTGGTGCTGTTCCATGGCAATGCCGGCAGTGGCCGGGACCGGGCTTATTACCTGAACGCCCTCGAACCCTTGGGTATTCGCGTCATTCTGGCGGAATATCCTGGTTATGGGGGGCGGGAGGGCACTCCGAGCGAGGCCACCCTGGTGGAGGATGGGAGAGAGACAGTCCGCCTAGCCAGGGCAGCCTATGGTGAACCTCTGTGGGTTGTGGGTGAATCCCTCGGGGCCGCTGTCGCCGCCCAGGTGGCGGTGGCCCCCGGATGGCCGGCCACCGGCTTGGTGCTGATCACCCCCTGGGACAACCTCCCAGACCTGGCCCAAGTCCTCTATTGGTATCTGCCCGCGCGCTGGCTGGTGCGCGATCGGTACGATACGCGCGCTGCTCTCCAGTCATTTCAGGGGCCCAAGGCGGTGCTGATCGCTGGCCGGGACCAGATCGTGCCACCCGCCCAGAGCCAGGGACTCTATGAGGGGCTGCCAGAGCCTAAGCGGTGCTGGCTGTTTCCGGAGGCCGGCCACAATGATTGGCCCTCATACGCGGGGGTGGCCTGGTGGGGAGAGGTGTTGGCTTGGCTAGAAGCGACGGCGCCTCAAGCCGCCAATACTTCGATCATCAGATAGCCGCTATAGGCCACATAGGCCAGGAGCAGCACGGCGCCGTCCCGGCGGCCAATACGTCCTGGCTTACCCCCATGTCCCCAACCCAGGACTAAGAGGGACAGGGTCAGCACCGTCATAGTCACGATGTCGCGGAAAAAGACCTCCGGCCCTACCGTCATGGGATTGATGGCCCCGGCGATGCCGACCACGGCCAGCGTATTGAAGATATTCGAGCCGATGATGTTGCCAAAAGCCAGGTCGTGCTCCCCCTTACGGGCCGCGACGATGGAAGAAGCGAGCTCGGGCAGCGAGGTGCCCACGGCGACAACCGTCAGGCCAATGATGAGATCGCTGATCCCCAGGCCCTTGGCGATCTCGATTGCCCCCCAGACCAGGAGGCGGGAGCTTAGGATCAGCAGCACCAGACCCGCTAGGGTCCAGAACAGGGCCTGGCGGGTCGTCAGGGGCTCGGCAGCGAGTTGTTCCTCTACTTCGCGATCAAGGTTATCCGCTGTCTTACGCAGCCCTTCCCAGATCATCCAACCCATGACTGCTGCAAAGGCCGCCAGCGAAACCCAGGCATCCGCGCGGCTGATAGCCCCGTTCCAGACCTGCCATGCCGCCAGGGCCGTGACGGCGGCGAGGATGGGCAGCTCCTTGCGTGGAATCTCAGAGTTGACGGCGATCGGGCTGATCAGGGCCGTCATGCCAAGGATGAGGGCGATATTGGCGATATTGGAGCCGTAAGCATTGCCGAGGGCGATGCCGGGACTACCTTGGTAGGCCGCTAAGGCGGAGACCGTCATCTCGGGCGACGAGGTACCGAAGCCCACGACAACCATACCGACAAGACGCGCCGGCATGCCGAAGTGGCGCGCCGCAGCGGCCGCGCCATCCACGAAGCGATCTGCGCTCCAGACCAGGAGCGCAAGGCCGAGGATGAGGGCGACAAAGACAAGGGTCATGGCGGGCTACTGAAAGGTTGAAGCATCAGAACATGATAATGCGATTGGCCGCTAACTGACTGACTGACTAAGTGAATGGAACGAAAGCAGCCGGTTCTGCTGAACTCGCCCCGTTGGACGGGCAATCTCAAGGGATTAGGCCGGGGTCCCTGGAAATTTTTAGTAGCCCCGAAAATACCAGCGATTGTCCCAGCCAGGCAGGGCTGGGTTGGGGGGATTGGGTGCGTCCTCCGGGTTGGGGGGGGCAGGTGGTGCCTGGGGTTGCCAGGGATCCTGGCCACGGAAAAGGTCCCGGTCGCGTTCGATCTGCTCCAGGAAGGCCTCGTGACGTCGCTGTTGCTCTAGATGACGTGACTCGGATTGCGCGTCGGCTCGAGGGTTACGCTGACGGCGGCGGGCTTCCATGGCCTCTCGTGAGGCGCGGCGGCGTTCTTCCCAGGTCCGGCGCTGGGCGCGGACGGCGTCAAGCCATTGATCGCCAGTCCCGCCATCGTTGGGATTCTCGGTGGCAGAGGGCATCGTTATCCCTGAGTTCTCAGTGGCACCCAGGGGTGGGGTAACAAACAGAAACGATAGTAAAAGAAAAAAAATCCGGATCGCTTTGCTCATGTCGCTGACCAACATCTGGAATGCCCGCGCGACGGCTAAGCCGAGGACTGCCGTGGGTGTAATTTCAATATTTCATTATTTAACAAAATTCCAGATTGACTGCCTTGTCCTGCATCAAGTTTTTCAGCTTTGCCTGGCGTGTATAGGGTGGGTGCGGGGTAGGGGCCAGGTCCGTCGCTTATCTCAATCCCCTGCCTGCGCCAAGCGGCGGTGGATTTCGGTGCGCAGCCAGCGCAGGGAGGTTTCGGCGGTGATGGGGGTATCGTTGCGGGTGGTGATGAAAAATACGTCATCCACCAAGGCCCCTATCGTGGCGATCTTGGCGTTGTGAAGGCGGATGCCGCCCTCCTCGAAGATAGCGCCGATTTCAGCCAGGAGCCCCGGGCGATCGAGGGTGGCGAGTCGCATGAGGGTCCGGTGATTACGCGGGTCAGGTAGAAAGCTGACCTCGGTGGCGGTAGGGAAGTTCTTGAGCTTGCGCGGCAGCCGGCGGACGCCCTGGATCTCATCCTCCGGGTGGGCGAGAACCTTACGAAGGGCATCGGTGAGTTGCCGCATGGCTAACGGGTCCATGAGGGGCTGGCCCTGGTAGTCGAGGACGTGGAAGGAGTTGAGGGCCATGGCGTCGTCCGTGGTCATGATGCGGGCATCGACGATGTTCAGTGCCTGCTGGTCGAGGACGGCGGTGGCCCGGCTGAAGAGCAGGTTGCGGTCCGGGGTGTACATGAAGACCTCGGAGCAGCCGCGCGTCGTCACCGGGCGTATGGCGACCAGGGGTAGGTTGCCGGGCGGATTGGTCAGGACCAGTCGGGTCTGCCAGGCAATCTCGTCCGGGGCGTTGTGTTGGAAGTAATCGAGGCTGAACTTGATCCAGAGGTGTGTGCACTGGGTCCGGCTCAGGCCATAGGCGCCCAATTGGCGAAGGGCCTGGTCCTGCTTTTGCTGGATGAGTTCATCCTGGGCGAGGGGATTTTCCAGGCCCCGTTGCAGGGCGAGGCGGGTGGCCTGGTACAACTCCTTGAGCAGTGAATCCTTCCAGGCATTCCAGCGTCCCGGATCGGTGGCGCGCATGTCAGCCACGGTGAGCAGATAGAGATAATTGAGCCGGTCTATATCGCCCACCAGAGTGGCGAATTCCTGGATGACGCGGGTGTCGCTCAGGTCCTTGCGCTGGGCAGTCATGGACATGACCAGGTGTTTCTCGACTAACCAGGAGACGAGGCGGCTGTCAAATTCGGGCAGATCATGGAGTTGGCAGAAGTCCCAGGCATCGCGGGCGCCGAGGATGGAGTGATCGCCGCCGCGACCCTTGCCAATATCGTGGAAGAGACCCGCTAGGTAGAGGAGTTCTAGCTTGGGGATGTTCTGGGCGATGCTCGTGCGGAAGGGCGATTCATCATCGCCCGCGGGGTTGGCGAAGTCGCAGAGGTGTTGCAGCAGCCGCAGGGTGTGTTCGTCCACCGTATAAACATGGAAGAGATCGTACTGCATGCGCCCGACGATATTGGCGAAGGCTGGCAGGTAGGCGGCCAGGATCCCATAGCGATTCATGCGGGAAAGGGCCTCGGCGGGGCCTTTGGGATGGCGCATCATCTCCATGAAGAGGCTGCGCGCGCGCAGGTCGGCACGGATGTGGTCGTCGATGAGGTGGCGGCGCTCCCGGACGAGACGGATGGTGCTGGCTCGCACGCCCCGGATCTCGGGTTGGGTTTGAAGCAGATGAAAGATCTCTAGCAGGGACACGGGATTGTGACGGAAGACGTCGGGGTGCGTCACCTCCAGGAAGCCGCCGACAGCCTGGAAACGCCGGTTGATGGCCACTGGCGGCCCAAGCTGGCCTCGCAATAGGATGGCCTCTTGGAAGAACTGCAACAGCATTTCGTTGAGCCGGTTAAGCTCGATCACGGTGCGGTAGTACTGCTGCATGAACTGTTCGACGGCCAGGTTGTGGTTGCCGTCGTCCACGAAGCCAAAGTCGCGGGCCAGGCTGCGCTGGTAATCGAAGAGGAGTCGATCCTCGCGCCGTCCGGCCAGACGGTGGAGCTGAAAGCGGATGCGCCACAGCCGGGCCTGGCCCTCGATCAGGGTCAGGTGCTCCCCTTCGGTGAGAAAGCCGTGGGCCACCAGGTCGTGCAGGGTGTCGGCGGCAAAATGACGCTTGGCTACCCAGCCGATCATCTGGATGTCACGCAGGCCGCCGGGATTTTCCTTGATGTTAGGTTCCAGGTTGTAGGCGGTGCCACCGTACTTGTGCCAACGTTGTCGTTGCTCTTCGGTCTTGGCGGCAAAAAATGCGTCGCTGGGCCAGAGGCGGTCAGGCCCGGTGGTGATACGCAGGGCGGCAAAGAGTTGGGCATCACCCGTGATCAGGCGTCCCTCCATGAGGTTGGTCATGACGGTAACGTCGGATCTTGCCTCCTCAACGCACTCGCCCAGGGTGCGCACACTCTGGCCGACCTCGGTGCCTATGTCCCAGAGGAAGGTGATAAAGGCCTCCAGCGGGGCAGTGAGGGCGGCCCTGTCCTTGCCCTCGTTCTCACCCAAAAGGATCAGGATATCCAGGTCCGACCCGGGGTGCAGCTCCCCCCGGCCATAGCCACCGACGGCGACCAGGGCTATGGCGGTGGCTCCGAGGCTGGCGGGGGGGAGGTGAAGATCCCAAGCTCGGGTCAGGATGGTATCGACCAGCAGGCTGTGGGTCCTTACCAGGTCGGCGGCGGGGATGCCTTGGTCAAAGGCCTCAAACAGGCGTTGGCGCCCCCCGCGCAGGGCCTGACGAAAAGAGGGAATAGGTTCGGAACCTGCGGCCAGGGCCACATCGAGCCCCTCTGCGGCGAACGCAACCAGGGCCTCGGCCTTGGCTCCCCCCTTCATGGTTGGCACAGTTCCGCGCGTTCCTCGTGGCGCAGGGTCAGGATCTCGTGGCCATCAGGGGTGACCAGGACCGTGTGTTCCCACTGGGCCGAAAGGCCGCGATCCTTGGTGACGACCGTCCAGCCGTCCGGCAGCAATTTGATGAAGCGTTTGCCGGCATTGACCATAGGCTCGATGGTGAAGCACATACCGGCCCGAAGGACCATGCCCGTGCCCGGTTTGCCATAATGCAGAACCTGGGGTTCCTCGTGAAAGTCGCGGCCAATGCCGTGGCCACAGTATTCCTCCACAACGGAAAAGCGGTGGCTCTCGACGAGACTCTGGATGGCATGACCGATGTCGCCCAGGGTTGCCCCGGGGCGGACCTGGGCCAGACCGGTCCACAGGGCCTCTCGGGTCACATTAACCAGTCGGCGGGCGAGGATGGAGGGTTCCCCGAGGCAGAACATTTTACTGGTGTCACCGTGATAGCCATCCTTGATGACGGTGATGTCGATGTTAAGGATATCGCCCTTCTTGAGTTGCTTGTCACTGGGGATGCCATGGCACACCTGATGGTTGACCGAGGTGCAGATGGAGCGGGGAAAGCCGCGATAGTTCAGAGGCGCGGGGATGGCCCCCTGCTCCTGGACAATGAAGTCATGGCAGCGGCGGTCGAGTTCATCCGTGGTGATGCCGGGGACTACATGTTCCTCGATCATCTCCAGGACCTCCGCCGCCAGGCGTCCGGCCACGCGCATTTTCGCGATTTCGTCCGCGGTCTTGATGGTCACGCTCATGCTGGGGCTGGGACTTCCGGGGTGGCGAATGGTAGGGAGCGTGCGGGAGACAAGCTGGGACTGCTTGAAATTGCTCGAATCCAGCCGCTTATGGTATAAAAGGCGGCGCTGATCAGCAAACCGATTCGCTAATATTGGCCGACGGATGTTTGCCCTAAGCCGCTAGGGCGCGAAAAATAAAGGTTTTTCGCGCTATTTTTTGGTCCGCGCCACGCGCGGGCCTTCAACGCCACACACGTTTCGTCACCGGGATAACCGGGTGCCCGCTTGCGCGGGTTGTTTCCTGGGGAGGCGTGGAGGTTTAACCCAACTCATCGAGGTTTCGATCATGAGCCAAGTATCCATGCGGGACATGCTGGAGGCTGGTGTCCATTTCGGCCACCAGACCCGTTACTGGAACCCCAAGATGGGGGCCTATATCTTCGGGCACCGCAATAAAATCCACATCGTCAATCTAGAAAAGACCCTGCCGCTTTTTCGCGAGGCCCTGAATTTCATGGGCTCCCTGTCCGCCAATGGGGGCAAGGTTCTCTTTGTCGGTACCAAGCGCGCCGCTCGCGACGCCATCCGCGAGGAGGCCATCCGCTGCGGCATGCCTTTTGTCAATCATCGTTGGCTCGGCGGTATGTTGACCAATTTCAAGACCATCAAGCAGTCCATCAAGCGCCTCAAGGATTTGGAGGCCATGTTCGAGGACGGTAGCATCAACCGTTTCAACAAGAAGGAGGCCCTCGGCCTGAGCCGGGAGAAGGATAAGCTGGAGTTGAGTCTGGGCGGTATCAAGGAAATGAGTGGGTTACCGGATGCCATCTTTATCATCGACGTGGGCCATGAGAAGTTGGCCGTGACCGAGGCCAACAAACTTGGCATACCGGTGGTGGGCGTGGTAGACACTAACAATGATCCAGGCCCCATCGACTATGTGATTCCCGGTAATGACGACGCCATCCGCGCTGTGCGCCTCTATATCGCCGAGTCTGCTAACGCCGTTTTGGATGGCCGGCGCAGTGCCGCCGCCATGGCCGGGCGTGTGGATGAGTACATGGAGACCTCCGCCCCAGCCGAGGCCTCCGCCTGACGTCCTGGCATCCGCGCCATCCCCAAGTCAGTGGCGACCCCCTGCCAGTTGTGCAGGGGGACCTCCCCTGAACCCTGTTTTCGCCCCGCTGCCGAGGTATTGATCGCGCCGGGCAAATTCGCGACACCCAATTTTTGGAGATTTGTTTGATGGAGATTACCGCCTCATTGGTCAAGGAACTTAGAGAGCGTACCGGGGCCGGCATGATGGAGTGCAAGAAGGCCTTGGTCGAATCCCTGGGCAGTATCGAGGACGCCATCGAGGCCATGCGCAAGTCAGGCCAGGCGAAGGCCGCTAAGAAGGCTGGCCGCATCGCCGCCGACGGTGTTGTGGTTATCAAGGTTGCCGCCGACGGCAAGAGTGCTGTCATGGTCGAGGTCAATAGCGAAACTGACTTTGTGGCCAAGGATGCCAACTTCAAGGAGTTTGCCGACGCCGTGGGCGAGGCCGCCCTGGCCGCTACGATTGCGGATGTCGAGGGCCTGAGCGCTCTGCCGATTCGCGCTGGCAAGGCGATCACCATCGCCGAGGCCCGCGAGGCCTTGATCGCCAAGATTGGCGAGAACATCCAGGTGCGCCGTCTGGTCCGCTTCGATAATGCCCAAGGCCAGTTGTATAGCTACCGCCATGGGGTACGCATTGGCGTCCTGGTGGAGATGGAGGGCGGTGATGCCGAACTCGGCAAGGACATCGCCATGCATGTCGCCGCCAGCAACCCTATCTGCGTCGATGCCGATCAGGTGCCTGCCGAGGTTCTGGAAAAGGAGAAGGAGATCTTCCGCGCCCAGGCCCTGGAAAGTGGTAAGCCCGCGGACATCATGGACAAGATCATCGGTGGCCGCGTCCGCAAATATATGGAGGAGGTGACCCTGCTGGGTCAGCCCTTCGTCAAGGATGTCGAGGTTACGGTCGAGAAGCTACTCGCTCGCGTCGGTGCCAAGGTCCATCGCTTCTCCCGCGTCGAGGTCGGTGAGGGCATCGAGAAGAAGCAAGAAAACTTCGCCGACGAGGTCATGGCCCAGGTGCGTGGCGACTAGTCAGGTTATGGGGGCAAACACCGGTTTCAATCGGAGTGGTCCCCCGGCCTGAGTCCTTACCGACCCTGGAAGGATACCGCCAGGTCCCTCCACCCAGGTCGCGGCGGCCCACTATAATTGCGTGGATCACCCCACAGGAGAGTTCTAACCGTGACCCAACTAGCCTATCGGCGGATTCTGCTCAAGCTTAGCGGCGAGGCCCTTATGGGCGGTGGCCAGTTCGGGATCGATCCCGGCATCATGGGCCGGCTCGCCGCAGAGGTGAAGGGGCTGGCGGATACGGGTATTCAGCTGGCCCTGGTCATTGGTGGCGGCAACATCTTTCGTGGCGAGGGCCTGGCCGGGGCCGGTATGGACCGGGTCACTGGTGACCACATGGGCATGCTGGCTACGGTCATGAATGCCCTGGCCATGCAGGATGCCCTGGAGCGTATCGGCGTCGGCACCCGCGTCATGTCAGCCCTGCGCATCCACCCGGTCTGCGAGGATTTCATCCGTAGTCGTGCCCTGGGTCACCTGGAAAAGGGGAGGGTGGTCATCTTCGCCGCCGGCACCGGGAACCCCTACTTTACTACGGACTCGGCGGCCAGCCTGCGGGCGGTGGAGATAGGCGCGGAACTGCTCATCAAGGCCACCAAGGTCGATGGGGTCTATTCCGCCGATCCCATGAAGGATAGCCAGGCCGTCTTCTACCCGCGCCTGGGTTACGATCAGGCCCTGCGGGAGAACCTGAAGGTCATGGACACCACCGCCATCGTTCTCTGCCGGGATAATCACATCCCCATACGCGTCATGAACATCCATCAATCCGGGGCCCTGATGCGCCTGATCCAGGGCGAAGCCATTGGTTCCCTGGTCGCAAGTGGAGACTGAGATGATCAACGATGTCAACAAGGACGCCGAGACGCGCATGGCGAAGAGTGTCGAGGCCCTGGGCCTCGAACTGGCCAAAATCCGCACCGGTCGCGCCCATCCCTCTCTGCTCGATCACATCCGGGTCAATTACTACGGCAATGAGGTGCCCATCAAGCAGGTGGCTAACGTCACCGCCGAGGATGCCCGCACCCTGGCCGTGGCCCCCTGGGAAAAGGGCATGGTGACGGCGGTTGAGAAGGCCATCATGCAGTCTGACCTAGGGCTCAACCCCAATACCGCCGGCAACCTGATCCGAGTGCCTATGCCGGCGCTGACTGAGGAACGCCGCCGGGATCTCATCAAGGTGGCGCGTTCCGAGGCGGAGCAGGGGCGGGTGGCCATTCGCAACATCCGGCGCGAGGCCAATAATGCATTCAAGGAAATGGTTAAGGAGAAGATGATTTCCGAGGATGACGAACGCCGGGGCCAGGAAACCATTCAGAAGCTGACCGATAAATACGTCAAGGAGGTCGACCAGGTATTGGAGGAAAAGGAAAAGGACCTCATGGCCATCTGATCCGGCGGACCAGGACGCGAGCGCGGCATGGCCATCATCACAAGCGAACAGGTGGGCGCCGTCCCCCGACATGTCGCCATCATCATGGATGGCAATGGCCGCTGGGCGCGGGCGCGTCATCTACCCCGCGGCGCCGGGCATCGCGCGGGAGTTATGAGCGTCCGCGCCGTGGTCGAGGAGAGTATTCGCCAGGGGGTCGAGGTCCTGACCCTTTTCGCCTTCAGCAGTGAGAATTGGCGGCGGCCGAGACCCGAGGTCGATTTCCTCATGCAACTCTTCCTCACCGCCTTGAGATCCGAGGTCAATAAGCTTAAGCAGAACGGTGGGCGCCTTCGCGTCATTGGCGATCTCGGGGCCTTCCCCGAACGCCTGCGCCTAGAGGTCGCCGAGGCTGAGGAGGCGACGGCGGCCAATACCAAGCTAACCTTGCAGATCGCCGCCAACTATGGCGGCCGTTGGGACCTGACCGAGGCGACGCGCCGTATCGCCCAGGCAGCCGTCGCGGGGCAACTGGACCCGGTCACCCTCAATGAGGCCACCCTCGCGACCCAAATGGCGACCAGCGGCCTGCCGGATCCCGACCTCCTCATCCGTACTGGCGGCGAGCAGCGGTTAAGTAATTTTCTGCTCTGGCAGTCGGCCTATGCCGAACTTTATTTTACCGATCTCATGTGGCCGGACTTTGGTGCCGAGGCCTACGCCGAGGCCCTGGCCGACTTTGGGCGCCGGCATCGTCGCTTCGGCCAGACCTCTGAGCAGGTGATGGGACAGGGCTCCCAGGCTCTCAATGCTGCCCCGGAATCTCCCCACGATCCGGACCGGGTATCCTCGTGGCCCTAACCAGCCTCCAGAGTCGGGTCCTGACCGCCTCGATCCTGGCCCCGGTCGTCATTCTGGCAGTGCTGGCCTTGCCTACGCCTGGCTTCGCCCTGGTCCTGGGCCTGATCCTGCTGGGCGGCGCCTGGGAGTGGTCGGCCCTGGCTGGACTCACGGCACCAGCCGCCAGGCTGGGCTATGTGGCCCTCATCGGCGTCGCCCTGATCTTGCTTTGGCAATTGCCAGAGGCTGGGGTCGTACCCCTGCTCTTCCTCATCAGCCTTTGGTGGTGGCTGGTGGCGGTCTGGCTCTTCCGGCTGGATCATATCGAATCGGATTCAGGCCCTGTCCCCGGGCGGATGCTGGCGGGGCTGCTGGTGCTCATGGGTCCCTGGCTGGCCATGACCCAGGTCCATGGCGCCTCGCCTCGGGGTCCGGCCCTAGTGCTTTTTCTCTTGATTCTCATCTGGACGGCAGATGTCGCCGCCTATTTTTCCGGCCGCCGCTGGGGCAAGACCAAACTGGCGCCCGTCCTCAGCCCGGGCAAGACCTGGGCGGGGGTCTTTGGGGCTGGTGCTGGCTCGGCCCTGCTGGGCCTGGCGTTGAGCTATTGGCTGGAATTTTCGCTGCTGGCCACCTTGGGAGCCCTGATCTTGTGTCTGGCCACGACCTTCATCTCCGTGGTGGGAGATCTTTTTGAAAGTCTCCTCAAGCGCTGCCGGGGGGTGAAGGATTCCGGCCACCTCCTGCCAGGTCATGGTGGCCTCCTGGATCGTATTGACAGTCTGACTGCCGCCGCCCCCTTTTTTGTCCTGGGCCTGCATTGGTTGAGGGTCCCAATTTGAAGGGCATAGGCATTCTTGGGGCTACGGGCTCCATTGGGATCAGCACCCTGGATGTAGTGGGACGCCATCCCGACCTCTACCGTGTGGTGGCACTGACGGCCAACCGGGATGCCGAGCGCCTGGCCGAGCAGTGCCGTTGCCATCGGCCGTCCTTTGCCGTCCTAGCGGATGACAGGGCGGCGGAGCGCCTGCGCTATCTGCTCGCGGACATGTCCGGGGCCCCCGAGGTGCTGGCGGGGCCCGAGGCCCTGGCCCAGGTGGCCGCCTTGCCGGAGGTGGATATCGTCATGGCGGCCATTGTGGGCGCCGCCGGACTTTTGCCCACCCTGGCCGCCGCCCGGGCGGGGAAGCGGCTGTTGCTGGCCAATAAGGAGGCTTTAGTCGTCGCCGGCGAGATCCTGATGTCCGCCGCCGCCGCCAGCGGTGCTCTCCTACTTCCCATTGACAGTGAACACAATGCCATTTTTCAATGTATGCCAGCGGGGTATGAGCGTGGCCTCGAGAGGGTGGGTGTTGAGCGTATCCTTCTCACCGCCTCTGGCGGGCCCTTTCGCGACCGGACCCTGGCGGGACTTGAGCAGGTGACCCCTGACCAGGCCTGCGCCCACCCCAACTGGCGCATGGGGCGCAAAATCTCGGTGGATTCCGCCACCATGATGAATAAGGGTCTGGAGCTCATCGAGGCGTGCTGGCTGTTCGGCACCCGGCCTGAGCACATTCAGATCGTCATTCATCCCCAGAGCGTCATTCACTCCCTGGTGCAGTATGTGGACGGCTCGGTACTGGCCCAGTTGGGCAACCCGGACATGCGCACCCCCATTGCCCACGCCCTGGCCTGGCCCGAGCGCCTGAGCTCCGGCGTGTCACCCCTGGACCTCTTCGCCGTCGGCCGGCTGGACTTCGAGCCGCCGGGGCTGGATCGCTTCCCCTGTCTGTCCCTGGCGATCCAGGCCGCCGAGTCCGGGGGCACGGCCCCAACCATCCTCAATGCCGCCAACGAGATTGCCGTGGCAGCCTTCCTGATGGGCCGAATTCCCTTTACCGCCATTGCCCGCCTGGTCGGTGCGACGCTTGAGCGGCTGCCAGCTCAGGCCGTCAGCCGGGATGGGCTGGAGAGTCTGCTCGAGGCGGATCGCCAGGCCAGGGCCACGGCGGAACAATTGCTGCCGGCCCTGGTCGCATAGGGATCATGCCAGCCCTTCTCCACACCCTGCTCTCCTTTGTCGTGGTCCTCGCAATTCTCATTGCGGTGCATGAATTTGGCCACTTCTGGGTGGCTCGGCACCTGGGGGTCAAGGTACTGCGCTTTTCTATCGGCTTTGGACGGCCCCTGGTGCGGTGGGTGAGCCGTCGGGATGGCACTGAATACGTCCTGGCAGGTATTCCCCTGGGCGGTTACGTCAAGATGCTCGACGAGCGCGTGGAGGAGGTTGATCCTGCAGAGGTCCACCTGGCCTTCAATCGGCAAAAACTCTGGAAGCGCGCCGCTATTGTCCTGGCCGGCCCGGTCTTCAACCTCATGTTCGCGATCCTCCTCTACTGGGGCATTCTGGTGACGGGGGATACGGGCAGTCGCGCTTTGATTGGGACCGTGGCGACTGGTTCCATCGCCGACGAGGCGGGGTTGGAGGCTGGGGACGAACTGCTACGGGTTGGTGACCGCGCCACCCCAACCTGGGAAGCGGCGGTCTTTGCGCTCATGGCCGAGGCCCTCGACGGCCGTGATTTGCCCCTGCGGATACGCGACGCGAATGGGGACGAGCGCAGCTATGTCCTCAATGGCCATGCCCTGGCGGCCTTGCCGGAAGACCCGGCTATCCTGACCCATCTCGGCCTGGCTCCTGCCCGTCCCCTGCTGCCGCCCGTGCTTGGTGAGGTCATTCCCGGCGAGGCGGCCGCGGCGGCCGGCCTTAAGCCCGGCGATCGGATCCTAAACACCAACGACCAGTCCGTCACCAGCTGGGATGACTGGGTCGCCATGGTGCGGGATCATCCCGGCCAGACCTTGAAGGTGATGATTGCCCGTGGCGACCAGGTTCTGGAGTTGGAACTGACCCCGCGATCCGCTCCGGGCCCTACCGGGGAGATTGGCCGCGTTGGCGCCGGGGTGGAAGTACCCGAGGAACTCATGGCGCAATTTCGCGCCGTGGTGCGCCTGGGGCCGGTGGATGCATTGGGGGCCGCTATCGCCAAGACGGGGGACATGAGTTGGTTGATGCTTAAGGTCATGGGCCGGATGGTGACGGGCCAGGCCTCTATCGAAAACCTGAGCGGTCCCATTTCCATTGCCGAGAGCGCCGGGCGCAGCGCTAGCCATGGCTGGACCTATTTCATCAAGTTTCTGGCCGTCGTCAGCATCAGTCTGGGGGTGCTCAACCTATTGCCTATCCCAATCCTGGATGGGGGGCACCTGCTGTTCTTTCTGGTCGAGGCGATCAAAGGCGGCCCCGTCTCGGAACAGGTCCAGATGCAAGGTCAGCGTATCGGTGTCGCCGTGCTCGCGGCCCTCATGTCCCTGGCCTTCTTCGTCGATATTCAACGCCTATTGAATTGACAGGGTCAGGGCCGGCGTCTTTTGCCAGCATTTTACGCCCCTGCCTAAGGCATTACTTGGGCGTGGGCCCTCCATGATGGTTTTGTTCGCGATTCCCTTCGCCTATACTAGCCCGTCATGATTTTAGCCGTCACGGCAGGCGGTTTCTCCGCAGAGGGGGATGGGTTTTGGGCGTTTCCAAGAGAAGTTTTTCAGGGGTGGTTCGCCATGCCCTGGTCCTGATCATCCTGGCGCTGGGCCTGCTGTTGAATGGACCCGTGACTACCCTGGCGGATACCTTCAAGGTTACCGACATCCGCATCGAGGGCCTCCAGCGCATCTCCGCCGGTACGGTTTTCAGCCTGCTCCCCGTCAAGATTGGTGACAGCACTACGGAAGAGGTTACGGCCAAGAGTATTCGCTCCCTTTATGCCTCGGGATTCTTCGAGGATGTGAAGGTCGAGCGTGACGGCACCGTCCTGGTCGTCACGGTCCAGGAACGCCCGGCGGTCTCCGAGATCATTCTGACCGGCTACAAGGATATCGAGGAGGAGGCCCTGCGTGCGGCCCTCAAGGAGATCGGTCTGTCCGAGGGTCGCGTCTTCAACAAGTCCATCCTTGACCGTATCGAACAGGAACTTAAAAATCAATATTTTGCCCGCGGCAAATATGGGATCGAGGTCCAAACCACGGTATCGCCCCTGGATCGCAATCGGGTGCGGGTCACGATCGACATCATCGAAGGCCTGACCGCTCGCATCAAGCAGATCAACATCATAGGCAATGAGGCCTTCCCTGAAAAGGAATTGCTGGGGCTGTTCAAGCTGGGCAAGTCTAATTGGACTTCCTGGTATAGCAAGAACGATCAGTATTCCAAGCAAAAGCTGGGTGGCGACCTCGAGACCTTGCGCTCCTTCTACCTGGACCGGGGTTTCATCAAGTTCGAGATCAAGTCTACCCAGGTCTCGATCAGCGCTGACCGCAAGGAAATCTACATCACGGTCGTCATCAATGAGGGTGACATCTACCTGGTCAGCGATATCCAACTCGCGGGCCAACCGACCTTGCCGGCCGAGCAACTCTTCCCTTTGATTCACATGCGCCGTGGCGAACCCTTCTCGCGTAAGGCGACAACCCAGAGTGCGGAGCGAGTATCCCGCCGCCTCGCGGATGAGGGCTATGCCTTCGCCAATGTGAATACCATCCCGGAGATCAATGACGAAAAGAAGGAGGTCAAGGTTATCTTCTTCGTTGATCCTGGCAAGCGGGTCTATGTCCGCCGCGTGAATATGAAGGGGAATACCCGCACCCGCGATGAGGTTCTGCGCCGGGAGATGCGGCAGCTTGAGGCGGCCTGGTTCTCCTCGGCACTGGTCAAGGAGTCCCGCGAGCGTCTGCAACGCCTTGGCTTCTTCGACGAGGTCAATATTGAAACACCGGCCGTCCCGGGTTCCCCGGATCAGGTGGATGTGGATGTCTCCGTCAAGGAGAAGCCATCCGGAAACCTCATGGCTGGCGTCGGCTACTCCCAGTCTCAGGGCATTCTCTTCAATACCAGTGTGACCCAAAACAACTTCATGGGCACGGGTAAGCGGGTTTCCTTTGCCTTCAATACTAGCGATGCCAACACGCTTTACGAATTGGGCTACACCAACCCCTATTACACCATCAATGGTATCAGCCGTGGTTTCATCCTGTCTTACCGGGAGACCGATTATGCCAATCTGGATCTTGCTCCCTACTCAACGGACATGGGCGTTGCCGGTATCAACTGGGGTCTGCCTATTTCGGATGTCAGCCGCGCCGGGCTCGGGATTCAATACCAATACATCAAGTTGAAGCCGGGTTATTCGACAGTGGCCGAGGAGTTTGCCCTCCTCAATGGCGATAAGTACAACGATTACGTCCTTAATGCTACCTATACCAAGGATTCACGTGATACTACCGTCTTTCCGACTAAGGGTCTCCTGCAAAACCTGGGCTTAGAGTTCGCGGGGCCTGGTAGTAGCCTGGAGTATTGGCGCCTGACCTATCGCCACCGTCACTATTTCCCCCTGGCACGCCGATTTACCCTGTCCTTGCGTGCCGATCTAGGGTATGGAGACGGTTATGGCGATACCACCACCATGCCCTTCTTCCAGAACTTCTATGCGGGTGGCCCCCGTTCCGTGCGGGGATGGCAGGAGAATACCCTGGGCCCGCGCGAGGTCGGTGGGCAAGGAGCCCCTATCGGCGGTAATGTCAAAATCGTAGGGGGCATGGAACTTTTTGTGCCGCCGCCGATTTCCGGGGACTTTGCTGATACCATCCGGCTGAGTGCCTTCTTTGACTTTGGCAACGTCTGGACAACCAGTTCCATGAATGGCCTGGTCGCGCCCGATGGTTTCGCCTTGGATGATCTGCGTTACTCGACGGGCTTGTCCTTGGTCTGGCTGTCGCCCGTTGGGGCCATCTTCCTTAGCGTCGCCTACCCCATTAACGAGAAAGAAGGCGATGATACCCAGGTCTTCCAGTTTGGCTTGGGTTCTGCCTTCTAGGGTGAGTAGCATCATGTCGAGGTTCCCTAGTCTTATGGGCACTGCCGGCCTGCTGGCGGTTATGGTGACCCCCGTTCTGGGTGCGGACTATGTGATTGGCGTGATCGATCCAGACCGGATCGTGGAGAGATCACCCCAGTACGAGCAGGCGCGCAATGAGTTGCAGCAAGCGGTCTCCGATCGGGAGAAGAAGCTGCGGGAACAGCAGGAGGAGCTTACGGCCTTGCAGGCACGCCTGGATCGGGATGCCGCCCTCATGAGTACTGAGGAGGCTCAGCGCCTTACTAACGATATCCGGAACCGGGATCGCAAGCTCAAGTACGCCCAAGGCGAGGCACGGGAGGACCTTACCCTCCGTCAGAACGAGATGCGCACCAAGCTCGGCAAGCAGGTGGAGGAAGTGGTGACCGAACTCGCCAAGCAACGGGGTATAGACCTCATCGTGAGCGGCAAGGACGTCTTCTATTTCAGTGAACGCATCGACATCTCCGACGAGGTGGTGGAACGGATGCGGGCCAAGCACCAGGCTAAGTAGGCATAACCTGATTCCTTTTTTCTTCCTGCGATCATTACCTTGGAATATTCCCTCGGAGAACTCGCCCGGCAACTGGGTCTCACGCTTGTGGGAGATCCGGATGTCAGGGTTGGGCGAATTGCGACCCTGATTGATGCGGGTCCTGGGGATCTCTGTTTCTATGCTGACAAAAAATATCGCTCTGATCTGGGTCTGACCCAGGCTGGGGCCGTGATTCTCGGTCCTGATGACCGCGCTCTTAGCCCCGTTCCGATCCTGATCGGCGAAAATCCCTATCTAGCTTATGCGCGGGCTGGCTGGCTCCTTCATCCCCCTCCCGAGATGCCTGCGGGCCGCCACCCCAGTGCCGTGGTGGCGGCCACAGCCCAGGTGGACCCCAGTGCCTGGATCGGTCCTGGTAGCGTGGTTGAGGAAGGGGTCGAGATAGGCCCCCGCGCCTTCATCGGGCCGGGGTCCGTCATTGGCGCCCATTGTCATATTGGCCAGGAGGCGAGATTGGTGGCACGGGTGACCCTGTGCGCTGGGGTGCGAATTGGCTGCCGCGCGCTGCTCCAACCTGGTTGTGTCATTGGCCGGGATGGTTTTGGTTTCGCGAGGGATGGTAAGCGGTGGTTCCGCATGCCCCAACTCGGCGGGGTGGACATTGGGGATGATGTCGAGATCGGCGCCAACACCTGTGTTGATCGCGGCGCCCTGACGGATACCGTCATCGAGGCCGGGGCCAAACTCGATAACCTGATTCAGATTGGTCACAACTGCCGTATTGGTGAGAATACCGCCATGGCTGCCTGCTCAGGCATTTCGGGATCCACCCACATCGGCCGCGATTGCACTATCGCCGGGGCCGTTGGCATGGCCGGGCATCTGGAAATTGGCGATAACGTCCATTTCACCGGCATGGCCATGGTCACGCGCTCCTTCCCGGAGCCGGGTGTCTATAGCAGCGGTATCCCAGCCATGTCGAACGCGGATTGGCGGCGTAACGCCGCGCGCTTCCGTCATCTCGACGATCTGACGCGGCGCGTCAAGTACCTCGAGGCCGAGTTGGCAAAATTGATCCAGGGAGTGGAACAGGACTCGGATTAGCCGGCCTCCGCCGCGTCTCGTTCGCCTGCCAGCCCTCCTTCACCCAAGGGAGACTGCCTTGAACACGATGGATATTCACGAGGTGCTTAGTCATCTACCGCACCGCTATCCCTTTCTGCTGGTCGATAAGGTCCTGGATTTCCAGCGCGACGATTATCTCGTGGCCTTGAAGAACGTCACCTTCAATGAGCCCTTTTTTACCGGTCATTTTCCGACGCGTCCCATCATGCCCGGGGTCCTCATCATCGAGGCCATGGCCCAGGCCACGGGTCTGTTGGCCATGGAGTCCCGTCCCGATGAGGTGGGCTCTAAGCTTTATTATTTCGTCGGCATCGACAAGGCCCGTTTCAAGCGTCCGGTGGAACCTGGCGACCAACTCATCATGACCGTCAAACTGCGGGCCGTGCGGCGCGCCATCTGGATGTTTACGGGCGAGGCCCATGTGGATGGCAAGTTGGCGGCCTCCGCCGACATCATGTGTACCGCCCGGGATTTCTAGGCATGATTCATCCCACGGCCATCATCGACCCCGCCGCCGAACTCCATAAGGATGTTGAGGTCGGACCCTATGCCATTATCGGGCCTCGGGTTCGGATTGGTCGTGGTACCTCCATTGGCCCTCATGCCGTCCTGCGAGGCCCCACCGATATCGGCTGCGATAACCGTATTTTTCAGTTTGCATCCGTGGGCGAGGACCCTCAGGACAAGAAATACGCTGGCGAGGAGACCCGGCTGGAGGTGGGGGATCGCAATGTCATTCGCGAATTCGTCACCCTGCATCGGGGCACGGCCCAGGGTCTGGGGGTGACCCGGATCGGCAGCGACAACCTCTTTATGGCCTATGTCCATATCGCTCACGATTGCGTGATCGGCGACAACGTTATCATGGCCAATGCTACCACCCTGGCGGGCCATGTGAACGTGGAGGACTGGGCCATCCTCGGCGGCTTCACCATCATCCATCAATTCTGCCGCATCGGTGCCCACTGTTTCTCCGGCGGTGGTTCCGTCGTGGCCCAGGACATCCCTCCCTTCGTGCTGGTCAACGGTCATCCGGCTCACCCGCGCGGCATCAACTCCGAGGGGCTGCGTCGGCGTAACTTTGATCCCGAGGCCATCGCCGCCATCAAGCAGGGTTTTCGACTGCTCTACAAGTCCAAACAAAGGTTGGCGGAGGCCTTGGTGGCCATGCGTGCCCTCCGGAGGCCGGAGGTCGATTATCTGGCGGATTTTGTCGCCAATAGCCCGCGCGGTTTTGTGCGCTGAGCTCGCCGCGCCGGATGCTCATCGGCATTGTCGCCAACGAGCCCTCTGGGGATCAGCTTGCCGCCGGTGTCATCCGTGCCCTGCTTGAGGCGCGGCCCGATATCAGCTTTATAGGTGTGGCCGGACCGCGCATGGCCGAGGCTGGTTGCGAGACCCTCCTTGATCAGGAGCGCCTTGCCGTCATGGGACTGGTCGAGGTGCTTAGGCATCTGCCCGAGGTACTCAGCCTCAGGCGCCAGCTTGGCGATTATTTCCTAGCCCATCCGCCGGACCTCTTTATCGGCGTGGACGCCCCCGACTTCAACCTGACCCTGGAGCGGCGCCTGCGCCGGGCTGGGATTCCCACCGCCCACCTGGTCAGTCCCACGGTTTGGGCTTGGCGACCTGGACGGGTCAAGGGCTTGCGCTCCGCGGTCGATCTGGTACTGAGCATTTTCCCCTTCGAAGAGGACTTCCTGCGCGAGCGGGGTGTAGCTGCGCGCTACATAGGTCACCCCCTGGCGGACGAGATCCCCCTCCATACGGACCGCGGTGCGGCCCGCCAGGCCTTGGGTTTGCCCCTGTCAGGCCCGGTGATTGCTCTGCTGCCGGGCAGTCGCGTCAGTGAGGTCAAGCTACTGGCGCGCCCTTTCATCGAGACGGCCGCTTGGTGTCAGGGGCATAACACCGGGCTCGCCTTCGTTGTCCCATTGGTATCCCCGCGCCTGCGGGACTTGTTCGAAGAGATACGGGCGCGGGCCGGCCTGAAGGTCCCCCTGACCCTGGTGGATGGCCGGGGGCGCGAGGCCATGATTGCCGCCGACGCCGTGCTGACCGCTTCCGGTACCGCCACCCTCGAGGCCTTGCTACTCAAACGTCCCATGGTCGTGGGCTATCGGCTCGACGCCTTCACGTACCGGCTGGTCAAGGTATTAAACCTCATAAAAGTGCCACACGTCGCCATGGCGAATATTCTGGCGGGTCGGGAACTGGCGCCGGAATTTATCCAGGACAGATGCCAGGCGGAACTGATGGGGCCCGCCCTGCTGGCGCTCCTGGAGGATGCCCCCCAGCTGGCCGAGATCCAGGCGACCTACGCCAGGATCCATAAGCAACTGCGCCTCGACGCCGGTCGCCAGGCCGCCCAGGCCTTGCTGGAATTGGTGGCGGCTTCATGATGGCGCCAGGTTCGGCCATGGGGTTGCCTGTGGTTCTGATCGCAGGGATTGACGAGGCGGGTCGCGGGCCCCTGGCCGGCCCCGTCACCGCCGCCGCCGTCATTCTTAATCCCGCCCGGTTCATCGCGGGTTTGGATGACTCCAAACGCCTGTCCGCCGCCCGTCGCGCCCTTCTAGAGCCCGAAATCCAGGAGTTTGCCCTGGCCTGGTCCGTCGCCAGTGCCAGCCCCGCGGAGATCGATAGCCTGAACATCCTCCAGGCGACCCTGCTGGCCATGCAGCGGGCGGTCGATGGTCTGGCGTTCTCGCCCGATCGAGCCTTGGTGGATGGCAACCGCTGCCCCAGGCTGAGCTGTCCCGTCGAGGCTATTGTGGGCGGCGATGCCAGAGTACCCGCCATCTCCGCCGCCTCCATCCTGGCCAAGGTCGCCCGGGACCGGGAAATGGCGCGTCTGGACAAACTTCATCCTGGCTATGGGCTTGCACTTCATAAGGGTTATCCGACCCCAGCCCACCTTGCCGCCTTGCGTGCCCTGGGTCCCAGTCCCATCCACCGCCACTCCTTCCGTCCCGTGCGGGAGGCGCCGTTTTCGTCCTAGGGTGTCGTGGTCGGCAAGGGTCTCGATGACCCGATCTGATCGGCGAGGTCCTTGAGGGTCAACCCTGACAGGGCCTGGTACCTGACTTCATCGAGGCGGGTCTCGATAGCGGTGGGATCCTGGGAGGCTGAGCCCAGAGTCTTCGGGTAGCACCTCGCGAAGTTCAGCACCGTACTAAGGGCAATGGCCTCGGGGGCGCGACGGGGAACATAGCGGCTGGGCTCTTCCGCCGTGCGCAACAAGAATCCGCCGGCCTCCAGCATGTCGAGCGTATTCCGGATGGCATTGCTGGGCAGGGCCAGGGCGTAGGCCAGGCTATCGCTGTCATAGGGTGTCCCGCTGGTGTAATGGCGATGAGCCACCTGTCCCGCAACTGCCAGGACCCAGCGCTCCTGGAGTTGGCAACTAGGCCCTGCGTCCCGGTCGAGTGTCGCCAGGTATTCGGGGTGTTGGAGGTAAAAGGCGATGCTGGCGCCAGCCAGGAGGACGAGCCAGGCGATATGGATCCACATCATGAAGAGGATGGGGATGGCGAAGCCGGAATAGATGGCGGTGAGGTGGGTGGAGCCGGCCATGAAAAAGGTGAATCCCCAGCTCGTGAGTCGCCATAGGACCGCCGCCGCCAGGGCCCCGACCAGGGCGGGGCGGAATTGGACGCGGGTGTGGGGTAGCGAGGTGTAGATGAAAGTAAAGGCGGCAGCGAGTATCAGGTAGGGAAGTAGCCAGCCGAAGAGGGCCATCAGTCTGGAAAGGGGCGCAATGGCCAGCAGACTTTGGAGGGGGGCGCTGGTCTGGATGGTGCCAGCGAGACCCGAGGCTGATAGAAACAGCACTGGGGCGACCAGGATGACGGTCAGGTAATGGCTGAAGCGATTGGCCAGGGAACGTGGCCGGGCGACATGCCATATGTAGTTGAAGGCCTCCTCGGTCTTCTGAATCAGTGTGACCGAGGTGTAGATCAAAAGCACGAATCCCAGGGTGCCCAACACGGCGACTTGGGCATTTTCTACAAATTGAATGAGCTGGGTGCCGATAATCGCACCTGTCTCCCCCAGCGGTACCAGGGCATCCAGGAGCAGGGGCTCTACACGGTTATGGACGCCGAAACCCTTGAGGACGGAGAAGCTCACCGCCAGCAGGGGTACCAGGGAGAGCAGGGTGGTATAGGCCAGACTCATGGCCCACAAACTGATCTGACCTTGGGTGAAGTCGTGCAGCATGGCCATGGGGAGGCGCGGGAGCCTCAGGGCAAGTCGCGCGATCAGGCCTAGGCTGGGCTCTCGATTTCCAAGTGTCTCCTTGTCAGGGCTGGCGGAGCCTATAGGCTGGGTCATGGCGGCTGGTCCAGAGGGTGTTGGAGGTGAAGGGGCGGGTGACCGGGAGCTAAAGGCTATCCACGAACTGTCTGTCACTCTATACCGATCAGATGAGAGTTTTAAGCGATAAGTTTTCACCAGCCCCTTGGCAAGGCCAGGGTCTATTCACCGGGTTCGCAGATGGCAAACCCGGGTGTAATCGGTATCAGTCACCGGTAGATGTACAGGCCGAAGGAGCCCGCCGGGGCTACAATACAGGGCCATTCGCCACAACTTTTCCACCATTAACCTGTCTTTGGCTGTTACCGCCAAGCTACTTTCGCCTACCTGGACTGAATGAACTAACCATGCGTATGACACGGACACCTCTCTTAGCCCCGCGGGGGCACCGCCGAGCCCGCTGGGGCTGGGTGCTAACAACGGCCTTGACCACCACCCTGCTGGCCTTGAACGTGATCGTCATGGCGGCACCCAGCGGCGAGACGCGGTTGAAGGACTATCTTAAGGGTTTGAATACCCTCACTTCCGAATTTCGTCAATACACCCTGAGCGCCGATGGCGGGCGCATGATTGAGTCCGAGGGCACCTTCTATCTCCAGCGGCCCGGCCGTTTCCGCTGGGAATACCGGGCGCCCATGGAGCAGGTCATCGTGGCCGATGGCGATCGGGTCTGGCTTCATGACATAGAGCTCGATCAGATCTCCCACCAGAGTCAGGCCAAGGCCCTGGACGGCACTCCGGCGCAGTTGCTGGCATCCAACGAGCCCATTGAGCGCCACTTCGAAATTTCCACCTGGGACCCCGGCGATGGGCGTGAATGGGTAGAGTTGCAACCCAAGGATCCGGATGGGCAGGTGAAGCGGATCCGCATCGGTTTCATCGGCGAGGCCCTGGATACCCTGCTCATGGAGGATAGCTTTGGCCAGATCACCCGCTTCAGCTTCCTGGACACCAAGCGCAACCCCAAGCTGGACCCCAAGCTTTTCAAATTGGACAGGCCCATCGGCGGAGACTTTCTCGAGATCCAGTAGATGGCGGCCGCTGCCTACCCAACCCAGGCCGCGGCGCTGACCACGGCCCCCTTAGCCGAGCGCATGCGCCCGCGCACCCTCGCGGAATTTCGGGGTCAGGCCCATCTTCTTGCCCCCGGCAAGCCCTTGCGGCGTGCTATTGAGATGGACCGGCCGCATTCGATGATCTTCTGGGGGCCGCCGGGAACCGGCAAGACGACCCTCGCGAGACTGCTGGCGGGGTCTTCCGGCTGCCACTTCATGCGCCTCTCGGCGGTCCTGTCGGGTGTCAAGGACATCCGCGAGGCGGTGGCGGAGGCCCGGCGGGTGCGCGCCGCGGATGGGCGTGGCAGCATTCTCTTCATTGATGAGGTTCATCGCTTCAACAAGGCTCAACAGGATGCCTTCCTGCCCCATGTGGAGGAGGGGACCCTGGTCTTCATCGGCGCCACCACCGAGAACCCTTCCTTCGAACTTAACAATGCCCTCCTGTCTCGCGCTCGGGTCTATGTCCTCAAGGCCTTGGAGCTGGAAGACCTGGCAGGCGTCATCGATCAGGCCTTGGCGGACCAGGAACGGGGTCTGGGGCAACTGGGGCTGACACTAGCCCCTGAGCAAAAAAAGGTGCTGGCGGAGGCGGCGGATGGTGATGCCCGCCGCGCCCTGAATCTGCTGGAGCTGGCGGCGGACCTGAGCGAGGGCGGAGAGATTGACGAAGGGGTGGTGAAGGAGGTCATAGCGGGTCATGCCCGCCGTTTCGATAAGGGCGGTGACATCTTCTATGACCAGATCTCCGCCCTGCACAAGTCGGTGCGCGGATCGAGCCCGGACGCCGCCCTCTATTGGCTGGCGCGCATGATCGATGGCGGCTGCGACCCCCTCTACCTTGCCCGGCGGGTAGCGCGTATGGCCAGCGAGGATATCGGCAATGCCGATCCGCGGGCCCTGGAATTGGCCCTCAACGCCTGGGATGTCCAGGAGCGTCTGGGCAGTCCCGAGGGAGAGCTGGCCATTGCCCAGGCGGTGGTTTATATGGCCTGCGCGGCTAAGAGCAACGCCGTCTATCTGGCCTGGAAGGCCGCCCAGGAGGATGCCCGCCAATCTGGCTCTCTGGAGGTTCCCGTTCATTTGCGTAACGCTCCGACCCGGCTCATGAAGGAGCTGGGCTACGGTCATGACTACCGCTATGCCCATGATGAGCCCGAGGCCTATGCCGCTGGCGAGGTCTATTTTCCCGATGGTCTGCGGCCACGGCGCTATTACGCACCGGTGGATCGTGGGTTGGAGATTCGCATTCGGGAAAAGCTGGTGCATTTGCGGGAGCTGGATAGGCTGGCGCGGGCGGGGTCTGGTGCTCCTGTCCGGGGGACGCCGTAAATCCATCCCTGGAGGCTCGGGCATGGCATCCCTGCCATGCACGCCCCCGGACAGGAGCACCAGACCCCGCTTGTGAGCGTCTTGCGGCTGGGTATGCTGGGAGTAAGAGTTGCTCGTCCTTGGCGAGAGCCGCGATCACTGGGATGCTTGATGGACCTCTACAAGGAGCAGGGAGCCTTCGGAATTCTTATTAGGATTCAATAGGATATGTGTGTTTACACTAAAAGCATCAGCTAGCAACACTAACAGGAACAGGGAGGGATGCGAGGGCTTGGAGGCCAGGGAGCATGGGATTTGTAAATACATAAATTGGGTAAATTAGGGCTCGGGTAGGTTTTGGAGCATAAATAACTCGAAGGGTATATTTCCCTACGCCATTTTCTCATGGCACACTAAGCGCAACCTGAAAGGGATCTTGACGTTCAGGGTTCTGGTGCGGCGGGATAAAAGGATAAGTGGGTGATGGGCGGTCCAAGCCCAACATCGTCGACGGTTAACCTCCAACGCAATCCTCTATCCAGTACGGCACCAGAGAAAACCTTTGGGGTTAACAACATGCCGGTCATGTGCTATTCATCCAAAGTCAACTGTCGGTTGTCGGGTTTTTTCAAGAACAGTTTCGTAAAGCCAGTGTCAGATAAACTTTACCAATGGAGTTACGGCCACTGCAGGCGGCATTACCTTTGAAGTAGACCGGTCACCGTTGAGGAAGAAATTCACCCTAGTTCTGATCCGATGCGGGGGGGGCATGCACGAGATTATAGTCTAACAAAATGTCAGAGATTTCAATAGTTTCGTTTGCTTTTTGTAATAAGAATTGAATCGATGTAGGATCGAGTATGCCACTAACTTCCGAGATGGCTTGTACGGAATTTTTTGTTCTTGAGTAAAAGTAGTCTTCCGAAACAAAATCGCCTGAACGGAACACCACAATATGTTCTTTTTCTGGTGCGAGCAAGCTGCTGCCAAGATAACGCACTGATAAGTGTGAATACCCTAGCAAATCCAAAATAGTAGGGCCAAGATCAATTTGACCACCCAATGATTCAAAGTCGTGTTGTAGTAATCGGTCGACTGGGAGACTAATAATCAAAGGCACTCGCCCGCGAACCAGGGCATCGATTCCATTGACTGAAAGCCCCGCCTCGATTCGCTGGGCCATTGATACGCCTTCATGGTCGCCATAAATTACAATTGTTGTATTCATTCCAAGTGGGCTGCTTCTGATTTTATCAATAAATTCGCCGAGGGATGCGTCAGCATAATGAATAGCCTTCAAGTAATCGCAAACAGTCATGCTACCAACATCACCGCAGTCGAAGGGTGCCAAATCTTTGTTGAAATGCGAAAAGGGTGTATGACTTGAGGCAGTTATCATAAATAAGAAGAACGGTTGCCGCGATTGTTCAATTAAGGGAAGAGCGAGTTGGTACATATCGTCATCATAGGCTACCTCCTTGTCTATTCCATTCCCTTTAAAAAACTCTGAATATAATCTCCTACCAAATCCGTACTTCCGATCCATCCGGTCTTGATTCCAGACACTACGCGTGCAAGGGACCATCACAAGCGTTTCGTACCCATGCTCTTGCAGGAGTCGCGGGAGAGCAAAATACTCATTATTGGCATGATGATATACCGTTGCACCGCGACGCGTCGGAAGAAGCGAATTTAGGACCGAAAACTCAGCATCAGAAGTTGCTCCGATTGATGCCTGGGAAAAGAAATTATTAAAATAGAGCGACTCGCGTTTGAGACGAGAGAGGTTGGGCGTAACTTCGCTCCCTTTAACAGTAAGTTCGATCACAAAGGCTTGAAGCGACTCAACTTGAATAACTAGAAGATTGCTTCCTTCAGCGAGACCAGAAGGTATCGCACGGTTAGTTATCGCGCTAGGATTTGAGGTTAACGGTTCATTTTCAAAATGATTTACTACCATTTCTAATTCATCTTGCGAGATAACGCCACGCTGGACAAAGTCTTGTATGGAGAATCCAACGTCTAGTAGGTGCCAACCCAGCAAGCCGAGACGCGGCGCAATGAGGGATGAAGACCTGTCATCGAAAGTCGTCTTGCTGTGCTCAAAATGATTTAATACCAAGAATATAGATACGCTGCAATAACCTTCAAGTATCAAAGTATTACGCAGGAATTTGCATGGCATAATATGACGAGAAGGGGCAGCGCCAAGCAGCGCATAGAAATAAATGAAAAGCGGGACATCAATGAACAGCAGAAGGTCGCTCAATTTAACTAACGACGAAACCCCTCCACCAAAAATCCCAAGAATGAACGCCTGCCTAAACTCAGTTACAGAAGCTATTTCCGCAAAGAATCTATAATGCAGTATGTCAATTAGCAGTACCACCGAAATGACTAAAGATATTATCGCAAGACCAATTAGATGCTTTCGTGCTGAGCAAAAAAATCCAACAAGGGAAGCTGTTGTCATCAAGAATATGAGATTTGCCAGGTGACCCCACCTAGTTGATACCCCAATAGCTATTGATGCGTAATATAGCTTTACTAGATTCAAGGCTATGAATGGCAGCCCCGGAGGCAACAGGAAACCAACCCACCTATGTGATAAATCGGGGTACTTGATCATTCCGGTTATATACCTTAGTTAACGGACATAACAGTCAAAGAGGATCGGAATATCTCTAAGAAATAACAGCATTGGGTTAATAGAGAAAATTGTACGGACTCATCTGGCATATGAAGCGGTGCTGCGGTTGATATTTCTAAATCGAGGGCGGATTTGTTGTCGCAGTAAGGGAATAACTCCAGAATCCAGTGCAGCACTTCATGATTTCAAGCGGTTGGCTTGGCATTCGATTTCATTCATTTCTCCATTGATTTAATCAATTTCACCTGATTAAAATATTTTTCACAATAACACTAGGAGATCATTAGAACAAATCTTTCCAATCCACGGTATGCTCAAGTCCGTAGGATGATAACGAATTTTATATTAATCAGTTTCTTAGAAAATTCCATCCTGCCGATCAGGTCACTACTTATTCCACACTCTACCAATCCTACTATAACCCGCTTCGGCGGGTTTTTTTATGCCCGGAGAAAACTCCGCAGGAGTCCTTATGCTGCACTTCAAATCCACCACAGACCTGAAGCAACTCCCTGGATCAAATCCTGCCTACCCGATCATCAAAGACCTGGTGGAAAGATTGATCGTGGGTTACCACCCACCCGGACGCTCTTATGAACCCGATGATGATGGCTGGATTGCCTTGATCGAAGAAACGGATGTCGATCGGGTTCTGGATGAAATCTGGTCGGATTGGAAACTCGCCGATGTGGAATGGGAAGGGATCACCTATCGGGAAGGCTTCTGGATAGCTATCTACCTTGCGGACAATGAAAGGGCTTTGTCATGGTCATTCCCGATGAACCTTGGATAACCGCAGAACTCCGGGAGACTATCGCCTTCCATTTGAACGCGTGAATTGCGCCAATTTTGGCATCTTAAGTCGTTCACACAAAATAACTATAACCTTGTCTAAATCCAGGGATTTGTTGTAAATTGGCCTCATGATCTGTTTC
>JBGAUE010000089.1:0-2982 GCA_044228795.1 Chromatiaceae bacterium | reverse complement strand
ATGGTTGTCGCCGAGCGCAAGGCGAAAGGGGGACTGGGATGTCCCGTTTCGCATCCTGAGCACGGCGACACTCCGATCTACGGCACCCTGCTGGGACTGGCGCCGGCCTACGAAGGCCCCGAACAGGTCGGTTGGTGGCTCGGCCAGATCATCCTGATGATGAAACCTGATTGGGCGGCACCGACGGCACTCCCCAATCCCCGGGTCACGCTGGCCACTGAGCAGGCCCATGCCACCCAAGCGGCGCTGAGAGTGCAGGGCATCGCCATCGCTGACGCAGTGCAGGCCTACGGCGACTTTTTCGTGGGCAGCTTTCTCGATAGTGAGGGCAACAAGCCGTGGTTCTGCTCGCCCGTCGCCCCCTAGCAGACCCACGGAGAATGAACCCCAACCTTCGGGACTGCATGTCATGGGTCGCAGGTTGGGTGCTGGGGAACTACAAATCGGGTATCGCGTCCCCGGCCCCATAGCCTTTCAGACTATAGGGGTTGAAAAACTGCCGTTGCCTGAGCGACTATTGCTCGGTCGCGTTCAGACCGGCCTCGGCGCAAATCCGCTCCCAGTCGCGCAGGATGACGGCGATCTGGGCGTCGATCAGGGTGCGGGCCTGGTCGATGGCCAGTCCAAAGGCCCCGGCCGCGTCCAGACAGGCGGTCAGTCGGCTGTCGCGACGCTAAGGTCAACACCATCGCCTGGCTGGCCTCGCCGCCAGTGCGCGTCTGCGGACAGATGTCTTAGGCTGGTGTCAGCCGATAGACGCGGCCGTCCCAGAAGGCCGCATGGTTGCGGGCATGGTTGCGGGCATGGTCGTCGGTATTGCCGCAAAGGACATTGAAGACCATGCGCCCCTACAGTACCGTGAGGGTGTGGCGAGGGTCGGCGAAATCTTGCCACACGCGGTGCCCCAGGTCTTCGTAGCTGGCATAGCGCGCCTTCAGCTCGCGCAGTCCGAGCAGGGTGAGTGCGGAGAGCATGGCCCGGCGCTGCCAGCCCGGGCCCTGGCGGGCGCGATCGAAGCGTTCGATCAGCAATACCTCCCGGCCCTGGGCCTGGGTCAGGAGGACCGGGGCCACGTCCAGCCCCGCCCGGCGCGCCAAGCGCATCGCCAGATACTCGGCCTTGACCAGGTTGTACAGGTCGGTGCAGGTGGAGAACTTGGCGATGAAATTGCCGGCAGGGCTGGTCAGCAGGGCCTTGGGCCGGGCGCCGCCAATGGAGGTGCCGTGTTGGAGGGCCAGGGCCAGCGCGGGGGACAGGGCTCGCCACGCTCCAGGCGCTCGGCCACGTCCAGTAGGTCGTCCAGACCATCCTGGTGTTCGGCTGCACGCAGCCGGTACACGGACGGCGAGGCCTGAATATCCAGGGCACCGACGCGGTCGGAGCCCGACTCTAGCAGATAAGTTAATTCGTCAAGTTCGATCCCCGCGGCAGCGGTGCCCCGCTGGCCGGTCAGACGGTTGGCGATGACCCGTCGCCCCCAGGCATCGGGGGAGGCGTCGCGCAGGCAGGAGGGCAAGTCATCGTCACGCTGCCGCTGCTCGCCCGGTCGGAGTGGCAACTCGTCAGGGAACAGGCTGATGGCATCTGCCCGCCCCAGGTAGGAGCGCCCATAGACGAAACCGTAGCCGCCCCGCGCATCCCGCAGCACCAGGCCGGCGACCACCGGCGCCACGGCACCCAGGAGCCATACCCAGACGTAGACCCGATCAGCGGCTGGCGAGGCCTCAAAAGTCATCGTCCAATGGGGCCTCACCCCGGCGGATGCGTGCCTGCAACAGCACCAGCAACTCCCCCTGGCGTGCCAGTTCCTGATCCAGCGCCCGGTCCGAGTCTTGGCCGAACAGGGGGATCTCCACCAGCGCGGCCGCTTCGAAACAGGTGCCAATGGCCACGCCCGGCTCGCGACGGATGACCCGCCGCAAAGTGAACGCCGCTACTCCGATGCGCTCGGCCAACAGCTCGCGCGGCCAGCCCTTGCGGATGCGGCCTTCCTCGATCAGGCCGCCCAAGAGCCGCAGGGCCTGGCGCGTGAAGGGGGAAAGCGGGCGGTTTGCGAGGGGCATCTGTCACTAAAGTAAAAGTTAGGCAGAATAGTGATGAAATTCACTAGCGTCCCAACGTTTAGTTAAATAAAGTCAACTGGTTATGCTGTAAGATGTCCCCTTGATTGGAATCCTGATCAGTAACTGTTCCTATGTTCCCCGGAGGAGTTATCCTCTGTTCCGTGCCCGCGGGGTGCTTGAGGCGCTGGTCACGGGGCCAAACGTAGGGAGCCCGGAGGGCGACCGGAGTCTGGCCCCGTGACCAGCGCGGCGCCGACCGCCGGCCCGCTCTGAGGCGCACTTATTTGAGGAGCCAGCAGCCCATGCAAGTCAGCCTGCACAAGAATGCCCGTACCACCCCGGCGATCCGTCGCGAGCTCCAAGCCGCGACGGAGCCCACCCAGGTGCTCGCCAGGCGCTACCACTTGAGCCCGATCACGGTGCGCAAGTGGCGCGGTCGTGACAGCATTGCGGATGCCTCGCATCGACCCCATACCCTGCATGCCAACCTCTCCCCGGCCCAGGAATGCCTGGTGGTGGCGTTGCGCAAGCTCCTGCTGCTGCCGCTCGATGACTTGCTGGTGGTGACGCATGAGTTCATCAACGATCAGGTCTCACGCTCGGGCCTGGACCGCTGCTTGCGCCGCCACGGGGTCTCCCGGCTCGCGGACCTGGTGCCCCGGGATGCGCCTGAGACGCGGTCCTCTCAGGCGTTCAAGGACTATGAGCCAGGCTTCGTGCACGTGGACGTGAAGTACTTGCCGCAGATGCCCGATGAGGACGCGCGCCCGTATCTGTTCGCCGCCATCGACCGCGCCACGCGCTGGGTCTACGTGGAAATCCTGCCGGAGAAACGGCCAGACCCGCAGCGGTGAGATCGGCGGGGTGGGCGCGGGCGACCCCGGCCAAGGTGACGGGTCCGATCAGGCCAACCTCGGGC
>JBGAUE010000088.1:0-3004 GCA_044228795.1 Chromatiaceae bacterium | reverse complement strand
GAGCTCGACGGTGCCGCCCTGGCGGATCACGTCCTTGATGCGGCGCCACAGCTTGAGTTGAGTGGTCCGGACGAGGGTGTCCAGGTTGGCGGGGGCGCTGACGCCGAGGCTGGCGGCCAGGTCCGCTACCACGCTGATCTCGACTTGGGCGTCGGCGAGGTCCTGCCGGGTGGCACCCTCGGGGGGCGGGGCCTGGGGCGTCACGAACGCCTCAAACCCCTTGATCGGGACCGGCGCGGCTTGCCAGGTGATGGCGCCATAGGTGTTGCGGGCGATGGCGGCCACCCCGAAATAAACGGGCGCCGGGCTGGCGGTATAGCCCATCAGGGCCGAGACGCCTTCCGCCAGGAAGGATGCTTCCTGGTAGTCGGCGACGCCCAGCGGGGCGAGGGTGGTGCGACCGCCCTTCATGAACTTGGCGAAGATGGCGACGGCGCCGGGGTGCCGCCAGGTGACGGCGACGAGATCCGGTAATTGCCCGGTGGCGTGGTTCGCCAGACCCAAGGCTTGGCGCTGGAGGGACGCCCCGCACCACTCCGGAACGGCGCTCGGCCGCACATCCGGGGTGCTCAGGTATTCGCTGACGGTGGCCCGGGGGCTGGTGGCGGTGCCGACCTGCTGCCAGGCCGACACGGTGACCCGATGGGTGCGGCCATCGCCGGGGATTGCGGCACCATCGATGCGCAGGATCGCCGGTTGCGTCTGCCCCGGATTCTCCCAAATCGCCACGGGCTGCTGCTCCGGCTGGTCGTCCACCTGGTAGGCGACCCGGACGGCACTGGGCAGGCCCCAGTACCAGAGACGCAGGAACTGGTCGAGGATGAGTGCCGGGCGCCGGGGATCGGTGACCAGGGTCATCTTCATGCCCAGGCCGCGCGGTGCCGCGGGTGCGGTGCGCTGGCCGACCAGGCCGATGCGGGCCAGGGCCTTGATCAGGAGGGTGCCCAGGGAGCGTAGGATGCCGATAGCCTGCACGCTGAGGGTACCGAGGGCCCGCAGCGGGGCCAGGGCCTGGATGACCAGGTTGGCCCGGCCGACCAGCGCCAGTGCCGCCCTGGCGGCCATCGCCACGGGTCCGCCCGTAGTCTGGGTGGGCACAAAGCTGAAGACCAGGCTAGCCCCGCTCGGCGGTGTGTAGGCGGGCTGGCCCGCAAAGCTGAAGACCAGGCTATCGCCGGGGGGTGGAGTGTAGCTCATTGCGGGATCACCTCATCCAGGACCAGGGCATTGAACCGGACCCCGCCCGCGCTAGCCGTACAGATGGCGACATGCGGCTCATTCGTGAAACTGGCCAGGGCAAAGGTGCCATCGGCGCCGCTCATGACGCTATCGACCTGTTCTCCGGTGGCGCGGTCGTGCAGGAAAACCTGCCGCGGTGCGGGCTGGTCGTTGTCGTCCTTAGTGATGCCGGCGACGCGGTACTGATAGGCGTCATACACCAAGGCGCTGGCCTGCAGGCCCGACACCAGCCGGCTGCCATCGTGGGACAGGGCCAGGTTCAGGCCCAGATTCTCCCAGGCCCAGGGGGCCAGCCGCCGTTGGCTGGCAACCGGGTGCCAGGTGCCGTTGGCGTAGTCCAGGGTGAGGATGACGCCCTGGCGCTGCTCGCTGTCCCCATAACGGGGGAGGCCAACATAGAGCCGCTGGCCGTTGGGCGCGAGGGCGAGGCCGGACCCGAACTCGCCGCCGAA
Source organism: Chromatiaceae bacterium (assembly GCA_044228795.1). Classification (GTDB taxonomy): domain Bacteria; phylum Pseudomonadota; class Gammaproteobacteria; order Chromatiales; family Chromatiaceae; genus M0108. The sequence continues at coordinate 1,313 of JBGAUE010000088.1, read as the reverse complement.
ATCGCCCGGTGGTAACAGGGTGTCCCGAAGCTGGAAGACCCCGCCGCCATCCTTAGCCAGGAGGAAGGCTTTGCCCCACCAATAGTCCGCTTCCTTGGCACCGATGGCCAGGAGGGTTTCATCCTGGTTGACCGCGACCGCCGAACCCAGGGCCTCCGACCCGACGATCGTGATGATCGCCGTTTGGGTCCAGACGGCACCGACGCGCTCGTACACATAGACGGCCCCGGCATCGTGATTGTAACCGGGGGCGCCGACATAGAGGCGGGTGCCGGCTGAGTTGAAGCAGCAGGCGGCACCGAAATACTGGTCCGCCGCGCCGGCTGGGGTGAGGGTGGCCTGCTGAGTGATGTCGTCATCGACGGCATTGAATGCGTACACGCAGACCTTGCCGGCCGGGGCCGCGTTGTAGCAGTCGCCGCAGGCGATGAGCTTGCCGGTGCCGTCCATGGCGACGGCGTTCAATTCGCCGTCCAGGTCCGCGGTCAGGCCCAAATCCTGGATCTCCTCCCAGGAGGTGCCGCGCCGGACAAAGGTCGCGACACCGCGCTGACTGCCCGTGTCCCAACCGACCGCGACGCGGGTGCCGTCGCCGTTGACGCCGCAGAAGGTGGTGAAGCCGTTGGAGACGCGCGGTTGCAGGACCGCTCGCTGTAGGAGGGAGCCGGGGATGCTCATAGCGGCTTATCCGATGTGAATTTCGAGCTCGCCGGCCAGGAAGACCGGCACATCCCCCGCCGCGACGGGCTTGGGGGTGGTGAGGGGGACCACCAGGCGCGCCACCCCATCCTGATCCTTGAGGACCACGGCGGTGAGGGTGCCCCAAGGGGTGGTGGCGGTGGCAAAGGCGATGGGTGCCAGGTTGCGCATGACGGTGTTGCCGCTGGTCTGCGCCGCGTCCCGGGCCCAGCGCTCGGCGCCGGGATCACAGCGCACCGGCGCATAGCTGGCGGCGCTGACCTCGGTGCCGCCCAGGCCGTCATCGCTGGGGGCGGCGGTATAGAGGTGGACGCGCCATTGGGCAATGGCCAGGGGTTGGTTGAGAAAGAGGGCCGCGCCAATGGCGGCTTCCAGGCTGTCGGTGGCATGCATGAATCAGACTCCGAGCAAAAAAGACCGCCACGCGCTCCCGCGCGGGCGGTAGGGAGGCCGCTTAGGCAGCGGCCTTAGCCTGGGCGTCGGTCAGCAGGCTGCCGTTCTTGGTGCCGGTCTTGAAGCCCAGGGAGGGCGTAAAGCCCAGGCTGCGGTAAGCCGGGGTGATGACCGGCTCGCCGGTGCTGGGGTTGCGGCCCAGGCGCTCGTTGGTCCACTTG
>JBGAUE010000087.1:0-3227 GCA_044228795.1 Chromatiaceae bacterium | reverse complement strand
CGGCCACCGCGGATGACCTGATCCGGCAGGCCGACGAGGCCATGTATCGGGTCAAGCACAGCGGCAAGCAGGGGCTGCGCTTCGCCGAGGGTGCGGGGCCGGACTAGGGATTGCCCGTCGCTTCGCCCTCCCCTGCGGCGAGGCCGGTAACCTGGCAAATACACCCCCAAGGGCGGAGCCAGCCGGATGGAGATCAGCGTCGTCGATCGACTCGAGGAACTATCCGCCGCGGAGTGGGACCGGCTCGTCGGTCCTGACCACAACCCGTTTCTCTCGCACGCCTTCCTCGCTGGGCTGGAGCGGCACGGCTGTGTCGGCGCCAAGTGGGGCTGGGAGCCCCAGCACCTGACCCTGCGCGACAAGGGCCGGCTGGTGGGGGCGGTGCCGCTCTACCTCAAGCACAACTCCTATGGCGAACTGGTCTTCGACGGGGCCTGGGCAGACGCCTACCGGCGGTGCGGTGGACGTTACTACCCGAAGCTGGTCTCCGCGATCCCCTATACCCCGGTCGCTAGCCCGCGACTGCTGGTCGCTCCCGGGCGCAGGGCGGGGGAGGGCTGGGCCGCGGGGGATGCCCGATGGATCGCGGCGGTATCAGGACAGCTGACCGAGGCCGCCCTGGAGCACGCCCGTACCCTCGGCGTCTCCTCCCTCCATTGGCTCTTCCCGACGGCACCCCAAGCCAGGGCGCTCACGGGAGCGGGCCGACCCTTCATCCCCCGCAACGACTGCCAGTTTCACTGGTACAACCGCGGCTACCGCGACTTCGATGACTTTCTCGACGGCCTTACCGCCCAGCGGCGCAAACAGATACGGCGCGAGCGGCGGAAGCCCGAGGAGGCCGGGGTGGAACTCCAGATTCTGCACGGCCGCGAGGTTACCGACAGCCAATGGGCACATTTCCATCGCTTCTATGCCTCGACCTTTGACCGCCGCGGCGGCTACCCGACCCTCACCCGCGGCTTCTTCCAGGAGATGGGGGAGCGGCTAGGCGACCGGGTGGTGCTGATCCTGGCGTACCAAGCCGGGGTGGAGATCGCCGGTGCCCTCTGCCTGCGGAGTGCTGACACCCTCTATGGCCGCCACTGGGGGTGCGACCGCGAACTTGACGGCCTCCATTTCGAGGCCTGCTACTATCAGGGGATCGACTACTGTATCCGCCAGGGCCTCAAACGCTTCGAGCCCGGGGCCCAGGGGGAGCACAAGGTTTGGCGCGGCTTCGAGCCCACCCCCACCTGGTCTGCGCACTGGCTCGCTGATCCCGCCTTCCATAGGTTGATCGCCGGCCATCTGCAGCAGGAGCGGGCGGGGGTGGCCCACTACATCGAGGAGATGCGTGGGCATCTGCCGTTTCGTAGCCCGGCATAGCCGCCGAGTGGCGTTTTGCCAATGCTGCCGTGCGGGTCCTGGGAGGGCATGGAGGCCATCAATCGGGCCGGGGTGGTGGGTTTCATGTCCAAGCCGTGGCAGAGAAGCAACGATAATCCTACTTCAATCCGTCACGTTGGCCCGACTCGGGTTTCAACTGGAACCTTGTCCCGACCCGGTTTTCGAAAGTCGGTTTGCTGTGCCGCACGCACCCCTCGGATGCCATCTCTGACAAATCATCGGCGTCCACTCCGCTAGGGCTATACTGGAAGCGCCTCAACCCTCTGGTCGCCGATCGGATCGGCTTGCGTCAGCAGGGTAGCGCAGGAACCGCCAAACATTCAGTCCAAGGAAATCGACACCATGACCAAAGAACGCACGAGCACGAAAGAACCAAAGAAGAAGGCCGAACACACCCTCAAAGAAAAGCGCGCCACCAAGAAGGAGAAGTCATCCGCGAAGGGCTCCCTAGGTAGCGTCAGGGCAGTGGCCTGCTAGCCGCCCATCACCCCCCTAAAGCCCAGGCGGGGCTCGCCCCGCCGGGGGGCGTGACGTCCCACCCGGCCAACAAATCCCGGAGCGCCCGGATGCCGTAACCGGGGCTGTACTGCACCCGCCGCGCCGATACTGATTAGGAGGCTGACGAGGTGCCGAAGCTCTCAGAATGAATCAAGGACGCTGGCCGCGAGCAACTCGCGAAGAAGTGACCTATCGGCTTTTGTCCAGGGCGGAAGCGGATCTTGCCTGGGCCGCAGTTCCCTGCCGGGTTCAGGAAACTGCCCCTACATCAGTTGCCGGCGGCGGCGCGGCCGGTTCCGGGCTGTCCATTGCGTCCGGATTTTCCGGCAAGTCCGTCTTGCGCTGGCGCTTTTCCTCTTTCTTGGCCTTTTTTGCCAGATCTCGCTGACGCTTCTCGAACGCATAATTGGGTTTCGCCATCGGGTGCCTCTTTCGGGAAATTTTTGAATGCCACGATTGTACGGTACTCCGCTCGCCATGTTTCAGACGCTTTCGCCGAACCGGCTGTCCTTGATGACCTGGCCCCAGCCCAGATCCCAACGCGCGAGGGCTCGGATTCATTGCCGAACTCGGGATGCTGCTCGCCACCCAGGTGCTGACGTTGGAGGATATCCAGGCGCAGGGCGGTAGCCAGAACAGCATCTTCGTTGCCAGCGGCTATCTCACCCAGCGCGAGATCTACCGGTTGGGGCTGTCCACCATGGGTGTGAATTTGTCTGAGTGCTGCTGCGTGTCTATAAGCTTCTGCCAGCCGATGTCGCGGCCTGGGCGGCGTGTGCGGAACAGGCAAATTACGAAACAAAGCCAAATTACCGGCAAGTCGGCGCATGGCGAAACCCCATGTCTCCCTCTCCCCGCGCGGTGAGGGTTGGGGAGGGGGGAGAGGGCTGGAAAGAGGGGGGCAGAACCTGGCCTAGGCCAGGTTTTTTGCGTTTAGGGCCTGATAACTTAGCGCGGCCATGACCCCATCAGCCTGGCCCTGGAATGTACTTGGCCAAGGTTGGAGGGCAAAAGCCGTAGAGAGACGGATCATACCATTGACTTCCATCAATCGAATCGGCCCATTCACGGGGGGGCCTGGGTATTCTCAATGCGGCTTGGCCGGTTTTGTGATCTCCTGAACTGGTCCCAGGGAAGGGTGGTTGGCAGTCAGCGCGACACCCGCTGCCCATAGCGGACACCCTGTCCACCACGAAAAAGGAAGGCGACCCGCGGGTCGCCTTCCTTTATCAGTCGCCAAGCGAGACGCCTGGCGAGGTGCCGGGACCCCCGGCGATCGGCCCGCCGCTAGAAGCCGACCATTTGCGCATGATAGCCATGGTCGCGGAACGACTGGACGA
>JBGAUE010000086.1:0-3248 GCA_044228795.1 Chromatiaceae bacterium | reverse complement strand
GGAGATCGCGATCCAGACCAAGCGTTTCGATTGCGCGCTTGAGCATTATCGCGTGGGCGACTGGATCGGCGGGGCCCCGCCGGGGGTACGCGTCTACTTCGACGTCCTGCATCTGGACGCGGAGGGCAGACCCCACTACCACACCGATGCCGAGCCCACCCGCACCCTGACGCTCTTTTTCGTCCTGGCCTATAGCGTCTTCGTGGAGTATCGGGTGTGCGAGGGAGTGCTGGCGGCGGACGCCATCGAACGAACCCTGACCGAGCTGCGGGAACGCTGGAGCGATTCGGCGCGTCTGCTCGGCTTTCTGGCCGACGCCCTGCGCGGGAAACAGCGAGAGGGCGCGAGGCTCCGCGCCCGACTCGCCCGGGTCTCCTCGGTCGTAGAGAGCGCCCGCCGGTTGCGGGCCGGGGAGACACTCGGGGGTGTGCTTGGCCTGATTCACGAAGAGGAGCGGAAATTGGCCGACGGCGAGGAGCCGCTGGAGGTCGTAGCCTGGGCGCTGGGCGATGAGGCCGCGGGCTGGGGCTTATGGGGCGACGGCACCCGCCCGGATCCGCTGGACGAGTATCGGCTCTGACTGATACCTGAACCGATGGATGATGTCACGGTCGAGGCGGCGGCCAATCGTTTGGTCAAGTCTTAGGGGACAAGAGAATGAACAGCCTGACGTTTGAAGCCCGGGTGAGCACCGATCATGTTGTGCCTGTGCCGGATGAGGTGCCGGCCGGCACCTTGGTTCGGATTCATCTGGAGCCGGTGACGGGCGATGCCGTCACCGATCAATACCAGCCTCGCACCGAACTGGGGCGCAAACTGATCGAGCTGCGCCGCGCCTACGTCCGGGATGGCGGCAAGCTGCTGAGCTGCGAAGAACTCGATGAAGAGATGCGCGAGCGTCGCGGTGGCGTAGCCGATGTCTAAGCGGACCTATCTCGATGCCAACCTGCTGATCGCCGCCTGGCAAGTAAAGGACGATGTCGGTGCGCAAGCCCTGGCCATCCTTGACGATGCGGACCGCACCTTGGTCGTCAGCGACGCGGTTTGGCTGGAGGTCATGCCCAAGTCGCTGTATCACAAGCAACACCATGAACAGGCCTTTTATCAAGCCATTTTCGACCAAGCCGAGGTGATTCCCTGGCAAGTCGCCGCACTGCATCAGGCCCATGAGTTGGCGCAACGTTATGGCATCGCCGCGATGGACGCCATCCATCTTGCCCTGGCCATCGCTGCGAAGGTAGATGAATTTGTTTCCGCTGAGAAGCCCGGCAAACCCATGTTTCGGGTCAGAGAGATCTCCATGCGTTCGGTGCGGGTGGTGGCGCCATGAGTCTCTTTCTGCGTCTGCTCGCCGAGGAGGACAAGGGTGCGGCGTTGCTTGCAGTATGCAGTAGGCAGAGGGCAGAAGGCAGTGCGGGACAGCCGCTGATCTTTGAGGTGGCGCCGGAGGCATTCGACGCAGTGCCGGGGAAGCCGTTTGCGTATTGGGTAAGTGATACGGTGCGTCAGTCTTTCGACCGCTTGCCATCCTTTCTTACTGAAGGAAGACAAGCTCAGCGTGCTTTGTCCACAAATGACGACTTTCGGTATTTACGAGTTTCGTGGGAGCGACCGAAGGATTTCGCATACCGAAGACCAGCCAGCGGTTGGCTTCCTTTCGCGAAGGGTGGCGAATTTTCGCGGTTCTACGCCGACATCTATTTACTCGTGAATTGGTTAGAGGAAGGCAACCAAATTGAAGCAGACGCGCTGCGAAAATTTCCGTACTTGAACGGTAATGCGGAGTGGGTATTGCACCGAGAGTGCAACTACCTCCGCCCCGGGCTCACCTGGCCGCTACGGACAACTAGCGTCCTCGCTCTGCGCACCATGCCCGCCGGCTGCATCTTTGGACACAAAGGCCCAGCGGCCTTTGTCGCCGATGACGATCCCGATGAACTGCTGGCCCTGCTTGCGCTCACTAACAGCCGGGCCTTCGGGCTGCTGGTGTCACTGCAATTGGCAGCCGCAGACGCAGCCGCACGCTCCTACGAGGTCGGAATCATCCAGAGAACTCCGGTTCCACCTCTGCCTTCTGCCATCCGCCTTCTGCTCGCTGCCAAGGCCCGCCGCGCCTGGTCCCTGAAGCGCACCATCGACACTACCACCGAGACCTCCCACGCCTACCTGCTGCCGACGACCCTGCGCCCGCGCCTCGGCGACTTCGACCCGCATGCCATTGAGGCAGAACTGGCGCGCATCCAGGCGGAGATCGACGCCATCGCCTTCGACCTGTACGGCTTTGCGGAGGCCGACCGGCAGGCGGCAAGCGGCCAAGACGGCGCCGCAGCGGCCGACGCCGATGAGGACGAGGCGGTGGACGACGATGCCGACGGCCTGTATCAGGCGTCCTCGCTGGACGCACTACTTTCCTGGGCCGTTGGCGTCGCCTGCGGTCGCTTCGACTGGCGTCTGGCCACCGGCGAACGCCAGCCCCCGCCGGAGCCGGACCCCTTTGACCCCCTGCCCGCCAAGGGCCCGGGCATGCTGCCGGAGGTTGCCGCGCCCTTCCATGTCCACCCCGGCATCCTGGTGGACGATCCCGGTCACCCCCACGATCTCGCGCACCTCATCGAGGAGGTACTCGCCCGTGTCGACGCCGCCGCGCCAAGCGAGGTGCGGCGCTGGCTCCAGCGCGACTTCTTCCCCTTCCACCTGCAGCGCTACTCCAAGAGCCGCCGCAAGGCGCCCATCTACTGGCCGTTGGCGACTCCCTCGGGCAGCTATACCCTGTGGGTCTACTACCCCAGCCTGAGCAGCCAGACGCTCTACACGGCGATCAACGACTTCGTCGAGCCCAAGCTCCAGCAGGTGGGCGGCGACCTGTCCGCCCTGCGCACCAAGGGCAGCGCCCGCACCCGGGACGACGAACGGCGGTTCGAATCGCTACAGGGCTTCGAGCTGGAGCTGATCGAATTGCGCGACACCATGCTCAGGCTCGCCCCGACCTACAAGCCCAACCACGACGACGGCGTCCAGGTCACCGCCGCGCCCCTGTGGCCACTGTTCCGCCACAAGCCCTGGCAAAAGGTGCTCAAGGACACCTGGCCCAAGCTGGAAAAGGGCGACTACGACTGGGCACACCTGGCCCTGAACTACTGGCCCGAGCGCGTGCGCGACAAGTGCAAGACTGACAAGTCGCTGGCCATCGCCCACGGGCTGGAGGACCTGTACCTCGAGCCCGAGGCCAAGCCGAAAGCGACCCGCGG
>JBGAUE010000085.1:0-3268 GCA_044228795.1 Chromatiaceae bacterium | reverse complement strand
ACGCGTCGCACTCACAGTCTGCATGCTCAGTTCCTGCTGATCCGCCACCTGTTGGCAGGTCAGTCCCGCCGCGAGCAGTAAGACGCTCTGGGCGCGTTCCCGTACCCGCCAGTGGGCATCGTGCTTGACGCGGTGTTGCAACGTCTGGCGGTCATGAGCACTCACCACGAGCGTCACACGTAACATCGCTTGAAGCCTCATGAAACTGAATCATGAGCTACCTTACAGCAAATCCTTATGGCTCGACAAGGTTATAGTAACTTTGTGTGAATGACTTACACACCCTACTGACTCAGAATTTCGAGATCATTGGTCTGTAAAGACAAAATCGGAAATCTGTTGGGTATAAGCGGGCTCGTCTTCTTCAATCGCAGCGGTTTGGCGCTGCCCCTGGTTGCGGTGGCCTCCTCTGACAGGAGGAGGCCTGGCCGGCAATTAGTAGTAAAGACTTGTGGGTTTTGCGCTGCAGGCGTTCGCGATCCGCACCGGCGCTGGTGCGGCGCCGTGTGGGTAAAGGGTGAAGGAGTGTGGGCAAGGTGGGGGCAATGTGCCTCCAGCGCGTTGTCCCCGGCTTGTCCACACGCGCGCTGGCGACATTCACGCTTTATCCACACGGTGTCCGCCGGCACGGCGCTCAGGCCACCAGGACCGGGGCGAGCCCCTCCCCGACGCCAGGCGATGGCGCCGGGGAGTTGCCAACGCGCTCCACGATGCGGGCTCCGCCACCCTTCCCCGAGGCGTACACGGCATCCGGGGTGCGGTTGCCCAGGCCCTGGTGGGGCCGCTCGCCGTTGTAGAAGGCGAACTACTCGGTCAGCCCTAACAGCAACCCGGACATGCTGGCATACCCCTTGAGGTAAACGTCTTCGTACTTGACGCTGCGCCACAGCCGCTCGACGAAGCGGATGTCCAGCGCCCGGCCGCGCCCGTCCATGCTGATGGGGATGCCTTTCTCCAGAAGCACCCCAGTGAACGCCTGGCTGGTGAACTGGGAACCCTGGTCGGTGTTGAAGACCTCGGGCCGGCCGTGGGCACGCCCGGCCTCCTCCAGGCAGTTCACGCAGAACCCCGTCTCCAGGGTGTTGGAGATCCGCCAGGCTAGCACCCGCTGGGCGTACCAGTCGATGATAGCCACCCGGTAGGCAAAACCATGCTCCAGGCGGATGTAGGTGATGTTGCTGCTCCAAACCTGGTTGGAGCGCACCACCGCCACCTCGCGCAGCCGGTAAGGGTAGAGCTTGTGCTGGGGGTGGGGCCGGCTACTGGCAGGCCCCGGGGCCATGCCGGCCAGGCCCAGCACCCGCCTCAGGCGCTGCACCCGTTTGCGGTTGACCGCATAGCCCTGTTGCTCTAGATTCGCCACCATGCGCCGGTTGCCGTATAACGGTCGGCGGGTGTACTCGGCGTCGATCAACTCCAGCAGCCGCAGGTCCAGCTCGTCCAACGCTGCCGGCCATGGAGAGCGAAGCGAAGGCCGGTAGTCCCCGGAAGGCGTCGGCGCGAGCGTGCCGCCGGAGGGGCGTAGGGGCCACCGGTCCCGAAGCCGTGGAGGCGGTATGCAGAGCGCATCCGACACGCCGTCGAGCCATTCGTCGTAGGGTCATGGCAGAGTCCGACCGTCCCCACAGGGGACACGTCGTGACGGAGCCCTGACCCGGAGCGGGGCGGCCGGGGCCTCATGGTTGTCGCCGAGCGCAAGGCGAAAGGGGGACTGGGATGTCCCGTTTCGCATCCTGAGCACGGCGACACTCCGACACACCGTCCAGCCATTTGCGGGAGCCGTCGCGGTGCGTTTCCCCAACGAGGGGAGTGCATAGCGGCGTTGGACGCAGGGCGGTCGGGGCCCAATGGCTGTCGCGGTAAGCGAGGGCGAAAGAGGGACTGGGATGTCCTGTTTCGCATCCCGAGCGGCGGGACACTCCGACGCTCTCCCTACGCCCCTGGCCTACGCCGCCGATGAGGAGGTGGAGCGGGCCTACCAGACCCTGCGCTCCATCTATGGCCTCTATGAGGTGAGCGAGTACGGCACCTTGTCCGATGCGGATTTCGAGGCACCGCGAACCCGGCGGGAGGCCTATGGCTATACGCGGGCGGACCTCGACAGCGATATCCTCGATGCCCACTGGTCTGAGCCAAAAGGTCGTCGATCGCTATCGTGCGGTCCTGTCGGAGTGTCGCCGTGCTCAGGATGCGAAACGGGACATCCCAGTCCCCCTTTCGCCTTGCGCTCGGCGACAACCATGAGGCCCCGGCCGCCCCGCTCCGGGTCAGGGCTCCGTCACGACGTGTCCCCTGTGGGGACGGTCGGACTCTGCCATGACCCTACGACGAATGGCTCGACGGCGTGTCGGATGCGCTCTGCATACCGCCTCCACGGCTTTGGGACCGGTGGCCCCTACGCCCCTCCGGCGGCACGCTCGCGCCGACGCCTTCCGGGGACTACCGGCCTTCGCTTCGCTCTCCATGGCCGGCAGCGGAAGACCGTGATCGATCCGGGCGCTAACGTGACCTAAAGGTAGTGACCAACGCCACCGTCACTCAGTCGTAACTGACTGATTAAATGGCAAACCGTCCGGTAAAGTGACGAAGATGGGCTAGGGGCGCAGTGGCCCGAGATTGACCTAGAAAACAGGGTGTGGACCATCCCTGGTGGTCGCCAAGGGCGAATGAAGGGTGGGCAGGAGCATCGCGTTCGTCTGGTACCGCAAAACATTGAGATTCTCGAGGCCCTGCCGCGTGTGGTGGGGAATCCTTACCTGTTCCCTGGCGCGAAAGAGGAGCGGCCGCTATCGAATATGGCACTGCTCCAACTCATACGCGGCATGGGGCATGGGGCATGGGGCATGGGGTAGGAGGCTCCCAATCCACCGCGGTCCCACATGGATTTCGCAGTTCATTTCGGGACTGGAGTGGCGAAGTGTCGAGCTTCCCTCGTGATGTCTGCGAGATGGCTCTCGCCCACGCCATCGGGGATAAGGTGGTAGCCGCTTATCGGCGGGGTGAATGAGGTGGTCAAGCTAAAGCGGACACCCCGTTAAGCCGCATCGGTCAGTGGGCCGTTTCTCTCGAACTCATCTGGACTCCGGTAGCCCAGATACGCAGGCAACCGCCGGCTGTTGTAGAACATCGTGATGTAGTCAACGATGTCTACCCTGGTTTCCTCTCGGGTCTGGTAGTTGCGCCAGTGGCTCCGCTCGGACTTCCAGGAGCCGAAGAAGCTCTCGACCACCGCCTTGTCCCAGCAGTCCCCGTTGCGGCTCATACTACC
>JBGAUE010000084.1:0-3671 GCA_044228795.1 Chromatiaceae bacterium | reverse complement strand
GGGCTGGGCGGCGGTGCGTACACCGCCAATGCCGCATCGCCTCCTGAAAATGGCTGAGGCATGTTAATAATCAGGTAATCGGATGTTGGGCTGATTTTGGGAGCTCTGGGTACGCATGGGGTCCTCTACCCCCCTGTTGGGCGTAGTAACCCCTCAGGCGGCCAGCAAGGCCGGTTTGGCGATGATCAGATTGGCCAAGGCGAAGAGCACCTCATGCTGGGCGCCGTTCTTCTTGAGCCCTTGGTAGCGCAGTTTGCGATAGTGAAAGCGGTCCTTGATGAGGTGGAAGACATGCTCGATCCGGCTGCGGGCTTGCGCCTTGAGCCGCTCGATTTGCTTGCACAAGGCCTGCGCCTGACCCTCTGGCAAGGCGGTGATCTTGCTGCGCTTGGTGGCGATGTACCACTTCACATCCTGGTCCTTGAGTTCCTCGCGCTTTTCCGCACCGGTATAGCCGGCATCGGCAAACACCGCCGCCTCTTCACCGTGCAGCAAGTTGGCCGTCGCGGTGATGTCCGCCACCTTGGCGGCCGTGGTGGTGGTGCTGTGCACCAACCCGGATTCGGCATCGACCCCAATGTGGGCCTTGGCGCCAAAGTAATATGGCTGGCCCTTGCGGGTGTGACCCATTTCGGGATCACGTGCCCGCGCCTGGTTCTTGGTCGCGGCCGGTGCCGCGATGAGCGTGGCATCCACCAGGGTGCCCTTGGTCATCAACAGGCCGCGCTCACGCAACATCGCGTTGATGGTGTCAAAGAGGGTCGTGGTCAGGCCCGATGTTTCCAGCCGGTGGCGAAACTTGAGCAGCGTGGTGGCGTCCGGTACCGCGGCGCGGCCCAGATCGAGGCCGAGAAAGCCGCGAAACGCCTGGCTGTCATAGACGGCATCTTCCCATGCCTCGTCGGCCAGTCCGAACCATTGCTGCAGGAAGTAGAGGCGCAACAGCAGTTCCAAGCCCAGCGGCGGCCGACCCGGACCCTGGCCCGCCTCGGGATAATAATGCGGACGCAACGGGTCCAGCAGCCGCGCCCACGGCACCACGATCTCCATCTCCGCCAGGAAACGATCCCGGCGCGTGGTCTTGCGCTTGGCGTCATACTCGGCTTGGGCGAAGGAGATCTGCTTGGGCATGGCGCTTTTCGTGGTCGGGGAAAAGATGGCAGTGATTATATCACGTGTATTCTGTATGGTTTGAATAAATCAGCGTTTCCTTAAGACTAAGGGCTACCACTTCGAGCACAACGACGGCCATGGCCAGCCGCATCTGGCCACCGTACTGGCAACCCTGATCCTCCTGGCCTATCTGGTACACACCGTTCTCGACCGCCTGGACCAACGCTATCGGGCGTTGCGCGTCCAGTTGCCCTCGCGCCAGACCTGCTTCGAACACCTGCGGACCTGCGGGCGCTCGTTCAGTATCTCCCCTTCGACTCTTGGGACCACCTGTTTGACGTTATGCTCGACGGCCTGCGACCGACTCCACGCCAAGACCAGGGCGGCCATCCACCGGATAAGGGCAAATTTGGAATTGCTGGTTGTCGACCTGGCTCACCGAGCCGGCACCAATCCACAGCGATTCACCAGCATTTTTCCGGCATTATGTAGTAACCGCACACGCTCTTTGAATCAATTTGTTAGGTGAATCACTCACAGCGTGAGTCCATCTTTTGGCGCTTACTGGGACCATTGACCCCTGATCGGTGCGATCCATGCCCCAACATTTCCTTCTGTTGGCTGCGGCTCGGACCCTGTCGCTACGAGACGTGTTGGCCGTGACAGACGCCCAGGCGTTCACCCTGTTCCGCGAGGTCCGTTGGGGCTGCGACGGGGTACCGGTGTGCCCGAGCTGCGGCGTTGTCGAGGAGCATTGGTTTCTACGTAGCCGCCAGCAATGGCGCTGCCGGACCTGTGGGCACACTTTCTTGGTGACCTCCGGGACCCTCTTCGCCCACCACAAACTGCCGCTGCAGGTCTACCTCGGGGCTGTCGTGATTTACAGCAATGCGGCCAAGGGGTTGTCGGCGCTCCAGCTGAGCCGGGATCTGGACATGCAGTACAAGATCGCCTTCGTGCTGATGCACAAGCGGCGCGAGAGCCTCATAATTCAGCGCGATGAGGCGCCGTTGGCCGGGGAGGTGCAGCTCGACGGGGCCTCTGTGGGTGGTTCGGTACGCCCCGCGAACCGGACCGAAGACCGGGTGGATCGGCGCTTGGTCGAACACCAAAACCCCGATAAGTGCTGTGTCCTGGTGATGCGCGAAACCTACCCGGTGGATGATCTCGCCGGGCGGATCGGGGCAAACGGAGCCTGACCTTTATTATCCCCCGCGAAAATTAGGCTGACGTCGGCGCCCTGGCGGCGCGCTTTATCGCCCCAGGGACGACGCTCCCAGCTGATGAGCACGATGCCTCCGACCTGTTGCACGGGCGCTATCCGATGCGGCGGGTCAATCATCAATGTGCGTATCGGGCTGCGGACGGGGCGACCGACAACCAGGCGGAGTCCTTGATCTTGCGCTTTCGGCGCATGCAGATCGGCCAGCACCATCACTTCGGTTTGGCCCACCTCGCCAACTTCGCCAACGAGGCAGCTTATCGGGAGGACGCCCGGCGCTGTTCCAACGGCGAAATCTTCCACGACATCCTAACCAAATGCGCCGGCACCCGCCCGCATCGGGACTGGTGCGGCTATTGGCAGGGCAACACCCGGCGTCCGGAGCGCCTGCGGCCTGATGGCGTTACTCGCGCACCAGGACCATTCTCCGTCAGCCAAGGCCATCACCGGCACTACGCCCTTGCCCGTCAGACGCCGCAACCACCGCCAGGGTCGTCTTCTGGAGCACCGCCAGGACCTCGGGACGGTCTGGCAAACCTTTGCGCGTCGCCACCGCCTGCGTCAGGACCGGGCCCGACAACGGCCCTTCGGCATCCCGCAGGACCTCCAAGACGAGCCTCTGGCATTCCCCCGACCCGAAACAACGCCGACCAGGGAGCCGCGTGCGCGGCCGAATGTCGACCAGGTCGTACTCCGGGACGAACAACCGGATGGTCGCGTCCAGATGATCCAGTTCATCCGCCAACCGCTGCAATTGCCGACGATACGGCTGCACCTGCCCGGCCAACTCGCCTCGTTTCGCCACCGCCCGCTCACTACTACGTGCGCTTCTATCTTGGTTCCCGGCCATCCCGAGAAGAAGGAGTGGCAGATTCTTCCGACCTGGACAGGGCGGGGCGGGTCATGTGCAGTTGCTACATAATACCGCATTTTTCGCGAACAGGTCGGTATGAGCGCCTACGGGTAGCTGCAGACGTTGCGTCTGTAGCGCGGGTACGGTCTGCTGCACGATACCGACCTGCAGGTGAGGCTCATCGCGGATTGGGTCGGCTACCGTAATGCCGGTGACTTCACGCGTGCCTTCCGGCGCCAATTTGGCGTCACGCCATGGCAATATCGGCGCGGCCGTCTCGACACTGAATCCGGTGTTCTTAACCTGGTCGCCAGAGCCGAGCGTCTCTGCCTCTGCCAGATCAGCCTCCGACGTTGCCCAGCCCAGATGCACCGCCCGCATCGAGATCTCAGGTACTTACTGGACCTGTTGAGGCCGGTTCAAAACTGACCAGTTTTTCGGGGTGATACCGGTTCAAAACTGACCAGGGTGTTCAACCTTACC
>JBGAUE010000083.1:0-3728 GCA_044228795.1 Chromatiaceae bacterium | reverse complement strand
GGGCTAGTAACCACTCGCAGCGCCCGGCCACCGGGCAGGAAGGCCGGCGCCAGGCCGGATAACGAGCGCCGCTCTTCTGTGCCCTTTGATGATGACATTGGCTTTTAACCCATAGGAGCGCCCATGCCTGAAACCACATCTCGCGCCGAAGGTCTCCTCTCGGAAATGGCCAGCATCGTCCAGGCCGAACTTGGAAATCACGCCATCTCCAACGCTGGCGAGCTGGCCGGGCAGATTGTCGCCAGCATCGGCCGGCATCTTGGCGGTCAACAGATTTATTTGCCCCGAGGCCAGGCCGCCGAACGTCTGGCGCGAGATATCAGCATCCGCCAGGAATATGACTTCAGCCCCGCCGGCCCGCATGGTGTCAAGGCCCTGGCCAAGCGGCACGGCTTATCCGAATTGGCGGTCTATCGCATCCTCGCCCGTGGGCGCAAACAGTAACCGCCGTTATTGTTTTTTTTAGGAAAAACAGGCCAAGATGCAAGCGTGAACAGTCAATTATCAGCCTCTTTGAACTATCAGCCGGGAGCAACTTATGCCCTTCCTGCCCGGAGTATCAGGCAATCCACGCGGAAGGCCGCGCAATGTTGGACCTTCCGGCAAGCTCAGAGCCGCTATCGAGAAACAGGCGCCGCAACTGGTGACGGCCTTGTTTAAGCAAGCCCTGGCTGGCGATACCCAGGCCGCATCCGTGCTCTTGGCGCGAGCCTGTCCGCCTCTCAAGCCCGTGGATGCCCCGACCCAGGCCCTCGCTATCGCCTCGCTGGCGGAAGGCCCTGCGGCCCTCCTGGCGGCCCTTGGCGCGGGCACCCTGAGCGTGGATCAGGTGACGGGTTTAGCCAATGCCCTCGCTGCACTGGCGCGGGCCACCGAGACCGTGGAACTGGAGGCCAGAATTACGGCATTGGAGTCAAAGAATGGCAAGTCTTGAGCAACGCATCGCGGATCTGGAGCAGGCCGGCGCCGAGGATGCCTCCCGCATCGTCATCTATGAGTTTGGCGAGGAACTGCCCGAGCTACCGGCTGAAGGAACGGTTTTCCTGTTGCCAGACAATCACCGCCAGGAGGCCACCCATGTCTAGCCTCTCCAGCCGGCTTGATGCCCTGGAAACGGACAACAGCTTATTCCTGGTCCGCGCCTGTCCAGCCTGCAAAGCCCTGGTCCCGGCGCCCGAGGCCATCTATCTCGCGGGAGTAGCGCCACCTTGCACTCGCGGCCTTCCTCATAGCGACATCCCGCCACCATCGCCTCGCGACATCACCTTGAATCGCAGCTACGGCTTGCCTGACCTGCAGGAGTAAAACACCCATGCAACTGATTTTTTCCATGCCTCCCGAACGCATCCCTGATTCGGCCATTCGCAAGCCGCGCCCACCGCGCCAGGCCAGGCCGGCGCCTGTCGTCATACCTCCAGCCGCGCCCATCGCCTTGAGCGCGCCCGAAATCTATGCTCGCCGTCGTAAGGAATCCGCCCAATGAAAACACCCGCCCTAGACCTTGCCCCTGTCACCGCTGGCCGCGAGGCCCTGGCCAGCGCCGAGGCCCACCTTGTCGCCATGCGCGAACGGTTGGAAGTCGCCCGGCAATTGGTGGACACCCGGCAAGCCGAGCAACGGGAAGCCGAGGAAGCCAGACGCACGGCGGTAATCGCTGGGATGGATGACGAGCCGGCTGTTAGGGAACTGGTCAACGCCCGGATCCGGGCAGAAGACGCCAGGGAAAAGGTAGGTCTGCTGAACGATGCTGTCCGCCAGGCGGAGGATGAGGTTATCGCGGCTGAAAATGCGCTGCTGCTCACCCTGGACGCCGCCAGACTGGCTAGGTACGAGGCCACCAAGGCGGAGCTGGTCGCCGCCATTTTGAAAGCTGGCCCACCCTTCCGCGCCGCTGCGATTGGCGTCGGTCAATCCTGGTGGACCGTGGGCATGATGATGAGCGATCTCGGTCAACGCGACGCGGCCCCACTTTGGAAGGACTGCCCGCCCATCGAGGAACTGGCGCGGTCACACAAAAGTTTCACCATCACCGAAGAGCGCCGCGGCCCACCGCGCTAAAGTTTGGGATAGCAGGCCGGATACTACTCAAAGCAGCGACCTGCCATCCTGCCCCGGTGTCATATTCCGGGGCACCCTATTTTGATGGAGTCTGAACGATGCCAGCCCAACGGAAAAAACCCCGATTAGTGACCCTCGCCGTGGAAGCGCGGGCATTGGCGCGGAACGGCGCCCCCCAGGCCATTGGCCGCGTGCAGCAAGGTCATCTGGGATGGAATTGGGTCAAGACCGGGATTGAAGACGAGGAACTCATTAGCAAAATGGCGCCGACGCTGCGTTTCCGCGTAACCGCCGAGGGGATTTCCCTGCTATGACCGAGCCCACCGAAGCCGATACCTGGACGCCACCCCCCGAGGGCACCCTTATCATCCCAGGCGAAGACGTCGCGAGAACGGCCGATGGCGACCTGGTGTTCACGCATGACCCATTCCGGCTGCGCTCCCTCACCCAGCCCCAGGCACCCCAGCCCCAGCCGTAAATTTTCCAACACCGGCGGACGGGAAGCGTTTCAGCCGCTAAATACCCCACAAAAGGCAACCTGAGAAAACCACAGGTTCGCCCGCGCGCGTGTGGGAGCAACACAACCTCTCTACGTCGAGAGGTTTCAAATCTCGTCTCGCCCGCCCGCGCGTGGGAGCAACGATGGCAACTCAACTCAACGCAAACTCAACGCGATCCACGCCGCGCGCGTGGGAGTAACTGTCGAAATTTCGACGAATTATCCGCTGGATGGGTCTCGCCCGATCCCGCGTGGCTCTGGTCCGCCCTGGACTGCTACAGAAAAATACAGTTCAGGCCCACGCATCGCGAGGCCATGGCAGGCCCTAGGCGCCCTCGCTATTCCAGGCCATACCAACATACCGCCTCGCCATGGCCGGCCGCCTGGTGGGCTTCCTGCGTGGGGTTTTCCGTGCCTTAGAACGCGGGTAGAACCGCAACTATCGGTTATGGTCCCCAGAGCAACGGCAACTATCGGTTATGGTGCGCTACGGGCCGGGAAATCTGGCGGTATCGTCCACCACATGGAAGGCACCGGTCAGATCCTCATCCGCCCAGCGCGGGTTTATCACGGTCGGATCTGCCAGGGCCAACATTTCCTGGTAGCTACGCGCGCTGGCCATCACGTCAGCGAATGTTTTATCGTCATCGTCCAGATAAAAATCACCGGCCCCGGCAGCGAGCGCCTGGGCGCGCTCCTCCTCCGTAAGCCATGGCACTTTACGGACATCAAGCGCATCCCAGTCGATGGCGGGGTCATACACAAGTTCTGACATGATGAGTGCTCCAAGTATTTGGAAAGGGATATGAAAGCCTCAAAATCAAAACGAGGGCCTATCGCGTGTTGTCTTCCGTGCCTCACATGAGGCACATATTCTCGTAACGCGGCAATGGCTATGGATGGCATTGGTGGCAGGCAGGTTTTGGCAGTCTTAGAAAGTGCCTTCCCTCGCCAGCGCCTCGCGCATCCGTGGCGCACTCATGGCGCACTGCCAGCCAAAAAATGGCCGTTATCCACAGATATTGGCAATAACCATATTCTACCAAAATACTGATTTTGTTGCCGTATTGTGTTGTGAATTGTTGGCTGGGCAGGACTGTTAATCATTAGGTCCGTGGTTCGAGTCCACGCCGGGGAGCCAAATAAAACAAGGGCTTAGGTCAAAAAAACC
>JBGAUE010000082.1:0-4088 GCA_044228795.1 Chromatiaceae bacterium | reverse complement strand
CCTGTTCGCCCGGGAGGCCCTGGGGGATGAGAAGGCACCGGTGCCAGAACTCATCGCCCGGCACATGGAGACCCTGACAAGCCTGACGCCCGGGGACTTTGCCAACGTCTGCCGGCAGCGGACCCTGCTGGGGGAAGACCTGGCGCCGGAGCAGTTCCTGCGGCGGCTGGCGGCGGAGTGTCGGTTGAAGCAGGGGGATGAACGGCGGGTGGCCTAGGCTTCGGCCGGGGACGCCGTGACCGCCTATCTCTACCCCGCCAGTATCCAGACATTCAATGGCACCTCCTTCAACTTTGGTGCCTGGGCGGTTGCTCATGTGCCGGACGATAATAACCGAGCGTGGGAGGAACAAATTGGGCGATCAGCTACAGCATCGGATACGGGAGCGCGAGCACGGTGCTCTTATATCGGATTTTACCTATCAAACAACCAGAATATTTAGGACGATCAATGAGCAGCCCATTTGACAAGGTACCGGTCGAACCCGATACCCGCATCCTGATGCAGGTCGAGGCAAAACTTGATGACCATGAAGTGCTATACCAGAAATGGTCTTGGGATGGCATCAGAGCCGAGTCATTCATCTTCCCAACGGCGGCGGTGACATCATTGACGGATGATGCGCTAAAGTCCCTCGCGGCCAGTTCGCCCATGGTGAAGGCGGATTCCGCCATGACCCTGTCCCGGCAGGATCAATTTTCTTTCGTCAATTTCAACTTCGTTTCTGAATAAGATCAGTTTTTCCAGGGCCGCCCTATCAGGCCATGGCGGCCCAATCTTCTTTTTTCACCAGCCCCGCGCGGTGATCCTGGGAAAATGCACTTCGATCGGTATTGATGGCTATTTTTCCGGTTGAACCTCCTGATTCCGAGAGAATTGCAGCATGAGTTCCGCAATGCGATAGGAGTCCCGGACAAACCGTTTGATTTTGCTGGTATGGACCATGGCACTCCAGTTTTTGTTGCCAGGTTGATTTTGATAAAAACCCAACAGGAGCCCTTCCGCCACCTGTACCGCGATTTCATTTAGCTCGTCATTTTCCGTCTTATTTTCATCGAGATGATGGGCGAATAAACAGGCATTCCGGATAAACTGGTTATAGCTGAACTGGGGTCCCATCAAAGTAGTCCGCTGAAAAAATACCGACAGGAGCGTTTTTAAGATTCTTGATGCCGCATAATCAATAAATTTCATCGTAATTCCTCTCATCAGTTTTCTGGCCCTCGCCAGGGTTTGGTCAAATTTTGCGGCGCCCCAGCTTTGCCGATCATGGGGCTAATCTTCTGGGGAGCTTTTGCACGCAGGGTTTTCAGGGCTAGTATCTTCCGCAATTGCGACACATCATGACGCCTCGGATGCGCGCTCGCACACGGAGCCCGCGTTGGGGATCAGTGGACGGATCGGGAGTTTGCTGACATGGCGATGCTTCAATAATCGGCCCAGATCAAGTTGAGGAACCCCGATGAGGATCGGATCGCATGAAAAAACATGGCCTCTCGAAAAGCCGTCTCCTCGCCTATCGCCAGTGTCCGCGCCGGCTGTGGCTGGGCGTCAACCACCCCGAATGGCCGTCGGAAATCGGCGCGGCCCGGATGGCGACCGGGATTCAGGTCGGTGAGGTGGCGCGGGGGCTTTATCCCGACGGTGTCCTGATCGCGGGCGAGGATCTTGGCCAGGCCTTGCGGGACACGCAACGGCGGCTGGCGGAGGAGCATCGGCCGCTGTTCGAGGCGACCTTCCAGGCCGACGATGTCCTGATCCGGGTCGATCTGCTGCTGCCGGACGGGGATGCCTGGCGGCTGGTCGAGGTCAAATCAGCGGCTGGGGTGAAGGAATACCATCTTATCGACACGGCGGTGCAGGCCTGGGTCGCAACCCAGGCGGGCCTGGCCCTGTCGCGCGTCGAGGTGGCCCATATCGACACCACCTTTGTCTATCTTGGGGACGACGATTACCGGGGCCTCTTTCACCATGCCGATGTCTCTGCCGAGGTCCAGGTCTTGGAGCCGGAAGTGCGGGCCTTGGTCATCGCCGCCAAGGCCTTGTTGGCGGGGGATGATCCCCTCACGCCACCCGGCGACCAGTGTCGGCGGCCCTATGCCTGTCCCTTCCTGTCGCATTGCCAGCCGGAAATCGCGGATGCCGACCACTTCCCGCTGGAGACCCTGCCGCGCGGCGGCCAGGTGGTGGCGGACCTGCGGGCCAAGGGCTACACCGATCTACGCGATGTCCCCGCGGCCGAGTTGTCAAACTGGCGCCATCAGCGTGTCTGGCGGGTGACCCGGGACAACCAGCCCTTTCTCGATCCCCAGGTGCGGGAGGTGATGGCCGGGTGCGGCTGGCCGCGCTACTACCTGGATTTCGAGTCCATCCAGTTCGCCGTGCCCCTCTGGGTCGGGACGCGTCCCTTCATGCAGATCCCCTTCCAGTGGTCCTGCCACATCGAGGACGCCCAGAGCGAGATGAGCCATGAGGCATTCCTGGCCGCTGATGCCACGGACCCGCGCCGCGCCTTCGCGGAGAGCCTGGTGGCCTGCCTGGGCACCGCCGGCCCCATCCTGGTTTACTGCGCGGCCTTTGAAGGCGGCCGCCTGGCCGAATTGGCCGTGGCCTTTGCCGACCTGGCGCCGGCGCTGCTGGCCATCAGGGCGCGACTCCTCGATGTCCTGCCTCTCGCGCGGGCCCACTATTACCATCGGGACATGCGCGGTTCCTGGTCCCTCAAGTCGGTACTGCCAACCCTCGCGCCTGAGCTGAGTTACGAAAACCTGGCCGTGGCGGATGGCGGCATGGCGATGGAGGCCTTTCAGGAAATGATAGGCGCGCAGACAGCCGAGGTCCGGCGGGCACAACTCCGCCAGGCGCTGTGGCAATACTGCGAGCGCGATACCTGGGCCATGGTGAAAATCGCCCATTACTTCCAGAGGCAACGCCCGGCCTCGCCCCACCCAGCGGAACCTGATGATGAATGAAGCCCCCTCGGGAGTCCCAGCCGGAGAGATAGCCTTCACCCAGCACCGGGGCCTCGTGTCCCGGCAGCAGCAGGATGCCTTGCTGGTCGGTGGCGACCTGCATCAGTCCCCAAACCTGCCGGCGCGCCTCCTGGTTACCGAGGGCACCAGCGGCTTGTGCGCCCTGGCCGACGGGGTAGCCTCCAGCCCCTGCCCCCAGCGAGCGAGCCGGGCGGTGCTGAAGGCCTTGAACACGAGGGACAGCCGACAGGAGACCTGGCAGCAAGACGGCTGGATCGGCCCCCGGCTGATTCGCCAGCATGTCCATGCCCACCTGTGCCGGCAACTCGCCCGCAATCGCCGCACCCGCGGGGCCGCCAGCACCCTGGCGCTGCTGCAGTGGCGCGGCCACCGCTGCAGGCTGGTCAACGTCGGCGATTCGCGGGTCTATCGCATCGGCGGGGATGGGCGCTGGGAGCGCCTGTCGCGGGATCACACCTATTTCGAGTCGATGGTCGAGCGCGGGGAGATCGCGCGGGACCAGTCGGTGGGCCAGCTTTACCACGATCTTGAGCACATGCTGATGGCCGATGAGGAAGAAGATGGCTTCGCCATCCATTGGCGACAGGTGGATGGCGCGGCGGGGGATACCTTTCTGCTCTGCACCGACGGTCTCCACGACACTCTGGGGGAGGCGCGGCTGGCCGTGCTCTATCGCCCCGATCGCCCCCTGCGGGAACAGGCCGCCGCCTACCTGGAGGCGGTCCTGCACGCCGGTGCCCCGGACAATGTCTCCCTGATCCTGGTGCGCCCGCTGGGTTTGGCCGAGCCCAGGTAAGCCGCCGGGGCCTGGGTCGCGAATTGACAGGTTGGAGAGCATGAGCTAGCGTCCCCAATAACAGACGACCCCATCGGGCAGCCAGAAGAGTCCAGAGTCCGGAGGTTCTGAGAAATCATTTATAGGTCTGTTTTGAGACGAAAAAGGATCCCCTCCATAAAAACCTTGGAAGAAGTTATACCCAGCGCTGGTCATGCTTCGGCCTCTAGCGGGAGGGCTGGGTGGCGGCGGGCGGGGGTGTCGACAGCAGGGATGCTGTCGCCAAGCCTACAGGGAGGTATTCACGGCGTCCCCCGCCC
>JBGAUE010000081.1:0-4092 GCA_044228795.1 Chromatiaceae bacterium | reverse complement strand
GGAGATCGGGATCCAGACCAAGCGTTTCGATTGCGCGCTTGAGCATTATCGCGTGGGCGACTGGATCGGCGGGGCCCTGCCGGAGGTCCGCGTCTACTTCGACGTCCTGCATCTGGACGCGGAGGGCAGACCCGACTACCACACCGATGCCGAGCCCACCCGCACCCTGACGCTCTTTTTCGTCCTGGCCTATGGCGTCTTCGTGGAGTATCGGGTGTGCGAGGGAGTGCTGGCGGCGGACGCCATCGAAGGCTCCTTGACGGAGTTAAAGGAACGCTGGAGCGATTCGGCGCGTCTGCTCGGCTTTCTGGCCGAGGCCCTGCGCGCGAAACAGCAGGAGGGGGCGAGGCTCGGAGCCCGACTCGCCCGCGTCTCGTCGGTGGTCGAAAGCGCCCGCCGGTTGCGGGCCGGGGAGACACTCGGGGGTCTGTTTGGTCTGATTCACGAAGAGGAACGGAAGTTGGCCGACGGCGAGGACCCCCTGGAGGTCGTGGCCTGGGTGCTGGGCGATGAGGACGCGGGCTGGGGCTTATGGGGTAATGGCACCCGCCCGGATCCGCTGGACGAATATCGGCTCTGACGGGTTGACACCGTTATCATGCACGACGCCACCGCTCAGACCACGAATGATTGTTTTATCGAGTTTTTGAGGGCATCCGAATGAGCAGCTTGACGTTTGAAGCCCGGGTGAGTCCCGAGCATCTGGTCGTGGTGCCTGATGAAATACCCGTGGGGACTCTGGTACGGATACATGTGGAACCGCTTACCGGCGATCCCCTGCTGGACAACTATCAGCCTCGCACCCAGATCGGCCGTCTGGCACTGGCCGCACGGAGGGCCTATATCGAGGCCGGCGGTAAGCTGCTCAGTTGGGACGAGATCGATGAAGAAGTGCGTAGGCGCCGTGGTGGCGTTTCCGAGCTTGGACACAAGCTTTCGGCGATTCGCCAGCGCGCCATCGCTGGGGGCATGAAACTCGATTCAGTCGATGACATCCTGGATGAAGTGCACCAGGGTCGCGCTGAGGCCGGCGATGATCAAGGGCACAGCGGGCCTTGATCATCGTTCCGGCCGTAGGGTGGACAAACGCTTCCACCGAATCCCGTGCCGCCTGCACCGCCCGGCATACGCCGATTGCGAGGCTGGCGGTGTGAAGCCTTTTGCACTTGAGGATCGAGCTATGAACCTGAACTCGGAGCTTGAGCAGCGTATCACCTTCAATCCGCGCCAGTGCGGCGGTCACCCCTGTATCCGGGGCCTGCGCATCCGGGTAAGCGATATTCTCGAGATGCTGGCCCAAGGGGTCGGCCAAGATGAACTTCTGGCGGATTTTCCCGATCTTGAAGCAGCGGACATTCAGGCCTGCCTGCACTTCGCCGCCCGGCGCGCCGCGATTGCGAGGCTGGCCGCGTGATCTTCTGGGTCGATGCCCAGTTGCCGCCCAGCCTGGCGCCCTGGCCGACCGAGCGGTTTGGCGTTCAGGCCCAGTCATGGGTTTTCTCGGATTGCAGGCCGCCGAGGATGCGGACAATTACAGTGAGGTGAATCGACATGTTGAATACTTTGAAAGCCACTTTGTCGCCGTCTGGATCACTCACCTTTGAAGAAGCAGTCCGGATTGCCAGGCCCGTTGCCGTGTTGGTCACGCTGCTTGATGAATCTTCGAGCGCGCCGGTGACAACGGTCGATTCCGACCCCCTCGCGTGGTCGCTGAGCGATCAGGAACAGGCAGTGTGGGATGGGCTACCGGAATTTCGCGCCAAACATCCCGTGCGCCTTGGCTCTTTGGAAGGCCCCTTATGAATTGGGTGCTGGACACCAACATCATCAGCTTCCTGCTGCGCGGCAATGCAGCGGTGCGGGGAGGCTTCAACGCCGCGCGGGAAGCGACTAATGCCCTGTTCATCCTGAGCCCGGTGGTCGACTACGAGATTCGCCGCTATCTCTTACTCAAAGGGGCCTCTCGAAATCTGGCGCAGTACGAGGCGCTGACCGCGCAATGGGTTGAGCCGGCGTTCGATGGGGCACACTGGCAACGGGCCGCCATACTCTGGGCCGAACGTCACCGTCGCGGCCAGCCGATCGAGGATGCCGATCTGCTCATTGCAGTCACCGCGCTCCTGCAGGATGCCACCGTGGTCACCAACAACACGAACC
Organism: Chromatiaceae bacterium; assembly: GCA_044228795.1. Lineage (GTDB taxonomy): Bacteria > Pseudomonadota > Gammaproteobacteria > Chromatiales > Chromatiaceae > M0108. The sequence continues at coordinate 1,935 of JBGAUE010000081.1, read as the reverse complement.
ATTTCACCGGTCTCGGCCTACGACTGGAAGACTGGAGCCGGTGATGACAACCTTTCTGCGCCTGCTGGCCGAGGAAGACAAGGGGGCTGCGTTGCTCGACGTATGTAGTCGGCAGAGGGCAGAAGGCAGTGCGGGACATCCGCTGATCTTCGAGGTGGCGCCCGAGGCATTCGATGTGGTGCCGGGGAAGCCGTTTGCGTATTGGGTGAGCAATGCGGTGCGGGAGACGTTTCAGAAATTAGAGGCCTTCGCCACTTATAGGCGAGCGACGAAGCAAGGATTGGCTACGGCGGATGACTTTCGGTTCGTACGGCTTTGGTGGGAGTCGCATCGAAAGGGCTTTTTCGGGTTCTCGAAAGGCGGCACCTTCTCCCCTTTCTACGCTGATGTTTACCTACTCGTTAACTGGACCTTGGATGGCGGGGAGGTCAAGAACAATCTCAATCAAAATGGTGGTGTCCGCTCGAACGTCTGGATGCTCAGAGACACCGCGGTCAATTATTTCCTTCGACCCGGCCTCACCTGGCCGCGGCGGACCAACGGGCTGAGCTTTCGCGTCATGCCCGCCAGCTGCATCTTTGCCGACAAGGGGCCGGCTGCCTTCGTCGCCGATGACGATCCCGAGGAACTCCTGGCCCTCTGCGCCGTCCTCAACAGCCGTGCCTTCGGGCTCCTGGTCTCCGTGCAGCTCGCCCGCACCGAGCTGGCGCAGTCTTACGAGGTGGGGCTTATTCAGCAAACGCCAGTTCCGCCTCTGCCTTCTGCCATCCGCCTTCTGCTCTCTGCCAAAGCCCGCCGCGCCTGGTCACTGAAACGCACCCTCGACACCACCACCGAGACTTCCCACGCCTTCCTGCTGCCCACGGCCCTGCGCCCGCGCATCGGCGACTTCGACCCGCCCGCTATCGAGGCGGAGCTGGCGCGTATCCAGGCGGAGATCGACGCCATCGCCTTCGACCTGTACGGCTTTGCCGAGGCCGACCGGCAGGCGGCTAGCGGCGGAGAAGATCCCGCGAAGGCCGACGCCGATGAGGATGAGGGGGAGGACGAAGAGGCCGACGGTCTGGACCAGGCATCCTCGATGGATGCACTGCTCTCTTGGGCGGTCGGCGTCGCCTTTGGCCGCTTCGACTGGCGCCTCGCCACCGGCGAGCGCGAGCCCTCGCCCGAGCCGGGCCCCTTCGACCCCCTGCCCGCCAAGAGCCCGGGCATGCTACCGGAGGTTGCCAAGCCCTTCCATGTCCACCCCGGCATCCTGGTCGAGGATCCCGGTCACCCCCACGACCTCGCGCACCGGGTCGAGGAGGTGCTCGCCCGAGTCGACGTTGCCGCTCCCAACGACGTCCGCCGCTGGCTCCAGCGTGACTTCTTCCCCTTCCACTTGCAGCGCTATTCCAAGAGCCGCCGCAAGGCCCCCATCTACTGGCCGCTGGCAACCGCATCGGGCAGCTACACCCTATGGGTCTACTACCCCAGCCTCGGGAGCCAGACGCTCTACACGGCGGTCAACGACTTCGTCGAGCCCAAGCTCCAGCAGGTCGCCGGCGACCTGTCCGCCCTGCGCACCCAGGGCAGTGCCCGTACCCGGGACGACGAACGGCGATTCGAGTCGCTGCAAGGCTTCGAGCTGGAGCTGATCGAGTTGCGCGATACCCTGCTCAGGATCGCACCGACCTACAGGCCCAACCAGGACGACGGCGTCCAGATCAGCGCCGCGCCCCTGTGGTCTCTGTTCCGGCACAAGCCCTGGCAGAAGGTTCTCAAGGACACCTGGGAGAAGCTCTCGAAGGGCGACTACGATTGGGCGCACCTGGCCCTGAACTACTGGCCCGAGCGCGTGCGCGAGAAGTGCAAGACCGACAAGTCGCTGGCCATCGCCCACGGGCTGGAGGACCTGTACCTCGAGCCCGAGGCCAAGCCGAAAGCGACCCGCGG
>JBGAUE010000080.1:4204-4452 GCA_044228795.1 Chromatiaceae bacterium | reverse complement strand
ACCTGCACGAACAAGTCGCTCAGTTCCTCCAGAAAACGCCGGCGGAACGTCGCCAGGCTGTCGTGATCGGGATGGCTGCCGGCGGCAATGTAGCGAAAGGCGACCGAATCGTAGGTCGCCTGCTCCAGCCTGCGGCTGGAGAAAATACCCGTCGCGTAGCCATAGACCAGAATGGCCAGCAGCGTCGCCGGATGGTACGCCTTCGATCCCCGTCCAGCGTACTGCCGCGTCAGCTTCGACAAATCAAG
>JBGAUE010000080.1:0-4194 GCA_044228795.1 Chromatiaceae bacterium | reverse complement strand
CCTGCAGAAAGTAATGCTCGAATTCTACAGCCCATGACGCCAGACAGTTAAATTCGTTTGTGACCTATTTCAGTATAGTCGGTCTTGCGATCGGTGACGATGAAATGGGACATGCCGGACCTCCGTTCCTGGAACGGCTATGATTGTAGCATATTCAGCGGGCGGCAAGGGTAAAGTCCGACAGGCTGCTAGGGGTGGCGTCGCTTAACAGGTGAAGTCAGGTGAAGTTCCCGCCCGGCATCCTCGTTCTCTTCTCCTGTGACGGCGGCCTTCCGCGCGGTGACGCCGGGTGCACGGGATGGCTGGCCGGGGCCGCGACAGCGGGCCCCGGCGATCAGGTGGCGGGCGTGCTCAACGAGTCATCATAACTCGTGGGATCGTCCGACAGAACTTGCGCAGCCGACAAGTCATCGGCCAGCGCAAGGCGGACGACGGCTTCGAAGTAACGCGCTCCGATGAGCAGGGCGGCTTCATCGAAATCGAACTGCGGGCTGTGCAGCGGCACGTTCGCCGCGTTCGGAGCCCGCGCTCCAAAGCGTACGAAGCAGCCGGGAACCTCCTTGAGGTAAAGCGAAAAGTCCTCTGCACCCATGCTCGGCAACTCGTAAGTCAACACCCGCCCTGCGCCGACGACACGCGCGGCCGCGCGACGAGCGAGTTCGGTTTCGCGCGGCGTATTGATCACTGGCGGATATGGTTCCGACAGTTCGAGTTCGATTCGGGTATGGTATGCCTCCCCCAGGGCGCGACACATTCGTTCCATCCCGGCAATCAATCGTAACCGGGTCCCGCTTTGTGTCGTACGGATCGTTCCCTCCAGCAACGCCTCGTGCGCGATCACGTTGCGGGCGGTGCCCGCTTGCAGCGTCCCGATGGTAACCACCGATGGATCGAGCGGGTTGGCCTCGCGCGACACGAGAGTCTGCAGCCCACCGACCAGCGCGGCACTGGCGACCAATGCGTCGGTCGCCTCGTGCGGCCTGGCACCGTGACCTCCGCGGCCGAACACACGGATACGGAAGCTGTCTGCCTGGGCGCAAACCGGCCCCGGTACAGCCATGATCTGCCCAGTGGAGTAGAGATTGGTCAGGTGCCCCCCAAAGATCATGGCCACGCCGGCGAGGGCGCCGGCGTCGATCATCACCTGCGCGCCTAGACCGCCTTCTTCGGCAGGCTGGAAGATCAGGACCACGTCGCCCTGCGGGAGCGGATCCTGCAACAGCGCTGCGGCGCCCAATACCATGGCCATATGTCCGTCATGCCCGCAGGCGTGCATCTTGCCTCTGTGGCGAGATGCAAACGGCAGGCCGGTCTGCTCGGCAATCGGCAACGCATCAAGTTCAGCGCGGAGCGCGACCCGTGTTCCTTCTGTTCGCACGCCACGCAGGCGGGCGACGATGCCGCCACCCACGCCTCCATACTCGTAGGGTATTCCCAGGCGCTGGAGTTCGGCGATCACAAAGCGGGCGGTTTTCCGTTCTTCATAGCCAATTTCCGGACACTGGTGCAGCGAGCGACGCCAGCGCACCAACTGCCGCATGATGCGTTTGCTTTCCATCAGGCTACGTCGGTTGCGAGATCATGGAAGCGTGGCCAGAGAAGCGCGGAGGTTGCGTGGCATGCAAGTCGCGAGCAACTCATGAATCTCCCCTCCTCCCTGACGGGAATGCAGGCGGAGTTTCGCGGAGCACCGCTCCGCGCCTCCACAGCCGGCCGGCGATGCAGCGCCAATCGTGGAAGGGGTTGGGGGGTGAAATGAGGAATTCGCAGAGCATGCTCTGCGCCCATCGAACGATCCGGCCTGCAAGGAGGGGGAAACGGTCATGACTTTCATCATCGGGGGACTTGCAAAGTCATGGCCGGGGGGTGTTGTTCGACACCCTTCGGACGCTCCTTGCCCAGCTTCAGAATATGCGTGCTGCCCATAACGCCTTGCGCCCACGCAGTGCGACCAGCCCGCCCAGACCAGCCGCCAGCAATGGCAAGGTCGCCGGTTCGGGAATCTCTGCGGTGATGCGAATTCTGTCCAGACCGACTGCGGTGTTGGTCTGCCCGTTGCCGTTGCTATCCTCGTTAAGCCGGAACTGGAGTTGGTATTGCCCAGGACTGAGCGTGGCTGGATTGAGATCGACGAATACGTCGAAGAACGAACTGATGAATGTGCCGGCGCCGAAGTCGACCGGACTGCTGAGCGTTTGAACATTGACCGTATCGCCTGGCCCGGTCAACCTTACCCGCAAAAAATCGGTGCGATTGGTCGCGGTATCGACGCCATTAAAGGCAACACGGTAACGAATTTGAATCCCCAATGCCCCGACCGGAATCTCGAATGGAAAGCGAATTCCGGTGTCCTCGTTCAGCCCGCTAGGGTTGCCGCCGATCGGTCCCGAGTCGTCGCCCAGCACCAGAAAATTGCTGCCAAAGAAATTGTGGAATCCATTGTTGCCGCCGAGCATGTTGATTGGGTCGTCGACCCGGCGCACGTTCGGGGAGCCAAGGAGGACTGTTGTACCCGCTGGCAACTGTCCCGGATCATTGGCCAGAATGTCGGCGACGGTGCGCACGTCACCTGGCGCATTGAGCCCGGTAGTGTCATTAAAATTATCCCTGAGCAGGGTGATGATCCCGGCGGATGCGAGGCTGCATTCCAGAAGCAAACCGCAACCCAAGACGATTGCAGAAACCGATCTACTGATACTGTTGGCCATCTCATCCTCCCGTCGAGATCCCTCAAAGCCCGAGCAATTCCTATATCCTACTCCGCTCTATAGCGCATTGCAGCGCGAATGGAAAATGTAAACGAAAACGACTGTCTTCACTCATGCTGCCCGCGCCGAGGGGTGTAGAGCCGAAAGTGTTGGACGAAGGAGCCGAAGCGCTGTTTTCAGCAGGCCCAAGGGACGCAACCAGGCCGTTCCGGGCTCCAGAGGATCACGACCAACCGAGGCGTCCACCACTTTCGATCGCACCCTTACACCCTTACACCCTTATAATGCGAATTCAGAGCTAACGGTGCCAGCCCAAAGTTCTATCCTGTGAGGCTGTTCCCCAACAACCTGACCGAGCACGACGATGGACTGGCACACGCAGTTGATAACACTCTACCTTGCGGTTTGTAAATATTGGCAAGAGGTGGGCTGGGCGCTGGCCCAGCGCCACGCGCCTTATGCCGACCTGGGCTTCACCGACGAGGAGGTCGTCACGATCTACCTGTTTGCCGTCGCTCTGGAAGAGAAGCGCCAGATCAAGAGCATCCACCAGCATGCCCGGCGCTATTGGCGCGACTGGTTTCCCCGGCTGCCCGGCTACGGGGCCTATGTGCAGCGCCTGAACCACCTCGCGGACTGCTTTCCTTCCCTGCTGGAGCGGTTCTGCGAGACGGGCGCGGCGGCATCCGTTGCGGGGCTGGTCGATTCCATGCCGGTGATCCTCGCCCGGCAAGGACGCCGCTTCAACGCCAAAGTAGCCCCCGAACTGGCCAGCAGTGGCTACTGCCCGACCAAGCACCTCTACTACTACGGCGTGAAAATCCACTTGGTCGGCGACCGACGGCCCGACACGCTGCCAAGCCCGCGCTTCATCGGTCTTGCGCCGGCGGGCCTGAACGACGGCCCGGCGCTGGAGCAGGTCGCCCCCGCGCTGCCCTACAAGGACCTCTACGCCGACAAGGCGTATGAATACCTCAAACGCGTGTCCGGGCTGCCGTTCACGGTGCTGACGCCCGTCAAGAAGCAGAAGGGCCAGGAACACCTTGATGCCGCTGACCTCTGGCTTTCCCGGGCCGTCTCGCAGGTGCGCCAGCCTGTCGAGTCCCTCTTCAACTGGATCGAAGAGAAAACCGGCATCGAGATCGCCAGCAAAGTGCGCTCCTCCCAAGGGCTTCTCGTCCATGTCTTCGGGCGGCTCGCCGCCGCCATGTTCGTGCGAAACGTCTTGCCGCTAAGCACTTAATTTGCATTTAAGTTTCTTTCTCTTCTTTTTCTCCAAAGTAACGTCCATCTTAAGTCACCTTTGGAAGACCAAATTTCGAGGGGAAGCTCACGTTGGGGTTTGATTCATGCAGGCATTATCCTGCAGCCATTGGATGTACTCCTCTGCTGGCATTGGAGGAGCGATCAGATAGCCCTGACAGACATCACAACCCATTTTCCGCAGGGCGTCGAGTTGTCTCGTTTCTTCTACACCTTCGGCGAT
>JBGAUE010000007.1:0-162010 GCA_044228795.1 Chromatiaceae bacterium | reverse complement strand
TCAGCGAGATTCTCAACAACGTCGGTTCACGCTATAACCTGGCTTTCTAGTTTAAAGAACTATTTGTGAATGACTTATAACGGCTACGGCTTCCTTGGCGAATCCGTGTACAACCCCTTCGACATCTTGCTGTTCATCAGCGAGGGCCATAGCTATCGCAATTACTGGTTCGAGACCGGTAGCCCCAGCTTTCTCGTCAAGCTGTTTCAGCGAGAGCGCTACTTCCTGCCCGAACTCGAGGAACTGGAAGTAACGGAGGAGATCCTTGACTCCTTTGATGTCGAGCGCATCGAACCTGTGACCCTGCTCTTCCAGGCGGGCTATCTGACGGTCAAGGGTACCCGTACCCACATGATGCGCCAGGCTTTCCGTCTAGGTGTCCCTAATCAAGAGGTCCGGCTCGCCCTCAACGACCAGTTCATCAATGCTTACACCGGCTTGACCCGGGAGAAGCTGGGCATTCAAGGACGAATCCACGCTAACCTCGTTAAGGGCGACATGGAGGGGCTGGTTGCGGCCCTCCGCCGCCTCTTCGCCGGCATCCCCTGGCGTAACTTTACGAATAACGATTTGGTGGAGTCCGAGGGCTACTATGCCAGCGTTCTCTATGCCTTTTTTGCCAGTCTCAACGCTGAGGTCATCCCCGAGGACATCGGCAACCAGGGTCAGGTCGATCTCACGATAAAGCTGGAGGGCTGGATTTATGTCATCGAAATCAAGTTGGAGCGGGGTGCCGACCAGCCTCCGACTGGGGAAAACGCGGCTTTAAGCCAGATCCAGGCGCGTGGTTACAGCGCCAAATATCGCGGCCTGCCCCAGCGCGGCCTGTTTGAGGTTGGCCTCGTCTTCAGTAGCACGGCTCGCAACCTGTTGCAGGCGGACTGGATCGCCGTGCGGGGGGATTAGCGACTCGCGAGTCCAGCTTAACCGCATGCTATGCTCCTCCCCGCTTAGCCCCTCGCTGTCCCTCGTCCCTTAGGAAGTTGCTCATGACCCCGCTCCTTGCGACCTACCAGGCACTCCCATCCGAGCTGCGGCGCCTGGTGCTGCTGACGGCTGTCTATGGGGAGGGCATCTATTTGACCACCCTCAAGACGCTGGTGAAGGAACTGGGCTGGAAGGATGATGCCGGCCGGGTTTTCTACTCCCGCATCGACGCAACCCTGCGGGATCGGCTCCTGGGGTTGGGGCTGTGGCTCCACGATCAGGGTGGCTTGCGCTGTCATCCGGATCTGATGGTGCCGCTGACCGAGGCGGCACGGGAGCAGGGGCTATTGGAGCCGATCATCGATGCGGCTTGCCGACTCGTGCCCTATCGGCTCGGGGCCTATGGCATCGTCGATCAGGAGTCCCAGCGTCGTTTTCTGCGCGATGTCCGCTTCGCCATGCTGCGGGACGATCCTGGCCAGTTGTTCCGGCTTATGGACCTGGATAAGCCGGATTATGTCCAGGCCAGTCCCAAATTCGCGGCGGATCTGGCGCGCATCTATGGGGACCGACTCGCCCAGGCCCTGCCCGAGATCCAGTTCATGGCTCTGGACCCCCTGCTGGATGAGGGGGATATCCAGTTGCGGGATGTGCGGGAACTCTATGCTCGCTTCGAGGCCTCTTTTGGGGATATACCCAATCCGGCCCCGGTGCTCGCCAACAGCCTGTGGCAGCGGCGCCTGATGCGGGGGGCCTACGATGCGGCTACCGCCCTGGCCCCGCCCGGCACCGTCCTCGGTGCGATGGCCCACGGCGTCGCGGCCTTTATGGGCGGGGATGACCCGACCGCCATGGCCCGCTTTCAGGAGGGGGTGGCCCTGCTCAAGAAAAGCGAGCGTAAGCGCAATATCCACATCTCGGGGCTGGCGGGGGTTTTCCATCTCCTGGCTTTGTTGCGGGAGGGCTCTCCCGCTGCTATGGCAAGCCTGCGTACCCAGCTCGATGCCGCTCAAAAGCCCCTGTACCCGGATCATTTCCAGCGCTCTTTCCAGGTCCTGGATGTGACCGTGGCGGTGCTGAGAGAGGGGCGGGAATTCAACGGCAGCCACCCCTTCTTTGCCCTGATTGCGGTTCAGAATCCCTGGCAGGAACTGATCCAGGGTCTGTGTCTGCGCTGGCTGGGGGGGCAGGCCAGCGCGGAGCGGATGCGGCGGCTCAAGGCACATCAGGGTAACGCGACCCAGGGCGGTTATCTGTGGTATGCCCGCGAGGCGGCCCTGCTCCTGAATGCCTGGGGAGATCCGACCCGCTATGGGTGCATTGACGCCCTAGCTACCAAGCCCCTCACCCACTTGCGCCAGCCCGAGGAGACTTGGGAGCGCACCCTGCGGGTCCTGCGGGAGATTGCCACGCCGGTGGCCTCCGCCGGCGCGGTCGCCAAGGCGGCGGGGGAGGGTGAACTGAGTATGGCCTGGGAGTTGACCCTCTTGAAAAATGGCCAGGTGTTCTTTGAACCCCGGGAACGCAAACGCCGGGGGTCGGGTTGGACCAAGGGCCGGGTGGTGGCCATTAAGCGACTGCGGGAGGAACTCGACCGCTTTACCTATCTGACCCCGGCGGATCGGGCGATCTGCGGTTGCATCCGCGCGGAGCAGGTCGGCTGGGGTTGGGGCAGCTCCCGGACCGAGTACCTCATCGAGCCCCTCTGTGCCCTGCGCGCCGCCGTGGGCCATCCCTATCTGCAAACCTTGGCGGGTCCGGTGGAACTGGTCCAGGAACAGCCGTCCCTGCTGGTGGCGCGCACTAAGGACGGCATCCACATCACCCTGCACCCGCCCTGTGAACGGGAGGTCAAGTATGCGGTCTCCCTGGAGGCCAACCGGCTGCGATTTTATGAGTTCACGGCGCAACACCAGCTAGCGGGCAACCTTTTGGGCCCTGAGGGTCTCCGGGTCCCCAAGGCCGCCGAGACCCAGGTTCTGGAGACCATTACCGCCCTGGCGCCCATGATCACGGTCCATTCCGAGATTGGCGGTGATAATCTGGGCGAGTTGGCCGGGGAGGTGGAGCGGGTGGCGGCGGATCCACGACCGCGCTTGCAACTCCAGCCTCTGGGGGATGGCCTGCGTATCGCCTGTCTGGTCAGGCCCCTGGGCGACAAAGGGCCCAGTGCCCACCCTGGCGAGGGCGCGGCCTCCATTTTCAGTGAGATCGAGGGCCGGCGGCTGCACGCCCGGCGTGATCTCGTGGCCGAGCGGGCGGCGGCGGCGCGCCTCTTCACTGCCTGCCCCCATCTGGATCCCGAGTTCTGGGATTGGCCGCTGGACGAACCGGATCTGGCCCTGGAGACCTTGGAGACCTTGCAAGAGCTCGGGGAGGCGGTGGTGTTGGAGTGGCCCCAGGGCAAGGCCCTGCGGCTGGCCGGAAATCCGGGGTTGCGGGGGATGGCGGTGAAAATCGGCGTTCAGCGGGACTGGTTTGGCGTGTCCGGCGAGCTGACCCTGGATGATGGGCGGGTGATGGACATGGCGCGCCTGCTCGAACTGCTCGGGGGGGCGTCCAGTCGCTTTGTCAAGATTGGTGAGGATGAATACCTGGCGTTGAGCCAGGAACTCCGCAAGCGTCTGGATACGATCCGGGTCCTGCAGGACCGGGGCCGGGTCCATCCCCTGGCGGCGGGCCTGCTCGAAGAGGCCTTGGACGGCCTCCAGGTCAAGACCGACCGGGCCTGGCAGGGACAACTCCAACGCCTGACCGAGGCCCAGGATCTGGTCCCGGTGGTGCCCAGCACCTTGCAGGCGGAGTTGCGGGACTACCAGGTAGAGGGGTTCCGCTGGCTTGGCCGCCTCGCCCACTGGGGGGCGGGGGCCTGTCTCGCCGACGACATGGGCCTGGGTAAGACGGTGCAGACGCTGGCCCTGCTCCTGACCCGGGCCGCCGAGGGTCCGGCCCTGGTCCTGGCCCCCACTTCGGTCTGTTCCAACTGGGTCGAGGAGGCGGGGCGGTTCGCCCCGACGCTCAAGGCCCACCTGTTCGGGTCCGGGGACCGGGCGGCCTTCCTGAACGCCCTAGGGCCTTTCGACCTGGTGATCTGTACCTATGGCCTGCTGTGGTCCGAGTCCGAGGCCCTGACCCAGGTCCAGTGGCGCACCATCGTCGCCGACGAGGCGCAGGCCTTCAAGAATGCCCAGACCAAGCGCTCCAAGGCGGTCATGGATCTGAACGGCGATTTTCGCATCATCACCACCGGCACCCCCATCGAAAACCATCTGGGGGAGCTGTGGAACCTCTTTCGCTTCATCAATCCGGGGCTGCTGGGGAGTCTGGACCAGTTCAACCGCCGCTTCGCCATCCCTATCGAGCAGCGTCAGGACAAGGATGCCAGCCGCCAGCTTAAGCGTTTGATCCGCCCCTTCATCCTGCGGCGGCTGAAGAGCGAGGTGCTGTCGGAGTTGCCCGAGCGTACCGAGATCACCCTGCATGTGGAGTTGAGCGAGGCGGAACGTCTCTTTTACGAGGCCTTGCGGCGCACCGCCATCGAGCGCATCAGCCAGGTGGGTGGCCAAGGGCCGGGCGACGTCCGCTTCCAGGTCCTTGCCGAGATCATGCGGCTGCGCCGGGCCTGCTGTAACCCCAAACTGGTCATGCCGGAGAGCCCCATTCCCAGCGCCAAGCTGCAGGCCTTCGCCGAGATTGTCGAGGAGTTGCGCGAAAACCGGCACAAGGCCCTGGTTTTCAGCCAGTTCGTCGATCATCTGACCCTGGTACGGGCCTGGCTCGACGACCAGCAGATTGCCTATCAGTACCTGGATGGGGCCACGCCCATCAAGCGGCGTCAGGAGGCCGTGGCGGCATTCCAGGCGGGACGGGGGGATCTCTTTCTGATCAGCCTCAAGGCGGGTGGTGCCGGGCTGAATCTGACGGCGGCGGATTATGTCATCCACCTCGACCCCTGGTGGAATCCCGCCGTCGAGGATCAGGCCTCGGACCGCGCCCACCGCATCGGCCAGTTACGGCCGGTGACCATCTACCGGCTGGTGGCGCGCGAGACCATCGAGGATAAGATTATCGACCTACATCGCCACAAGCGCGACCTGGCGGATTCCCTACTGGAAGGCGCCGAGATGGCCGCTCGCCTGGGCGTGGAGGAGATGATGTCCCTGCTGAAAGAGGCAGGCCAACTCTAACCACTAAGAGAATTAAAATGAATACAAAAATCTATAGCCTCGCCGAGGCCGAGAATCGGGTTCGCCAGGAACTGCCCTCCTGGCGGATCGAGAACGGATACCTGTGTCGCGAAATCAAGACAGCCAACTGGCTCGCCAGCATGGCGATAGCCAATCAGATTAGCGATCTCGCCGAGGCTGCCGACCACCACCCTGATCTGCTGATCGCCTGGGGCAGGGTCCAAATCCAGTTGATGACCCATGATGCCGGCGGCATCAGTGATAAGGACTTCTCCCTGGCAACCGCCATAGAAGGTCTCCGCAATTTTTGATTTTGCAGCGAGGCCATTCGATACCTTTACCAGGTCCCGGGCACCATCCTGCCAGATCATTGGGGATGTCGTCGCCCTGCCGGGACCTGCTAGTGGCCACTGCCCTTGAGGGCATTGCACATGCCTTCGATGGTGTCCTTGGCGTCGCCAAAGACCAGGGAGGTGTTGTCCTGATAGAAGAGCAGGTTATCCACGCCGGAGTAGCCTGGCCGCATGGAGCGCTTGAGGAAATAGACTTGCCGGGCCTTGCCGGCATCCAGGATGGGCATGCCGTAGATGGGGCTGGATTTGTCGGTCTTGGCCGCCGGGTTGACGACATCGTTGGCGCCAACCACCAAGGCGACGTCAGCCGTGGGGAACTCCGGATTGATCTCGTCCATTTCCAGCACCAGGTCGTAGGGGATATCCGCCTCCGCTAGCAGCACATTCATGTGACCCGGCATGCGCCCGGCCACGGGATGGATGGCGAACTGGACGTCCACGCCACGGGCCTGCAGTAGTTCCATCAGTTCCTTCAGGGAGTGCTGGGCCTGGGATACCGCCATGCCATAGCCGGGGATGATGATGACCTTGTTGGCGTCTTCCATCCAATAGACGGCATCCTCCACCGAGGCCGACTTGACGCCCTTGGCCGCTGCCTGGGCGCCAGCATTATCACCGCCGCTGCTGTCGCCACTGCCAAAGCCCCCAAACACCACGTTGATGATGGAGCGGTTCATGGCCTTGCACATGATGAAGGACAGGATGGCGCCGGAGAAGCCGACCAGGGCGCCGACGATGATGAGCAGATTGTTGTGCAGGGTGAAGCCCGTGGCCGCTGCCGCCCAGCCCGAGTAGCTGTTGAGCATGGAGATGATGACGGGCATGTCGGCCCCGCCGATGGGGATGATGAGGGTCACACCCAGGGTGAAGGCTAGCAGGGTCATGAGGGTCAGGGACAGGGTGCTGCCGGTCATGGCGAAGTGCACGCCCAAGGCGAGGGTGGCCAGGGCAATGGCGGCGTTAAGGGCATGTTGGCCCGTGAACTTGACGGGCTGGCCGCTGACGAGTCCCTGGAGCTTCCCGAAGGCGATGACCGAACCGGTGCAGGTGATGGCGCCGATGATGATGCCTGCCGAGAGTTCGCCCATGAGCACGGCATTAAGGGCATCAGCGGCGGCCTTGTTGAGGAAGGTGCCGATGGCCACCAGGACGGCGGCCATACCGACGAAGCTGTGCAGGGCGGCTACCAATTGCGGCATGGCCGTCATCTGGATTCGCATCGCCAGGATCGAGCCGATGACCGCGCCCGCTGCTACGCCGGCGATAATGAAGCCAAAGGATCGGACCTCCGCCCCCATCAGGGTGGCGGCGATGGCGATGGCCATGCCGACCATGCCAAGGAAATTGCCGCGCCGGGCGGTGGCGGGATGAGTCAGGCCCTTGAGGGACAGGATGAAGAGGATGGCCGAGCCTAGATAGGCGATGGCCTGGGTGTTGGCCGAGAGTTCCATGGGCGTCTCCTTACTTCTTCTTCTTGAACATGGACAGCATCCGGTGGGTCACCAGGAAACCGCCGAAGACGTTGATGGAAGCCAGGAGCACGGCGATAAAGCCCATGATCTCGGCCGTGGCCCCGGCATTTTCGAGGCCGGCCACCAGGAGGGCGCCGACGATGACGATGCCAGAGATGGCGTTGGTCAGGGCCACCAGGGGGGTGTGTAGGGAGGGCGTAACGCCCCAGATGACGTAATAGCCGATGAAACAGGCCAGAACGAATACATAGAGCGCGAGGAGGGTCTCCGACATCCGATGACTCCGGGTGAAGTGCGTGGGGCGGGCGCGACTAGACGCCGACGCGCATGGCCTGGGTGATCTCGTCCTGGTCCAGGTCCTTGAGAACCGGACCCGCGTCGGACTTGTCCACCATGATTTCGAGCAGGTTCGACAGGTTGCGGGCGTAGAAGGCGCTCGCATCCGCCGGTACCAGGGCCGGGAAGTTGGTGAGGCCCACCAGGATGACCCCCTGCTTCTCCACCACCCGGTCCTTTTCCGTCAGGGGGCAGTTGCCGCCGGTGGCGGCGGCCAGATCGACGATGACGGAACCGGGGCGCATCCGGCCCACCACCTCGGGGGTGATGAGGATCGGCGCCGGCCGGCAGGGGATCAGGGCGGTAGAGATGATGATGTGGGCCTTGGCAAGCTCATCGGCCAGGGCGGCCTGCTGCCGGGCCTTGGCCTCGTCAGAGAGCTCCTTGGCGTAGCCGCCCGTGCCGGCGCCGCTTTCGCCAATGTCCAGGACGATGGCCTTGGCGCCTAGGGACTGGATCTGCTCCTGGGTCTCAGGGCGGACGTCATAGGCATAAACGTCGCAACCGAGGCGGCGGGCGGTGGCGATAGCCTGCAGTCCGGCGACGCCGGCGCCGAGCACGACCAGCCTGGCCGGCTTGGCGGAACCGGCGGAGGTCATCATCATGGGCATGAAGCGCCCGTAGTGTGCCGCGGCCTCAATGACGGCCCGGTAGCCGGCAATGTTGCTCTGGGACGAGAGGGCATCCATGGACTGGGCGCGGGAGATGCGAGGAATGCGCTCCACCGCCATGACGCGGATGTCCTTGCGCACCATGGCGCCGATGATTTCATCCTCGCCGCAGGTCTCGACGTACCCGATAAAGATGCCCCCGGCCCGCATGATCCCAACCTCGTCGAGGTCGGGTCGGCGGATCTTAAGGAGGATATCGGTAGCGAAGGCGGTGGCGCGGTCCACGATCTCAGCCCCGGCCTCCCGGTATTGGTGGTTGGGATAGTGGGACGCGGCTCCGGCATTGGTCTCGATGAGGACTTGGAAACCGGTCTTGACCAGTTTCTTGACCACCTCGGGGGTGGAGGCGACGCGGGTCTCCCCGGGACAAATCTCTTTGGGTACACCGATTTTCATAACGGCGGCATGCTTCGGCGAGGACGCGATAATGAGTTAGGGCATAAGAGTATCCCCCACCTGCCATGGGATCAAGGTTGGAGGTGGGATTATTTGGCGGTATTAAAGGGGGGGTTGGAAGCTGTGCCGAGGCGGCTAGGGCGCCTCCTTGTGGTGCAAAAATGGCGGGGATTGCACTGAGAACGCGCCAATTCCGGGACATTTGGGCAGGGTGCGGGCGGGTTGTCGGGTGGGTTTGCTGCACCGTGAAGGGGCAAACCCTGGCAGAGCCCCATTGGGCTGAGGGCCGCCCCCTCTTGGTAGCCAGGCAATTTTGGCATACTCTTGGCATAATATCCGAAGCCTAAACGAAATGCCGCCCCTGGCTTGGTGGCTGAAAATCCGATACCGGTTCCCACGAGGTGAGCGATGAGCCTGAACGCCCTACCCCAAGCGCAGGGACTATATGACCCCGCCTATGAGCATGATGCCTGTGGCGTCGGCTTCGTCTGCAATATCAAGAATGTCAAGAGCCGCCATATCGTCGAGCAGGGTCTGGAGATCCTGGTCCGCCTGACGCACCGCGGGGCCGTGGGGGCCGATCCCAGGGCCGGGGATGGCGCCGGCATCCTGGTGCAGATCCCCGATACCTTTATGCGTGCCGAGGTGGGCTTCGAACTCCCCCCGGTGGGTAGCTATGCCGTCGGCATGATCTTTTTGCCACGGGATTGCAGCCGCCATGGGGAGATCCAGGCGGTTATCGAGAACCAGATCGCCGAGGGTGGTGATCTCGTCCTGGGGTGGCGCGATGTCCCTGTGGACAGCAAGGTCCTGAGTGCAAGCGTCCTGCCCACGGAGCCCGTGGTGCGTCAGCTTTTCATCGGCCGTGGGGAGCGACACCTGGACCAGGACGCCTTCGAGCGCAGCCTCTTTGTGACCCGCAAGCGCATGGACAACGCCATCCGCTTTGCCGGGCTGCCCCAGGCCAGCTTTTACGTTGCCTCCCTATCCACCCGCACCTTAGTTTACAAGGGCATGTTCCTGGCGGATCAGGTGGGGAGTTACTTCCGGGACCTGCACCACCCCCAGTTCGAATCGGCCCTCGCTCTGGTCCACCAGCGCTTCTCCACCAATACCTTCCCGACCTGGAATCTGGCCCACCCCTTTCGCATGATCGCCCACAATGGCGAGATCAACACCCTGCGCGGTAACCTCAACTGGATGGCGGCCCGCCGCCACAACATGACGTCCGAGATCATAGGCCCGGATCTGGACAAGATCTGGCCCCTGATCCCGGAGAACCAGTCTGACTCCGCCTGTTTCGATAATGCCCTGGAATTGCTGGTGATGGGCGGCTATTCCCTGGCCCACGCGATGATGATCCTGATTCCCGAGGCCTGGGCCGGCAACCCTCTGATGGACGAGCAGCGCCGCGCCTTCTACGAGTACCACGCCGCCCTCATGGAGCCCTGGGATGGCCCGGCGGCGGTGGCCTTCACCGATGGTCGCCAGATCGGTGCCACCCTGGATCGCAACGGCCTAAGGCCCGCCCGATATCTGGTCACGGATGACGATGTGGTGGTTATGGCCTCCGAGATGGGCGTCCTCGACATCCCTGAGGAGCGCATCGTCCGCAAGTGGCGCCTGCAGCCCGGCAAGATGTTCCTCATCGACCTGGAACAGGGTCGCATCATTGACGACGCCGAGGTCAAGGCCAGCCTGGCGGTGGCTAAGCCCTATCAGGAATGGCTGGATCGTTCCCAGATCCGTCTGCGTGAGTTGCCGTCCGATATCGGCCCTATGGCTCCAGATGCCCAGACCCTGCTCGATCGCCAGCAGGCCTTCGGCTACACCCAGGAAGACCTCAAATTCCTGATGACGCCCATGGCCACCACCGGCGAGGAGCCGGTGGGTTCTATGGGGGCGGACAACCCCATCGCCATCCTGTCCAGCAAGCCCAAACCCCTGTTCAATTACTTCCAGCAGAACTTCGCCCAGGTCACCAACCCGCCCATCGACCCCATCCGCGAGGAGCTGGTGATGTCCCT
The DNA here is from genome assembly GCA_044228795.1 of Chromatiaceae bacterium. Taxonomy (GTDB): domain Bacteria; phylum Pseudomonadota; class Gammaproteobacteria; order Chromatiales; family Chromatiaceae; genus M0108. The sequence goes on along the minus strand of JBGAUE010000007.1, from coordinate 151,641 downwards.
GGTGTCCCTGATCGGGCCGCGCCCGAATCTGCTGGGCATCCACGATGGTGGCAACCACCTGCGGCTGGAGGTGGATCACCCCATTCTGACGAACACGGACCTGGCCCGCATCCGCCACATTCATGATCACACCGCCGGAGCCTTCCGCACCAAGACCATCAGCATCTGCTACCCAGCGGATCACGGGTCCACGGGTATGAAGCCCGCCGTGGTCCAGCTGTGCGCGGCGGCGGAGCGTGCCGTGCGCGATGGCCATAACATCCTGGTGCTCTCGGACCGTGATGTGGATGCGGACCAGATCCCCATCCCGGCCCTGCTCGCTACCGCCGCCGTACATCATCATCTGGTGCGCATGGGTCTGCGTACCGAGTCGGGCCTGGTGGTGGAGACGGGGGCCGCCCGCGAGATCCATCATTTCGCGGTCCTGGCCGGCTATGGCGCCGAGGCTATCAACCCCTACCTCGCCTTCGACACCCTCTCGGCTCTGCGGTCCCAGCTCGCGGAGAAGATCACCGCAGCGGAATTGCACAACCGCTACATGAAGAGCATCAAGAAGGGGCTGCTCAAGGTGATGTCCAAGATGGGCATCTCGACCTTTCAGTCCTATTGCGGCGCCCAGATCTTCGATGCCGTGGGGCTCTCCAGTGACTTTGTGGAGACCTATTTCACCGGCACGGCGACGCGCATCGAGGGTGTCGGCCTGAGGGAGGTTGCGGAAGAGGCGACGCGCTGGCACACCGATGCCTATGGCGCTAATCCCATCTACGAGAATGCCCTGGATGTGGGCGGCGACTACGCCTTTCGGGTGCGTGGCGAGGCCCATGCCTGGACCCCGGATTCCATCGCCAAGCTGCAGCACGCCACCCGCGCCAACGATTGGCCAACCTACGAGGCCTTTTCCCGTACCGTCAATGATCAGAACGAGGCCCTGCTGACCCTGCGTGGCTTGTTCGAGTTGTCTTTGGACCGCAATCCGGTGCCTATCGACGAAGTCGAGCCGGCGGCGGAGATCGTCAAGCGTTTCGCTACGGGGGCCATGTCCTTCGGTTCCATCTCCCAGGAGGCCCACACCAATCTCGCCATCGCCATGAACCGGATCGGCGGTAAGTCCAATACGGGCGAGGGCGGCGAAGAGCCGGAGCGCTTCCTGCCCCTGGCGAATGGCGCCTCTAACCCCCAGCGCTCCGCCATCAAGCAGGTGGCCTCGGGGCGGTTCGGGGTCACCACCGAATACCTGGTCAATGCCGACGACATCCAGATCAAGATGGCACAGGGAGCCAAGCCGGGTGAGGGTGGCCAGCTACCCGGCCACAAGGTGAGCAAACAGATCGCCCGGGTACGGCACTCGACACCGGGGGTCGGCCTCATCTCGCCGCCGCCACACCATGACATCTATTCCATTGAGGACCTGGCCCAGCTCATCCATGACCTGAAGAACGTCAACCCGCGGGCGCGTATTTCGGTGAAGCTGGTCTCGGAGGTGGGTGTCGGTACGGTCGCGGCGGGGGTGGCCAAGGCCCACGCCGATCACCTCACCATCTCGGGCTACGAGGGAGGTACCGGGGCCTCGCCCCTGACCTCCATCAAGCACGCCGGTTCGCCCTGGGAGATCGGCCTGGCCGAGACCCATCAGACCCTGGTGCTGAACCGCCTGCGTGGGCGCATCGCGGTGCAGGTCGATGGCGGCCTGCGCACCGGGCGCGACGTGGTGGTCGGCGCCCTGCTCGGGGCCGATGAGTTTGGTTTTGCGACCGCGCCCCTGATAGTGTCGGGTTGCATCATGATGCGCAAATGTCACCTCAATACCTGCCCGGTGGGCGTGGCGACCCAGGACCCGGAGTTGCGCAAGCGCTTCACGGGTAAGCCGGAACACGTCATCAATTACTTCTTCTTCGTGGCCGAGGAGGTCCGCCGGCTGATGGCCCGGCTGGGTTTCCGGCGCTTTGAGGACATGATAGGGCGCGCCGATCTGATCGATGTGCGCCGGGCCATCAGTCACTGGAAGGCCAAGGGCCTGGATTTCGCCCGCCTGCTGCATTTGCCGCCGGCTCGGGAGGGGGTCGCGACCCATCACTGTGAGCCTCAGGAACATGGCCTGGACAAGGCCCTGGATCACGAGTTGATTCGCCAGGCCGGGCCAGCCCTGGAGGAGGGTAAGCCGGTGCGGATCGAGATGGAGATCCGCAACCATAACCGCACCTTTGGGGCCATGCTCTCGGGCCAGGTCGCAGCGCGTTACGGCCATGCCGGCCTGTCGGAGGACTGCATCACCATCCAGGCGCGGGGCACCGCGGGCCAGTCCTTTGGGGCCTGGCTGGCGCGTGGCATCACCATTGCCCTGGCGGGCGTCGCCAACGACTATGTGGGCAAGGGGCTTTCGGGGGGGCGCATCATCGCTCAGCCCCCGGCCAATACGGGTCTGGCCCGCGCCGAGGACAACATCATTATCGGCAACACGGCCCTCTATGGTGCCATCTCCGGGGAGTGCTTCCTGCGCGGCGTCGCGGGCGAGCGCTTCGCGGTCCGTAACTCAGGGGCCACGGCGGTGGTCGAGGGTGTCGGTGACCACGGTTGCGAGTACATGACGGGTGGCGTGGTCGTCTGTCTGGGTCCCACGGGCCGCAACTTCGCGGCGGGCATGAGCGGTGGTATTGCCTATGTCCTGGACGAAGATGGCCAGTTTGCCAAGCGTTGCAACCTGGCCATGGTCGAACTCGAGCCCATTCCCCCCGAGGACGCGGCGCTGGAGACCCTCTATCACCAGGGCGGTGATCTTGCCGCCCACGGTCGGGTCGATGTGAGTCACGACATGACGCGCTTCGATGCCCTCCGTCTGCGGCAACTGGTCGAGCGGCACCTCGGCTACACGGGCAGCCCGGTCGCGCAACGGCTCCTCGACCATTGGAAGGAGAGCCTGCCGAAATTCGTCAAGGTTATGCCGGTGGATTACCGGCGCGCCCTCACCCAATTGCTCGCGGAACAACAGGCCGCGCTCGCCAAGGCCGCCTAGGAGATTACCACCATGGGCAAGACTACCGGATTCATGGAATATACGCGAAAGGATCGGGCTTACGCCCCCGTCGCGGATCGTCTGCAACATTACCAGGAGTTCGTCATCCCCCTGAGCGAGGCGGACGTGCGCCAGCAGGGGGCGCGCTGCATGGACTGCGGCATCCCCTTTTGTCACCAGGGCTGCCCGGTCAATAATCTGATCCCGGATTGGAACGACCTGATCTATCGCGGCGATTGGCGGCGGGCCAGCGAGGTGCTGCACTCCACCAACAACTTCCCGGAGTTCACTGGCCGTATCTGTCCGGCCCCCTGCGAGGCCTCCTGCACCCTGAACATTGACGATAGCCCGGTGGCCATCAAGTCCATCGAGTGTGCCATCGTCGACCGGGCCTGGGAGGAGGGTTGGATCCAGCCCTGCATCCCGGAGCACCGCACCGGGCGGCGCATTGCCGTGGTGGGGTCGGGTCCGGCGGGCCTGGCCTGCGCCCAACAACTGGCGCGGGTCGGCCACAAGGTACATGTCTACGAGAAGGCCGACCGGATCGGTGGCCTGCTGCGTTACGGTATCCCGGACTTCAAGATGGAGAAGTCCCTCATCGACCGGCGCATTGCCCAACTGCACGCCGAGGGCGTGGCCTTCCATACCCAGACCCACGTCGGGGTGGATTTGCCGGTGAGTCGGTTGCTCGACGACTTCGATGCCTTGGTGATGGCGGGTGGGTCGGAGCAGCCCCGTGACCTGCCCATCCCGGGCCGGGAACTGGACGGGGTCCATTTCGCTCTGGATTTCCTCCAACCCCAGAATCGCCGCGTCGCCGGTGACCCGATCAACGGCTTCACGGCCGCGGCCCGGCAGGTAGTGGTGATCGGCGGGGGCGACACCGGTTCCGATTGCATTGGCACCTCCAATCGCCAGGGTGCCCGATCGGTCACCCAGATCGAAATTTTGCCCCAGCCCCCGGAACGTGAGAACAAGGGCCTCACCTGGCCGGAATGGCCCAACCGCCTGCGTACCTCCTCCTCCCAGGAGGAGGGCTGCGAGCGGATCTGGTCCGTCGCCAGCAAGGCCTTCCTGGACGATGGCCAGGGGCGGGTGCGGGCGGTAGCCTGCGTGCGGGTCGCCTGGGATAAGGATGAGACGGGCGCCTGGCGCATGACCGAGATCCCCGATTCGGCGTTCGAATTGCCGGCGGATCTGGTCTTGTTGGCCATGGGATTTATGCACCCCGTGCGCGCGGGCCTAGTCGCGGACCTGCGGGTGGAACTGGATGGCCGGGGCAACGTCAAGAGTGGGACCGAGGGCCCTGAGGCCTACCACACCTCGGCGCCGCGCGTCTTCACCGCCGGCGATATGCGCCGTGGTCAATCCCTGGTGGTCTGGGCCATTCGCGAGGGACGCCAATGCGCGCGGGCGGTGGATGAGTACTTGATGGGCAAGTCGGAGCTACCGCGTTAGAGGCGGCGGGCTTGGGGAGAGGGGTCCGTCCTCTTTAGCGCGGCGGATAAAAGCAGGGGTGGCCACGGGGCCGCCCCTTTTTTATGGACCAGGCTAGCCTGTTACAAGCAACCCTGGGCCAGCATGGCGTCGGCTATCTTGGCGAAGCCGGCGACTTTGGCATCGCGGTCAGAATTCACGAAGCCATCCTCTTTACTGGAGGGCTAAGGGCTTATTGCAGATGGCGGGCCAGCATGAAGGCCTCGGCCGCCTCGCATCCGACACTGGCGCCCCGCCAGCGCGCCAGGTGTTCGATGCCTTGGCGGGAGCGGGGGTGGGGCCAGTCACGCAACTCCGTGGCATAGGCATCCAGGGCCGCAAGTTTGCGCTCCAGGGTGGTGCTGATATCCACGAACCAATGGGGCGTGAAGGCCAGGCCCGAGCCGGGGGGCTGCCACTCGGTGCTCGAGGGCAGCTCAAAACAGAGGAGGGTGCGGACGGGGTGCCCGCGCTGGGGCCGGCAGGCGGTGATGACGGCCTGATGGGTGCGGCGGTGGTCAAGGTTGAGATCACCGGCATGGTGGGTGAAGAGGGTCGTGGGACGATGTCGGTCGATCAGTGCCTCTACCTTCTGGGCGATGACGAGCAGGGGGATGCTGTCCAGTTGGTTGTCCGGCAGGTCGTCAAAGCTCAGGGACGCGGCACCCAGGATGTGGGCGGCCGCTTGGGCGGCGGCGCGCCTCTGTTCCAGTTCCGCCTGTCGCGAGGCGGGGTCCGGGTTACGTGCCCCGATGCCGTCGGACAGAAAGGCAAGGTGCACCTCGGCGCCCGCCTCCGTGAGCTTGAGGATGGCGCCGCCACAACCGAGGACTTCGTCATCGGGGTGGGCAGCAATAATGAGGGTGCGGTTCGACATGCGGTCAGAGCCTGTCAGGGAATTGATAGCGTCGGGTTGCTTGCGGCCCGCGCCCTTCAGGTTAGCGCGGTGGCCAACACCGCCATCACCTGGTCCTGCTCGGCCTCGGTCATGGTGGGAAAGAGCGGCAGGCTGATGGCGTGGTCATAGTAGGCCTCGGCAATGGGAAAGTCGCCGCGCTTGAAGCCGAATTGACCATAATCGGGTTGGGTATGCACCGGGATGTAGTGGACATTGACCCCAATCCCGGCCTGGCGCAGGGCCGCGAAGACCCGGCTGCGTTCCACCCTAACCTGGATGGGGTAGAGGTGAAGCGCCGACTGATGTTCCGGATCGCGATAGGGCAGGTGCAGGGGCAAATGGGCGAGGCCCCGGTCATAGCGTGCGGCCAGGTACTGGCGGCGAACGACATAGTCGTCGAGACGTTGCAATTGACTGAGGCCCAGGGCGGCCTGGATATCGGTGATGCGATAGTTGAAGCCCAACTCGATCTGCTGGTAATACCAGGGGCCCTCGGGAGCCCCTCGCATTTCGGCCGGCTCGCGGGTAATGCCGTGGCTGCGCAGGCGGGCCAGGCGCTCGGCTAAGGCGGGGTCGTTGGTAGTAGCCAGGCCACCTTCGCCGGTGGTGATGATCTTGACCGGGTGGAAGCTGAAGACGGTGATGTCACTGTACCGACAATTGCCGATGGCTCCCCCCCGATAACGCCCACCGATGGCGTGGGAGGCGTCTTCGATGATGCGAAATCCGTAGCGTTGGCCTAGGGTGGCGATGGCCTGCATATCGCAAGGCTGGCCGGCGAAATGGACTGGGACCACGACCTTGGGCAGCCGGCTGCTGGCCGCGGCCGCCTCCAACTTGGTGGCCAGGGCCCAGGGGCTCAGATTGTAGGTGTCCGGGTCGATATCGACGAAATCGACCGCGGCGCCGCAATAACGCCCGCAATTGGCGGAGGCAACGAAGGTGTTGGGTGAGGTCCAGAGCCGGTCGCCAGGACCCAGGTCAAGGGCTAGGCAGGCAAGATGCAGGGCGCTGGTGGCGGAATTGACGGCCACGCCGTGAGCGACACCGCAATAATCGGCGATGGCTTGCTCGAAGCGCGGAATCGCCGGACCCTGGGTGAGGAAGTCGGAACCCAGCACCGCCGTGACGGCGGCGATATCGGCGGCGGTGATTTCCTGGCGGCCATAGGGGATCATGCTTGTTGTCCCCTGCCTCACAACTCCACGTTCATTTCCTGCTGAACCAGGGTGCGCAACTGCTCGACGGTGAGGAAGTGGGGATTAGTGCCGCTGTTATAGGCATAGCCAGGTTTGACGGCGGGGCAGCCCAGGCGCTCGCAATACTGGTCAACGCTGTACTTGGCCGCCATGGGCAGAATGGCGTAGTAGCGGCCCAGATCGACGGTATTAAAGCTGTCGCTGGCGGTGATCATTTCCTCGTGGAGCTTCTCGCCCGGCCGGATGCCGATGACGGGGTGCTCACAGTCGGGGCCAATGGCCTGGGCCAGGTCCGTAATGTGATAGCTGGGGATCTTGGGGACCAGGATTTCACCGCCATGGGCGTTTTCCAGGGCCCAGAGGACCATGTCCACACCTTCCTGCAGGCAGATGTTGAAACGGGTCATCTCGGGATCCGTGATGGGCAGAATGCCGGTCTTGCGACGAGCAAGAAAGAAGGGAACGACCGAGCCCCGGCTGCCCAGGACATTGCCGTAACGCACTACGGCAAAGCGGATATCGCGCTGGCCACGGATATTGTTGGCGGCGGTGAAGAGTTTGTCCGAGCAGAGCTTGGTGGCGCCGTAGAGATTGATAGGCGCGGCAGCCTTGTCGGTTGAGAGGGATATGACCCGCTTGACGTTGCTCTCCAGGCAGGCATCGACCAGATTTTGGGCACCCAGAATGTTGGTTTTGATGAACTCCGAGGGATTGAACTCGGCGGCTGGCACCTGCTTAAGGGCGGCGGCATGGATGACGGTGTCGATGCCTTCGAGGGCGCGCTTCAGGCGATTGTAGTCGCGCACGTCGCCGATGAAATAGCGCAGGTTGGGATAGATATCCGGGTCGAATATCTGCGACATTTCATATTGTTTGAGCTCATCGCGACTGTAGACGACCAGTCGTCTGGTTTTGGGATGAGCATCCAGTACCGTTTTGACGAAGGCCTTGCCGAAGGAGCCGGTGCCGCCCGTGATGAGTATGGAACTGTCAGTGAGCATTGAATTGATGTCGAAATTTGCCCGGGAATCCCAGGGGCGGCTGATAGAGGGCCGTTAGCGTACCGGCTGAACCCCGAGGAAACGATGCCATTTCCGCGTTCTGTTGACCTTGGCCGGGCGATCGATGGGGTTTTCGAGAAAGAATTGCACGGCCCCGGGTACGGACAAGCCGCGGTGATGAATGGTCGCCAGGTGCCCGGTGATGGCCTCACGCCAGCCGCGCTTGTTGGCCCAGTAGTGGGTGAAATAGGGCTCCTGTCCGTCCGGATTGACTTCGCGGATTTCTTGGTTATTGGCCGTCATGGCCGCGCTCATGGCAATCTGTTCCGTGAGCCGGTGCAGGACCCCCGTCGCCAGGATAGCGTCACAGACGGCCAGGGATTTTTTGACCAGGTGAATATTGGCGCCCGAGAGTCCGGTAATGCCGGTATTCCACATGGGTGTCTGGCGGTTGATGGTGACCCCCGACCAAGCTCGGTCGCCGACTTGCGCCCACAACTTCCTGGCGCCCTTATTGCCCTTGCGACCGCTGGTGTAGAGATTGTATTCGAAACGATCCATGTAGATGGCCCCGGCCTGTATCCCGGCGATCACCGGGGCGAGACTGCGGTTGAGGGCCATGTCGGAATCGAGGTAGAAGACCGCGTCCGCAGCGGGTTGCAGTTCCAGTCCAAATTCCAGCGTCTTGATAAGGGCGCGAAAAAAGTGTCCTTCTGGACCTATCCAGACCGCCACCTCCTGTTCGGACATGCCCTGCACCCTGACCGCATCGCCAAACCAGTCGAAGTAGTGCGGGTGATCCGTGGCGATGGCGATTTCGTAGGGCTGCTCGGCATGAGCGAGGAGGCTCAAAATTAACCAGTGCGCTTGCCAATACAGCGCATCTTCCTTGCCAAAAACCATGATGGTGTAACGCGTGAGCATGATCTATTCCGCTCGTATAGCTGAATGATGAATTGTTATTCCGAGGGCATGAGCCAACCTTGGCCTTTGGCTGAATTCACGAAATTATTTCAAGATATTTCAATATTGTAGTACCGCCACCCTTGGTACGCAACGCCCCAAATCCACGCCTCAAACCCCTGGGACTTGGTTCGAATGACGCGTTTCTGGCGGAGGCTGGTCCCCTGCCGGTTAACCAAGGCCTACCGGTTGCCAAGGTCGTATAATCTGCATCAGCACTGCTGCCTCTGGCCGCGGCCCAACTTCAGGTGGCTTGGGTGTCGGCCAGCTTGCCACAGACCCAGGTATTAGAATGATCGGAGCCCACTTCAGCACGGGCATCGCGGCCCTCGACCACGTCTTTAAGGGCCTGCTGCCTGGCGATAACCTGGTCTGGCGCATCGATGACATCGCGGATTTCGCGCCCTTAGTCCCACCCTATAGTCGGGCGGCGCGTCAGGAAGGCCGCAAATTGATTTACTTTCGCTTTGCCGACCACCCACCCCTGCTCCGGGAGGGCGACGTGGGGGAGATCCGTCACCTGGATATTACCCTTGGCTTTGAGCGCTTTATCACCCAGGTGCGGGTGGCGATCAGCGAGGCGGGTCGCGGCGCCTGCTTTTTGTTCGACTGCCTGTCCACCCTGTCCGAGGTCTGGGCCAGCGACCGGATGCTGGGCAATTTCTTCATGCTGACCTGCCCCTATGTCTTCGATCTGGAGTCCCTGGCCTATTTCCCGCTACAGCGGAACACCCATTCGGTGCAGGCAACGGGTCCGATCTTGCAAACCACCCAAATTCAGACCGAGGTCTATCGTTGCAAGGGCAACCTCTATATCCAACCGACCAAGGTAGCACATCGTCATTCAGCGACCATGACCATGCTGCATGCTTGGAAGGGCGAGCACTTCACGCCGATTTCGGACAGCGCGACTATCGCCGAGATTCTGACCGCCAAGCCTTGGGCGGGCCTTGATGCCGTGCATTCCCGACTTGGTAAGTGGAACCGTACCTTCCTGCAGGCGGAGCGGGTCTGGGAGCAACAGCAAGGTGGCGAGGACCTGGGCAAGGGGGTCGGAGAGGTGTTCCGCACCCTGACGCAGATGATGTTCAGCCGCGAGGCGCGCGTCCTGAGTCTGGCCGAAAAATACCTCGACCTCGGCGATCTTCTTAACATCTGGAAGCGGATCATAGGTACCGGGCTGATCGGTGGCAAATCTGTGGGGATGCTGCTAGGTCGGGCCATCCTGCGCAAGGTGGCTCCCCACTGGGGCGAACTGTTGGAGGCCCACGATTCCTTTTTTATCGGCTCCGACATCTTCTATTCCTACCTGGTCGATAGCGGCTGCTGGCTCCACCGCCAATGTCAAATCATGGGTCAGGATGCCAGGCCCGAGGACCTGCACGAGGCGCGTCGGCGAATCATCACCGGCCACTTTCCCAATGAACTCATGGTGGAGTTCGTCGGGATGCTCGATTACTTCAGCCAGTCGCCGATTATCGTCCGTTCGAGCAGTCTGCTGGAGGATAGTTATGGCAATGCCTTCGCGGGCAAATACGAGAGTGTCTTTTGCGCCAATCAGGGTTCCCGCCAGCAGCGTCTCGATGACTTTGTCGCCGCCGTCAAGACCATTTACGCCAGTACCCTTAGCGAGAAGGCCCGGCGCTATCGAGAGAAACGTGGTCTGCTGGACCGGGACGAACAGATGTCGTTGCTGGTGCAACGGGTGTCTGGCCGACGTTACGGGAATCACTTCTTTCCCCATATTGCCGGGGTTGGACTGTCCAGGAACCCTTATGCCTGGAACAAGCTGATCGACCCCGCGGCTGGTATGGTACGGCTGGTGTTTGGGCTAGGCACCCGGGCGGTGGATCGCTCGGACGATGACTACACCCGGGTGGTGGCCCTCAACGCGCCGCAGTGCCGGCCCGAGAGTGATGACGAGGAGGTGCGCCAGTACTCGCAGCGGCACCTGGACCTGATCGACCTGGATGCCAACCAGGTCGTGGCGGTCGAGTTCACCGACTTGACCCGTCATCATGACGACTTGCCGCTACATATCTTCAGTTCTCCCGACACGGGGCTGGTACGCCGGGCCGCGAATCAGGGCTTGCCAGCCCCAACCGCGCGACTGCTGACCTTCGATCATCTCTTATCTAACACCGCCTTTGTCAACGACCTGCGGGAGATGCTGAGGATTATCGAGGAGGCCTACGAATATCCGGTAGATATCGAGTTTGCCGCGAACTTCAGCGACGATGGTGATTACCGGATCCATCTTGTGCAGTGCCGTCCCTTGCAAGTTGCCGCCGATAGCGAGGCTACCCATCTGCCGTCCGCGGCTCCTCTGGGAAAACGGGTGCTGGAGGCTGCGGGTGCCGTGATCGGCAAGAGTCGCCAGCACGAGATCGATCGTATTATTTATGTGATGCCTGGTGTTTACGGGCATCTTTCCCTCCAGGATCGGTATGCGGTGGCGCGGCTGATCGGGCGCCTCCTGCGCGCCGATGACCAGGCGGGCAAGGTCATGCTCCTGGGGCCAGGACGCTGGGGCACCACCCTGCCATTGCTCGGTGTGCCGGTCTCCTTCGCGGAGATCGACAAGGTGGCGGTGCTCGGCGAGATTGTGGCGATGCGGGAGAATCTGGTGCCCGATGTCTCCCTTGGTACCCACTTTTTTAATGATCTGGTGGAGTGGGACATGCTTTACCTGGCGATTTTCCCGGGTCGGGAGGGTAATCTGTGGAACCTGGATTTCTTCGAGCAGTCCCCGAACCGGCTGGCGGATCTGGTCCCTGAGGCGGCGAAGTGGGAGCACGCCGTGCGGGTCATCGATATTGCCAGCCAACAGGGCGTCCTGACCCTCTGGGCCAGTTCCCCTGAACAAAAGGTGCTCTGCTACCTGGCCCAGGACACTCGGGATCCGGCCTAGTTCGCTGGTGGTCGAACTAAGCCCCCAGTTGCTCAGTACGTCTCATTTAACCCACACGGTAGCACCGGTGGCCTGCCTGTCGAGCGCCTTGCGCTCAGTCCTAGTTCAATTGGAATCGATATTATGAATAGGTTTTTAGCCCTCACCCTCTTTGCCCTCCCCAGTCTTGCCTTGGCGGCGCCCTATGCCGTGTACGAGAGCGAGAGCGACTTCGACACCGTTCTCGATGGCGCCAAGAACGCCATCCAGGAGCGGGGTCTCTATATCAACAACATCATGCACCTGGGCGAGATGCTGGAGCGGACCGGCAAGGACTTGGGGCTAGGTGGACCCATCTATGCCCGTGCCGAGTCCATTGAGTTCTGCAGCGCCACCTTGTCCCGTAAGATGACCGAGGAGGATCCCCACCGGCTCGTCAATTGTCCCTTTATTCTTTCCATCTATAACTTGCCGGGGCAGGAGGGCAAGACCTTCATTGTCCATCGCAACATCTCCGAGGAAGAGACCGCCACGAGTTCCGCCATGCGCGAGGTGGCGGAGATGCTGAAAGGAGTCGCCGAGGGAGCGGCTTCATGGTGAGGGTCGGGCTCACTGGCTAGCCATAAGTAGATGAACTAACATTGACATGTTGTCGGCGGCGGTCGCCACCGGTAGGGGTAAGCTGGGTAGTCTTGAGGACGAATAAATGAAAAATATCAGAACGCCAATTGCCGCCTGTTTAATCGCCATTGGGCTGAGTGGGTGTGCCACCACGGGATCAAACCAGGCTACTGGTACGGCGGTTGGGGCAACCGGGGGGGCCTTGGCGGGAGCCATCATCGCCAATAATACGGGCGGCAACCCGCTGATTGGGGCCCTGATTGGTGGCATTGCCGGCGGTGTTATCGGCGCCGCCATCGGTGCGCAATTGGACGAGCAGGAGCGTATGGCCATGGAGGCGGCTATGCAGAAGGCTGCCGTAGCGAAGCCAAACCAAAAAATAGCCTGGAAGTCACCGACCCCGTCGAAGAAATCCGGCAAGAAGACCACGGGTTATGTCATCCCTGGCGAAATCTATACCAATACCTCGGGTCAGCAATGCCGCAGTATTGAGCAGGTTGCCGAAAAGGATGGCCAGACCATTCAGGGCAAGACGACGGCCTGCAAGACCAGCAAGGGTTGGGAGGCGTCGGCTGTCTAAAGGTTTGGTGAATTTTCGAGTGCGGGGCAAGTAAGCCACCCTCGGCTTTTGACCCATCAGCCGAGGGGGCTATTAAATTTTCTGGTTAGAAATCCTTAACCTGCTGGAAAACCTGGGACCCAGCGCCATCGCCGCCTCGTAGTTTCGCGACCGCATCCGGATTGATCTCCTCCAGCTTTTTCAGGGTGTTCTCATCCTTGGCGATATGGCGTAAACGTTCGGGTGTGGCGTCTGCCAGGGCGGCTGGCGGTTTGGAATTGAAATCGGCGAGTATGCGGTCCAGATCCTTGTTGCCATGGAAGCTGACTTTGACGACGCCCTGCTCCACCGAATCGAGCTGGAAGGCCTTCTCACCAAACTTGGCATTCAGCGGTTTGACTAACACATTGTTTACCAACTCGGCAAAGTTATTGTTGTTGCCGGAAAACTCAACCTCATAAAAGGAAATGCCGTTAGAGGTGAAATTACGGAAATCCACCCGCAGGACCGGCCTCAAGCCAATCAGTTCCTTTTTGAACAGTACCGCGACATCGTAATTAGGTAGACCCACCACCCGCAGTTCGTAAACCTTGCTGGGGCTCATAAGCCGCTGTTCAAAGAAATCCCGGGAGAACTCGGAACCGATCAGTTTACCGACATCTTGTATCGCTTCGTCCTCGCTCGCCCAACTGTGACGCCGTGGCACCTTGTTGTTGAAGTAAATTTCTTCGCCGGTATGGTTGTCGACACACTTAACGGTCCAGGAGGTAATAAGTGTCTTTTTGACGTTGATCCCGGATGCCTGCAGGGTGATGTTGCGGACATCAAATTTGACTTTGCCGTAAATGGAAAAATCGGATTCCTTAAGATGGGAGATGGAAACGGTGGTATCGGCCTGATTCTCCAGTGCAGAGGTCTCAGTCATCTCCGTTTTGAGTTTCTTGGTCATCTCCTCCGACCAGACCCGATAGCCGAAGCCGGAGATATGTTCCTTGAGGATGTTTTCGGCAATATCCGAGCGGCTCTCCCAACTGCCCCGTGTCGCATCCTGGGCAAATACAGCCACGGAAATTTTAGGATCGCCATACTGCCGGATATATCCGACACGCGAGGATCGTGACATTTCCTGGAGGGCCTCTTGTACCCCGGTGACAAAGACCTCGGCCTGGATGAGTATGTGCATGAAGCCGTCTTCCCCAAGCCAGGGATTACTCTCCTTGATCACGCGCTTAATCAGCCCGGTGGATTGGCTGAAGACCCGGTCCTCCAGCAGCACATAATTTTCCACCAGGGTAGAACTGTCGATGAAGGCACCCACCGCCTTCTCAATGACCTGCCGCCGGGCATCCTGGCGTAGGTCATCAATCAGGAGTCCCTTGTCGCGTTGGTAGGTTTCTGCATTGGGGTCGGCCAATCCCTCGGCGGTGACGGTAAGGGTGTCCGCCGCAAGGGCCTGGAAGCTTAAAAGTCCCAATAAAGACAGGAGGAATAGCTGGCGGAGGGCGCAGGCCATGTATCGCATCATCATCACTCCATCCGCGCATGGACATTTTCATGGGCGCCAGGACGCGGTCAACATTCCGTGAGATCCTAATTATCTGGATAGTCAGGGAGCGAAGCCGGCCGCGGTTCTCGGCTCGGCTTCGGTCTCCACCATCATTGGTTGCTAAGTTTCAGTTATGGCTATTCTGCGTTAGGGACGCAGGTTGGCGCCGCCACCCTGGGAATCGGGCGTCGCGATCGGGGCCGCATCCGGGCCCACCGGAACGTCGATGGTTGCCTCGCGGATTTGGGTACGCCCCCCAAAGCTGCCTTCTCCGCCAAAACTCGTCGAGGCCTGATTGAAGTCGTCATGTTGGGCGCCGATACCTTCGACCTCAACCACCTCGCCGTCATATTTGAGGCGGCGACCCAGTACATCCTGGATAGAGCCGAACTTCAGGCGCATCTTCACATAGGCGTCACCATTCTCATCCCAGCGGTAACCTACCAATTCAGCTCCATAGATGGCTGCCGCCATTTTGGCGCGGATAGAGTCGTTTTTAAGGATGAAATCCTCAACAGTAGTATTGCTGTCAATTTTGAAGCCAATGATGGTTTTAGCTAATTGTTTGTAAGCATCCAGCTCCGCTGCCCGGAGGGCGCGCAGGGGGCCCGCCATTTCGGGGGTAGAGGTCGCGAACCCGACGCGCTGGATGGTCTGGCCGCCGAAATTGATGTTCTTGCCGATGATGTTGGACACCCTACCCAGCTTGATGGAGGCCACGACTTGGGCTATATCCTTGTCGGGATCGTAAATGGCCTCGGTGTATTCGATCCCCTTGATAGCCGCGGCGGTCTTAGCATCGACCGTCACGTTCTGGGCGACCAGGTCCACGACGCTCTCGCGGCTCCTGACCTTGAGACCGATCACGCTCTCCACGATGGCCCGTTCGGCCGCGACCTTGGCGGCATTCACGGTCATGAGTTTTTTGTTGCCCGCGATGGCTATTTGGGTTCCCAGCATCAAGGCCAGTACTACCAGGGTGAAACGGAAATAAAGGCGAGTCATGGATTACTCCTCGGTATTATCGGAAAAATTCATTCTCTTTGGATCGCTTATCCCCGCTATGGATAAGCATGGTGTTCCTCACCAGTAGAGCAGGGCGGCGCCGCCTCCAATGTTGATGGATTTCAGGGGTGCTAGTTGCTTTATTTCCTCCGGGGATAGGTTAATCACCTTGATGTTGGGGTGGGTGTTAAACAAGACCTCCAACTGTTGCCGACCTGCCGTCACGGGTATCGGTAGTGGCGCCGTGGCAAGGCTAGGGGTTAATGGCGCCCCTTGGAGGTTAGTACTGTAAGTCGTGGGGATGGGTCCAAAGCGGATACTGGATGATTTGTCACCAAAGGGTGCCAAGACTTCCTTGCCGCCATCCTTATCCCCGCTCGTTCGAACCGCGACCGGAAGGCTGGTGTCTCCCCCGGTATCAGGAGATCCCAGGCGCTCGAAGCGGTCCACCTTGATGACGCGTTCGCCATTCTGCTCGAGGATGCGGGCCATGAGCCGGTACTCGCCATCCTGGCTGCCCGCTTTGAGACCCTCCAGAACTTCCCGGTTGATATCGATGAGTTCCTCGGCATTCCGTTCCATCAGGGCGCTGTTGCCGGCCCAAACTTGAGCCGGCACAGCAACGATCGCCACCAAGAACAGGCTGTGCGTGATGGCGCTCATGGGACTACCATTCGCCCGGCTTTAAGGCGCGACCGCCACCCATGAATTCCGTGGCCCTTTCGACCTTGGGAGGACGGGGTCCACCGCCACCACCGCCACAGATTTCACGCTGCGCGCGACGCAGGCCCTCTTGGGCGTCCAACAACCCAGGATTGAGCGCGAGGGCCTTTTTGTACATTTCCACACTGGCCTTGCACTGACCCTTCATCCGATAAATTTCGCCCAGATAATAGAAAGGCATGGGTTGGGCGGGAGAATACTGGGTAGCCTGTTTCAGGTGCGTTTCAGCCGGACCGTATTGATGCATTTTGAAGTAGATGATGCCCGCACCGGCCTGAGCCCCGCCATGACTGGGTTGGACGCGGATAGCGCTCAGATAGGCGTCAAGTGCCTGAGATTGCATGTTGAGGCCCTCGTAGGCCTTGCCTAGCCCATAAAAAGCCTCGCCATAACGGGGATCCAGGCGCACCGCCTCCTGAAAATTCATGACGGCGCTATTGTAATCCCCCGCATCGTAGGCGTTTCTGCCTTGGTTGTAATAATCCGTTGCCGTCCCGCCCCCTTGCGGGACCGTTTGGCAGCCCACCAGTACCAAGCTCATCAACAGCATGACAAAGAGACGACGCATCTCAACCTCTCCTCTATTTAATCTAGCGTGGATGGAAAAAAAGGTTCTGAGACTTTCAGCATAACTATAGAATTCTGGCGGCTTGCTTGCCGAGGGTTTTGGGGCCGACCAAGCGCCCGTGGGACAGGAACCCGTACTTCTGCTCGTCTCCGGCCAGGGCCAAATTTTACCGGTCATGTCGCGGAATTCTAATACCACAAGGGTAGGGATACCTGGTGTAGGTGCTGTCTAACGCTTTACAGCGATTGGAAAATCCGTGATGGTCAGTGGCTTGGTGGTGGTGGGGGTCTGCTTGTTTCCGGTGAGCTCCTTGACGCGCTCGCTGAGGTACAAATCAAGCTGATTGATGGTGATACGGCCGTCCTTGGTATAGTTCGCGGCCCCATCGAGCCCTTCCACCAGGGCCTTGGTGAAGGCCCCATTGCCCCATTCGGGGTTTTCCAGTGAATATTGTTTGCCGGTGGAGCTGGCGAAGACCACCACACCGTTCTCGGCGGAGGTCAGGTCGTTGATCACGCCCGTGATATTGGCGACATCCCGACGCGCACCCATGATGTTGCCGGAATGGCAGGTATCCACGAAGGCCAGCACCTTACTGGGTAAGGCCGAGAGGGTCTTTTTGACGTCAAAATAGGGAACGGCGGTGCGGCGCAGGCGTTCGGGATCGGCGTCCCGGGTCAGGTAATAGTAGTCGCCGTCGGGGTCATTCACGCCGTGACCGGAGATAAAGAGCACGGCAATATCACGACTGGTGACCTCGCGGCGCAACCAGTCGAGGCCATCGAGGAATTCATCACTGGTGGGGTTCTCCAGCAGGCGGACAACGACTTCCCGGTAGAGCCCGCCAGATTGTCGCTCCAGGGCGGTTCCGAAATCCTTCGCGTCCTTGGCGGCATATTTGAGGTCCAGGCTGTCGTCGGCATAGTCCGAGACCCCGGCTGTCAAGGCATAGAGTTTGGGCTGGATATTGAAATCCTCCGGCTGGCCACCCCCTTCCCAGTGCAGTTTTATGGTCTCGGGTGGGGAGGCGCCGTAGCGATTCTCGGCCACCAGGCTGAGTGTCAGGTCGCGAGCGGGGAGGACAATCTCCAAGATCTCCTCGTCTTCCAAGACCTTCTGACTCCCCTCCTGCTTCTTGATCCGCTGGAGCCCCCGTTGGGTATCCAGGGGCCGGCCATCCACCAAGATCTGAAACTGGCTGATCGGTTCGCCACTGGGGTTTTTGATGCGATAGCGCAGTGTGGTCTGGCTTTGAGCAAAGCTGTCCCCGTCCCGGGGGCTGATGATTTGAACCAAAGGGGGCAGGGAGGTTGCCACACTTTGGTCGGGGAGGGTTCTTTTGCCCTGGGTATTTGCCCTGGCAATGGCCTGGCCCTCATCCAGGGTCTCAAGAATCTTCGCCACGACCTCGGGACGGTAGAATCGCTCGCGGAAACTGCTGACGGGGTAGAAGTCGGAGGCGTTGGCCTTGGTCATGGCCCGACCGACCAAGGTGCCGACTTTGGGGGGAGACTTGGCGTCCTGACGCTGGGGCCAGACCTCGAAGGCGAGATATTCCATGCCGCGGATGATATTGACATGCAGGGGTTCACCGGGCCGCGTCGCGCTGATGACCTCGATCAACTCATCCCGTGATTTGACCCGGACACCATTGACCGATTCAATTTGATCCCAGGGCAGGATGCCGGCGCTAGCAGCCGCGGAGCCGGGGACCAGGCTGAGGACCGACAGGCCCTCGCCCATATCGACCCGGTTCAGGTGCCATCCGATCAGCCGGTCCCCGCCGGGGCTGGCGTCGTAATAGCCATCCGGGCTCCAGAGCACCCATTCCCGGGTCTCCTTTTGCACGAACAACGCCAATAACTCCTGGCCATCCGCATAGCGGTACCAGCGCACTGTGCCATCTCCGAGGGCGGCTACGGCCAAGCGGCCATCGGCGCTGATGTTGACGCCCCAGACGGTATCGGGGACCTGGGTTTGCCAGACGGGCTGGCCCTGGCGGTCGAATCGGCGCAGATACCAGGCAGTGCCCAATAGGAGGCTTTGGCTATCGGGGGCGATGGCCAGGGCACGGGAGGTCTCGTGAGATTTGAGCGACAAGGCCCTGCCGTTGAGCTTGGGTCCTGGTTTGTTCTCCCAGTCGCTGACCTTCAGCCCCTGAGCCTTGATGCGGGGTGCGGCCAGGGGGCTGATACCCAGGCCTTGGCGTACCGCATCGTCCAATCCTCCGGGACCCATACCTTGTGCTTGTCGCCATTGATTGAGGGCCACCCGTAATTGGGGCCCCGCCTGGCCATCGATGCCACCGGGGTCGTAGCCTAATTCCACCAGGCGTTGCTGCAGCAGCCAGGTCTCGTTGATCTGGCCCTCGAACAGCCGCTTGGCGCTAATATCGAACATGACCGTCTGTTCGCCGCCATAGCCGAGACCCACGGCAACCCGGCGCCCATCGGCGGAGACACGGAAATTATCGCCGAGCTTATTGCGTAAATCCGGAATCACCGCGCGCCGCTGCTGGATCAGGTCCCCATCGTGATTGAACCTGAGCCAGGCGGGATCGTTGGTAGCGGCCAGAAGCCCGCCATCGGCCAGGGGCCTCAGGTCGGCAAGGCTGTTACCCGTGCACTTCCAAAAGTGCCGTTCGCCCTTTCCCGCCTTATCCCAGACCACAATCGGAAATTTGCCATCAAGCTGGAATCGGCCCCCTGCGAACAGGTGCTGGCCGTCGCTGGACCATGCCACCTTACTCAAGTCCCCGTTATCTATGCCTTTGCGGTTAGGGTGATCCAGGGGTTGCAGATCCTTACCGGAGAGCAGATTTACCACCGGGGCATCCGCAAAACCGACGGCAATCTGGGCACCATCGGGGGAAAAGGCGACGGCGAAGGGCTCCTTACCGCCAGGTGCCGCGCGTTTGGTCAAGAGGTGGAACTTGTTGTTGTAAAGGCGTATCTGGCCATCCAGGGAACTGGTTACCAACTGACCCCTAGCGTCGAAGTCGCACCAGTGGCTGGCGTCGCCATAATCGCTGTCGCTGGCCACCTGTACCCAGCCGTCCGTGGACCAGACGCGGATGCCCTCGCCACCCAGGCTGGCCGCCAGGTAGCGGCCATCCATGGAAAAGCACAGGTGGTTGATGACATTGGGTAAACCAAACAAGAATTTCCGCAACTCACCACTTACCCGATCAAAAAGGTAGAGGTGGTAATCGCCTGGCCCCTCGGTCCCCGCCTTGGTCGCTCCGCCGGCGGCTATCCATTGACCATCGGGTGAGAGGGCGGTGGAGTACAGACGGCCTTCATCGCCCTCACCGATCGGCACCCGTAAGGTTTTGACCAGATTTCCGTCCTTGAGGGTCCAGAGGCGGAGTGTCTTGTCGTCGGAGGTGGTTATCAGCAGGCTGCCCGCGCGATCGACGGAGATGCGTCTGATGGGCCCCGTATGCATACCTGTTTCCAGGCGGAGGATTGGCTCGGTTGGTAAGCCATCGGCCCCTGGGGCTGGATAGGAAAAGGCCAGATTAAAGGCAAAGAGCCCGAGGGCAAACAGGTTAGACTGATGATGCATCTGTCTCTCTCACGATTTGCCCAAGAGATCGGGGCCTTGAGCCTTGGCGGAAGCATACCTGGATTAGGGAAGCCCTGAATGTCCCTAGGTCTCCCAGTCCCCACAATTGCGAATCTATAATAATGAAAAGTCAGGGCCGATGCGTGAGGCTTTTGGGGCCCAGGTACAGGATCGAATAGCACTTCAAACCGACATGACAAGCGAGGAATCAAGAACGATGACCCCTTTCCGTTTCCTTGCGGGCAGTCTGAGCCTTTGGCTGCCCATCCTGGCCTGGAGCGATTGCGCTACCCTGACCACGAATATCCAGACGGCCGCGCGGGCGGGCGAGGTGGCGGCACTTGCCGACTATGCCCGTCAGATCCCGATCGATCCCAGCTGCGCGGACGGTTTTCGCGTCAACCTGGCCAGGGTGGCGGCCTATGGATTTCTCCGCGAGGTCCAACGTCGTTTGGCGAATGGCGCTACCCTCGCCGACCAGGAACCACTCTTGCGCCAATCGCTGACGGTGGCCCGCACCTGGCAGGTTCTGGCCTTGCTAGGGGATCTAGAGCTGGATCGAAAGCATTACGAGGCCGCGACCCTTAACTATCAGGAAGCCCTGGGTCTCATCAATGACCCGGTGGCGACACCCAAGGCGCCCCCTGAAGCCGAGATTGAGTCTATCTTCCGCAAGGCCTCGGAGTCCCGTCTCTTGGCCGAGCGTTATGTGGCTGTGCCTGTCAATCACAGGTCCGGCACCGCCGAGGGGTTGGCGCTTCCCTCGGTGCGGGGCTGGGCGGTGCAGCGGGTGCCCATTCCCGTCAACTTCGAAAGCAATTCCACCCAGTTCACGCCCAAGGGGGAGCAGGCCGCGAGTGATCTAGCGGACTATCTCCTGAAGCAGGCCCCCGCCGAAATTACCCTCGTCGGGCATACGGACGAGCGTGGTTCGGAAAGGGACAACCTGGCCCTCTCTAAACGCCGGGCCGAGACCCTCGCTGCCTATCTCAAAGACCAGGGCTACGGGGGCCGTGTTCGTATCGAAGGCGCGGGCGAGTCCGACCCCATCCAGCTTGATGACCCCGACCGCTACACCCAGGAGGAGATCTGGGAGCTCAATCGCCGGGTCGAACTGGTGCGAAAATGAGAACACAACCATGATGATCGGCCAGGCTCCGTCCCCCCCCGCACTCGCCATGCCCTGCCTATCTCGGCTGGTTCGATCGTGCCTCCAGGCCGGGCTGGCCCTGGGTTGGCTGCTGGCGGGTACCGCTCTTGCCGAGGTCCGGGCCCTGGTGATCGGGATCGATGCCTATCAACATGTGACACCCCTCAAGGGGGCTGTGTCGGACGCCCAAGATGTCGCCCAGGCGCTCCGTCAACTTGGGGTGACGGATCTCACGTTGCGGCTCAACCAGGAGGTGACTCGGGAACGCCTGACCCAGGACTGGCGGGATCTGCTGGCACGTTCCCAAAGCGGCGATACCCTGGTATTGACCTATGCTGGTCATGGCTCCCAGGATCCGGAGCGGGTTCCGGGTAACGAGGAGGACGGCAAGGATGAGGTACTCGTGCTGGCGGGCTTCGAGCCAAAGGGGCCGGGGACCCGTGAACGCCTTATTGATGACGAACTCTATCAATGGTTTCGTGAGGCCAATGATCGGGGACTGGAATTGCTGTTCGTTGCTGACGCCTGTCACTCCGGCACCCTGACCCGGGGCGTGGACCCGCGCGCGGGCGGGGGTCGGGTGCGCTACAGTTCCTATACCATCACTGACGACCAGCTTGATCTGGAGCTCACCACTCCGGCTACATCAGGTTCGGGCGAGGATGACTTGCCCCGCCTCACCTTTCTGGCCGGGGCGCAGGAAAACCAAACGGTGCCCGAGATCGATCTCTTGGATACCCAGGGGCACCATTCCCTACGGGGGGCTCTGAGTTGGGCCTTTGCCCGGGCCCTGGAGGGGCAGGCCGATCAGGATGGGGATGGCAAACTGACCCGAGACGAAATCAATCGCTTCGTGCGAGAAAATGTGCGCGCCCTGGCCGAGTCCCGGCAGACCCCGAACCTCCTGCCGATGACCGATGGGGATCGGATCGTTTTACCGGTGGCTGCCGCCACCCGTTCCGCCGCCCTGGCCATCCAGTGGCCGGAGGTACGGATACGCATCCGGGCTGCCGACGAGCGTTCGGCAGCTAAGCTTGCCGAGGAATTGACCGGGATTACCCGAGTGGATGATGGCGAGGATGCCGATCTCATCATCGATATGGGAGCGCGACAGGCGATCTCGGGGCAGGGGGATGTCCTGGCGCGGGATTTGTTAAGGCCTGCGTTGCAAACCGTCGTCGATAAATGGAGTGGTTTGGAAAAGCTCAAATTTGAACGCCTGGGGGACCGGTTGACGATGCGCGTGCTGCCTAACGACGGCAGCCACCACCAGGGTCAGGAAATTGCCTTCGAGATCGATGGTATCCATCTGCCCTATCTGGTTTTTTTTAGCCTTTCGGGCGATGGCACCTTGAATTTCCACTACCCCTTGCCGGATGATCCCGAAACCGTGCCAACGGGTCGGCCGGTGAGCGTCAGCTTCAAGGTCACCCCGCCCTACGGCGCGGATCACATCATTGCCGTTGCCAGCGACCAGTCCCTGGGCGAGTTGGCGGCCCTGCTCAGGTCTCTCGATGGCAAGCCCGCGCCCAGGCAGGCGGTCGAGGCGGTCATCGCCGCCGTCCGTCAGGGGCGCCGCCAATTGGGGATTCAGGGTCTTTATACCGCCCCCTAACTGCCTCCTCCGTCCCTTGCCGCCCACCTCGGGAGATTTGCCGCATGAAGACCTGCCTCCGGTCCTGCCCCTGGTTAGCATCGCGCCCTGGCCAGGGGCGCCTCCTTCCGACCTGGAGGTCATGGCTAGGGCGGGGAGGGTTGGTGTTGGCCACCTTGCTGGTGTTGCCGCCAGTGATTTTGGCCCAGGTGGCAGCCGTGGATCTGGCGGAATGGGGGCAGGAAAAGGCCGCCCCACGCCCAGAGGAGCCGGCCCCGGGAGAAATTACTGCCCTGGATACGGGCGATGAAGAAGCGGGAAAATCGGACAAGGCAGCAGAAACCAAGCCCGCCAAGCCCCGGGTGGCGGTTTATCAGTTCAAGGTGCGCGGTGACCTGGGTATACCCGATGCGGGTGACATCATTGGCGAGTGGATGATCGGCGCCCTGGCCGCGACGGGCCGCTTCACCCTCATGGAGCGGGTGCTGCTCCAAAAGGTCTTCGAGGAAAATGAACTCCAGTCCAGCCATCTGGCGGACGAATCGACCCTGGCCGCCGAGGCCGGCCGTCTCTATGGAGTGGAGGCCATCGTGAGCGGTACCGCCCTCAAGTGGGGCGAGACCATTTCCATCGTGGCGCGCCTGATTGATACCAACACCGGGGTGATTCGCAGCACCGCCGAGATCAAAACCACTAACCGCAACAACATTCCTGATCAGATCGACCTGCTGGCCCGTAAGCTCGTGGGCCCCGAGCCCGCTCCGTCCCGGAACAAGGCCCTGCAGCAAACGGACTCGGGGCTGGTAGCCCAAAATCCGGCACGGCTGGCTATACAGATCCTGCCCGGCGGACGCTTTCGCCTTGGCCAGGAGATGCGCTTTCGCATTACCAGCCAGCAGGAGGGTCATCTGCTGGTGGTGGATCTGAATGCGGCGGGTGAGCTGAGTCAGGTTTATCCTATGGATCAGGGCGGGAACGAGGCCATCGACAACCGCCTGCGCCCGGGTCGGGCCCTCATCCTTCCGGAGCCCCGTTCGGGAATAAGCTTCGCCGCGAGTGAACCCACCGGCACGGGGCGGCTGGTGGCTATCCTCACGGAGGAGGAGGTTGACCTTGAAGACTTAAAGGATGCGGGGCAGGGAGCGGGTGCTGGGAGGGACCCCGTCACCGGTATCCTTGAGCGGCTATCCCGGCTTCAAAGTGGAGGCCCGGCCTCCACATCCTGGTCGCTGACTCAGGCGGAATATGTGATCGAACCTTAGTCCACTGTCTGAGCACTCGCCAGGCCGTCGCCGCTACCTTGTCGGAGAGATCATGCTAGACAAGGGGAGGCTGGCCAGGGTCGCATCTGCAGTTGTCTAGCCCCGCTAGTTGGCAAGCAGCTTCAGCCGGCTCGCTGGATTTTGCCTCCCTTTGCCCCTATCCTGCCGGTCATGATGAAGAAGCTTTATATCCAGACCAACGGCTGCCAGATGAACGAGTATGACTCCGCACGTATGGCGGATGTTCTTCGCGAGTCCCATGGCCTGGAACTGGCCGCTTGCGCCGAGGAGGCGGACGTCCTACTGCTAAACACCTGCTCCATCCGTGAGAAGGCCCAAGAAAAGGTGTTCTCGGCCTTGGGGCGCTGGAGGCCCCTCAAACAGCAACGGCCGGACCTGGTGATTGGCGTTGGCGGCTGCGTCGCCAGCCAGGAGGGCGAGGCCCTGCGCGAGCGGGCGCCCTTCGTCGATCTGGTGTTCGGACCCCAGACCCTGCATCGCTTGCCGGGGATGCTG
Organism: Chromatiaceae bacterium; assembly: GCA_044228795.1. Taxonomy (GTDB): domain Bacteria; phylum Pseudomonadota; class Gammaproteobacteria; order Chromatiales; family Chromatiaceae; genus M0108. The sequence goes on along the minus strand of JBGAUE010000007.1, from coordinate 127,093 downwards.
CGGGAGTTGGCCGCCGGGCGCGGTCCCCGGGTGGACGTGTCCTTTCCGGCCATCGAGAAGTTCGACAGCCTGCCGGCGCCGCGCGCCGAGGGGCCAACGGCCTTTGTCTCGGTTATGGAGGGCTGTTCCAAGTTCTGCACCTATTGCGTGGTCCCCTATACGCGGGGCGCCGAGGTGAGCCGGCCCTTTGACGATGTCATCGCCGAGGTGGCGGCCCTGGCGGAGCAGGGGGTGCGCGAGGTCAATTTGCTGGGTCAGAATGTCAACGCCTATCGTGGCCCGCAGCATGACGGCGAGATCGCGGACCTGGCGCTGCTGATCCGCTATCTGGCGGCCATCGAGGGCATTGATCGTATCCGCTACACGACCTCCCATCCGGTGGAGTTTTCCGACGCCCTGATCGAGGTTTATGGTGAGGTACCGCAACTGGTCGATCACCTGCACCTGCCGGTGCAGAGCGGGTCCGATCCTATCCTGGCGGCCATGAAGCGCGGTCATACGGCGGCGGAATACCAGGACAAGATCCGCCGGCTGCGGGCCGTGCGGCCCAACATCAGCATTTCGTCTGATTTTATCGTTGGTTTTCCCGGCGAGACGGACGCGGATTTTGCCGCCACCCTGGCCCTGATAGAGGATATCGGCTTTGATGCTAGCTTCAGCTTCATTTACAGTCGCCGACCTGGCACCCCGGCGGCGGATTACCCGGACGATACCCCCCACCCGGTCAAGCAGGAGCGCCTGATGCGTCTGCAGGCACGGCTGGCGAATCAGGCCCAGAACATCAGTCGGCGCATGGTCGGCGCCCTAGAGCGCGTCCTGGTAGAGGGGCCTGCCCGCAAGGATCCCAGCGAACTGGCCGGCCGCACCGAGAACAACCGGGTGGTTAATTTTGCCGGACCGGCGGAACTCATCGGCCAGTTCGCCGAGGTCCGTATCACCCAGGCCCTGCCCAATTCCCTGCGTGGGGAACTGGCGTTGGCGCCCCTGCCCTGAGAGATTGCAGCAACCCCCTTTGTCCCAGACACCCGACACCCTCGACCTCCGGCTCCTGCCCGAGGACAATATCCGTCTCGCCAATCTCACCGGTCAGCTCGATGCCCATCTGCGCCAGATCGAGCGCCGGCTGGGTATCGAGATCGCCAATCGCGGCCACGTCTTCCGCCTCATTGGCGAGGGCCAGGCGGTGCGGGCTGGCGAGCAGGTCCTGCAACGTCTTTACGCCGCGACCGCTGAGGAAGTCCTGACCCCCGAGGCCATTCACCTGCAACTGCAGGCCTCGGGCGTCGAGTCCCTGCTTGATGACGTGGAACGTCCGGAATTGGCCCTGCGGTTAAAACGCGCCTTGATCCGCGCCCGCGGGCCGAATCAACAGGCCTATCTCGATGCGGTGATGCGCCACGACATCAATTTTGGCGTTGGCCCCGCCGGGACTGGCAAGACTTATCTCGCCGTTGCCTGCGCCGTGGAGGCCCTGGAAACGGACCGAGTGCGACGCGTCCTGCTGGTGCGACCGGCGGTGGAGGCCGGCGAGCGCCTGGGCTTCCTACCCGGGGATCTGGCGCAGAAGATCGATCCCTATCTGAGGCCCCTCTACGACGCCCTCTACGAGATGCTTGGCTTCGAAAAGGTCACCCGACTCATCGAGCGCCATGTCATTGAGGTCGCGCCCCTGGCCTACATGCGCGGCCGCACCCTCAATGATGCCTTCATCATCCTGGACGAGGCCCAGAACACCACGCCGGAGCAAATGAAGATGTTTCTGACCCGTATCGGTTTCGGTTCCACGGCCGTCATCACCGGCGATGTTACCCAGGTGGATCTGCCGCGGGGTCAAACCTCTGGCCTGCGTCAAGGCATCGAGGTCTTGCGGCATGTGGAGGGTATCAGCTTTACCTTCTTTAATGCCCGCGATGTGGTACGCCACGCCCTGGTACAGCGCATCGTCAATGCCTATGATGCCTTCGACAGGGGCCTGCCGGCGGAATAGGAGACAAGATGGAACTGGATATTCAGAATGCCTCTGCCTCGACCCGGGTGCCGGCCGCATTGGACTGCGAACGGTGGGCGGCGGCGGTCTTGCGGGGGCGGCGCGAGGGGGCCGAAATCAGTCTGCGGTTCGTCGATGAGGAAGAGTCTGCAGATTTGAATGGGCGCTATCGTGGCAAGGCGGGGCCGACGAATGTCCTTTCCTTTCCCTTCGAGCCTCCCCCAGGCCTCCCAGACCTGCCCCTTATCGGCGATCTCGCCATCTGTGCCCCGGTGGTGGAACGTGAGGCCTTGGAACAGGGTAAGTCCCTGGAGGCACACTGGGCCCACATGATCGTCCACGGCATACTGCATCTGCTCGGCTATGACCACATTGACGAGGCCGAGGCCCAGGATATGGAGGGGTTGGAGACCCGGATTCTGGCTGGTCTAGGCTTCCCTTCCCCTTACGAGGTATGAGCCGTGGCCCTGCTTCGGCAGGGCCGCGGGGCAGAGGGTTGAGGTCGGGTTGAACTCAGCCGTTACACCTCGACATGAGGCACTCGATGATGGGTTGCAGGATGATCTCCATGGCGAAGCCCATCTTGCCGCCGGGGACGACCATGCTGTTGCGGCGGGTCATGAAGGAGTCGTGGATCATGGAGAGAAGATAGGGGAAGTCCACATCCCATTTATTCGGATTGCGGAAACGGATGATGACGAAGCTCTCATCCGGGGTGGGGATGTCGCGGGCGATGAAGGGGTTGGAGGTATCGACGGTCGCCACGCGCTGGAAGTTGATGTCCGTCAGGGAGAACTGGGGGACTATGGTGGTGATGTAGTCCGGCATGCGGCGCATGATGGTATCGACGATGGCCTCCGCCGAGTAGCCGCGTTCCGAGTTGTCGCGATGGATCTTCTGAATCCATTCCAGGTTAACGATGGGTACCACGCCGACGCCTAGGTCAACCTGCTTGGCGACGTTATGATCTTCGGTAATCACCAGGCCATGCAGGCCCTCGTAAAAGAGCAGGTCGGTGCCTTCGGGTATGTCCTCAAGGGGGGTGAACTGTCCTGGCTTTAAGTTGGTGCCGAGACGGGCATTATGTTCGATGGCCTCCTCTTCACTGTGGATGTAATAGCGCTTTTTGCCTGTGCCTGACTCGCCATAGGTTCTGAACAGTTCTTCGAGGAGGTCGAAGCGGTTGGCCTCGGCGCCGAAGTGACTCAGGTTTCGATGGGCGGCGGAGGCCTTGGCCGTTTCCACCTTCATCTCGGCACGGTCGTATCGATGGAAACTGTCACCCTCGACGATGGCGGGGGTGATACCGTCACGGTAGAAGATATGCTCGAAGGCGCGTTTGACCGTGGTGGTACCGGCACCCGAGGAACCGGTGACCGCGATGACGGGATGTTGAATGGACATAAAGGTCTCCTCTGTTCTCTTGCTCTCAGGGTTATGGGCGCCGGCTGCAACCTGATGGGTCTCAGCCGAGGGTTAGTGGGTTAAAGCCCTTCTAGAAATTGAAAGGAAGCCCCACGCTAGCAGAACTGCACTCCCGTGGATCTTAAAAGTAATTACTAATATACCACGGGGCTTCCCCAAGGCTTGGGAAAAGCACACTCGGCATGGAGACCTCTCCACCTGTCATCAGGCTTTCATACTCCAGAGCCTGGAGTCGCTCCAGCTTCTCGCCGAATTGATCGGTGAGCTCAAACCCAGGTATCTCGCCTCGGCGCGGGTCATGGCGTAACCTTAGCACCCTTAACAGCCAGTGAGGATTGGAGCTTGAACCCAGACATCAGCCAGCGGATCGCCAGACGGAGCAGGCCAGGGGAGCCTCAGGGCGGCTATATCGCCGGAATGGGCCACTGGTTTGACCGTAACATTCTGGAATTGGGGCGCGAACTGCGCCTCTCCTACCTACCACCCCTGATGGTCTATGTGGCCTACGGTATCCAGGGCCTGACCGCCATCGTCGGCACCTTCTTCGTCAAGGATTATCTGGGGTTGTCCGCCGCCTTTCTGGCGGCATTGGGTTTCTGGGCGGGCATCCCCTGGGCCCTCAAGATGCCTTTGGGGCACCTGGTCGATCTGATCTGGCGCCATAAGGCGGCCATGGTCTATCTGGGCGCAGCCCTGCTGACCGCCAGCCTGCTGATCATGATCGGCCTGCTTGGGGAACGCGTCTCCATGGCTGCGATCATGCCGGTGGAGGCCTGGTATGTCCTCGCCGCCCTGCTGGCGCCGGTGGGCTATGTCATTCAAGACGTGGTGGCGGACGCCATGACGGTAGAAGCGGTCCCCCGGGTGGATGCCCATGGCCAGCCTATCGACCCGGCGACGCGCAAGCTCATGCACACCACTATGCAGACCTTGGGACGGGTGGCCATCATCGGCGGTGGGGTACTGGTAGCCTTGGCCAATGTCTCCCTCTTTGCCGGGGTCGAGGCAATGTCAGAGGCGGACAAGGTCGCGACCTATCTGCTCATCTACAAGATGGCTCTGGTCATCCCCCTGGTCTCCATCCTGGGCGTGGCCCTGGCCAGCTTCGTCAAACGTCGCGACCTGCGCCACCTGATGGCCAAGGGTTTGACGCGCGCCGAAGCGGTTCGTCGGCTTGAGCACCCTCTGGAGAAGACCCATCCGAATTGGTGGATCCTGGGCGGCAGCCTGGTCTTCGTCGCCTTCACCCTGGCCCTGGGACTGACGGAGGTGCCCTACAACCAGGAGATCATCTTCGTCGGGTCCATGATCATCATCCTCTTTCTGATGTCGCGTCTGTTGCGAGCCCTAGACCCGGAGGCGCGGCTCTATCTGGTGGGTACGGCCCTCATCATCTTTGTGTTCCGCGCTATGCCAGGTCCGGGTGCAGGCCAGACCTGGTGGATGATCGACGAGCTGGTCTTCGACCAGCAATTCATGTCGGTCTTGTCGCTGATCGGCAGCAGCCTGACCTTGCTGGGACTCTTTATGTTCCGGCGCTTCATGGCCGAACGTTCCATCGCCTATGTCGTGGTCTTCCTGACGGTGATTTCCAGTCTGCTCTATTTGCCCATCATTGGCATGTACCACGGGCTCCACGAATGGACGGTGGCCGTGACAGGGGGCTTCATTGACGCCCGCTTCATCGCTGTGGTCGATACGGCCCTAGAGTCGCCCTTGGGGCAGATCGCCATGGTACCCATGCTAGCCTGGATCGCCAATTCGGCCCCGGATAGCCTCAAGGCCACCTTTTTCGCCGTCATGGCCTCCTTCACCAACCTGGCCCTGTCGGCGGGCCAGTTGGGGACTAAATACCTGAATGAAATCTTCCTGGTGACGCGGGAGGTCAAAGACCCGGTGAGCGGGGACATCACCGTGCCGGCGGACTATGGGGAGTTGGGTGCCCTGATGATGGCCGCCTTGCTGATCGGCCTGTTAGTGCCTCTGGCCGCCGTGGCTCTGGTCAAGATAACACGGCTGCGGACGGCCTGAGCGGGAGCGAAACTGCCCAGCGATGCATTTTTCCCGATGCCGTGCGCTGCATATTTTTTCCTGTCCCCAAGCCTTAGCCGGACCCTACTACGTCCACTCTGTTGCCGGTTATCCTCCAGGATCTTACGGTATCCACAGCGGGCGACACAGTCGCCGCCACAATGCCGACTCTCATGACGCCCGCACAGATCCAAAAGGCGAAAACGCTCGCGGACGAATGGCGGGCCGTTCACCGTCCAATATCCCACTGATTTCAAGCCCCCCAAGGGCGCGCACAAACCGCGTGCGACGGGCGCCCCAAGCGCGGAGCGCCCGACGTTCCTCTTTGGATCAGCCGGCCGCCGGCGGGTTGCCCGCGGCGCCGGCCGCCGCTGCACCCCCTCCAGGTCGCAACAACTTCAGCGACAGGGGAATCGCAAGCCCCGCCACCAGGAGTCCAACGCCCAGCAGCGGCCGGTAGAAGATCCAGGCGATGGCGATGGTGATCAGCGAGAGGGCCAACGCCAGCAGGAACGCGATGAGACCCGTTCCGTATCCGACGATGTTGCCGATGACTGGCACCACCGCACCCAAGGTGCGCAGGGGAGCGAGAATGGTTTTCAGCCCGACAAACATGAAAAGGAACCCCACTCCGCGGAGGATCCAGGTCAGCATGGCGTTGCTTTCCTGCGCCCCCTTGAACATGGCGGCGGCAGAGGTCTCGCCGTATTCGAGCAGCTCGACCTCGCCCCTCTTCGCCATGTAGGGTACAAAGCTGTTGCCCCGCTGTTGCGAAACGATACTCACCATCGCCGGCATTACCGCTTGGAAGCTGACGCGAAGATCGCCGATCTCCGGGTTGCTCGGATCCATCCCGAGGTAGAAAGTGCTCCCCTGCAAGGTGACCGCTTTGTTGGCCATAAAGTGCGGCACCTTGTTGTTCTCGACGCTGACGCTGAGCGGCTCGAAGCGGTTCAACCGACCGATCAGGCTCTGGTTCAGGCGGAAGGCCCCCAGCCCCACCTCAGTAGCCTGGTAGTCCTTGCCTGCGTAGGCCATGGATGAGGGATTGTCGTGCCCCTCCGGCTGGCGAAACGTCGACGCATCGATCACCTTGGGGCTCCAGGTCTTGGCATAGGTGTAGGTGGTCAGGGTCTCGGTTCCGCCGCCCAGCTTCTCGCGCGTCTGGGAGTGCGCATCTTCCTTCCACTGGAACATCTCCACCACTCGGGACAGCTTGATAGCCTTTGCGGATATCGGAAAGTCCGTATCGGCCAGAACCTGCTGGGTGGTGGCCTGCCCTATCATGTGCACCAGCTTACCCTCGCCGGCCGGTTCGACAGTATCCGATGCCACGCTGATCACAGCTGCCGCCCCTTCCTCGAGGGCTTTCGCCCGGTCAACCGCCCGACCCTCGTTCCAGAACTGGAGGGGGAAGGCCGCGATCAACAGCACGCCCCCAAACACGACCCCTTTTACGGACTGGCCGAGACGGCTGCCCCAGGACTGCGTCGTGACCTCTGTGAATGAATCTCTGCCCATCGGCCTACTCCTCATGGTGATTGCATGGGTCGGAAAGCGGGTCGAGTCGCCAGCGGCCGCCAGCCTCTCTCCACGGGTCGGGCTTCCGCGTCAAAATGGCCGGCGTCACGGCAACTGCCAGCGCTCGGGGATCGGCTCGATGACGGCATTTGCGACGAACTGTTTCCATTCCTGGTCCGATGCCAGGGCGGGCGCTGTCACCGATACCTGCCTAGAAGCTCGATGGATGGCTCCGTGCCTGAGAGCAGGCTATAGGTTTCGCCGGGCTCCAGTCCGATAAGAGGCAGGTAGTCACCCGGGGCTAAAAAATCAGAGGACTTCGCGACAGAGAGCCCATTCAAGCGCAGCCAATAGCAATCGGCCGCTTTTGTCCCGGAAATGCCGCAGTTAAGGCTCAGAGCGAGTACACAGGACCGCAACAAACAGGTCTTCATGTGAAACTCCGATTCCTATCGTACGCCAGTACAGCGAACAGCAACAGATTCCCACCGACACAGTAACCGGACGGGTCCATCCTCCGGCGCTACCCATCCCCGCCCTGAATAACGGGGCTTTCCGCGCACGACGGGTAAACCTAATGTTTGGATTCACCGGCTTTGCGCGGCTTTATGCGCAAGGTCCGGTGGAATGATGGGTTAGCCCTCGGTCTTGAATCCCTCGTGGAAAGTGACGGTACCATGCGGAGTCTGGCCGTCGAAAGACAGAGCGAAGAAAACTTCCTGTGGAACGCCCTCAATCACAAGTTCCGGCACATGCTTGAACCCGAATTTCCGGTAGTAATCAGGATGACCGACAAGACAACAACCCTGGGCCCTCATGTCTTTCAGGCGTGACAGCCCTTCCTGAATCAGGGCCTTGCCAATGCCTTGCCGCTGATACCCCGGTAACACCGAGACTGGTCCTAGGCCGTACCAGTTCTGAGTGTCGCCCGAAATGGCCACGGGAGAGAAGGCTATATGTCCAATCACACGGCCATCTACTTCCGCGACAAGCGATATCGTGAGTGCCTGCGCGGCGCGTAGCGCCGCAACGATGAACTGCTCAGTGTGATTGCTAATCTCCAGAGTCTTAAATGCGGCTTCGGTGACCTCGGTTATTACGTTCACATCGGCTTCAGTTTCGCTTCTAATTGTGATCTTCAAATTCATGGGTTTCTTCTTTCGATTCTTTGCAGCTAGATTCTGAGCTTTGCCACAGAGTTACCCGTCAAGCCTCCCCGGCCTCTTAGCGCTGACTATCCCGCTCAATTGATCACTAGTTGATGCGCTTCGCAAACAGACGCTCAGCGCATCCTACGGGCTATCGTCGTTGTATGCTGGAAATGTCAAACTGGAGAAATCTCCCGGCAGAGCCGGGGGATTTCCCATCTCGTTAAAGCGCGATGTTGGCCGCTATTGATTGGCGAACGATATGAATTTCTGCTGCTGGGCTGCTACTTCGCCACCCATGACCTTTGCTACGGTTCCACCAAACATCTTTCCCAATAACCCAGCATTCATGGTGCCGATATATGTCTTGCCATCGGCTTTCTGATAGACGCTAATAGTACAGGGCATCATTACAGAGACGATCTTATTCTTATCCTCCGTCAGGATGTTAAATGCATGATGAGGCTCGCAAAGATTAACCAGCCTTATTGGCGGAAGATCACCCCCACCATGTTTTTTCACGGAATCGTTCAGTGGCGTTACGCTGGAAACCACCCATCCTTCAGCAACCGCCCTTTGCTTGATGTTTTCGACCGTCTCTTCAACACCAAAGGGGCTTTGGTATTCTGTCAGCATCAATCCCGGCGCCATCAGCCACCCCACGACACTTACCAGGATCACCCCACCTAAAAAACCAATCAACAGATTACCAATCTTCATTGCCTTTCCTCTCTTTGGTTGTGGTTCTCGCGCGATTTAATGCTTAACGACTGTGGTATTGGCATGGATGCCCTGTGCACTCGCGCGCTCAGACCACAGAGTAACTCGTAGTTGATTGTGCCAGCGTTTTGAGCAATCTCCTCCACCGGCAGGCCGCGGCCCCAGAGTATGACTTCGTCGCCGGGTTGGGTCCCAGGGGCCTGGCGCAGGTCCAGGCTGATGCTGTCCATGGAGACGCGCCCAATCAGGGCCACCCGCCGGCCCCCCACCAGCACGGGTGTCCCTGTAGGGGCATGGCGAGGGTAGCCGTCACCATAGCCGATAGCGGCCACGCCCACCGGCATGTCCTCAGGGCATGAGAAGGTGCCCCCGTACCCAATGCGGTCCCCGGCATGGAAGTGGTGGACGGCGGAAATCTGGGTCATGAGGGTCATTACGGGCTCCAGGCCGCACTCTTCCGCGCTCAGGCAAGAGAAGGGGGAGCCGCCGTAGAGCATGATGCCGGGTCTGACCCAAGCCGTGCGTGCGGCGGGAAAGGCCAGGAGGCCGCCGGAGTTGCCGATATTTAAGGCTTGGTCCGGCCTAGCCAGGGCCCGCAACCGCAGACACTGGCGGTCCGTCAAGGGATCCTCAGGGTTGTCGGCATTGGCCAGATGGGTCATGAGGCCCGGTAGCGGCGCCACCTGTGGGCAGGCGGCAAGTCGCGACTGGATAGCGGGCACCTCAAGGGGGTCGAAACCCAGACGATGCATCCCCGTATCGACCTTGATCCAGACGCGCAGCGGGGGGCAGGGGGGTAAGGCCTCGAGCCAGGTCACTTGTTCGGCTTGGTGCAGGGTCAGGTCGAGTTGGTGCTCTAGGGCGGCGGCGGTTTCCTCGCGGGAGAGGGCGCCGGTCAGGACCAGGATGGGCTTTGTAACCCTCGCCGTGCGCAGGCGCAGGGCCTCCTCGACCCGGGCTACGGCGAACCCATCTGCCTCTGTCAGGGCGGCGGCGGCCCGCTCCAGGCCGTGGCCATAGGCATCCGCCTTGATGATGGCCCAGATCCGACTGGCGGGGGCCTGCCTGCGCACCACTCCCAGGTTATGTTGCAGGGCCCCCAGGTCGATCAGGGCGCGGGGACCTGTGAACCTCACCTGTAGCCCTCGTCCCCATATACGTCCGAGATGTAGTTCTCGAACTTGGTGTACTTGCCGAGGAAGGTCAGCCGCGTAGTGCCGATGGGCCCATTGCGCTGCTTGCCGATGATGATCTCGGCGACCCCCTTATCCTTGCTATCCTCGTGATAAACCTCGTCGCGGTAAATAAAAACAATGAGATCCGCGTCCTGTTCGATGGCTCCCGAGTTGTGGCTGACGATGCCATCCGCCAGCCAACTAGCAGGGCCGGGGACGGTGAGATCGAAGACATCCTCCTCGCCAGCCTCCTCAATGGCGACGATGCGATCCCAGAAGATGTCGCTGTTGGCCTGATTGCGCAATGGCTCGTCGTCTAGGAGCTCGGCATAGCTCGCCAGAGTTTGTCGCGATGGTGCGAAGTTGAAGTGTGCCTGACCGCCATAGGAGGTACCACGCATCTGGGCCATCCCTCGGGTAGTGACACCTTGGGAACGCATGACCGCACGAACCTGGTCAAAGACCTGGACAGGTAAAGTGTCCAAATTAGTGTTGGGGACTGTATGGGCAATCAGGGCGCTAAGCAGCTTGGCCTGGTTTTCTCTGGGGCCAAAGGCCCCGACCTCTCCGAGAAAAAGCCGTTGCTGTTCCGCGCCCCTGATCCAGACCATGTAAGTGGTGCGGTATTGCGCACTCGTCACGGCTTGGATGCGTCCGCGGATACCCAGGCGGAGCAAAAGGGCCATGACATCGTCAGCCAGGCCTTGACTGTTGGTGCTCAGGTGGACACCGTGACTGCCTCGCTGACCCGGTTTGCGGGGAGAGATGGTACCGTCGGTAGCCCATAGATGTCTCAGGAAAAGGGCGATTTGCTCGTTGGCGAGTTGGAAGAGGGCCGATGGCACCCGCTTTTCGTGAGACCGTTGGCCAAATATCCCCAGATTGCGCAGCCAGAGGTTGATACCCGCTGGATGCCAGCGATTACCATTGCCGCTGAATACCAGTTGATGCCAAGCCCCCTTGCCTTCATGGCGATTGACCTGAACGCCGAAGTGCTGGATGGCGGAATCAGACACTATCCGACTGTTGGCATCGGAAGCCGTGGTATAGCGTAAGGGCTGGCCCTTGAGGTAGCTGCCGTCACCCATCAGATGGGCGAGCAGAATAATTTCCGACTCGGGCCACACAAGGGCCGATGAGGGTTCTGGCACTTGCCGCGCCGTACCCAGGCGGTCACCCGCACTGAGTTCGCCGATGGTACGCCAACCCTCGGCGCCATAAAGCCGGTGGTTGGCCGTGCCACGCAGGTGGCGGCCACTGGCCAGTCGGACCTCGAACACGGGTTTAGGGCCCACTCGCCAAATCTTATCCGAGGTTGCCTTGATCAGCCTGCCCGCTACGTTTATGGAGAGCACTTCCGGGGTTTGGCCGACCAGTTCACAAATGGGAACCCGACGGCCATCGGCCAGCAAGACCAAGGTGTCCCCGGTCACGCACTCACGCAGATCCGACATCACCGGCCGCTTGTTTGGCCGCTGCTCCAGGCTGCGGTTGAGCTGGGAGAGGGCGACGACGGGGACCTTGAGTTCCTTGGCCAGGGCCTTGAGGGACCGCGAGATGGCGGAGATCTCGGTGGCGCGGTTCTCATTGTTACCCGGCACCTGCATGAGTTGGAGGTAATCCAGGACAATGAGTGCCAGGTCGCCATGTTCGCGCTTGAGGCGGCGGGAGCGGGCGCGCACCTCGGTGGGCGACAGGGCCGGGGTATCGTCGATAAATACGGGCGCGTCCGCCAGCATATTCACCGCCGAGGTTAGGCGCGGCCATTCGTCCTCCTCCAGCTTGCCGGTGCGCACCCGGTGCTGATCGATGCGACCCAGGGAGGACATCATGCGCATGGCCAGGGCGTCGCCGGGCATCTCCATGCTGAAGATGGCCACCGGGCGCTTGACCTCCAGCGCGACGTTTTCCGCGAGATTCATCGCGAAGCTCGTTTTGCCCATGGAGGGGCGGCCCGCCACGATGATGAGGTCCGACGGCTGGAGGCCGGAGGTCATCTCGTCGAAATCGGCGAAGCCGGAAGGCAGACCGGTGATAGGCTCGTTGCGCTGGAAGAGGATCTCGATGCGGTCCACGGCCTTGCCGAGGAGACTGCGCAGGGGCTGGAAGCCGCCACCGCCACGTTGTTCCTGCTCGGCGATCTCAAAGACCCGCCGTTCCGCCTCGTCCAGCAGCTCCGCTACCTCCCGGCCCTCGGTATTGAAGGCAATGTCGCTGATGCCGGTGCCGACGGAGATGAGCTGCCGCAGTACCGAGCGCTCGCGGACGATCTTGGCGTAGGCCTTGACGTTGGCGGCGCTGGGGGTGCCGGTGGCAATGACTCCCAGGTAGGGCAAGCCGCCGGCGTCCTCCAGTTGGTCGGTGCGCTCCAGCATCTCGGCCAGGGTGACGACGTCGAAGGGCTGGTCGCGGGCGGCCAGGTCACGGATGGCGCCAAAGATCAGGCGATGTTCGCGCCGGTAGAAGTCGCCTTCGCCCACCTTGTCGGCCACGGAATCCCAGGTCTGGTTGTCCAGCATGAGGCCGCCCAGCAGGGACTGCTCGGCCTGGATCGAATGGGGGGGGATCCGTAGCCTGTCGCCGGACGGTAGTTCCTGCTCGGGGTAGGGCAAATCGTAGGCGTCGGACATGCAATGCTCAAGATCGGGCGCAACCGGGGAGGGCGCCGCGAGGGGGTGGTCTTGGATCTGACCCCAACCTGGGCAAAACTCGCCCAGGCTGGGGTTGCGCGACTAGCTCGCGGGGACGATCTCGATTTTGAGGGTGGCGTCAATCTCGGGATGGAGATGGACGATGACCTCGTAATGGCCAGTAGCCCGGAAGGAGCCGGCGGGCAGCCGCACTTCCTGTTTGTGGAGTTTGAAGCCCAGGGCCAGCACTGCTTCGGCGATATCACCGGTGCCGACGGAGCCAAACAGCCGACCCTCGTCGCCGGCCTTGCGGGCTATGGTCACTGAGCGGCCATGGAGCTCTTCCCGGCGTTCGTCGGCAATGGCGTAGGCCTCGGCGGCGAGTTGTTCGAGCTCGGAGCGACGCTCCTCGAAGCGCTTGAGGTTATCCGCCGTGGCGGGCACGGCATAACCCTTCGGTATCAGGAAATTGCGGCCGTAACCGGCGCGAATGTCCACCTTTTCGCCGAGGTTGCCAAGATTGGCGACCTTTTTCATCAGGATGACTTCCACTTGGGTACCCCCAGTAAGAGTTGCAGTAGCGGCGGACCACATGATGAGGTGGTGCGGTCCACGCTGGATGTCGAGGCCGCCCCTGGGCAGCCGTTTTCAGTTCCTTTCGGTCTTGCGCGGACTGATCCTCGCGCGCACGTTAACCCAAATATCCGCCAAACCCAGGCCCGCGGTCAAAACCTGAGCGTGGGGCAGAGCCAGCAGGAACAGGGCATATAAGCCAATCAGCCAGCCCCGGCTGGCTTGCATCGCCTTGATCAACCAGTGGATCAAGGCCAATCCCTGGAGCAGAAACAGGGGGGTGATCAGGATGAGCAGATCCGCCGCCCACTGGTTTTCTCCCATCACCAACAGCAAGGCCAACAGAACTAGCCCCAGGGCACCCAGCCCCTTACCCAGGCGCAGGTGGCGAAACTCCTCGCCAAACCCGCCGGGATTGTAAAGCAACGACTGCCACCAACGTCCCAGGAAAAGGGCTAGCAGGGCCTGAAAGTAAAAAGTCGCGGCAAAGGCCGCCGTCATCCACCGGGCGAGTTCCTGAATCAAGGCCTGGCTTTCGGCATCCTTGAGGATGCCGCCCTCGATCAGACCCTGACGCACCGGCTCCATGATCTCGGCCCAGTAGGCAGCGGGATCAGCCACGCCCACCTTCAGGCCGACGAGAATGGCCAAACCTATGAGGCCCGCCACGTTAACGGTCAGGGCTGGCGAGCGACTGTTGCGCAGCACCACCGCCAGAACCCAGGCCGGCAGCCAGAGAGCTAGGGCGAAGCCGACGGCGGGCACTGGGCTGCCCATAGCCGCGTAGGCGAAGAGACCCGTCGCCAGCCCGGCGAAAAACCCCACTACCAAGCCCTCTCCAGGCCCCTGGCGCAAGGTTGCCAGGGCCAGGGTCGCGGAACTGAGCATTCCCGTCAGTGGGAAGAGCAGTGACAACACCGCGAAAACAGCAGCCATCAGCGCGGCCTGGGAGCGGCCGCGCATGATGAAGGATGCCAGTCCTAGCATGGACAGTCTCGTATGGCCGGACCCAGGACCGCTCTACCCGGAAGGATCGTTCGGGATGGCGCGGACCAACGCCTGATCAATGGCCGTCGGAATAAGGCAGTAAGGCCAGGAAACGCGCCCGCTTGACGGCCAGGGCCAATTGGCGTTGATACTTGGCCGAGGTGCCGGTGATGCGGCTGGGCACTATCTTGCCTGTCTCGCTGACATAAGCCTTGAGAAGGTTGAGATCCTTGTAGTCGATCTCGGCAATGCCCTCGGCGGTAAAACGGCAGTAGCGCTTGCGGCGGAAAAATTTTGACATGGCAACCTCTTACTCAAGCTCGTCTTCGTCGTCCATTTCCTCGATCCGCTCCACACGCTCGGAGCGGCGGCGGCGCTCGCCACCCGAGTCGTCCGCGGGCTCCTCCTCGGACTTGGCGAGAGGCGAGGGCTCGGTAACGGCCGCGTCACGGATGAGGATGAGGTTGCGCAGCACCGCGTCGTTGAAGCGGAAGGCGCTTTCCAGTTCGTCCAAGGTGGGCTGGTCGCACTCGACATTCATGAGAATGTAGTGGGCCTTATGGATCTTATTGATCGGATAGGCCAGTTGCCGGCGACCCCAATCCTCGTGGCGATGGATCTTGCCGCCGGACTTTTCGATGCTGGCGCGATAGCGCTCCACCATGGCGGGCACCTGCTCGCTCTGGCTCGGGTGCACCAGGAAAACGATTTCGTAATGACGCATGTGGTCTCCTTACGGGTTAAACAGCCTCGCATGGGACAGTGAGGCAAGGAGTAACCTCCCGAAGCCGGGAGGATCGGCCATTATACGGATATACCCCGCCGGGTCAAAAACGATCGAATGGGCGGTGGGGGTGGGTTTAAACTCCCTGGCGACCGATGGCATCCCCTGTGAGGACACCTAATTGCCCAAATCTCCCACCAAGGCCCGCCTGGCCTATGTCTGTAATGGCTGTGGCGCCAGCCTGACCAAATGGGCCGGGCGCTGCCCGGATTGCGGCGCCTGGAATTCGGTCGAAGAGATCCTGGAGTCGCCGACGGCGGGCCGCGGGCGACAGGGCTATGCGGGCGTGGCGGATAGCGCCCGGGTTCTGTCCCTGGAGGCGGTCAGCCCGGAGCAGGAGACGCGCACCAGCAGCGGCATCGCCGAACTGGACCGGGTCCTGGGCGGTGGCCTGGTAGCCGGGTCCGTGGTCCTGATCGGCGGTGATCCCGGCATCGGCAAGTCCACCCTGCTGCTCCAGGCCTGCGCCGCCCTGACCGCGAGCCTGGGGTCCGAACGGCCGGTGCTCTACGTCACCGGCGAGGAATCGCCCCAGCAGGTCAGTCTGCGCGCCCGCCGCCTGGGTCTGAACGGCGCCGGCATCCGCCTGCTGGCGGAGACCGGGGTCGAGCGTATCCTCGCCGCCGCCTCCAGCGAGCAGCCTCGAGTTCTGGTCGTGGACTCCATCCAGACCACTTACACCGACCTGTTGCCGTCCGCCCCCGGCTCCGTATCCCAGGTGCGCGAAACGGCAGCGCAACTGGTGCGCTGGGCCAAGCAGGGCGATACCTGCGTTTTTCTGGTCGGCCATGTCACCAAGGAAGGGGCCTTGGCTGGGCCCCGGGTGCTGGAACATATGGTTGATACCGTCCTTTATTTCGAGGGCGAGGCCGGCAGCCCTTACCGGCTGGTGCGCGCGGTCAAAAACCGTTTTGGCGCCGTCAACGAATTGGGCGTCTTTGCCATGACGGACCGCGGCTTGAAAGAGGTCCGCAATCCCTCCGCCATCTTCCTCTCCCGCCACGACCAGCCCGTGCCCGGCAGCCTGGTCATGGTCACCCGCGAGGGTACCCGGCCCCTCATGGTCGAGGTCCAGGCCCTGGTGGATGAGAGCCCACTCGCCAACCCCCGGCGGGTGGCCTTGGGCCTGGAGCAGAATCGCCTGTCCATGCTCCTGGCCGTGCTTCACCGCCACGGCGGTCTGGCCATGTTTGACCGGGACGTCTTTGTCAACGTGGTGGGCGGGGTGCGCATCACCGAGACCGCTGCCGACTTGGCGGTGTTGCTGGCGGTGCTCTCCAGCTATCGTGACCGACCCCTGGATTTGGAGTTGGCGGTCTTTGGCGAGGTCGGCCTGAGCGGCGAGATCCGGCCGGTCCCCAATGGCCCCGACCGGCTGCGGGAGGCCGCCAAGCACGGCATCAAACGCGTCATAGCCCCCAAAGGCAATGTCCCCAAGGGTGGCGTCGAAGGGCTGGAGATTCTGGAGGTGCGCAGCCTGCGGGAGGCCATCGACGGGGTCTGAGCAGGCGTGGCAAGCGGATGGGTCTTGTGACTGATCTTTAATTAAATTCAGAGGAGTGCCGCTAGTAGTTCCTTTCATTAAATTATCTAAGTCATTCACAAATAGTTCTTTAAACTAAAATGCCAGGTTATAGCGTGAACCGACGTTGTCGAGAATCTCGCTGACATCGGCTTCAAGCGTCTCGGCATCGCGGTGCTTGGCAGCCATCCAGGTATGTTTGACCAATTGCCAGATTTTCAGGGGACGGCGATGGGTGGTAGCGGTGGTTGCGATCAAAGATTAGGACCTCTGTCGGTCAGGAAGCTGAGAATTTAATATCATTAGCTAACGGTAACCATTAACGGTGCAAGCGGAAAGCACACCCGCTGGATAGATTTGTTATGTGTTTTGTTTCCTATTTTCTAAATTCATTCAGTTTATATGATTATCAGATTTTAATATTTAATGCAATTTCGTCCTGCTTCTTTCGCCTTATACATTAATAAATCTGCCCGATTGAGTAGCCCATCTAACGATTCACCCTCTACCAGTTCGGCAATGCCACTGCTTACCGTTACCGGAGAACCTGTACAAGGCGATGATAAGAAGTTGAGAATGCTATTTATACGTACCATGACATTATGAGCATCGCTCAATGCTGTATGTGGAGTACAGATAACAAACTCTTCACCTCCATAACGAAACGCAATATCTGTCTCCCTAATAATTTTACGTATCGTCTCGGCAATATAAACCAGGACCTTATCACCACAATCATGACCATAGATATCATTAAATTTTTTGAAATGATCAACGTCAAACATAATCAATGATAACGGTGTTTCATAACGGGTAGCCTGCGCAATTGCTTGCTGACATAAATCATATCCATGCCGACGAGTGAATAATAACGTCAAGCTATCTTGATTTGCCAGTTTATTTAATTGTTCCTGAGTTTCTTCAAGTTTTCTTTTCGTTAATAATTCCTGAGTAATGTCTCTAGAGATGCCAAAAAGCCCGACAATCTTTGCGCTCTCGTCTTTTATGGGATATTTACGAGTATCTACCCAACCCTCGTTACCATTTTCATCATAAAAAGGCTCAATGGATACAATAGAAGCCTTTTTTCCTTGGAGGATCTCATTTTCCAGACGATAATAGATATCTGCATGCTCTTTTGGAAAAATATCATAATCAGTTAGACCGATATGCTCATCTCCAGATGAGAACCCAGTAATATTTGCCATGGTTTGACTGCTGGCAGTGAAGATATGATGCAAATTTTTAAAATATAAAAAATCGAGTGAGTAGCGAAGCAACGACGAAAAATTGATGCTAAACTTACTCTCTAGCACGCTTTGACCAAACAAGCCCTTTGCATCATATATTTTTGCATTAAATGTGATAATTTTATCGGTGCTGCTAAAAGAGATTTTTTCCAGCTCTACCCACGCAATAACAACGGATTTATCTTCTTTTAAAATTCTGAGATTGAAGGTTATTTGTTCTGATTTTTCTTGCGATAAGAAGGGATACGAAAGCAGATCACTGTCTTCAGGGTGGATGAAATCCACCCACTCGAAATATTTTTTAGCTCCCATCCTGCTGTCTTCAGCACCAAGCAAGCTAAAGAAACTATCCTCTTCAACAAAAATCACGGCAAGGCCAGTATTATTATTTGAATACAATGCCAAACGACTAGTCATCGATAGGTCGGCATCACACGAATCTATAAAGTACGGTAAATCTTTAGTTTCCTGTTTTGTTGCCATGTTTTTACCTAAACCTTCTTAGGTGAAAGATGCCGTATCTATTTTGTAATAAATTTGCTTATCAAAATCGACGAATTATACATGCTAGTTTGAATTCACCGGCCTGCGCATCTTTTCGCGCATACCGGTGGAATGAGGAGTTATTCGATACCAAGCTATGTCTGTCACTTTCAATTTCTAAGCAGATTACTTACAAAGGCAAAGTTTCGCACTTCGAAATAATCAAATCATGATAAAAGTTACCCATGAACTTGCCGTCTAACGCTTGGCCGAGGTGACCCAATTCCGCGTTGCACTGAGCTTAATATTCATCATGGAAGCCACGTCGCGGCATTGGGTTGCTTGGAGCCGATGGTTACAATGTTACTGGTATGTTCTACCGCCGTGCTTTAACCAACCACCAATATGACGATTATTTGGATCAAGGTGCGTCCAATGGATGACGCCACCTTTTGGATTCCACTCATATTCGCCATTGAACTCGACTGTATCCCCTATATTTAATTCGATTACCCTTTGAGCTAGATCGATGTTATGAGCTATCAGCAGGTTCTGACCCGTGCCGAGTTTTAAAATAAATCTTTGGTGCCTTGATCCGTCAAGGTCATCCACTAAAATCTTCGATACAACACCGTGCCCCTGAACTTGAAGATTACTTTGTCTGTTGTTGTATGCGGTTTGGAGAGTACTGTCTGAACTCTGACTCGTTGGGGAAAGGTTTGGTAGAGAGATGCCTTGTTGCTGAATAAAAAAATATATCAGAGCCGCAGCAACTACTAGGAAAGTGAGTATTTTCATAAGTCAGTTATCTATGTGGCAGGTAGCGTTACCTTTTCCAGGGGCGGTTTGGCCATGGTTATTTCCTTCTAATAATTATTCTGTACGGGGCTGCCTTGGCTCCATCGCGCCCTGGCAGGATAGCCATTCCCTTGACCATCCTGTTAGGGTGTGAACGAGAATGTGCTTACCAGTAGGCCATCAGCCGGTCGCCCTCGACCTTGTGTTCGAAGCGGCGCAGGGGCCGGTTGCCGATTTCAAGGCATTCGCCGGTGGTGATGTCGAAGGCCCAGTGGTGTTTGGGACAGGTCAGGCGGCCGTCCACCAGGGCCAGGTGGGGGATGTTGGTCTCCTGGTGGGGGCAGCGGGAGTCATAGACGCGGAAGTCGTCGCCGGCGCGATAGATGTAGAGGAAACGGCCATCGGCCTCGACGAAGGAGACCTCGCCCTCGGCCAGGTCGGCGACAGCGGCCAAGTCGTGCCATTCCGGTTTGGCGTCCAGATTTTCAGGACGGAATTCGGGTAGGTCCATTTTCAGGAGGATGTCCGTAGCCCAGACGATCTTGGCCAGGCCCAGCACCGGGAAGGCCATGAGGAGGGCGTCGATGATCTCGTGGGGGCTGGCGCCGTTGCGCAGGGCCCGCGTCAGGTATTGTCTGAAGCCGGGCTCGGTCTGGACCGCGACCTTGGTGATGACCGAAATGAGGTCGCGCGTGCGGACATCCAGGTGGTCTCCGGCCTTCTTGAGAAAGGTGAAATAGCTGGTCATGGCCTCGGGGCGGACCTTGACCAGGTAGTTGAGTGCGTCGCTCATGCTCTTACTCCCGCGTGATGGACTGTCACCCCGGAAATGGGGCGATGCGCGCATTATCCGCGCCAAGGGCGGAGAATTCGAGGTGACCAGGTCATGAAAAGCGCCAATTCCTGCGTTGGCCCCGCGCCAAGGAACGGCGGCTCTGCTATCTTTCCCGCACCATGAACCTCGCCCCTTTCCTTGATCCGGCAACCGGTTTCACCGCCTACGATCCCGTCCAGGCCGAGGCCGCGCGCCGGCTCGCTGCCTTACAGGTTACCCTGGAACAAACACCCATCCGGGGTCCGTCCAGTACGGGATTGGCGGGTCGGATCCGGTCGCGCTTCAAACCACCGTCCGAGCCGCCGGTGCGGGGCCTGTATCTCTGGGGGGGCGTCGGGCGTGGCAAGACCTTTCTCATGGACTGGTTCGCCGAGGCCTTGCCCCTGCCGGGTAAGCAGCGGCTCCATTTTCATCACCTGATGCGCGATCTGCATGATGAGATGGCAGGCCTGCCGCGCCAGCCAGACCCGCTGGAATTGGTCGCGGAGCGGCGCTGCCAGGACCTGCGGGTGCTGTGTCTGGATGAGTTCGTGGTTACCGACATTGCCGACGCGACCCTGCTGCATGGCCTGCTGCGCGCCTTCTTCCGTCGCGGCGTGACCCTGGTCACCACCTCTAACACACCGCCAGACCGCCTCTATCTCAACGGCCTGCAACGCCCGCTCTTTCTCCCCGCCATTGCCCTCCTCAAGCAACACACCGAGGTGTTCGAGCTGGATGGGGGGGTTGATTACCGCCTGCAAACCCTGCGGGAGGACGGCGTCTATCACCATGCCGCCGCGGGTGACGCCGAGGCCCACCTCGCCGCTACCTTCGCGCACCTGGCGGGTGGGCATCAGGACGGGCCAGCGGTGCTGCACGTCAATGGCCGCGACATCCCCGCGCGCCGGCTGGGGCCGGATCTGGCCTGGTTCGATTTCGAGGTCCTGTGCGGAGGACCCCGCGCGGCCGCGGATTACATTGAGATTGCCCGGGAGTTTCACACCGTTCTGCTGTCCGGGGTACCCCGCCTTACCGCTCGTCAGGACGCGGCAGCCCGGCGCTTCCTGCACCTGGTGGATGAACTCTACGATCGCCGCGTCAAGCTGATTCTCAGCGCTGCGGTGCCATTGGAGGAACTGTATTCAGGCGAGCTGCATGAATTTGCCCATGAACGCCTGACGAGCCGGCTGGTGGAGATGCAGTCAACCGGCTATCTCGCCGCCGGTGGCGAGGGACGCCCGCGTTAATTTGGGGTCTTGGCGCCGCAGAGGCTCGCTGCAAGCAGCGCCCGATATAGCTCCCAGTCGAAGGCCGGACCTGGGTCCGTCTTGCGGCCTGGTGCAATGCTGCTATGGCTGGCGATGCGCTCGGGGGTGATGGCGGGGAAGCGCGACAGGATGTCACGACTGGTAGCGGCCAGAACCTGGTACTGGGCGGGTGTGTAGGGTATCTCGTCCGCCCCCTCCAGTTCGATGCCGATGGAGAAGTCGTTGCAGTGCTCCCGGTCACCGAAGCGCGACTGCCCGGCGTGCCAGGCGCGTTTATGCAGATCAACGTACTGGATGAGTTCGCCATCGCGGCGGATCAGCAAGTGGCTGGATACCCGCAGCCCGGCGATGGGACGAAAATAGGGATGGGCCTCGGGATCGAGGCGATTCTGGAAGAGGGCATCGATCCAGGGGCCACCAAACTCGCCGGGCGGCAAGCTGACACCATGGATGACCAGCAAGTCCACGGGGGTGCTGGGCGGGCGTTCATCCCAGTTGGGGGAGATGAGCCGGCGAGCCTGGGGCAGCCATCCGGAGCCCAAATCTTGTGCCAGGCCCAAGCCCATGCTCAGGTTAGAGGTGAGGCACCAGGCCCTTCATCACCAAATCGGTGAGGCTGACCACCCCCAGCACCTCCCGGTCCCTCACTACCGGGGCCCGGGACAGATCGAAGCGGTCGAACAGTCTAGCGCAATAGCGGATATCCATGTCGGGATGCACGGTGATGGCCGGCTTGACCATGATTTCGTAGATATTGACCCGGTCCGGGGCCCGATCCTTGGCCAACACCTCTCGGGCGATATCGGACAGGACGACGATGCCGAGTTCATCGTTCTCGCTGCGTGGCTTAACGAGCAGGGTCTTGGTATCGATATGGCGCATGGCCTCCAGGGCGGCGGCGACCGTCGCCATGCCCTCGACCAGGTCGAAATGGGGCTTCATGACATCGCGGACGCGAATCAGGGGTCGGTTGGCCATGGTTCAAAGCTCCTCTTTGACGAGTTCGGTCAGCTTGTGGACTTGGTGATCGATGCCGACCGCGTCTTCCACATCGATCTGCAGGGCGATGCCGGATCCCGGTCTATCGCGGAAGCCACCGGCCTGGGCGATGGTCTCCAGGATATGACGGCTGAGGTGTTCCTCCACGAGCAGCAGTATGACGTCGCGATGGGTCTCCAGGGTCAGGCCAAGGAAGGTCTTAGTCTTTTTGACCCCCTCGCCACGGGCCTGGTTGATGATGGTGGAGCCGGTGGCGCCGGCCTTGCGGGCAGCATCCAGAACGGCCTGGGTCGATCTGTCCTCGACGAAGGCCAGAATCAGCTTAAAGTGCATGGATGACAATCCTCGTGAAACTTTAGGAATGGCCAGGGTTCAGGGTGGAGGTGGGGCATCAGGGGGAATCCGCGTGGGTCGCCCGTGCCGCGCGCCGCCCGAGCCACTCACTGAGTTGCGCGTAGCCCATGACGGTCATCATGGGGAAGAGGCTGGCGAAGGCGATGAGGCCGAAACCGTCGAGCATGGGGTTGCGCCCGGGGATGTGACTCGAGAGTCCCAGCCCGAGGGCCGCTACCAGGGGCACGGTGACCGTCGAGGTGGTGACACCGCCGGAGTCATAGGCCAGGGCAATGATCATGCGGGGGGCAAACCAGGTCTGAATCAGCACAAAGACATAGCCGGTAATGATGAAGTAGGGCAGGGGGGTGCCGGTGATGATACGAAAGGCCCCCAGGGCGATGCCGATGGCCACCCCCAGGGCGACGGCGATGCGCAGCCCCCAGGGGTGGATGGCGCCACCGGAGACCTCGTTCGCCTTTATGGCCACGGCGATCAGGGAGGGCTCGGCGATGGTGGTGGAGAAGCCGATGGTGAAGGCAAAGAGGTAGATCCACCCGAATTCCCGCCAGTCCACGCTGGTCTCGTTGCCCGTGAGGCCGAGGAAGGCCGGGGCGGTGAGTTGCTCGGCCATCAGCTTGCCGAGGGGAAAGAGGGCATGTTCCAGCCCTTCTATGAAAAAGGTCAAGCCGATCAGTACGAAGAGGAAGCCGACGAGCACCCGCGGCAGGTTGGCGATGCGGCGGCGAATGATGAGCACCTGGCTGCCCACCAGGATGACAATGATGGGCAGGATGTCCCAGATGGTCGCCAGTAGGGTGGACCAGAGCGAGAGCAGTTTCTCCGTCACAACAAGGCTCCGTATCCCATGACGAAGATCATGGGCGTTAGCGAGGCGAAGGCGATGAGGCCGAAGCCATCGATCATGGGATTACGACCCTGGATACTCGAGGCCAGCCCGACCCCCAAGGCGGCGACCAGGGGCACCGTGATGGTCGAGGTAGTGACCCCCCCGGAATCGTAAGCGATGCCGATGATCTCGGGTGGCGCGAAGAAGGTCATGATGACCACGCCGATGTAACCGCCAATGATGAGGTTCTGGATGGGCCAGCCGCGCAGGATGCGTATCACGCCCAGGACGATGGCGGCGCCGACGGACAGGGCGACGGTAAATCTCAGGCCGTCGGCGTATTCCTGGCGCGCCCCGGTTTCATCCGCGATCCAGCCACCCATGGCGGCGACAGTGGCGGCTTCGTTGGCCACGGCGATGAGGGCCGGTTCCGCTACCGTGGTGCCAAAGCCGAGAGCAAAGGCAAAGATTAATAGCCAGACCAGACTGCCTTTGGCGGTGAAGTCCCAGGCCAAGGATTCACCGATGGGGAAGAGCCCCAGCTTGAGCCCCTGGACGAAAAGGGTCAGGCCTAATAGCACCAGGGTCATGCCCCAGAGCATGTCCAGCAGGTTGGGGATGGGTTGACCCAGCACGACCAATTGAAAGAAGGCGATCACCACAACGATGGGGATCAGGTCCCGGATGCTTTCGGCGAGAGGGGCGAAAAGTGAGAGGGTGAGGGCCTTCACAAGGATTTGATCACTAGACTCCAGAGGTTGGGGGCAGCGCTCACCGAGCTTGATCGGGGCCGGTTGGCAAATCATCGGTGCAATTCGCGACCGATTGTAACAAGATAAAACACCTATGGTGAATGCCTCTGGTGGTGAATGCCGAAGGCTTGGTGATAACCGCTAAGAAGTTAAGAGTAAATACCCAGGAGTTTGGGAGGTTGAGATTTTCATGAAGCAAGACGCGTCATCGGCCCTGCCCCTGGTGGGGCAAGTGCCGCCGGAGCCGACGGACCCTGAGTTTATCACCGACCAGGTGCGCGTCGCCCTCGCCGAAGATCTTGGCGACGGGGATTGCACCGCCGCCCTCCTGCCGGCGGACCAGGTCGCGCAGGTGGAACTCATCACCCGTCAGGAGGCGGTCATCTGCGGCCGCGCCTGGTTTGACGAGACCTTCCACCAGATCGACGGCCGGGTTACCAGCGACTGGTTGGTTGCCGACGGGGAGCGCGTTGGCCCCGGTGATCGCCTGTGCCGGATGCGGGGCCCTACCCGAGCCCTTCTTACCGGGGAGCGCACCGCGATGAATTTCCTGCAGACCCTGTCTGGCACCGCCAGCCGGGCCCGCCGGTATGCCCAGGTGGTGGCCGATCTGCCGGTGCGTATCCTCGACACCCGCAAAACCATCCCAGGCCTGCGCCTGGCCCAGAAATACGCCGTGCGTTGTGGCGGTTGCCACAACCACCGCCTGGGGCTGTTTGACGCCATCCTGATCAAGGAGAACCATATCCTGGCGGCGGGTTCCATCGCCGCCGCCCTCGCCGCCGCCCGCGGCCTCGCCAAGGGTCTGCCCGTGGAGATCGAGGTCGAAGACCTCGGCGAGGTCCAGCAGGCCTTGGCGGCGGGCGCCAACCATATGCTTCTCGACAACTTCACCCCCGAGGCCCTAGGTCAGGCGGTGCGCCTGGTCGCCGGCCGCGCTCGCCTCGAGGCCTCCGGTGGCGTTACCCTGGGGACCCTACGGATCATCGCCGAGACGGGGGTGGATGACATCTCAATCGGTGATCTCACCAAGGATCTGGTGAGCGTCGATCTCTCCATGCGGTTTTTGAAATAGCTAAAGCACCCGGCCAGTTTTACCAGATTTGAGTTCAAGCTCACCGGTGTTTTTCGGTGAAGCGCAGGAAATTCCTGGAGATCACCCCATGCACGTCACCCTGGTCCATGTCCACGTTAAACCTGCTGATATCGGGGCCTTCATCGCGGCCAGCCGCGCTAATCATGAGGCATCGGTTAGGGAGCCGGGCAACCGGCGCTTCGATGTGCTCCAGAATCCGGACGATGACGGACACTTCATCCTCTATGAGGCCTATGCCTCGGCCGAGGCGGCCGCCGCCCACAAGCAGACGGCGCACTACGCCCAGTGGCGCGATACGGTTGCGGCCATGATGGCCGTGCCCCGCCAGGGCGTGCCTATGACTGGACTTTTCCCAACAGACTGAGATGATTAGCCCCTTTGTAATTGGTCGCCTGCCGCGTATCGAGTTTGGGTCCGGTCGTATCGCTCAGCTGCCCACCCTCGCTGCCCGCTATGGCAGGCGCTTGCTAATCCTGACCGGCGCTCACTCCTTTACTTCGTCCCTGCCCTGGGAAGAGTTGCGCAAGGCGTTGGCGGAGGGCTATTTCGGGGGGGAGATCGTACGCATCCTGGGTGAACCCGCGCCGGAAGAGATCGACAGCATCGTCCGACTCAGCCGGGGGGGGCGATTCGACGCCGTCATCGGCATCGGGGGTGGCAGTGTGCTGGACGCCGCCAAGGCCGTCGCGGGTCTGCTTAAGCCTGGCAACTCCGTGATGGATCACTTGGAGGGTGTCGGTCCCGAGCTGCCTTATCGGGGTCCTGCTATCCCCTTCATTGCCGTCCCCACTACGGCCGGTACCGGCTCGGAGGCCACGAAAAATGCCGTGCTCACCCGCCAGGGAACGGATGGCTTCAAAAAGTCATTCCGCGACGACCGCCTGATGGCGGAGTACGCCATTGTCGATCCAGACCTGCTGGCGACCTGTCCGCCGGACTTGATCGCCGCTAACGGTATGGATGCCCTCACCCAATTGCTGGAGGCCTACGTCTCAACCCGCGCCAATCCCATCACCGATTCCTTGGCGCTGGCGGGCCTGGAGTCGGTGCGCGATGGCTTGCTGGCCTGGTATCTGGGCGGGGAGGGAGCCGCCGCCGGGCGGGAAAAGATGGCCTTGGCTGCCTTGCTGTCCGGTATCTGTCTCGCCCAGGCCGGGCTGGGGTCGGTGCATGGTCTGGCCCAGCCACTGGGATCTTTTTTTCCAATTTCGCACGGCGTGGTCTGCGGCACCCTGGTAGCCGCGGCGACCCGAGTCAATTGCGAGGTCTTGTCGGCGCGGGCACCGGGCCATCCCGCGCTCGCCAAGTACGCCACCGTTGGCCGCTTGCTGGGCGCGGACCCGCACACCAGTGACGCCTGCGCCCGTGACGGCTTGCTGGCAATCCTGGAGGCATGGACCCGGCTCCTGAAATTGCCACCCCTCTCGCAGCTGGGCGTCGCGGTGGGCGATTTTCCCTGCATCCTGGCCCACTCGCGCGGCTCAAGCATGAAGACCAATCCCGTCAGCTTGCAGGACGCCGAGATCGAGCGGATTCTCCAGATGCGGTTGCTGGCGGCTTAAGGTGCCCAGGCTGCGGGTGGTATTGGGGACCCTGTTTTGAGCAAGCCCCGGCGGGACGGGGTTAAGACCTCAGAGATCGCCGCTGGCGCCGGCTTCCATGATCTCGCGTAGGGTGTCACGTACCTTGATGGCCTTTTCCAGCAGGGCTGGCGGCAGGTCAGCCGTGCGGATGACCAGATCCAGGTCTAGGGTCACCAGCCAGGTATGGCCGTCCTGGTCCTCGATGAGGGTGATACGGCAGGGCAGATAGGCGGAAAAGTCGATGTCGTGGGCGAGCATATCGTGGGCGATGCTGGCATCGCAGAACTGAAAGATCTCCACCCGCCGGCTCTCGATGCCCATGCTCTGCAATTGCTGAGACAGGGGCAGATGGGCAACCAGCTTGAAGTTCAAGGCGTTGGCGCGTAGCTTCATAGACTCCACAGCCTGATCGGCGCTGACATTATCGGCCAGAGGCATCTTAAGCACGGTATCGCCGATCTTGGGCATGGCCGCTGGCTCAGCAAATCCCAAGGGACTCATGAGCAACGCGATCAGGGCCAGGATGGCGATGGCGGTCAGTTTGCGCTTCATAAAAAGCTCCTTGGGCGCGGCAGGGCCCATTCAAGATCGGTTAGGGGGAAAATCGTTAGATTAGCGACATTTTGGACCTTTCGCCCGGCGCTGCCAATCGGTGAAAGGCCTCATGTCGAGCTGGCTCACCTCGTCGCTCACTACCCGATTCAAAGCTAAGGCGCCATATCCCGGCGCCCTCTTAGGGGGCCAACCGGTAATGCTTCTCGACGGGCTCCAACACCTCCCAGGCGCAGGCCAGACCGGCCGGGAAGGTGATGAGGTCGCCGCGTTTGAACTCGCGGGGCTTGCCGCCCTCGGGGGTGACCCGAAAGCGCCCCCGCAGGATATAGCAGGTCTCGGTCTTCGCGTAACGCCAGGGAAAGGCGGAGACCTCCTTGCGCCAGAGTGGCCAGTGATCGATCCCCAGTACATCCAGCTTGGCGGGTGAGGGTTTGTGCTCGCAGTGGATTTCCTGGTCGGGGTCGGAATCGCTCATGGCTTGAACTCCAGGTTGAGGGATGGCGCGGGTGGCGCGGGTCGGGCAGGTTCCCTTGGAATGGGGATGGCGGTACAGGCTTTTCAAGTCACGACCCGCCCAGCTAGGATCTTGCGCCTTTGGCTCTCATGTCGGAAACTCTGATTATGACAGCATACCTTGAAAGGCTGGCCGAGGCGGTTGGCCATCGCCTTCTGGAGCGCCAGGCCCTGCTCACCACCGCCGAATCCTGCACCGGCGGCTGGATTGCCCAGGTGGTGACCTCCGTGCCGGGTTCCAGCTCCTGGTTCGATCGGGGCTTCGTCACCTACAGCAATCTGGCCAAGCAGGAGATGCTGGGTGTCACACCAGAAACCCTGGCGGCTCATGGCGCCGTCAGTGGACCGGTGGTAGCGGAGATGGCGGAGGGCGCCCTGTGCCACAGCCAGGCCCGCTTCGCCGTGGCGGTGAGCGGGATCGCAGGGCCGGATGGCGGCAGCGAGGACAAGCCCGTCGGCACCGTCTATCTGGCCTGGGCCCGGCGGGACCTGGAACCCATTATCCAGCGCCGGCAGTTCGCGGGAGATCGCGAGGAAGTCCGGCGCCAGACGGTTCACTTGGCCCTGGAGCGCCTGATCGAATTACTCGACGCGGATGGCTAAGCGCCTCTTCCTGGCCATCTGGCCCGGCGCGGCCCAGCGTTTGGCCCTCTCCCGAGTCCAAGACTCCCTGCCCTCACGGGCTGGGCGCCCGACTCACCCCGAGGACATCCATCTCACCTTGGTCTTTTTGGGCCTTGCCAGCCCGGAACAGCGCCAATGTGCCGAGGCTGCCGCCGGGCGGGTGCGGGGCTTTCCCTTTGAGCTGACCCTGGATCGGCTGGGCTCCTTCCCCAGGGCCCGGGTGCTGTGGTGCGGGGCCGATACCGCGCCGCCACCTTTGGCCGATCTGGTCCTGGCCCTGCGGGCGGAATTGGCGGGCTGTGGCTTCGCCCTCGACGACCGCCCCTATCGTCTTCATGCCACCCTGGCCCGCAAGGCGCCAGCCCTGGAGGGGCGCATCCTGGAAACGCCCATCCGCTGGCCGGTGGACTTCTTCGTGCTCGCCTGTGGTCAGGAAGGTCCGCCACCGCGCTACCGCATCCTGCGGCGCTGGAATCTGGACGGAACTTGCTGAATCAAGCCTTCGGCGTCATGACGGCGCCAATCCTCTATGCGATACTTGACCCCTTGAATTTGGGCGAGGCCAAATGACCGCCCAGCGACGGCAACCCCCCTGTGAGGAGCAAAGATGGACGAAAACCGCAAGAAGGCGTTGGCCGCCGCCCTCACCCAGATCGAGAAGCAATTCGGCAAGGGCTCGGTCATGCGCATGGGCGATGCCGGCGCCATCCGCAATGTGGAGGTCATCTCCACGGGTTCCCTGGGCCTGGATATCGCCTTGGGGGTGGGGGGTGTGCCCAGGGGCCGCGTGGTAGAGATTTATGGTCCCGAGTCCTCCGGTAAGACAACCCTGACCCTGCATATCGTCGCCGAGGCCCAGAAGCTGGGCGGTACCTGCGCCTTTGTCGATGCGGAACACGCCCTGGACCCTCTCTATGCCGGGCATCTGGGCGTCAACATGGACGAATTGCTGGTGTCCCAGCCAGATACGGGTGAGCAGGCCCTAGAGATCACTGACATGCTGGTGCGCTCCGGCGCCGTGGACGTGGTGGTGGTTGATTCGGTGGCGGCCCTGACCCCCAAGGCGGAGATCGAGGGCGAGATGGGCGACTCCCATGTCGGCCTGCAGGCCCGCCTGATGTCCCAGGCCCTGCGCAAGCTCACCGGCAACATCAATCGCTCCAACTGCATGGTGGTCTTCATCAATCAGATTCGCATGAAGATCGGCGTCATGTTCGGTAGCCCGGAGACCACAACCGGTGGCAATGCCCTCAAGTTTTACGCCTCGGTACGGCTGGACATCCGCCGCATCGGCGCCCTCAAGAAGGGCGAGGAAATCATCGGCAACGAGACCAAGGTCAAGGTGGTCAAGAACAAGGTAGCGCCCCCCTTCAAGCAGGCGGAGTTCGACATCCTGTACGGTGAGGGTATCTCCCGCGAGGGCGAGATCATCGATCTCGGCGCCCAGCATGGCATTATCGATAAGTCTGGAGCCTGGTATAGCTATGGGGGCAATCGCATCGGCCAGGGCAAGGACAATGTGCGTCTGTATCTGAAGCAGAACCCGGCGTTGGCCCTGGAGATCGAGGCCAAAATCCGCGCCAAGCTGCTGCCGTCCGCCGATGCCGCACCCGCTCTCGAGGCCGCGGTAGCGGAGTAGGCGATAGGCCGCTCCTGATCCGGCTGCTGGTATGGACGAGGATCCAGACGAGTTTGGGGAGGAACTCCTGGAGGGGCCCCCGGGTGCTCAGGGGGCCGATGACGTCCGTAACCATGCCCTGCGCCTGCTCGCTAATCGCGAGCATAGCCGTGCCGAGCTGGAACATAAGTTGCGGGCGCGGGGCTACGAGGCGGTCATTTTGGCGGGGGTGCTTGACGCCCTGACCGAGACGGGCCTCCTGAGTGACGAACGCATGGCCGAGGCCTATGTGGCTGGGCGACTGCGCAAGGGTTTCGGCCCTCTGCGGTTGCGTCGGGAGTTGCTTGAGCGGGGCTTGGACGAGGATCTGATCGGCCGCTTCATTGACCGGAGCACCGGCGATTGGCTGGAACTCATGGCCAGCGTGGTAACCAGGAAATTTGGTTCTGGCCGGGTCACCGATCGCAAAGAACTGGGGCGCCGTGCCCGTTTCCTCGAATATCGCGGCTTTCCGTCGGAACTCGTCGGTCGCTACCTGCGCGGCGGGCCGGAAGCGTGACAACGCCTTGAACCCATTGGGCCGTTTAGCGAAAACTGCCATTTATCCCGTATTGAGTTTGCCGTCATGAAGAGCAGCGCCGAACTGAGAGCCAGTTTCCTCGATTTCTTCGCCACCCACGGCCATCAGGTGGTGCCCAGCAGTCCCTTGGTCCCGGCTAATGACCCGACCCTGCTGTTCACCAACGCGGGCATGGTCCAGTTCAAGGACGTCTTCCTGGGTCGCGATAAGCGTCCCTATCACCGGGCCACCAGTACCCAGCGTTGTGTGCGCGCCGGCGGTAAGCACAACGACCTGGAGAATGTCGGCTACACGGCCCGTCACCATACCTTCTTCGAAATGCTGGGCAATTTCAGCTTCGGGGATTATTTCAAGCACAACGCCATTCTGTATGCCTGGGAATACCTCACCCAGGTCCTCGCTATCCCCCCCGAGCGCCTCTGGGTGACCGTTTTTCAGGACGACGATGAGGCCGCCGCCATTTGGCTCGACGAGATTGGTGTGGACCCCGCCCGCTTCTCGCGCTGCGGGGAGAAGGACAATTTTTGGTCCATGGGTGATACGGGCCCTTGCGGTCCCTGCTCCGAGATCTTTTATGATCACGGCCCTCAGGTTCCCGGTGGCCCCCCGGGCTCCCCGGACGCCGATGGCGACCGCTATATCGAGATCTGGAATCTGGTTTTCATGCAATTCGACCGGGATGCCAGCGGCAAGCTGACCCCCTTGCCCAAGCCCTCGGTGGATACCGGTATGGGGCTGGAGCGCCTGGCGGCGGTCATGCAGGGCGTCCACAGCAACTACGAGATTGACCTTTTCGCCAAGCTCATCGATGCGGCAGCCCAGGCCACGGGTGCCCAGAACCGGGAATCCAAGGCCCTGCGCGTCATCGCGGACCATATCCGTTCGGCGGCCTTTCTCATCGTTGACGGCGTCACCCCCGGTAACGAGGGGCGTGGCTATGTCCTGCGGCGCATCATCCGGCGTGCCATCCGCCACGGCTATCAGCTCGGCCAAGCCGATCCCTTCTTTTTCAAGCTCGTCGCGCCCCTGGCGGCGGAAATGGGGGACGCCTTTCCTGAATTGCCCAAGGCCCAGGAGCGGGTGGCCCATGTCCTTAACCTGGAGGAGGAGCGCTTCGCCGAGACCCTGGAACAGGGCCTGCGCATCCTGGAGCAGGCTATTGCGGGCCTCGCTGGTGGCGTTATCCCCGGTGAGACCGTATTTAAGCTCTACGATACCTACGGCTTCCCTCTGGATCTAACCGCCGACATCGCCCGCGAGCGAGGTCTGATCCTGGATATCGCCGGTTTTGACCGCGAGATGGCCCGGCAGAAGGAACGTGCCCGCGCTGCCAGCCACTTCGGTGCTGGTTCCGGCGCCGCTTTACGGCTAGAGGGCGAGACCTGCTTTACAGGCTATGAGCATCTGGATGATCGCGCTCATGTGATTGGCCTTTATCGGGGCGAGGCAGCGGTTGATATCCTGAATGCGGGCGACGAAGGCCTCCTGGTCCTCGACACCACCCCCTTCTACGCTGAGTCCGGTGGCCAGGTAGGTGACCGCGGCTGGCTCAGGGGCGATCAAGTCCGTCTGACGGTGCTCAACACCCAGAAACTGGGTGGTGATGTCTTCGGGCATGTCTGTCGGGTGGAGGAGGGCGAACTGCGCGTCGGCGATACGCTCGAAGCCAGGGTGGATGCTGAACGGCGCCGCGCCACGGCCCTCAACCACTCCGCCACCCACCTGATGCATGCGGCTCTGCGTCACGTCCTGGGCGATCATGTCCAGCAGAAGGGCTCATTGGTGGATCCCGAGCGGCTGCGCTTCGACTTCTCCCACTTCGAGCCCGTCAGCCGAGACCAACTCCTGGCCATCGAGCGCCTGGTGAACCGGGAAATTCGCGAGAATCACCCGGTCGAGACCCGCGTTATGAGCCTGGAGGACGCCAAGGCTACCGGCGCCATGGCCCTCTTCGGCGAGAAATATGCTGACCGGGTGCGGGTGCTGCGCATGGGTGATTTCTCCACCGAGCTGTGCGGCGGCACCCATGCCCGGGCGGTGGGGGATATCGGCCTCTTCAAGATCCTGAGCGAGGGCGGCATCGCCTCCGGTGTACGCCGCATAGAGGCCACCACCGGTGCTCAGGCCCTGGCAGTGGTTGAGGCGGATGAGGAGCGTCTGCTGCGCCTGGCCAGCCTGGTCAAGGGCAGCCGTGAGGACCTTGACGATAAGGTCGCCGCCCTACTGGAGCGCGCCAGACGGCTGGAAAAGGAATTAGCTGACCTCAAGGCCAAGGCCGCCAGCGCTGCGGGCCAGGATTTAGCCGCCCAGGCGGAAGAGATCGGGGGGATCAAGGTGCTGGCGGCACGGCTGGACGGCGCCGACGCCAAGGCCCTGCGCGACGCCCTGGACCGGCTCAAGGACAAGCTGGGTTCAGCCATCATTCTGCTGGCAGCCGAGAGCGAGGGCAGGGTGAGTCTGATCGCCGGGGTGACCAAGGACCTGACCGACCGCTTCCAGGCGGGTGATTTGATCCGCGAGGCCGCCGCCAAGGTGGGCGGCAGGGGTGGCGGCCGGCCGGACATGGCCCAGGCGGGAGGCTCGGATCCCACCGGCCTGTCCGCGGCCCTGGCCCTTGCCAAGCAGTGGGCCCGGGACCGGGTCAATCCCTAGATTTCAGCTTTCTACCCCTGGCTGCTCCGGATCCTGGGGGGCTGGGAATCGTTGACATTGGCAGAAGTAAGGAGAGTGCCATGGCGCTCATTGTTCAAAAATATGGCGGCACCTCCGTCGGGGGCGTGGAGCGCATTCAGAACGTAGCCCAGCGCGTGAAACGCTGGCACGATCGGGGCGATCAGGTGGTGGTCGTCGTCTCTGCCATGTCTGGCGAGACGGATCGTCTCATCGGCCTGGCTAAGGCTATCCAGGAGCGTCCCCTCCCCCGGGAACTGGACGTACTGCTAGCCACCGGAGAACAGGTCACCATCGCCCTGCTGGCCATGGCATTGGACCAGGTCGGTTGCTCCGCCCGCTCCTACACGGGCGCCCAGGTCCAAATCCTTACGGACAGCGCCCATAACAAGGCGCGTATCCGTGAGATCGAGGGGGCCAATATCCGTGCGGACCTGGACGCCGGGAGCGTGGTCGTGGTGGCGGGCTTTCAGGGTGTGGATGAAGACGGCAATATCACCACCCTGGGGCGCGGCGGGTCGGACACCTCCGCCGTGGCTGTGGCCGCTGCCCTGCACGCCGACGAGTGCCAGATCTACACCGACGTGGATGGTGTCTATACCACGGACCCGCGCGTGGAGCCCCGCGCCCGCAAGCTCGACCGCATCACCTTCGAGGAGATGCTCGAGATGGCCAGCCTGGGCTCCAAGGTCCTGCAGATCCGCTCCGTGGAGTTTGCGGGTAAGTACAAGGTACCTTTGCGCGTGCTCTCCAGCTTCGAAGAGGGCGAGGGCACGCTGATTTCATTTGAGGAGGACGCCGTGGAACAAGCGGTCATTTCTGGTATTGCCTTCGCCCGCGACGAGGCCAAGCTCACTATCCTGGGGGTTCCGGACCAACCCGGCGTTGCCTATAAGATTTTGGGTCCCATCGCGGACGCCAATATCGAAGTGGACATGATCATCCAGAATATCGCCGCCGACGAGGCGACGACGGATTTTACCTTCACCGTCCACCGCAACGATTATCAGCGGGCCATGGAGATTCTCAGGGGTACCGCCGCATCCCTGTCTGCGCGTCAGGTCCTGGGTGACGATCGCATCGCCAAGATCTCCATCGTAGGGGTAGGGATGCGTTCCCACGCGGGCATCGCCAGTAAGATGTTCGCTGCCCTCGCTAAGGATGGAATCAATATCCGCATGATCTCCACCTCCGAGATCAAGATCTCCGTGGTCGTGGACGAGAAGTATCTGGAACTCGGCGTGCGCACCCTGCACAGCGCCTTCGACCTGGACAAAGCCGCCTGATCGAGGGTCATCAGACTCAAAAAGGGTTGCAATCAAGCAAAAAGCCCTTTTTGGGGCCCCTGGCAATTGCTAAAATTCAATCCCCACGGAGTCGTATCCAGGTCTTCGTGTTTGGTTGCTTCGCGGTCCCAGCGCCTGAGTCGGCCATGCCGCTCTTCGCCGCCCCTGGCCCGCGTTCTGGTTAAAGGAATATATAGGGAGAGAACGCGACATGTTGATACTCACGAGAAGGGTCGGCGAGACCCTTATGATCGGAGATGAGGTGACTGTCACCGTCCTTGGCGTCAAGGGCAACCAGGTGCGCATCGGCGTCAACGCCCCCCGGGACGTCGCCGTCCATCGCGAAGAGATCTACGAGCGTATCAAGCGCGAACAGGCAGGACTGAGCGGCGGGGGAGACATCGATAGCGATAACGACATCGACAACGATTAGCTGTGGCGCCCAACGGCAGGCGGAACTATAATGCCCCGCCTGCTAAGACACCTGCAAAAACTGCCAAGGTTTCCTGGAGAGATGGCCGAGAGGCTGAAGGCGCTCCCCTGCTAAGGGAGTATGGGGCTTATACCTCCATCGAGGGTTCGAATCCCTCTCTCTCCGCCACTACTTGCATTTAATTATCTGGTAAGCAAGGCGAATTTTCGAATTTGCCTTGTTTCCTCCCAGTAGCGATACCTCTCGGCCCTTCCCGTGACTGGCCAGACCAGTTCTTTTCGCCGATCCCCTGATATCAAGAATTACCCGGTCACTGATTGAATTCGCCAATGACGGGAGAAGTCTCAAGGTCTGGATTCTGTACGGGCCAGTGCGATGCTTCAAGCTGCCTGTTGCTTCTTTCATGAGTCGCGGTTTCGCCCTGATCGCTTTGATTCTCGCGATCGCGCTCACTGGCGGCTGTAGTTCGGCGAGCAAAAAGCAGCAGGACGGCGTGGCATCCTGGTACGGACCTGCTCATCATGGGAAGAAGACCGCCAGTGGCCAGCCCTTTAATCAGAATGCCCTAACCGCGGCCCATCCTAGTTTGCCTTTTGGAACCCAAGTCAGGGTCACGAATCTTGCTAATGACAAAGAGGTCGTCGTGCGGATAAACGATCGTGGACCCTACAAGAGCGGCAGGATTATCGATCTCTCCCGAGCAGCAGCGCGGAAGTTGGGAATTGATGGCACTGCACGTGTCCGTGTGGAAGTCCTCTCAGAATAACGGGGGATCGCGCGGCAATTCGGGAGCGCATCCGTGACTCGCCCATGGCTTGCCGTCAATCAAGGGTAGGGCTCCGGATAGTAAGGCATCCCCTTCGGCCATAACGTCAGAGGTCGGCGATGATCGTAACCACCACGTTCCGCTGGCTGCGAGGGCCGTCGAATTCGCAGAAGAAGATGTTTTGCCAGGTCGAAAGTCCCAGCTTGCCCTCCATCAGAGGCAGGGTCTCCCCAGGTCCCACCAAGCCGGCCTTGATATGGGCATCGCCGTTCCCGTCTTGCCGGTCATGTTGCCAGATGCCCTTAGGGATCTGTTTGGCAAGAAAGGTGATCACGTCCTCCTGCACACTCTCGTCCCAATTCTCTTGAATCATGATCGCCGCCGTCGCCCCTTGGGCATAGACATGGACCAATCCGTCGCGGATACCGCTACGCTCCACCAGTAACCGTACCTGGGCGGTGATGTCCACCAACTCCTGATCCCGATGGGTCGCAAACCGGATTGAGTCACGCATGGTGCAGATAAACCTGATTAATGGAGGTGCCCTCGGTTTTTCGTTCTCCAGGGAAGTGATCTTATGGTACCTGACTTTCCTTCTCATGGGCCTCAGTCCAGTCTTTCAGGAACGGCATTGGGGAGCTAGTGGGGGATATCCGTTCGCCCCGGTATAACTGTCCATCTGGCGGTGGCAGGAGTGTTCAATTTGCATGGGATGCGCAAAATGAATTATTCCGAGCCACAGGTGGCCAGGGAAGAGAATCCCTTTGATCAATCCATTTTCGACTAAGGGGTTATGAGCTTCGATGGAACTGCTAGGATTAGGGGCAGACAGCACGGGTGGGAATCCCAGGCCCCGGAGCCTTGAAATCATCCCGGCCTTCCCAACCTAGCATCCATAACCGATTGCAGTAGTGGAGATTCTTAGCCATGCGCATGGATAAATTGACGTCCAAGTTCCAGATGGCCTTGCAGGATGCGCAGAGCCTGGCGGTGGGGCGCGACAGCCAGTTCATCGAGCCTGTCCATTTGATGGCGGCCTTACTGGATCAGGAGGGCGGCAGTTCACGGCACTTGCTGGCACAGGCAGATGTGAACGTGAACAGGTTGCGCTCGGCCTTGGGCGAGGCCCTGGAGCGGCTGCCGCGGGTGGAGGGTAACGCCGGGGAGGTGCATCTCGGCAATGACCTGACCCGGCTGCTGAATCAAACCGACAAGCTGTCCCAGCAGCGCAAAGACCAGTACATCTCGTCCGAGCTGTTTGTGCTGGCGGCGGTGGAGGATAAGGGGGATCTGGGCCGGCTGCTGCGCGAGGCGGGGGCCAGTAAGGGGCCAATCGAACGGGCCATTGAGCAGATGCGCGGCGGCCAGGCGGTGAGCGATCCCAATGCCGAGGAGCAGCGTCAGGCCCTGGAGAAGTACACCATCGACCTGACCGAGCGTGCCGAGCAGGGCAAGCTGGACCCGGTCATTGGTCGCGATGACGAGATCCGCCGGACGATTCAGGTCCTGCAGCGCCGCACTAAGAACAACCCGGTGCTGATCGGCGAGCCAGGTGTCGGTAAGACCGCCATCGTCGAGGGCTTGGCCCAGCGCATCGTCAATGGCGAGGTGCCGGAGGGGCTCAAGACCAAGCGGCTCCTGTCGCTCGATATGGCCGCCCTGATCGCCGGCGCCAAGTTTCGCGGCGAGTTCGAGGAGCGTCTCAAGGCGGTGCTCAATGACGTCGCGCGCCAGGAGGGGAACCTCATCCTCTTCATCGACGAATTGCACACCATGGTGGGCGCCGGTAAGGCCGAGGGTGCCATGGACGCGGGCAACATGCTCAAGCCGGCCCTGGCCCGGGGTGAGTTGCACTGCGTCGGTGCTACTACTCTGGACGAATACCGCAAGTACGTGGAAAAGGACGCCGCCCTGGAGCGCCGCTTCCAGAAGGTGCTGGTGCAGGAGCCCAATGTTGAGGACACCATAGCCATCCTGCGTGGGCTCAAGGAGCGCTACGAGGTCCATCACAAGGTAGAGATCACGGACCCCGCCATCGTGGCTGCCGCCACCCTGTCCCATCGCTATATCGCCGACCGCCAGTTGCCGGACAAGGCTATTGACCTGATCGATGAGGCGGCCTCCCAGATTCGCATGGAGATCGACTCCATGCCGGAGGAGATGGACCGCCTCGACCGGCGCTTGATCCAGCTCAAGATTGAGCGGGAGGCCATGAAGAAGGAGTCCGATGAGGCCTCCAAGCGGCGCATAACGGACCTGGAGGAGCAGATCGCCAAGCTGGAACGCGAGTTCTCCGATCTCAACGAGGTCTGGAAGGCGGAGAAGGCAAGCCTGCAGGGAACGGCCCATATCAAGGAGGAGCTGGATCGGGTGCGGGTGGAGATGGAGACCGCCCGGCGCGCGGGTGATCTGGCGCGCATGTCCGAACTCCAGTATGGGCGGGTTCCGGAGCTGATGAAGCGCCTGGAGACCGCATCCGCCGCCGAAACAGCCGAGAAGAAACTGCTGCGCGATAAGGTCACGGAGGAGGAGATCGCCGATATCGTCTCTAAATGGACGGGTATTCCCGTCTCGCGCATGCTGGAGGGGGAGCGCGACAAGCTCTTGCGCATGGAGCACGCTCTGGGTAAACGGGTGGTGGGTCAGGGTGAGGCCGTTGCCGCCGTCAGCGATGCCATTCGCCGGTCGCGGGCAGGGCTGTCCGATCCCATGCGCCCCATCGGTTCCTTTCTCTTCCTGGGCCCCACGGGTGTGGGCAAGACGGAGTTGTGTAAGGCCCTGGCAGAGTTCCTCTTCGATACCGAGGAGGCTATGGTCCGCATCGACATGTCCGAGTTCATGGAGAAGCACTCGGTGGCACGGCTCATCGGTGCCCCGCCGGGCTACGTGGGCTACGAGGAGGGGGGCTATCTCACCGAGGCGGTGCGCCGCCGGCCCTATAGCGTCATCCTGCTAGATGAGGTGGAGAAGGCCCACCCGGATGTCTTCAATGTCTTGCTCCAGGTTCTGGATGACGGGCGCCTGACCGACGGTCAGGGACGGACGGTGGATTTCCGCAACGCCGTCATCGTGCTGACCTCCAATCTGGGCTCGGACGTCATCCAGCAGATGGCCGGGGAGGAACGCTATGCCGAGATGAAGTCGGCGGTCATGGAGGTGGTCCGCATCGCCTTCCGCCCCGAGTTCATTAACCGCCTCGACGAGATCGTGGTGTTCCACCCCTTGCGTCGCGATCAAATTCGCGCCATCGCCCGTATCCAGATCCTCTTCTTGCAGAAGCGGCTGGCGGATCGGGACATGAAGCTGGTGGTGGACGATGCCGCCCTCGATCACTTGGGCGAGGCGGGCTTTGACCCTGTCTATGGCGCCCGGCCCCTCAAGCGCGCCATCCGCGCCCAAATGGAAAACCCCTTGGCCCAGGAGATCCTCGCTGGCCGTTTCGGCCCCGGCGATGTCATCGAGGTCGAGGCCGTGGATGGCGCCCTGGCCTTCGAACGGGTGTTGGAGGGAGAGATCGTGGATTGAGGTGGGCTGACGGGCTTTCATGAAAAAGGGGCCCGCAGGCCCCCAAAGTAACGCAACGACGCGCCCTTAGGGGCGCGTCCTTCTTCTTGTTA
Source organism: Chromatiaceae bacterium (assembly GCA_044228795.1). Taxonomy (GTDB): domain Bacteria; phylum Pseudomonadota; class Gammaproteobacteria; order Chromatiales; family Chromatiaceae; genus M0108. The sequence continues at coordinate 87,699 of JBGAUE010000007.1, read as the reverse complement.
CTTGAAGATGTCGTTAATGATGTTGGTGTACCAGCTATAGGCGTACTGGACCTCACGGGCATGGGCCTCGGCGGGGGCATCCATGGGGGTCAGGCCACCCGAGCCGGGAACCTCGGCGATCTTGCCGTCTGCCCCCAGTTTATAAATGCCAGCGACGGAAATGGCCCAGTCGGGAGTGATGAGGGAGTAACAGGTATTGATGAAGGAGGGCACTCCGACTTCACCGCCCTTGAGCAGGGCCACGACGGCCGCGGCGCAGACCTTGGCCTGGCTGTTGGCGGCATAGGCGGACTTGGGCATGGCGCCGGCGATGCAGGCATCGCCGATGACATGGACACCCGGCACCTTCTTAGACTCAAAGCTGCGTCCATCCACCGGGCAGAAACCGCTGTCGTCGGCCAGGCCGGCGGTCTGGGCGATTTTGCCAGCACGTTGGGCCGGAATAAGGTTGATGACATCCGCCTTCATCTCTTCGCCGACCTCGCCGTAGGTCAGGGTCATGGTGGCGGGATCGACCTTCTTGACGGTGGCATCTGGGCCTGGACGCCATTCGATCAAGGCCTCCGGGGTGCCGTAGCCATAGAACTTCTTCCAGCCCTCGATGAAGAGGCCCTGCTTGGAGAACTTCTGCTTGGCATCCAGGATGACGACCTTGGACTTGGGCTTGTGCTTCTGCAGGTAATGAGCGATGAGACTGGCACGCTCGTAAGGCCCCGGGGGGCAACGGAAGGGGTTCGGCGGGGCAACGATGGCGACCACGCCGCCGTCCTTCATGTCCTCGATCTGCTTTTTCAGCAGCAGCGTTTGGGGGCCAGCCTTCCAGGCATGGGGCATCTGCTTCTCGGCGACTTCGGGCGAGTAGCCTTCGATCTTGTCATAGATAAATTCGACGCCCGGTGAGACGACACAGCGGTCGAAGGCCAGGGACTGGCCGCCGGCGGTCTTGACGGTCTTGGCGGTACCATCAATGGCCTCCGCTGAGTCAAAGACGACGTTGATGCCCAGTTTCTTGACATCCTCATAGCCCACTTCGATGGACTTGATGTCACGCTCGCCGGCAATGACCTCGTTGCTGAAGTAGCAGGTGAAATAGGTCTTGTTGGGCTCGACGATGGTGACCTCGATGGAGGGGTCGAGGCGCTTGATGTACTTGGCGGCGGTGGTGCCACCGGTGCCTCCGCCGACAACCACCACCTTGCTGGCGGCGCCGAGGGCGAGGTGAGGCATACCAACCATGGCAACGGCAGCGGCCGTGCCGGTGGCTTTTACAAAGTCACGACGATTCATTTTCATGCTGTGTTACTCCCTGGTCCTTATTGCTGGCTGGCGTAAAAGGCGAAAAGGGCCTCGATTCCCTTGTCACCTTCCTTTTTGACCATGCCGTCGAACTTCTCCTTCATCTTCTTGGGCATCTCACGCTTATTGGCCTGGAAGTCTTCCATGGTGTACTTCAGGTAGGGGGTCCACTGACCGGCGATGACCTGATATTCCTCATCCTTTACCACCTTGCCACCATCCGCGTGGCATTTCTCACACCACTTGTCATGGATCTTCTTGCCGGTGTCGGCTAATTTGGCATCGAATTTTTGCTTGGCAGGTACGTAGGGCTTGGCAGAGAAGTACCCAGCCATGAGCTTGATTTCGTCCTCCGAGTAACCCTTGGCGATGCGGCCCATCACGGTGGAGTAGGTCGTACCTTCCTGAAAGCTCTTCATGACCTCGGCGAAGTACTCGGGATGCAGTCCGCCAATGTTGGGCGAGGCGGGTCCAGCGCTGGCACCGTCGGTGCCGTGGCAGCCGTTGCAGGTATCGCTCAGCATCTGGGCGCTGGCGCCAGAGACCAGTTCGACAGGGGCAGCAGCGGCTGGGGCGGGTTTGGCTTCTTCTTTTGCAGCGAAAGCGGTGGTCGCGAGACCCAGGGTAACGGCGCTCGCGAGCAAGGCCAGTTTCATTTGTTTTATGGCCATGATTCCTCCTTATGGGTGACAAGATTTCTCAGGTAACACGGAGAACCAGGTCTCCGTCATGCAAGAAGCGCCAGTTGGACGCATCTGTTCGCATAGGTTGGTGGCGTCGGCATCCTTAAGGAAGACACCTGGCCCTTCACACATTCAAGGTTTTGACAGCAGGGTGATGGCCTCCTGATTGCCCTTCTGTCGGGCGATGTCCATCGCCGTACGACCCCTGGCATCCTTGAGGCTGGGGTCTGCGCGGTAACTCAGCAACGGGACAATTAAATCGCCATGGCCGGCGTTGACCGCCTCTATGAGGGCGCTGACACCATCGACATCTTGCTGGTTGGGATTTGCGCCAGCGGCCAGCAGCAGTTCGACGACATCGGCGCGATGATTGCCGATGGCCCAGATGAGGGCCGTGCCCCCCAGCTTGTCATGGGCGTTGGGATTGGCCCCCTTGGCGAGCAGGGTGGCGACGACATCAGTTTGGCCCTCACCTGCGGCAAGGAGGAGGGCGGTCGCACCATCCTTATCCTTGGCCTCCAGGTCGGCGCCCGCATCGACCAGTAGTTTTACCACTTGGGCATGGCCACGGGCGGCCGCGCTCATCAAGGCGGTGCGGTGTTCCTTGTCCGAGGCTTTGGGATCGGCGCCCTTGTAGAGTAGTTGCTCCACCATGTCGGCGATGCCGTAACGAGAAGCGATCATAAGGGCGTCCCAGCCACCCCGAGTGCGGTCATGCAGGTTGGCGCCGCGCTCGATAAGAAGGGCGGTGATACCAATATGCCCGTTCTCGGCGGCGAAGGTCAGGGCGGTGCAATTGGCGTTAGCGCGGGCGTTGACATCGGCGCCTCGTGCCAACAGCAGTGCGACGGTCTCCAGATTGTCGCCCTCCACGGCCATCATCAGGGCCGTTTTACCCAGTTCGTTGGGGCTATCGACGGGGACGCCCTGGTCAAGGTAGCGCGTGACCTCCTCAGTGTTGCCAACGGCAGCGGCCATGCGCATCTCCTTGCCGATGGTATTGTCGGCTGCCTGTGCCGGCAGGGTAGCGGCGAGTGCCAGAAGGAGGGGCAGGGCAGTCAGATATCGGGTTGTCATGTCGGCGGCGCCTCGAGGCGATCGGTTCCGGTGCGTGGGTCAGGATATCATTCTGGTTTGGCTTGGGTGTCGGCTTTCATGTCGGCCTGGGTTTGGACCGCTGCCTCATCCGGATTTTCCGGCTCGTCTGGTAGGGTATGGGCAATGCCTTGGTGACAGTCGATGCAGGTCTCCCCCTTGTCAGGGGCGTTACTGTGCCGGGCGCGGGCGGAGCGGGTCTGAGTATCCAGGGCCATGTGGGCATAATCATGGCACGAACGACATTCCCGGGAATCGGTAGCCTTCATCTTGGCCCAGACTCGGCTGGCCATGTCCCAGCGATGGGCCTCGTATTTCTCCGGCGTGTCGATGGTACCCAGGAGCTCATGATAGACGTCTTTGGCGGCCATGATCTTGGCGATCATCTTGGGAAAAAAGGCTTTGGGGACATGGCAGTCGGCACACCCCGCATGGACGCCCGAGGCGCTTTGCCAATGGACCGACTGCTTTAGTTCCTCCAGGTTCGTCTGCATGGTGTGACAGGAGGTGCAAAATTCCGTGGTGTTGGTGTGAGCCAGACCGGCGTTGAAGAGTCCGGCGAAAACAATGCCCGCCGCGAAGATGAGAGCAGAGACGATGATGATTTTTTTGAGGGAGGAACCTTCGGTCTTGGCCATGGAAATCCTCGGGTGGCGGTGGCAATTGCGGATGGGTGGCTCGGCGGGATTAGGGCCACAAGCCCAGCGTCAAGGTAGCTGGGATTCATTCTAATTATTAAGGCGATCTTAAGGGATAGCGGGGGGTTTGCCAAGAATTCGCGGAGAATTCGCGGAGAATTCGAGTTGGATGCATTGAAATAACCCAGGGCGGTCCTAAACCCCTAGCCTTGGGCCGGGCGCGCCCCCACGCCGTGCTCCCGGGCGAAATCCAACATCCGTTGGATGGGCAGTCGAGCGCGGACACGAATGTCAGGGTCGATCTCGATTTCCTGGTCGCCGGTAATCAGGACCTTCTCCAGATTTTGCAGGGCATTCATGGCCATCCAGGGACAGCGGGCGCAACTCTCGCAGGTGGCGCCCACGCCCGCGGTAGGGGCGGCGATAAGCCTCTTGTCCGGGGCGAGTTGGTGCATCTTCCAAAATATGCCCTCGTCCGTGGCAACGATAAACTCCCGGTTGGGCATCTCCAACACCGCCTTGATCAACTGAGTGGTGGAGCCAACGACGTCAGCCTGATCCACGATCTCGTCCGGTGCCTCGGGGTGAACCAGGACGGCCGCCTCGGGGTGCAGACGCCGCACCCGGTCGAGGGCGAAGCCCTTGAACTCCTCATGGACTACGCAGGCCCCCGGCCACAGGAGCATTTCTGCACCCGTGACCCGTTCGATGTAATGCCCAAGGTGTTTGTCCGGGGCCCACAGGACCTTTTGGCCCTGGGCATGAAGGTGCTCGACGATTGGCAGGGCGATGCTGGAGGTCACCACCCAGTCGGATCTGGCCTTGACCGCTGCCGAGGTGTTGGCATAGACCACTACGGCGTGATCCGGGTGCTGATCGCAAAAGGCTGCGAACAGGTCCGCCGGACAGCCCTCGTCCAGGGAGCAGGTAGCCGCAAGGTCCGGCATGAGGACCCGCTTTTCGGGGTTGAGGATCTTGGCCGTCTCGCCCATGAAGCGCACACCGCATACGACCAGGGTGCTGGCCTGGCTCTCGCTGCCGAAGCGCGCCATCTCCAAGGAGTCGGCGACGAAGCCACCCGTCTCTTCCGCCAGTTCCTGCAGGTCACCATCTGTGTAATAGTGGGCGACTAGGACGGCATTGTGCTCCGCCAGGAGGGTCTTGATGCGCGCCTTGAGGTCCGTTTTCTCCTGCGGGGGTAAGACCGGCCAGATCGGGTGAGGGGGCACCTGGATGGCCGGGATGGCGATGGCTTGTGGGTACGACATGGGTTCTCCGATGAGGTCTCCGATCCTGGAGAGCGACGGGTCAGTTCTCTTCCCGAGAAGCCGCCTTCTGGGCGCCTGGCACTGAGCCCGGGCCCGAGGGGTTAGTGAAGCGGTCATTCAGGGTCTGGACATAGGAGTGGGCATCCTCGCGGATCCTGGTGAGGCGTCGCCGGGCCGAGCTGGTCCAACCGGCCGGGTTGGGGGCAAGGATGGTGCGCCAGGCTCGGGTGTTGCGCTGGAAGGCAGCCATGAGGTCGCCACGAATCCCGAGTGTCGCGGCCTCCTTGCGCAGGGAGCCCATCAGGCTGAGGGCGGCCAGATTTCGGATACCAAAGTGGATGAGCCCGGCGATAGCGAGCAGCATGGCCAGGAATACCAGGTCCAAGGAAAGATCGATGAGGGTCCCAACCCAGCCCGGTCGGGCGGCGGGCTCGCTCCAATAACCGATTTCCAGGGTGCCGGCTAAGGAGAGGATGGCCAGGGCGCCGAGGGCGATGCCATCGCCCCAGAGGGTGCGCAGGCGCCAGCGGTGCAGGGCACGGATCAGGAAGGGTGCGGCCTTATCACTGATGTCTTTAGCCGTTTTGTCGAGGGCGGCGACGATGCGATAGGCGCGCTCGATCTCGACCTCCTGCATGCGGCCGTGAATTTCGCCTAGGTCCAGGTCACGCTTGGCCTCGAAGCGCTTGCGTTTCCCCTCGTCCTCGATGGGCGTGGCGGCGTCGGGATTATATATAGTGAAGAAACGTCCGGCGGTCAGGCCCTCCTCGCCGAGGGCGCGCTGCCAGGCGGCTACGACATCCTCTGGATTATCCTCCCGGGCCGTACTGTCCATCTGGTTTAGGATGTACAGGAACTTGCTCGAGTCCGACCGGCCGATGGTATCCGCGACCAGGTGCTTCAGGGTGTCGCGCATGGCTCCCGGTTCAGGGTGGCGGGCATCGAAGAACACCAGTACCAGGTCGGAGAGGTCAATGATGTGATCGGTGATGCGCAAGGTCGCGGTGCGCTGGGCGTCGGCATCAAAGCCAGGGGAGTCGATAAGGATCTTGCCCCGCAGGGCCTCGCTTGGGCAGGTCTTGAGTTGCAGGTAGGTATCGATGCGCTTACCTTCGCCGTCCGCTACCAAATCAATGTCCTTGGAGATCTGGTAGAGCGGGAAGCGGGGGTCAGAATCCAGGGCTATACCCGGCAGGGCGTGGGCGGTGGCCTCACGGCTATAGCAGATGACGGTGAAGCGGTCATCGACGGCCTGGTTGCCGCTCCGCTGGATCTTGGAGCCGAGAAAGTGATTGATGAAGGTTGACTTGCCGGCTGAGAAGGTACCCAACACCGAAATCAGGGGCCACCACGGAATTTGGGTAGCGTAGGACTGGTCCGGGGTTAGCAGTCCCATAGCATGGGCCACCTTGTCCAGGGTACGGAAACTCTGGACGGTACTCAGGAGGATGGGGTTCTCTTGGGCGAGATGGGCTTCGAGATTTGTAAGTTGCTGCTCGACGGCGTCCGTGGAGGGGGGCATAGGGCTAATTCCTCTTGGGTCTAAATTTGTAGGGATGTTAAACCCAACGGGGGTTGGGAGGCTAATCGGCGAGGGTCAGATGGCTTCGGGCATCAGGCCCCCTGTTTAGGCATCTGATTTAACTCTAATAATGATTTCAGAGTATTGAAGCTGGCCAAAGTTTCCGTCATAATACTTCTTGGTACTCGCTACTCATAAGCATAAAGTAGTATCTTCTCATGGGCGCGCGGTAAGTCCAGGTGGCATCCTGACAGGTGAGTTCGTTCGAAAAGTATTACGGCGTTCGCCACGGCGCGAACCATTGCGTGCTGGACCAGCGGTTAAGGGTAAATATTGCATGGCTAAGCTTATGGTTAATCCAACGATGCGGGGCCTGGTCGTAGCGACCTGGACGGCGATGGCCTCTATTGTGGCGGCCTCTCCCCCCATGGGCTACCCTCCGCAGCAGGGCGCCGGGGAGTTCGTGGTTCGTCAATCGGAAGGTACGCCCACCTTGTCGATTGGTGGCTCCGTCATCCCCTATAAGGAGGTCACCCTCGCCGCCCAGATGCCGGGTCGGGTCAGTTACCTGGCGGGTATCGAAGGCGATAAATTCAAGAAGGGCGATCTTCTGGTCGCCATTGACGATTCGGAACTCCTGGCTAAACGCCGGGCCATCCAGGCTCAGATGGCCTCTGCCGACGCTCAGTGGCGCAATGCGGGCATCCAGTTCAACCGCGAGATTTACTCCCCGCGCTCCAAGACTCCGCCGGGCGGCATGGCGGTCCCTAACCTTTTTGACCAGATGTTTACCCGCCCCATGGAGGGATTTATGGGCGAGCGCTCCACGGGGGCCGAACTCTCGGCGGATCTGCATGCCTCCGGGACCCAGGTCGAGCAAGCGCGCAGCGCTCTCATGTCCTTGCAGGCCGATCTGCAGGCCTTGGACACCAAACTGCGCGACGCCCGGAGCATTGCGCCCTTTGATGGCGTCATCATCAAGAAATCCATCGAGGTGGGCGATACCATCCAGCCGGGCCAACCCCTGCTGACATTCGCGGATGTGGAATACCTTCAGGTTGACATCGATGTCCCCTCCCGCCTGCGCGCCGGTCTGCGGGAGGGCATGATGATGAACGCCGAAGTGGACGCCAGTCATGAACGGGTGCCGGTGCGCGTGGCACAAATTTACCCCATGGCGGACGCGCAACGGCATACGGTCAAGGTCAAATTGGACCTGCCTCAAGGGGTTGCCGAGCCGGGTTTGTACGTCCGGGTAATGGTTCCGGACTTTGGCGCCCCGGAACGGGGTAATCCTCTGGTCCCCGCCACGGCCATCCGCTACAACGGCAGCCTGCCTGGTGTTTATGTCCTGGATGAGCAGGGTCGGCCCAATCTGCGCCTGGTCCGTCTCGGCGAGCGGCAACCCGATGGCATGGTGAACGTTCTCAGTGGACTGCGTCCCGGCGAACGTATTCTTGGCGATCCCCCCCCCGGGGTAGCTGCCGGCTGGTCGGGAGGGACCTCGGTCCCGCCTCGTTGAGGTACTGGCCGAAAACCCAACCCGATATTTCCGCGCCGGTTTCATTCCGGCGTTTGTCCTTCCTCCGGGGGGCATCCCGCCCAGTCTTCCCTGGGCGCCTCTCGGTCAGCTCTCAATGGTGTACAAGGCCATGAATCACGACGAGACCCTAAGCCAACCCGAGGGAACTCCCAGGTTTACGGACGAGAGTCTCGGCATTGCCGGGCGCACGGCGCGGTTCTTCCTCCGCTCGCCCCTGTCACCACTTTTTTATGTTGCCATGCTCATGATGGGCCTGCTCGGCTTGGTCATGACACCGCGGCAGGAAGATCCTCAGATCTCGGTGCCCATGATCGACATCATGGTGCAGTACCCCGGTGCCTCCGCCCAGCAGGTCAGTAACCTCGCCATGCAGCCGCTGGAGCGGATCATGAGCGAGATACCTGGCGTGAAACACGTTTACTCCGCGGCCCAGCGCAATGGCGGCATGGTTACCGTCCAATTCGATGTTGGCGAGCGGATGGGCCCTTCCCTAGTCAAGGTCAATGACAAACTCGCCTCTAATCAGGACAAGATTCCGCCTGGGGTCATGCAGCCTCTGGTCAAGAGCAAGGGCATTGATGATGTCCCCATCGTGACTCTTACCCTCTGGTCGGTGGATTCGGACCATGACGGTCTGCCGGACGTTGACGATGGCCAGTTACGACTGTTGGCCCAGGATGTACTTCAGGCCATCAAGGAGGTGCAGGATACGGCCAATGCCTTTGTCGTCGGTGGTCGTCGCGAGCAGGTCACCGTGGATGTCCAGCCCGAGCGGCTGGCCGGATATGGCATCAGCCTGGATCAGGTGGCTCAGACCATCCAGACTGCCAATGCCGAAACCTCCGCCGGAGGTCTCGAGACCAGTGGCGCCCATTTCTCCGTCTCCACCGGTGCCTTCCTGAAGGGCATGGAGGATATCAATCGCTTGGTGGTTGGCACCCATCACGGTCAGCCGGTTTATGTCCGCGACGTAGCTCGCGTCTCCCAGGGTCCAGAGGACGCCAGGCACTTGGTGGCCTACTACACGGGGCAGGCCGCTCCCGATAACGTCAAGGCCAATGGCGTGCCGGCGGTCACCATCGCCGTGGCCAAGAAGGAACTGACCAATGGCGTTAGCGTTGCCAATGCCATCCTCGCCAAGGTGGAGGAACTCAAGGGCGAGCGTATTCCGTACAATGTGGAAGTCAGTGTCACCCGCAATTATGGCGCCTCGGCGGATGACAAGGTCAGCGAGCTCATCTTTAAGCTTTTCGTCGCCACCGGCTGGGTTTTTCTGTTGGTATGGGGTGCCTTCCGTGCCCTGCGCCCGGCCCTTGTGGTCATGCTGGTCATCCCTGTCGTCCTGCTGATGACCATCTTCGTGGCCTGGATCTGGCATTACACCATCGACCGGGTCAGCCTATTCGCCCTGATCTTCTCCATCGGTATCCTGGTGGATGATGCCATCGTGGTGATAGAAAATATTTATCGTCGCTGGCTGGAGGAGGGCCACACCGGCGACGACATCGCCGTCGAGGCCGTGGCTGAGGTCGGCAACCCCACCATCCTTGCTACCTTCACCGTTATCGCGGCCTTGCTGCCCATGGGCTTCGTCTCCGGCATGATGGGCCCCTACATGGAGCCCATCCCAGCCCTAGGCTCGGCAGCCATGTTTATTTCCCTCTTTGCCGCCTTCGTCTTCACGCCCTACCTGGCCATCTCCAAATGGCTGAGGCCCTCCATGGCCTATCTGGAAAAGGCCGAGAAGCGTGAGCACAAGGAGGCGGAGAAGGTTGAAAAGCTCTTCCGCCGCATTCTGGTTCCTCTTATCGAGAGCAAGCGCAAGCGGAGAATTTTCCGGTTGGTGCTTTGGGGTACCTTTGTCTTCACCCTGACCTTCTTCTACTTCAAGTGGGTCGCGGTCAAGATGATGCCCTTGGACAACAAGCCCGAGTACACGGTGGTGATCGACATGCCGGAGGGCACGGCCCTACCGGTGACGGCAAATCTGGCTCATCGCCTGGCGGAAAAGCTCCGGGCCAGCCAACCGGAGATTATGGCTGTCCAGCTTTATGCCGGTACGGCGCGGCCATTCGACTTCAATGGCATGGTGCGCCACTACTACTTGCGCTCGGACCCCTGGCAGGCCGAGTTGCAGGTGCAACTCCTCCACAAGAAGGCGCGTAAGCGCACTAGCCATCAACTGGCTATCGAAGCCCGTGAGACCCTCCTCAAGCTGGTGGAGGGCACGGGAGCCAAGATCTCGGTGGTCGAGATGCCACCTGGCCCGCCGGTGCTTCAGTCGGTGGTGGCCGAGATCCATGGTCCCTCGGCGGAAGTGCGGCGACAGTTCACCCGCGACATGACCGCCGTCTTCGACCAGGCGGAAAGCCTGGTGGACGTGGACAATTACCTACGCGAGCCCTATGACTATTGGCGCTTCGATGTGGATACGGAGAAGGCAGTGCGCGGCGGTATCTCCGTGGATGCCATCAACCGCAATTTGGCTATGGCGCTGGGCGGCGCACCCATGGGCGACGTTAAGGAGAGGGCCGGCCACGAACCCATCAATATCGTCATTCAGGTGCCAATAGCGGAGCGTTCGGAGATCGAACGCTTGGGGGATCTGCCCATTCAGTCGACCGCGGGCGTCACCCTCCCCTTGCGCGAGTTAGGCAACTTCACGCGAGTGCCCGAGGAGAACACCATCTTCCGCAAGGATCTGCGAGCCGTCGAGTTTGTGGTGGCGGATGTGGGCGGAAAGCTGGCTGCGCCCATCTATGGAATGTTCCAGATTCAGGACATACTGGACAAAACTGGCTACAAGGCCCCGGATGGCGTGGTGCCTATGGCTTATTGGACCCAGGCGCCGTCCAGTGACCGTGAGTCGTCCTGGGAATGGTCCGGGGAGTGGACCGTTACCTACGAGACCTTCCGCGATATGGGTGCAGCCTTTATGGTGGCTCTGTTGCTCATCTACATTCTGGTGGTCTGGGAGTTTGGCAACTTCCGCATCCCTCTGGTCATCATGGCGCCCATTCCCCTGACACTGCTGGGCATTATCCCCGCCCACTTCATCATGTTCAGCCTGGGTAAGGGTGGCGAGTTCACGGCCACCTCCATGATCGGCTGGATAGCCCTAGCCGGTATCATTGTTCGCAACTCCATCCTCTTGGTCGATTTTTCCATCCATGAGGTGCAGAAGGGTGTTCCGGTGGCAGAGGCGGTGATTCGTGCCTGCAAGACCAGGACTCGACCCATTCTCATTACGGCCCTGGCCCTGGTGGCGGGTTCCAGTGTTATCTTCACCGATCCGATCTTTCAGGGCATGGCTATCTCACTCGCCTCGGGTGTGCTGGTGTCCACTATCCTGACCCTGATCGTAATCCCCCTGGGTTGTGTCGAGGCCAGTAGGGATCTGTGCGAGGTAGCGGTTGCGACGGCGCATGCAGGCCTCAAGGTCCCCTGCGCCAATGGCGAGACTAATGGTGGCGGCGAAAACGCGTCGCCAGCGCCGGACAAGGCACGGCACTCAGGTAAGGCCGGTCTGCTTATGCGCATTTGGATGGGTCTGTTTGAGGTCCTGTCCATGGCCTTCTATCTGGTTCGGGGAATCCTCCTCTTGGTGATCGATCTGGTGAAGGGTCTCTTCAAGTCCAAGAAGGCCAAGCCAGTCGCGTCTTCGCCCCCACCGTCCACACCGCCCCCAGCTATTGATGCGGGTGGCGGTTCCCCACCCCCGGTGACTCCGGCCGCGCCCGTGGGAGGTGGTGCTTCTCCGCCGGTCCAGCCCGCGACCCAAGCCGAAGCCCTCGCCGAGCCCCTGGCAAGCTTACCCCCGGAGGCGCTAGCATCGGTTCCGGCATCCGCTATGGCCCCTGCTTCGGTTCCGACTGCCGCTTCTCCTACGCCTGCACCTACTCCGGTTCCGGCTGCCGCTTCTCCCGTGCCTGCACCTACTCCGGTTCCGGCTGCCGCTCCTCCCATGCCTGCTCCAGCACCGGCCCCCCTTCCGGTTGCGGCGGCTAGCCCTGCTGCTCAGGAGCCCAGCCCAGCGCCGGTGGTCATGGTGACCCCAAAGGCCGAGGCGACCGCGCGCAAAAAGACTCCGGCCCAAGCCCGTAAGGCCATGGCGCCGGCCAAAAAAGCCGAGACGTCATCGGCTAACCTGATTCAGAAGAAGTCCCCGCGTCGCGGTATTCGACTCAAGAATGATTCGGATGATGGGCCTGGACACGATTGATTCTTGTCTTCCTCTGGTGAGTGAGATGAGGCAGGAGTCAAGATGAGAGTGCCAAGGTGGTGTTGGCACATGAAGGCCCTCCCCCTTGTCCTCTTTACCCTGACGACACTGAACGCGCGGGCGGCTGATCCTTGGGACCCTGCCTATGGCTATAGGGTCCCGTCGCGTCAGACGCCAAGTGCCTCGGTTGGCGGTTCCGGTGAGGCCTACGCCGCTGGGATGGTGCCGACAGGCCCTCCTTCGGGGACATCCCCGCCGGGCCTCTATGAAAAATTGCGATCTAATTCTGGTCTCGGTTCAGTACAACCGGGGGGCCGCGCGACATCTGTGACGTCGCCGGGATCCGAGCCAAGGGGTTACCGTTTTCGGGGTGATGGGCCCGTCGAGAGGGGCGACCCCCCTTCTACCTCCGATTATCGCTACCGCCCCTTAACGGCCCAGGAACGGGATCGCGGGCAAGAAACCTCGGGTTGGAGACCTCTGAGCGCCCCTCGTCAGGATTCGCCATCAGCGCCCATCGCTTCTTCCTATCCCGACAGACAATCCGGTGGTTGGACCCGGGGTTTGCCTCCAGATGCAGGGATGCCGGGCATGCCAATCAATGAACCCGAGAATTGGTTCGAGCGCAACTATCGCCGCGCGGGTGATGGTGGCCGCTGAATTTCCTTGGTGATCACGATCGGCAACTTGCGTAGAATCCGGTAAGCAGGCGTCGGGCGCGTTACTCGTTACAACAGCAATATTCATCCCAGAGGAATACCCAAATGAATCAGCATCTGCCATCCGATCGCTGTGCCCTTGCCATCGGCCTAGCGGCAATTCTGGTGGCCCCACTCGCGCTGGCGGATGCCCAATTTTCCGCCGAAATGGTCCAGCACGGACCCGATGGCCAGTCCAGCACGGGTAAGATCCTGGTTGGCAAGGACAAGACACGTACGGAAGCTGTCTACCAAGGCAAGAGCCTGGTGCGTATCACCGATGAGCAGCGCGGCCTGGAGTGGATACTCTTTCCTGATCGCAAGAGTTATGTGGAGCGTTCGACCCTGGGGCCGGACGGGAAACCCAGAAGCGAGCCTACCGCCCAGGACCCTTGCGCCGGTTTGCCAGGCCTGACTTGCCAAGCCAAGGGTGAGGAGACAATTTCTGGGCGTAGCACCCTGGTGTGGGACATCACCGTCAATCAGCATGGCAAAACCGCGACTGTCACCCAATGGATTGATAAAGAGCGCGGCCCCGCCTTTACTTTGCGTCAAACCATGGTCGAAGGTGGGCAGATGGAGCGCATTCTCCAGGGCCAGGAGGCTTTGGCTGGTCGTAAGACCGAGAAGTGGGAGGTGAAGATGACCGGGCCGGATGGTAAGACCCTGGCCACCACCGAGTGGTACGATCCAGAATTGCAGATGGCAATCAAACAGGAATACCCCGGCGGTATGGTTAGCGAACTCGTTGATATCCGCGTTGGCCCTCAGGCTGACGAGAATTTCACGCTTCCCGCCGGTTATACCCCCATGGAGATGCCTCAAGGCGGAACTGGGGCTCCCGCACCCAAGCCCTAATGTTCACAAGGGCGCGTCTCTGACTCACAGAGGTGCAGTCGCCACTAAACCTGGCCGCGAGGTCACGACATGATTACGGTTATCGGTAGCCTAAAGGGGGGGTCTGGCAAGAGCACCCTGACTTTTAACCTCGCGGTCTGGCTGGCTATGGCGGAAGTTAAGGTGCAACTGGTGGACGCGGACCCCCAGGCCACCTTGACCGATGTGGTGGATGTGCGTCTGGAGGAGCGCTTTAGTCCCAAGCTGAAGGTAATGGGCAAGTCCGCCATCAACCAGGAAACCCTCGCTAGTGCCGAGGAGACCCTGATCGATGTCGGCACGGCGGACATGGATGCCATGCGCCTGGCTCTCAGGCTCTGTGACCGGGTGGTGGTACCCGTGCCGCCCTCCCAGGCGGATATCTGGTCCACTCAGCGCTACATCCATCTGGTTCAATCCGCGGCGTCGGGTCCAGCGCCGCAGATGATTGGCTTCATTAACAGAGGCGACACCCATCAGGGCGTTCGCGAGACCAATGAGACTGCCGCCGCTCTGGTCACCCTCCCCGGCATCAAATTCATCAAGCCGCGCATCGCCACCCGTACCGTCTTTCGCCGTTCCTTTAGCGAGGGCCTGGCGGTGTTTGAGCTGGAGCCGCGCGGCAAGGGAGCGACAGAGTTTTTATCCCTTGCTGCCATGCTCTATCCGAACGTGCTACGCTAAATTTGAGCCGAACCTGGTTCGTGCTGGGTTGTCACACTTAAGGAACCCGATGCGGGGTCACAAACGAACAAAGCCATGGCCGAAAATACTGTGTTGACCAAGGCCGAGGCGGTCGGCCAGGACCTCAAGGCAGGGCCGGATGATGGCATTGCCATTGATCGCTTGTCCCATGCCTTCGAAACAAGCGCCAAGCGCTGGGAACTGATCGTTTACCCTTCCATGTTCGCCTTTATCATCCTGGCCGCCTATGGTTTCTATTTGGTATTCAGTCTGGCCAAGGATGTCCACTATATGGCCATCAGCATAGATTCCAACATGACAGTGCTAGCAAGCAATATGCAATCCATGTCCGACAATGTCAGCCAGATGAGCACCAATGTCCGTCTCATGGCCACCAGCGTCGAGTCCATGGCTACGGATGTCACCACGCTCAAGCCCATGATGACCAGCATGGAATCCCTCAATCAATCCATAAGGGTCATGACCCAGACGACCGGCAACATGAGCAACGACATGGGAAACCTGAATCACAACATCAGCCGTCCCATGAGCTTCATGAATTCCTTCATTCCCTGGTGACCGGCCCTGGCCGGGATAGGGTTGACTTGGGCCTGGACTTACCCACGACGGGTTAAATCGCCTTCATGGCTGTCATGACCGCTGATCCGGATGCCAGACTGGCCAGCACTGTCCGCCTCGTGGTGGCCATCTCATCCCGCGCCCTCTTCGATCTGGCGGAATCTCACCAGGTATTTGAAAACGAGGGGGTGGCAGCCTATTACGCCTACCAGGCCGCTCACGAGGAGGACATCCTCGAGCCCGGGGTAGCCTTCCCCCTGGCCCGCAAGCTATTGGCCCTCAATGAATGGCTTGGCGAACGCGGGCGAGTGGACGTTATCCTGCTGTCTCGCAACAGCTCGGATACCGGGTTGAGGGTCTTCAATTCCATTCGCCACCATGGACTCGATATCACCCGCGCCGCCTTCGCGGGTGGCGCCACACCCTACCGCTATGTCGGGGCCTTTGGCGCCCACCTCTTCCTCTCCGCCGATCCTCAGGATGTGTCCATGGCCCTAGAGGCCGGTTGCGCCGCCGCAACTCTGCTACCGCAAGGCAAGCGCCATCCGGGTGGTACGGATGAAACCCTGCGCATCGCCTTCGACGGTGATGCCGTGCTCTTTTCGGACGAGGCGGAACGCGTCTATCGGCGCGAGGGCCTGGCGGCCTTCAATCAAACCGAGACCGCGGCCGCGCGCGAACCCCTCCAGGGGGGACCTTTCAAGGACTTCCTGAGCGCCCTGCATCGCATTCAGGCCCTGTTCCCGGTAGATGATCCGCCCTTGCGCACGGCCCTCATTACGGCCCGGGGCGCCCCCTCCCATGAGCGGGTCGTGCGCACCTTGCGGGCCTGGGGGGTGCGTATCGACGAGGCCCTCTTCCTGGGGGGGCTCGACAAGGCGGCCTTCCTGCGGGCTTTCGCCGCCGATATCTTCTTCGACGATCAGCCGCTGCACTGCGAGTCGGCTCGGGAGGTGGTCGCGACCGGGCATGTACCCCATGGGGTGATGAACGTGGGTCCCCTGAATTAGTCAGAATGCAGGCTGGAACCGGGCCCGAATCCGGCTATTGGACCGGGTCCAGGGAGGGCGAAGGTCGCTGTAGGAAGTTGCCCTGGACGTAATCTATGCCAGCGGTCCAGAGGACGCTGAGGGTGCGTGCATCCTCGACATTGGTGGCGATGCTGCCCTTGAACTGCCCACGAATTACCTCGATGAGCTGGTTGAACCGCTTTTCCTTGCGATCGTCGTCCGCAATGCCGTTGGTCAACGCGGGATCAAGCTTGACGAAATCGGCGGGCAGGATGGCCAATAGTTTGTCCGGGTTGGGGGCGACGCCGAAGCGGTTGAGCGCCATTTGGCAGCCGATCCTGGCAAGGTCCTGGGTTAATCTGGCATAGATGTCGGAATGGGCGCGGGCATGTTCCTCCAGAACCTGAAAAGTAAGCCAATCCGCCGGCACTTGCTGTTGGGCAAGCCGTTCGGAGATCCAGGTGGCAAGATTCTCCTCTAGCAGCGTCTCCTCGGCCAGGTTGATGAAGAAGTTGAGTTGACGGCCCAAATCGCGTTGTTCGACCAAGGCTAGGATGGCACGTTCGATGACCCAGTGATCGATGGCCACCATGCGGCCGGATTGGACGGCGGCGGCCAGGAATTCCTTGGCCTCGCGTATCCCGTGGAGGTCGTTACGCAGACGGATGAAGACGTTGTAGCGTTCCTGCCCATCGCCCCGGAGGCTGACGATGGGCTGGTAAAATAATTGAAAGTAATCGCCGCCCAAGGCGCGGTTGATTCGCTGGGCGAACTGACGGTCCCCATCCTCCGTGCGTGCCTGGGGCGTATTGGCCAGGGCCGCCCTGTGCGTCCCGGGCATGCCGCTGGCCTTGCCACAGCCGTCTTCCAGGGCTTGCACCCGTCGTTGCAGCTTCTTTAACAGCCGCCTTTGCTGGAGATCGCCGTATTCCCGCTCGATGACCAGCGCAAGCCAGGCGAAATCACCCTTTGTCGTGGCATCGCGGGCCCCTTGTTTGCGGGCTACTAGGAGTTGCTCAGCCCCGGTGGTGGCATCGGTAAGCAGGATGAGGGGCAGGTCGGAGTCAAGTTTCTGGAATTGTTCCAGGCAGGCGGCCAAGTCGATGAGCGGCGGTTGAGGGGAGCAGAGCAGGATATCCGGCGCACTGGTGGCGACCATCTCCCTAAGTCTGTCAGGCCCCGCGCAATGCCTGCCCCGGGCCTCCAGCCCCACCTGCTGCAGCCTAGCGACGATGTCCTTGCAATCGTCTTCCTGGGGGGCGAGGATCAGGAGTTTCGGCGGCACGGGGCTTTGTCCAGGGAAAGGTCCGGATCAGTAGAGGTGAATTAGGATTATCCCTACTCAGGTTCCGCAAGGCCAGCCTGAGATCATCGAAAGGCACCTGTCCAACCCAATCATCGCCTTTGGTCCGCTAACTTTACAGCTGGGCTCATCCACAGGGTTCCTTGCACGTTGCTCCAGGCATCTCCCGCACCAGTTTGGGGACTAAATAACCGGGCAACTCCCTCCTGAGGCTGGCCATGAGGGTCCTGGCCTCCGCCAGCGGCACCTCGAAATGGGCAGCACCGGCCACGGGGTCGAGCAGATGCAGGTAGTAGGGCAGGACGCCGGCATCGAACAGGGCCTCGCTGAGGTCCACAAGGCTGGCCGCATCCGCGTTGACGCCACGGAGAAGGACGCTCTGGTTAAGCAGGGTCGCGCCGGTCGCATTCAGTGCCCCCAAGGCGCTGCGGACCGCATCGCCGCATACTTCTCGGGCATGATTGGCGTGAATGACGAGGGCGATGGGTAACCGACTTTGCGATAGCAGGGTGCAGAGGCTGGGGGTAATGCGCGATGGCAGGACTACTGGCAGGCGCGTGTGCAGTCGCAGTCGGCGTAAGTGGGCAATAGCCCTTAGCCTGTCTAAGAGCGCGGCCAGGTGCTCGTCATCCAGCATCAAGGGATCGCCACCGCTGAGGACAACCTCCGTGATGCCAAGATCCCCCGCCAGCATGGCCATGGCCGCCTGGTCACGGTCATGGACCAGGGTGTCCCGTGCGTAGGGGAAATGGCGTCGGAAGCAGTAGCGGCAGTGCAGGGCGCAGGCCCCTGTGACCAGCACCAGGGCACGCCCCTGGTATTTTCGCAGCAGGCCGGTGGCGCGCCGGGATTGTTCATCTCCAACCGGGTCCGTCGAGTAGCCGGGTTGCTCCTCAAGTTCGGCGGTGATGGGCAGCACCTGGCGTAGCAGGGGGTCGTTTGGGTCACCCGGGACCATGAGCTGGGCGAAACTCTGCGGGACCAGAAAGGGGAATTGGCGGGTCGCGGCCGGGGAGGCGAGGCGGGTGTCCAGCCCCAGGCTCGTGAGCAGTGCCGCGGGTTGGGTGAAGGCCTCCCGGAGTTCCTGTTTCCATTCGGAGTCTTCGATCAATATCCGGGACGGAGAAGGGCAAGGTGGTGGGTATAATGGGACGTTTTGCGATCCCATCCAATGAGTAAATGACATGGCGACTTACAACACCAACGAGTTTCGCGGCGGTATCAAGATCATGTTGGACGGCGACCCCTACGCCGTTATCGAAAACGAGTTTGTCAAACCTGGCAAGGGTCAGGCCTTCAACCGCGTCAAGATTCGCAACCTGAAGACCGGGCGCGTGGTTGAACGTACCTTTAAGTCGGGCGATACCGTTGAGGCGGCGGACGTCCATGATACCCAGATGCAGTATCTCTACAACGACGGCGATGTCTGGCACTTCATGGACCCGGAGAGCTATGAGCAACTGACCGCCGAGGCGCCGGCCGTCGGCGACGCCGCTAAGTGGATCAAGGAACAGGATATTTGCCAGGTGACCCTCTACAACGGCGCCCCCCTGTCCGTGGAGCCGCCGAACTTCGTCATTCTGCGCATCGTCGAGACCGACCCCGGCCTCAAGGGCGATACCTCGGGCGGTGGCGGCAAGCCGGCGACGCTGGAGACGGGTGCTGTGGTGCGCGTGCCCCTCTTTGTCCAGACCGACGAACTCATCAAGGTCGATACCCGCTCCGGGGAGTATGTCTCCCGCGCCAAGGAGGAATGAAGGGTCCCCAATCTGAATGTCACGGGTTCGGCACTTGAGCCATGTACCCGCTTGATTGGCGTCCCCAGGCGGAGACGAGGGCCTTGCAAGCCCGCGCCCAGCTCTATGCCGGCCTGCGCCGCTTTTTTGCCGATGCGGGGGTGATGGAGGTCGAGACGCCTCTCGCCTCCCACGGCGGCTTGACCGATCCCGCCCTGGAGAGTTGGCGCACCGCCTGGTCGGCCCCCGCTGGTCTTGAGCCCCTGTGGCTGCATACCTCGCCCGAGTTCCCCATGAAGCGTCTGCTTGCGGCGGGCAGCGGTCCCATCTATCAGATCTGCAAAGTCTTTCGTGACGGCGAGCGCGGCCGTCGCCATCATCCCGAATTTACCCTGCTGGAGTGGTATCGCCCGGGTTGGGAGCTTGAGCAACTCATGGCCGAGGTGGCCGATCTGGTGCGCGGGGTTCTGGGCCAGCCCGACAGGCCGGTGGAAATTCTCGCCTATCGCGACCTGTTCATTTCCCGCCTCGGCCTGGACCCCTTCCAGGTCCAGACGGCGGAACTCCAGGCCTGCGCCCAGGCCCAGGCTATCGCCGGTGCCAAGGACCTTGATCTCGATCGCGACGGCTGGCTGGATTTGCTCCTGACCCACTGCCTGGAGGCTGGCCTCGGCCGAGCATGGCTAACCTTCATCCGTGACTATCCCCCCAGCCAGGCGGCCCTGGCACGCATCAAGCCTGGCCCCGAACCCGTGGCCGAGCGCTTCGAACTCTACCTGGAGGGCCTGGAACTGGCGAACGGCTTTAAGGAACTGACCGACCCTCGGGAGCAGCGCCGCCGCTTTGAGCAAGATCAGGTCCAGCGTCGTGACCAGGGCCTGGCGGTTCCTCCTCTGGATGAGCGCTTCCTCGCCGCCCTGGAGGCTGGCCTGCCCGCCGCCTCCGGCGTCGCCTTGGGTCTGGATCGTCTGCTTATGGTTAAGATTGGCGCAAACCACATCGACCAGGTGCTGGCCTTCCCCATCGAGCGGGCCTGAAGCTGGCCATGGTGAGATAGGCATCTGTTGGATTGAGTCATCTTCATCCGTAGTCTCGCGGGCGATTACCGACCTACTCCTCGGGATTGATGGGTGTCGATCCGCCGCCGGGTCATGCTGGTTCAGAATTAAGGTTGGAGTTAGAATGTTACTTCCCTATTACGTTGTTCAAAGAAGGAAAATACCATGGCTGTGATGACCCCCGCCTTGAAGGCCCGCGCTGTCGGTGCCGTCTGCTTTCTCCTGGCTGGGTTCGCCCTGGCCACCATCGTACCCACGGTGGAGATCGCTTGGGTCACCGCCTTCCTGTTGCTGGTTATTTTCCTGTTTGCCTTCGAGGTCGTGAGTGTCGATGTCGCCGCCATCTCGGTGATGGTCCTCCTGGGACTCACCAGCCTGCTGGCCCCCCTGATGGGCCTGACCGAGGGCTTGGTGCCTATCAGCCACCTGTTTGACGGCTTCGCCAGTAATGCGGTCATTTCTATCATCGCCGTCATGATCATCGGGGCTAGTCTGGACAAAACCGGGCTCATGTCTCAGGTAGCCGCCTTCATTTTGCGCGTGGGCGGCCGCACGGAGACTCGGATCATCCCTATCATCTCCGGTACCGTAGCCTTTATCTCCAGCTTCATGCAGAACGTGGGCGCCGCCGCCCTCTTTTTGCCGGTCGTCAGCCGCATTTCGGCGCGCACGGGCCTGCCCATGTCGCGATTGCTCATGCCCATGGGTTTCTGCGCCATCTTGGGTGGTACCGTGACCATGGTCGGGTCTAGCCCCTTGATCCTGCTTAACGACTTGATCCTGACCTCTAACCATACCCTGCCCGAGGATGTGCGAATGGCCATCTTCCCCCTCTTCGCCGTTACGCCTATCGGGCTGGCCCTGGTGATTACGGGTATCGTTTACTTCGTGCTGGCGGGGCGCTTCGTGCTGCCGGTTCGTGCGAACGACGGTTTGGAGGGGGCGAACGCCATGCAGTATTTCGCCGATACCTATGGCATGGATGCCATAGGTACCCACGAGGTACGCGTCCCCCCTAACAGCCCCCTGGTCGGAGTCAACATTGACGAGATGGAACGGCGTTGGAAGGTGCGTAGTGTTGGCATGGACAAGGGCGATGGCCTGCGCTTTGGGGCCTCTGGGGTCGATCGTACCCTGGGAATCGGGGCCGGGACCCTCCTTTGTCTGTTGGGGTCGGAAAAGAACTTCAAGACCTTTGTGGATGAGATGGGTGTCCAGGTCCACGCGGATCTGGAGTTCTTCGCCGACGCCCTGTCCCCGGCCAAGGCCGGTATCGCGGAGGTTCTCATTCCGCCTGCCTCCAACCTCATCGGCAAAACCGCCCGGGACGTCTGGTTGCGTAAGACCTACGGTTTGTCGGTACTCGCGATACACCGGGGCTCGGGTACCGTCAGTCTGGGTACGCTCGGTGTGCGCGATACCCCCTTTCAGGTGGGTGATGTCCTGGTGGTGCATACCACTTGGGTGGATCTCGCGCACCTGGAAAGGAACCGCAACTTCCTGGTGATTACCACCGAGTACCCCCACGAAGATTTACGTCCGCATAAGCTACTTCCGGCTCTGGTATTTTTCGCCATCACCCTCGGGCTGGTACTCTTTACTAACCTGCGTCTCTCCGTCGCTCTGTTGACGGGGGCTCTGGGGATGGTGCTATCGGGGGTGCTATCCATTGAGGAGGCCTATAAGGCGGTCAGTTGGAAGACGGTCTTCCTGCTCGCCTCCCTGATCCCGTTAGGTGTGGCGGTCGATGGCTCGGGCACCGCGGCCTGGATTGCCACGGAGACCCTGCGCGTACTCGGGGGTATGCCGATCTGGGTTATCCAGGCGGCGATCGCCGTGCTCGCCACCTTCTTCACCCTGGTCATGTCCAATGTGGGCGCGACCGTACTCCTCGTGCCCTTGGCCGTGAATATTGCTATTGGGGCTGGGGCAAATCCGGCGGTCTTTGCCCTGACGGTGGCCATCTCTACCTCTAACTCCTTCCTCATCCCGACCCACCAGGTCAATGCCCTGCTCATGGGCCCTGGGGGTTATCGGGTTCCGGACTTCCTGCGCGCCGGCGGTATCATGACCATCTTGTTCCTGCTGGTTTCCCAGACCATGATCAACCTGGTGTTCTAAAGGGTGGACGCGAATGAAGGTACTGTCGAACAAGGCGAGACCTATCCGCCGCTAGGTTTTGCCACCCGCGCCATCCATCATGCCTATGATCCTTACGCTGGGCATGGCGCCCTGAATCCACCTCTCTACCATAGTTCTACCTATTGCTTCCCCACGGTGGCGGAGGGCATGGCCCGGTTCGCTGGCGAGCAAGCGGGTTTCGTCTATTCCCGCGTCGGTAATCCCACGACCGGACTGTTGGAGGAGCGCCTCGCCAACCTGGAGCAGGGCGAGGCGGCCTTGGTCACGGCCTCGGGCCAGGGGGCGACCACCTCCCTCCTCTGGACCTTACTCGCCCCCGGCGACGAGTTGATCGCCGATCAGACCCTCTACGGCTGCACCTTTGCCTTCTTTCATCAGGGTTTGGAGAAGTTTGGCGTCCAGGTCCGGCACCTGGATCTGACTGAGCCGGCGAACCTGGAGGCCGCCATCTCCGCCAAGACTCGCGTGGTTTTCTTCGAGTCACCCGCCAATCCCAACATGCGCCTGGTCGATATCGCGGCCATAACCGCCATCACCCGCCAGCACGGCGCCTTGACGGTGGTGGATAACACCTATTGCACCCCTTATTTGCAACGTCCCCTGGAGTTAGGGGCCGATTTTGTCGTCCACTCTGCCACCAAGTATCTCGGCGGTCATGGCGATCTGCTGGCCGGGGCCATCGTTGGGACCAAGGGGACCTTGGACGAGGTGCGCTATGTAGGCATCAAGGACATGACGGGCGCCGTGTTATCCTCCCAGGATGCCTTTCTGGTTCTGCGCGGCCTCAAAACCCTGGCCCTGCGTATGGATCGCCATTGCCTCAATGCCCAGCGGGTGGCGACCTATCTCTCCGCTCATCCCCAGGTGGCCGTTGTTCACTATCCCGGTCTGGCTTCCTTTCCCCAGTACTCCCTGGCCCGGCGGCAGATGGCCCAGCCCGGGGGTATGGTTGCTTTCGAGCTGAAGGGGGGCATTACGGCTGGCCGCCGCTTCATGGATGCCCTGCGCCTCTTCACCCGCGCCGTTAGCCTCGGCGATGCGGAGAGCCTGGCCCAACACCCCGCCAGCATGACCCATGCGGTTTACAGCGAGGAGGACCGGGCCGCCCATTTCATCAGTGAGGGCCTGGTGCGGCTCTCGGTGGGCCTGGAGGATAGCGAGGATTTGCTGGGCGATCTGGAACAGGCCCTAGACCGGGGCCATCGAGCTGATGGCGGCCCATCCTAAACCTGGCGACAAAATGAGCGCCAGTGCCAAGGGCCTTGGCGCCTAGTCCATGAATAATCCGGGGCTGGGACTTGCTCGTATCAAGCGGGCGACGGTTGCTGATCACCCGCGGAGTCAGAACTCGAAGGTACTTCGACCCCTGGACTGGAGGAAACGGCCAGGGTACCCGGCGTCTGTCCACACTCAAGGAACACCCGCAGCTTGCAGTGGCGGCAGATCTCGGGGTCGAGCCGGTTAAATACGTTCGTAATCGCCTCTCCCTTGGAGCGGAAGATATTGCCAACTCCGATTTCATCCATGTAGCCACCCCGGACCAGGGTGGCCAGTACGGCACTTTTCATTTGAATGAAATAGAGCCCCCCGCCCTTGGCCCGGCGCTGCTTGGCCTCGTCAACGAGGAATTCGGCCCCGGCGACGTCGATGAAATTGATCGGCGCGGCGACGATGATCAGATGGCGCTGAGAAGGAATCTTTTTCTCGAAATTTTGAAATTGGTCCCTCACCGAGGAGACGGCGCCGAAGAAGAGGGAGCCATCCACCCGCACCATCTTCAGCTGTGGGCACTCCGGCAGGTCCGGGTCGCGGCTGAATTTGCGCTTGGGGTGCCGGGAATCGGGTACGCGCTTGACCACTTGTGGCCGCGAGGTGCGGCTCAGATAGATCACCAGAGACAGGATGACCCCGATGATAATCGCCTCCTCCAAATCGATCGTGAGGGTGGCGAGGAAGGTGATGAGGAGGATGGCCGTCTCGGCGCGGCTGGTACGGGCGATTTGACGGATGTGGTGGAAGTCGATCAAACCCCAGGCCACCAGGAACAGCACGCCGGCCATGGCCGCATTGGGCAGCCAAGCGGCGAGGGGGGCTGCCGCCAGGACGATCACGGCCAGCAGGATGGCTGAGAAGACCGAGGCGAGCGGGGTCTTGGCCCCGGCGGTATAGTTGAGTCCCGAGCGGTTAAAGGAACCGGTGGCGACATATCCGGAGAAGAAGCTGCCAATGAGGTTGGAGAGCCCCTGGCCGATGAATTCCTGATTGCTGTCCAGTTGCTGGCCCGAGCGCAACGCCATCGCCCGCGCAATGGAGACCGCCTCGGTGAGGGCCAATAGGGTGACCGCCACGGCTCCACTGGCCAGCGCCCTCAGGTTATCCAGCGAGAGGTCCGGTGCCGAGAGGGGTGGGAGGGTGGCGGGGAGGGCTCCGACCGTGCTAATGTCCGCGATCCCCGCCCAGTGAAAGGCCGCGCCCAGCAGGCCGCCGCCGAGCATGGCGACAATCATGTAGGGCCAGCGCGGCAGGAAATGTCTCACCAGCACCCCCACCACCAGGGTGACGAGGGCTGCCGCGGTGACATAGCCGTCAATTTGCCCCAGGTGGGAGAAGAGGTACCCCCAGGTCTCCGCGAAAGAGGACCCGCGCTCAATCGCCAGACCAAAGAAGTTTTTCACTTGATTCGTGGCGATGAGGATTGCGGCCCCCGCCGTGAAGCCGATCACCACTGAGTGGGAGATGAAATTCACCAGGGCCCCCAGCCGCGCCGCGCCCAGAGCGATCTGGATCACACCCACCATAAAGGTCAGGGTGAAGGCCAGTACCAGGTACTCCGCCGTGCCAGGTACCGCGTCCGTAGTGAGAATGGAAAAAAGTACGAGGGACGCCGCCGTAGTGGGACCGGAGACCAGATGCCAGGAGGAACCAAAGAAGGCGGCGATGATGGCGGGGACCATCCCGGCGTAGAGACCGTACTCCGGAGGCATGCCGGCAATAGTGGCAAAGGCCACACCCTGGGGCAGTACGACCACCGCCCCGGTCAAGCCCGCCATCAGATCGTCTCGCAAGGTGCCGCGATTGACTCGTGGCCACCAGATCAGGAAGGGGAGAAGGGGCTTGAGCCAGTAAGGGATGGCGAGGGGCTTTGGGGGTGCGGACATGGCGGCCTCTGAAAGCTAGAGCATATTATTATATTCGGTTTAAGCCGGACCACAGCATATTTCTCCCCCTTGACGCCCCTTGACGCCAAGCCTTGGCTTCGTCCTCATCCCCGCCGGCGCGCGGCAACCCTCAGGCGCAGGGCGTTGAGTCGGATGAAGCCGGTGGCGTCGCCCTGATGGTAGGCGCCAGCATCTTCCTCGAACGTGGCGATATTGGTATCGAAGAGGCTGTTGGTGGCGGACTTACGGCCGACGGCCATGACGTTGCCCTTGTAGAGCTTCAGGCGTACCACGCCGTTGACCACCTGCTGGGTCTGGTCGATAGCGGCCTGGAGCATCTCCCGCTCCGGGGCGAACCAGTAGCCGTTATAAACCAGGCTGGCGTAACGGGGCATAAGTTCGTCCTTGAGGTGGGCCGCCTCGCGATCCAGGGTCAGGGACTCCATGGCGCGGTGGGCCTTGAGCAGGATGGTGCCGCCGGGGGTCTCGTAGCAGCCGCGGGACTTCATGCCCACATAGCGGTTCTCGACGATATCGCTGCGGCCGATACCGTTGGCGCCACCAATGCGGTTCAGTTCCGCCAGGAGCTGGGCGGGGCTCATGGCCTGGCCGTCGATAGCGACGACGTCGCCCTTCTCAAAGGTCAGCTCAAGGTAGGTCTGCTGGTCCGGCGCCTGTTCAGCCGGCACTGTCCAACGCCACATGTCGGCGCCAGGCTCGACCCAGGGATCCTCCAGGTCGTAACCCTCGTAGGAGATGTGCAGCAGGTTGGCATCCATGGAGTAGGGCGATTTGGTGCCATCCCGCTTCATCTCCACGGCGATGCCGCGGCTGGCGGCATAATCCATGAGCTTTTCCCGGGACAGCAGATCCCATTCCCGCCAGGGGGCGATGATCTTGATCTCGGGGTTGAGAGCGAAGGCGGTGAGTTCGAAGCGCACCTGGTCGTTGCCCTTGCCGGTAGCGCCGTGGGCGATGGCGTCGGCCCCGGTAGCGGCAGCGATATCGATCAAGCGCTTGGCGATCAGGGGCCGGGCGATGGAGGTGCCCAGGAGATATTCGCCCTCGTAAAGGGCGTTGGCCCGAAACATGGGGAAGACGAAGTCGCGGACGAACTCCTCCCGCAGGTCGTCGATATAGATCTCCTTGATCCCGGCGGCCAGGGCCTTGGCGCGGGCCGGCTCCAATTCCTCGCCCTGGCCGATGTCGGCGGTGAAGGTCACCACCTCGCAGCCGTATTCCTCTTGCAGCCACTTAAGGATGACCGAGGTATCCAGGCCACCGGAATAGGCCAGCACCACCTTTTTGATATCGCTCTTCGCCATGGGGGCTCCCGCCAAAGGTCGCAAATTCGCAAAAGGGCTCAGTATATAGCGGCGTCCGAACGGACGTAATGCTTGATAATGAATGCCAAGGGATTGCAAAGGCATTGCAAAGGCTCCCTCGGTGGCCCTGCGCTGATAACCTGCCCTCTTGCCCCTCTTGCCCCTCTTGCCCCTCTTGCCCCTCTTGCCCCTCTTGCCCCTCTCCCCTCGTGGGAGAGGGGTTGGGGAGAGGGGGAGAGCCAGGTGACAGCTCAAGGTTATTTGGAATCTTCGCTTTCAGTTGCCAAGGACCGCTGGCCCTTGCTGTGTCAGGTGATCGCCAAGGAAGTGGGCAATGGCTGCCGCACAGGCCTCCGGTTGGTCGGCATGAACCCAGTGGCCGGCCTTAGGGATGGTGACGAGTTCGGCATATGGAAAGAGGGCGCGGATGAGCGGCCGTTGGGCCGCGGTGACATAGTCCGAATCGCCACCATGGATGAAGGCGGTGGGGCCCGAGTACTGGCGTCCCTGGGCGTCGGGGAAGGTGCCCAGCCCCACCATGGCCCCCGGCAAGGCGGCGAGATTGATGCGCCAGCCCCATCCCGCCTCGGTCTTGCGCAGATTCTGGAGCAGAAAGCCGCGCATCATGGCATCCGGGATGGCCGTGACCAGGCGGGCGTCGGCGTCGCGCCGCGATTCGAGGGTCCGCAAGTCAAGCCCTTGCATCGCCGCGATCAGGCGCCGGAAACGGGCGGGATAGGTTACCGGGGCTATGTCCACCACCGCCAGGGCCGCGACCCGCTCCGGCCAGTTAAGGGCCAGCCACATGGCGACCTTGCCACCCAGGCTGTGGCCTACCAGGGCGGCGCGGGCGATGCCGAGTTGGTCGAGCAGGCCGATGAGATCCTCGGCCATGGCCTCATAGCTAAGAACTGGGTCATGGGGTGACTGGCCGTGATTTCGCAGATCCGGTACGATCAGGCGCCGTTCCGCACCGAGATGTTGGTGCAGCCGGCCGACGATAGGGTGCCAATTGACGGCGGAGCCGAACAGGCCATGGATCAGGAGGATGGGCGTGGCCGGGGACGCCGGGTCACCGTAGCTGCGTCGGAAGAGGGAAAGGGACAAGGGAGTTAAGGCCCGGCAGCGGTGCTTGGCGGAGAGGCGAAGCTGAAGAGGGTGAAAGGTGTGCCCAACGAGTAAAGGCCCGGAGGTATTCCGGGCCCTGCTGCTCAGTGGCTCATCACCGCGCCGCGATCAAGCGGCAAAATTGGCGGCGACAAAATCCCAGTTGACGATGTTCCAGATGGTCTCCAGATACTTGGGTCTGGCATTGCGGTAATCGATGTAATAGGCATGCTCCCAGACATCCAGGGTCAGGAGGGCCTGCTTACCCGAGGTCATGGGGGTGCCGGCGTTGGAGGTGTTGAAAATCTCCAGGGAGCCATCGGCATTCTTGACCAGCCAGGTCCAGCCGGAACCGAAATTGGTGGCACCGGACTGGTTGAACAGCTTCTTGAACTCATCAAAGGATCCGAACTTGGCATCGATAGCCGCGGCCAGGGCGCCAGTAGGCGCGCCACCGCCGTTGGGGCTCAGGCAATTCCAGTAAAAGGTATGATTCCAGACTTGGGCGGCATTATTGAAGACGCCGCCGGAGGACTTCATGATGATGTCTTCCAGACTCATGGTCTCGAACTCGGTGCCCGGGACCAGGTTGTTGAGGTTGGTGACATAGGTCTGATGATGCTTGCCGTAGTGAAACTCCAGCGTCTCCTGGGAGAGGGTGGGTGCCAGGGCATCCAGGGCGTAGGGTAGGGCGGGCAGTTCGTGGGTCATGGGCTATCTCCTCAATAGTGGTATCGACTCGACCCAAGATAGGCCCACCAGGACCAAAGCTCAAGCGCCAGCCAGTAGTAATTCAACCCCTGGTTCAGATAGGCGCCCACGACAGCATGAACAAAGTGCACGCCAACCACCTGGAAACCTGGGTCTGGTTCGCTGCAGTGCACCTCCTCATGCGACGTCCGGACACCGCGGCCTGATGTTATCTTCACCCCCTCGCCACGGCGGCAAAGGACATCAGTCGGCAGAACTGGTTGCCCAGAGGTGAACAGGGGTGATGGCTGGTAATCTGTTTGCAAATCCAGCAATCAAAAACCAGATTTGCGTCATGAAAAGCAAGCATGTCATGGTACTGGCCCTGGTTCTCGACTTCCGGTTTCGGCTAAAGTTCAATTCGATGCTGCATCGGGACTTCTCGCCGTTGATCAACATTATGACGCATGAAGGTTACACTGCCGTCATTTCCTATGACCCTGATACCGAAGGCTTCCGTTTTACCATTCAAGGGCTTAATGGTGGTGCCGATTTTTACGGGAGTAACTTTGCCCTACGCTTATGACTGACTACCCCCAAGCCTTGGCCGACCTCCTGGCCAGCGTCCAACGCCCCGGTGGATTTCACGTCGCCGGTTCCTTCGACATCCACCCGCCGCGTCTGGAGGTGGCGGGGGTGGGGCCTATTGCCCTGCCGCTGCTGGCTGCCCAAGCCGAGGCCCTGGTGGCCGGGGCCGAGCAGGCGCCCTATGGCCGGGGGAGCGAGACCCTGGTGGACACCGGCGTGCGCCGTACCTGGCAGGTGGATGCCGCCAGGGTGAAACTGACGGGCCGGAAGTGGATGGAGGATCTGGCGGGCGTCGTCGAGCAGGTGCGGGTGGGTCTGGCAGTAGCTGGGGCCATCGAGGCCCAACTCTATAAACTGCTGATCTATGACACCGGCAGCTTTTTCGTTTCCCATCGCGATACCGAAAAGACCCCGGGCATGTTTGGCACCCTGGTGGTGGTGCTGCCCTGCGACTACAGCGGCGGCGAGCTGATCATCCGCCACCGGGGCGAGGAGGTGCGCGTCGATCTGCACCGGGACGAACCCTCCGAGGCCGCCTTCGCCGCCTTCTATGCCGACTGCCGGCACGAGGTCCTGCCCATCGCCTCCGGTTACCGGCTGGCGCTGATTTACAACCTGATCCGCAGTGGCGAGGGCCCCTTGCCCCAGGCGCCGGACTATGGCGACCAGCAAAACCAGCTCACCCGCCTGTTGGCTGACTGGGGCCGCTCCGGGTCACGGCCCGACAAGCTGGTCTATCCCCTGGAACACGCCTACACCGAGGCCGAGATCGGCTTTGCGGCTCTCAAGGGCCAGGATGCGGCGGGGGCCCAGGTGGTGATCCCGGCGGCCGCCGCGGCCAACTGCGATCTCTACCTGGCCCTGCTCAGCGTCAACGAGACCGGCTGGGCCGAATACAGCGGTGGCGGTCACTGGCGCGATCCGGAGTTCGAGATCGGGGAGGTTACCGACAGCGCCTGGACCCTCCATGACTGGCGCCTGGCGGACGGCACCCTGTCCGAGATGGCCGAGTTGCCTTTCACCGAGGAGGAGCTCTCGCCCGCCGGGGCCCTGGCCGACCTGGAGGCTGCCGAGGTCGAATTTTCCGAGGCCACGGGCAACGAGGGGGCCTCCTTCGAGCGTTTCTACCAGCGCGCCGCACTCGTCCTCTGGCCCAGCGACCGGCGGGGCGCCGTCCTGGCCGCTGGCGGGCTGGGGGTCAGCCTCCCGGCGCTGCGCGATTTAGTAAGGCGCTGGGAGACGGCCGGGGCCCAGGTAGGAGATGCCGGTTGGCGAGAGGCCCAGCAACTGGCCAGCGCCATCCGCGCCCACTGGCCCCAGGAGTTCTGGCTCGGCAGGCGTGCCAGTAGCGGGGGGCAGTCAGCAGCCCTGATCGATGCCCTGCTGCGGCTGAGCGACGTGGAGGGCGCCGCTGAGTTCACCGTCGAGCGCGTGGCGGGCGGCGCCTACGGTCCGGAGGGCAACCCGGCCCTGGCCGCCCTTTTCTGTCGTCTGCCCCCCGAGCGCGCAGCCGGCCTGCTAGCCCAGATCATCATTGCCCATGCCGCCAGGCGGCCTGGGGCCTGCGCCAATTTGCTCGCCTGCTGCGCGGCGGAGGGCGCCATCGCCTTGCCCTGGTTACAGGCCCCCGCCCGGCTGTTGTTGCAGGGCTTGCCCGATGATCGTCCCGCCAGCCCGACGGCGCCCCACGACTATTCGCAACCACCGGAACCCCTGACAGCCCTGCAGCTTGCCGAACTGATCACCGTCCTGGGGGGCATCGATGCCGCCCTGGCGGATCAGGCGGTGGCCTTCTTCCTGGCTCGGCCCGCCCTCTATGACATAGATTCGTTACTGGTGCCGGCGGTCGTGCTGCTCAACGCTACCGGCGGGGAGACTGAATCCGCCGCGGTCAAGGTCTTGCGTGAGTCGGCCCTTGCGCACCTGGAGGTGCGCATTGCCCTGCCCCTGGAACCGCCGCCGGACTGGATGCGCACCGGGGCCATTGCCTGTCAGTGCGCCCACTGCCGCTCCTTGAGTCGCTTTCTGGCAGCCCCGGACGAGCCGGTCTGGCAGTTCAAGGCCAATGAGGTTGACCGCCAGCATGTCGCCCATTCCATCCAGCGCGCCCAGTGCGATCTGGACCTGGCGACCAACAAGCGCGGCCGGCCCTACACCCTCGTCTGCACCAAAAACCAGGCCAGCTATCAGCGCGGGGTCCGCCAACGCGAGCAGGACCTCGGCCAGCGCGAGCAACTGGCACGCTGAAGGTAGCCCAGGCGCCTAGCAGATGAGGGTCGGGTGGCGCCTGGCGGGGGTGTCGACCGCAGGGATGCGGTCGTCAAGCCTCCAGGGCCGGATTCACGGCGTCCCCTGCCAGGCGCCACCAGACCCGGAAGCCAACAATTGCCCAATGAGGCGTTTTATAACTGGGAGGCGGTGATCTATGTGCGGCATTTGCGGTGAGTTGCGCTTCGACGGCGCCCCGGCGGACCTGGCGGCGGTGGAGAGCATGATGGCGCGCATCCGGCGGCGAGGGCCGGATCATGGCGGGAGCTGGAGCGATGGCAGCCTGGGCTTCGGCCATCGCCGCCTGGCCATCATCGACCTGTCCATCCGCTCCAATCAGCCCATGGTGGACCCCGAACTGGGTCTGGCCCTGGTGTTCAACGGGGCTATCTACAACTATCGAGAGTTGCGCCAGGAACTGACAGCCCAGGGCTATCGTTTCTTCTCCGACGGGGATACCGAGGTCATCCTCAAGGCCTGGCACGCCTGGGGCGAGGGCTGCGTCGAGCGTCTGCACGGCATGTTTGCCTTCGCCCTCTGGGACCTGGGGCGGCGCGTCCTCTTCCTCGCCCGGGACCGCTTCGGGGTCAAGCCCCTTTACTGGACCCGTGATGCCAGGCGGTTTCGGTTTGCCTCCAGCAGCCAGGCCCTGCTGGCGGCGGGTGGGGTGGATACCGCCATCGACCCCATCGCCCTGCATCACCTCTTCACCCTCCATGCCGTGGTGCCGGCGCCACGCACCATCCTGACCGGCATCCGCAAGCTGGCCCCGGCCCAGTGGCTGCGCATTGACGCCGATGGTACTGCCACCGAGCGCCCCTACTGGAGTCTGGCGGACATCCGCCCGGACCCCATCCCCAACGCCGATGAGTGGGTGGAGGCCATCGGCGCCGCCCTGCGCCAGGCCGTTCGCCGCCGCGAGGAGGTGGCCGACGTGCCGGTAGGGGTCCTGCTGTCCGGCGGCCTGGATTCGAGCCTGCTGGTGGCCCTGCTGGCGGAGCTGGGGGTGCCCGACATCCGCACCTTCTCGGTGGGTTTCGAGGACACCCCGGAGGAGGCCGGCAGCGAGTTCGAGTACTCGGATCTCGTGGTGGCGCGCTACGCCACCCGGCATCACCGGTTCCACGTCCCCAACGCCGAGGTCCTGCGCCGCCTACCGGAGGCGGTGGATGCCATGACCGAGCCTATGTTTGGCCAGGACGCCGTGGCCTTCTATCTGCTCGGCGAGCAGGTATCCCGGGAGATCAAGGTGGTCCAGTCCGGCCAGGGGGCGGACGAGGTCTTTGGTGGCTATTTCTGGTATCCACGCCTGGCCGGGGCGGATAAGGGGGCCTGGCTGGAGACCTTCCGCCAGCACTACTTCGACAGGGATCACGCCGAGTTCCTGCGCCTGGCAGCCCCGAACCAGGCCGGACCGGACCACACCGGCCTCCTCATGGCCGATCTCCTGGACCAGACGGGCGCCGAGGAGTTGGTGGACGCCGTCCTGCGCCTGGATGTCACGACTTTGGTCGTCGATGATCCGGTCAAGCGGGTGGACAACATGACCATGGCCTGGGGTCTGGAGGCGCGGGTACCCTTCCTCGACCACGAACTGGTGGAACTGGCGACCCGCTGTCCCGCCGCTATCAGGTTGCGCGAGGGTGGCAAATACCCCCTCAAGGCCTTGGCCCGGGGCCTTTTGCCTGATGCCGTCATCGACCGGCCCAAGGGCTACTTCCCCATGCCGGCCCTTAAATATGTGCGCGGCGACTTTCTCGCCCTGATGCGGGATCTGGTAAACTCCCGCGCCTGCCGCGAACGCGGTATCTACCAGCGGGCCTATGTGGATCAGCTCCTCGCCGCTCCGGATATGCACCACACCCGCATCCGCGGCAATAAGCTGTGGCATCTGGCTTTACTGGAACTTTGGCTCCAGCGCCATCTGGATAAGGGTGGTGGGGGCTGACCGGGGACTAGGTTGGCGGGTGCTCCGGATGGCACTTTCGGTATATTAGCATTCAATAATGTCGGTTTTCATTCCCGCGGTTATGTGTCACAATCATTTCTCTAAATGGATCGCCCCATTGCTCATCCCTGGGCTCAATTCATGTCTCCCGATCGGTTGCATTCTCCTGCGCCCAATACCAGTGGCGAAGCGGTTTCCTTGAGTAAGCCGCTGCACGCGTTGCATCTGTCGGGTCGGCCCAGGGTTCGCAAGCTTCGCCCCCATCGCGTAACAGCCGCGCCTTTAAAAATTTCCGTCATCACCGCGACCAAGAACTCGGTGGACACCTTAGCCGAGTGCCTGGCCTCCGTGCATAGGCAGTCTTATGGTCATCACGAGCACATCATCATTGATGGGGCCAGCACGGACGGGACTCTGGCGGAGCTGGAGAAGTGCCGCGACCATCTGGATGTGTTGGTCAGCGAGCCGGATCAAGGCATTTACCATGCCCTGAACAAGGGCCTGGCGCGGGCGAGTGGCGATATTGTCGGCTTTCTGAATAGCGACGACCTCTATGCCGATCCCCATGTGCTCCGGCGCGTCGCCGCCGCCTTTGCCGATCCCGCGGTTGAAGCCATTTACGGCGATCTCCTGTATGTGAAAAGGCGTGATCCTGGCCAGGTGATCCGCTACTGGCGGTCATGCGCCTTTTCACGGTCCCTGCTGCACCGGGGCTGGATGCCACCGCACCCCACCCTGTATCTGCGTCGTGAGGTTTATGATCGCATCAGGGGCTTCAATCCGACCTACCAGATCGCGGCGGATTATGACCTGATGCTGCGGCTCTTGAGCCAGCCTCGGGGCAAGGTCGTCTATTTACCCAATGTCATGGTCCACATGCGCTTGGGTGGGGTCAGTAATCGCTCCCTGTTCAGTATCCTGCGTAAGTCCTGGGAGGATTATCGGGCGCTGCGGGCGAATCGGGTTGGCGGGTTAGTGACCTTGGCCCTCAAGAATCTTTCCAAGGTCTCTCAGTTCTTCTTCAGGCCCGCTGTGGGTGTTGCAGTGGGATATCCCTCGCATCCCGCCCTGGCGGGCAAGGCAAACCCCAAATACTCCTGGTAGCCCCCGCCCGGCGCCCCCAGTGCCGTCGGCAGGGCAGGGCAGGGCCGCGGGGGCAGTTTATCTAGGGCCGGTCCCCGGCTTGGCGGCCTGCTCCTCCCATCTCGCGGCCTCCAGCCGTGCCCGGGCCGGCGGCGACAGTCCGTCAATGCGCTGGAGCGACATCCCATCGAACCATAGCTCGCCATCCGTTGCGGTCGTCGTTGTCGTTCCAGCGGCCGAGACCAGCCGGATCTCCTGATAGATGCAGGCTGCGGGTACCTCGATCTGAAAGCGGAAGGGGGTCCAGGTATCGGCGCTGAAAATGCGCTCGCTTTCCCCGAGCAGGGTTTGATCAGGGACGCGGCAGCGGACCACCCAACGGAAACCCTCGTCGGTCATCAGCTCCAGGCCCCGGTAGGAGCCCACTACCTCGTAGGTCCCCGGGCTCAGCAACAGGGGTTGAGTCAGATGCTTGAAGGGGGTGCGCATGAGCCGAAAGCGCAGCCGCAGCGCCTGACGGTTATCCCCCTCAAAGGCCGCGCGACCGATCTCGACGCGATCGCTCCTGTCGACCTGCCAGTCAAAACCCAGTCCAGTCAGGGGCAGCTCGAAATCCCCATTGAACAAAAAGCCAAGCTGCTGCCGTTGCCCGGCATTCAGGCTGTTCACCCACGCCAGATAGGCATCCTCGTAGAACTCCTCGCGCAGCAGACGCTGGTAGTAATGTTGACGTTCGGCAAGCGTCAAAGGTGCATCGACCGACTCCCGCCGCATTTGGTAGAGCCGCCGGAGGGTTGCCACATCCTTGCCACGCGTCGCCGTGTCCGCAAAAAAATCCAGCCACCAGGCGGGTGGATCGCGCGTGATCGACTGAAAGGCCTCGTCCATCCCGGGGTCCTTGAGCAGTTCACGAAAGGTCTCGAATAGGCCGGGCGCCAACCCTGGATTGGCCTGGATGGCTCGCGACCAGTGTTGAAAGGCCAGGTCGGCTCGCCCCCGTTCCAGCCAATACCGACCCAGATCCCGTTGGGACTGGGGGTTCACGGGGCGTAAGGCATCCACCTGCTGGATCAGCAGGTCAGCTCGCGTGGCATCCTCGCGTGCCAAGGCCACGCCCGCCAACACCCGGAGTGGGGTGGGATCGGTCAGATTATTGAAATAAGCCTCGGCGAGCAGGTCTTCCGCCTTCCCGATATCCTCCCGAAGCAGGCTGACGCCCAGTCGATAGAGGGCCGCGGCCTGTCCAGGGTACCAATCGAGTGCCCGTCGCGCGGCAGCCTCGCCACGGCTGTCCATGGCCTCGACCTGGATGCTCGCGACGCCCAAGGCTGTGATCCGCCACGCCAGGAAGGCGAGTATCCCCAGGAGTAAGGCTTGACGAACAATCAGGAGTCTTGGTGGCATCTCAGCGGTTCCTCGCCGGGGCAATCAGGGTTTACTGCCCTCTAGGCTGGCTCCAGGTCTTGCTTGTCGGATTGCCCGTATCCATACATATATTGATAGTTGTACTGATAACCGTAGCCATAGCCTGAGCCGTGCCGGTCGAGCTTCTGGAAGACAGCCCCAATCACATGCGCATGACTGGCGCGCAGGCGTTTGATACTGTCCCGCAGCGCGACCTTACGGGTTTTTCCGGGCTCCAGCACAAAAAGGGTGGCCCCCGCGATGGCCGAGAGCAAGGGGGCATCGGCGAGACCCAGAACGGGCGGGGAGTCGAGGAAAACAAAATCAAAGCGTTCCGCCGCCAGGCGCAGCAGTTCCGACATCTTAGGGCTTGAGAGCAACTCCACCGGATTCGGCGGTAAGGGGCCGCTGGTGATAAGGTACATCCCCTCCACCTCGGTGGCCAGGGCGATCTCCCCGGGCTGGATGTCGGAGACGAGGTGATTGCTCAAGCCCAGGTGGTTCGGAACATCAAAGATATGATGCAAGGAAGGATTGCGCAGATCGCCATCGATGCAGAGCACCGTGGCACCACTCCTGGCGAAGGCCATGGCCGTGCAGAAACAGGCGACCGACTTGCCCTCGCCGGGGGCCGCGCTGGTGAAATTCAGGACCTTGGGCGCCCCGTCCGCCGAGGCGAACAAGAGCGTGGCCCGCAGGGACCGGGCGGCCTCCGCGAGTGGCGACTTGGCGTTACAGAGCAGCCCCAAGGGCGTGGGATCCTCCTTTTGGTCATGGCCAATCAGGGGCCTGATCAAGGGATAACTTCCCAAGAGCGGCACGCCCAGCAACTTTTCCGCATCCTCGGGGGATTTCACCGAATCATCCAGGTTCTCGATCAGGACGATGAGCAAGACACCGATCACCAGCCCCACGCCGAGCGCCTTGGTCAGGTTGGCCCGCAAGTTGGGGGTGTAAGGCTCGGAGGGGACGCTGGCGACGTCCAGTATCAACACGTTATTGACGCTGACATCGGCGACGATACCCGCCTCCTTGATCCGGCCCATGAGGCCGTCATAGACGGCCTGCAGGGCCCTTTGCTCGCGCTTGAGGGCGTTGTAGTCGGCGGTTTGATCCCGCATCTCCAGGAGCGCCTTACGCCCCTCCGCCACCCGTTGCGCCAGAGACTCATGTTCGCGCCGGGTCGCCTCGTATGCGATCTCGATGCTTTTCGCGATCGCCCGCGACTCGTCCTTGATCTGCGTATCGATGGCCTCGATCTGACCATGCAGTTGTATCATCTTGGGATATTCCGGCAGAAATACCTTCAGATTTAGCTGATATTCGTCATCGAGCTGGGCCCGACGGGTCTTCAACTGCTGGATCACCTCACTCTTGAGAAAATCCTCGCCCCCGTTGCCACCGGCCTCCCGCACCGCCCGAAATTTCGCCTCCGCCTGGAACAGCCGTTGTTCCACATCGAAGAACTGTGACTTGAGTTGGCTGAACTCCTGTTCATTCGATTCCAGCAGGTTATCCAGATTCACCAGGTCCTTGCCCCGTGCATAGGCAATCAACCGACGTTCCAGGTCCTCGAGTTCGGCGCGGGTCTTGCGCACCTGAGTGTCGTAGAAGTCCTGGGTCTTATTGGTGTTTTGAAACCGCCGTTCCGAGTTCATGGCAATGTAGGTCTTGGCTACGGCATTGACCAGGGCGGCGGCGCGGCGCGGATTCTCATCATCCATGGAGATCTTGAGCAGGTTGGTCTGCGGAACCGGCGCTACCTGCAGACGACCGCGAATCGCCTGCTCGACGCTGGCCTGGTTGGCGGCCCGCGCGTTATCCGCCGGGCCCGTCATTGGCTCGCCGACGGCCGAATCGGTATTCTCGCCGCGCGCGAGCCAGGCGTCGAAGGTCGCGACCATCTCCGCGAAAAAGCCCTCCGCGGCCTTATCCGCAAGGGCTGGCATCTCGATGCGGAAGTCCCGGGCGACCCGCTCCGCGAGGGCGGCGCTTTGCAACAGTTGGACCTGATCGCCCTGAAAGTTCTGTCCGATCGCAAAGGTCGAATAGTCGTTATAGCCAAAAGGACTGGCGGCTGGAGGTCGGGCCTCCACCACGGTGGTGGCGCGGTAGATGGGTGTCTCGCGGATGGTCAGCACCAGACCCACGATCAGAGCCATGATCACCGAGAAGACCAACAGCCATTTACGATGTAGAAGAATTCCCACATAGCGCCGCAGGTCCAGGGGCTTCTCCTCATCCATACCCCCCGGCCCGAAGGGCGGCATTGCCAGATCCGCGGGGCGTGTAAAGGCCTGGTCACCGCCGGCGGGGAGGGGATAGGAGAGGCGAGGATCAGGGAGATAGGGGGGCATGGTACTAACTAATAGCCCCCGCGCGCCGCGGGCAGCGCCCAAGTCTGGAGGATATTGACGAGAGGGCTGAAAAAGATCGCCAGCCCCGAGGATGGGACATAAATCCGATCATCGCCCACCACCAGAGGATCGCGCATCTTGCCATCGAGGATCTGTTGGTAATCGATCACATAGGCGCGCATCTTGCCCTCACTGGCCATGCCGGCGGGGCCCTCGCCACGGTATAGCACCACCTGGTGCTCCTTGCCGAGGGGCGTGACCCCTCCGGCCTGGGCCAGAATATCCGTCAAGGTCTTGCGGCCCCGGATCGGCTGGACCCCTTGGGAGCCCACCGCCCCCGTGATGGTCACGTTCAGGCTGGCCGAATTCTTCACATAGACGATGACCCGGGGGTCGCGCATATAGCGGCTGGCGAGCTGGCGCTTGATCTCCTCCTCGGCCTCGCGGGGTGTCAGACCATTGACCTCGACGGGGCCCAGCAGGGGCAGGGCGATCAGGCCTTGTAGATTCACCTGAGCCTCGGTCGAGAGTTCCGGCACCCCGAAGACCTCCACCTTTAAGTCATCATAGGGCCCGATGTGGTAGATGAGGTCCTCGAAACTGGGATCGGGCGGGGGGCCTATGATGGCTGGCATCAATTCGGCGCCGGGGGGCGGCGCAGAGGCGGTCTGACCCATGATGTCGAAGGCTGGTTCTTGGCGATCCCCCGGCTGATTCCACTGTCCAGCCCCTGGGTGTGTCTCGCAGCCGGAGAGCAGCATTAGCGGCCCCGCGAAAAACAATACGCACAGACCAAGTCGGAACAGCGTAAGGGGTATGATACGAGGCAGGGTCATGCTGGGAGGCACACTTCGGTCAGACTAGAGTCGGGTAGATGCCAGGATGGCACCAACCGTTAAGCTAGTCCAGCGCCTGATCGGACCCCAATGCCATAATTGCCCGCAATTCCCTAATGGCACGACGGGCCTTACCGCATCCCCTGGAGCAGCCAACTTGCAGACCAGCACAAGCTCGCAACCCGACGCCCGCTGGGATCAGAGCCCCTGGAGGGATCCGGGGACGCGCCTCAGCCTGGGCACCCTCGCCCTCCTGTTTATCGTCGCCCCCCTTTTCAATGGCGGACTCGACCTATTACCCCGGCTTCTGTTGCAATGGCTGGGACTCATCCTGATCGGCCTGACACTATGGCGCCCGCAAGGGGCCGCCTTCAGGACGGGCGAAGGCCTCTTCCTCGGCGCTCTCTTTCTGGCGCCCCTCCTTTATCTCATCCCTTGGCCAGCCTGGGTTCTGGCCTATCTCCCCGGCCGCGAGGCCTATGCACAGGCCATTGTAACAATCTCCCCCAGTGCCCTGGCCGCGGCCCGCCCCATCTCCCTCCACCCCTTCGCCACCGAAACCGCCTGGCTGCTCAGCCTGATCCCCATCGGCGTCTATCTCGGGACCCGCTCGCTCGGGGAAAGGGGCGCCATGACCCTCGTCTACCTGCTCTTCGCGGTCGCCGTGCCGCAGGTGGTGATCGGTCTCTTCCAGTTCGCCACCGCCACCAGCGGCGTGGATTACGGCCTTGCCGAATGGGTGCCACGGGGCGGCGCCGCCTCCGGCACCTTCCGTAATCGCAACCATCTCGCCGGCATGCTGGAGATGATCTTCCCCCTCGCCCTGGCCCTCTTTCTCTTCCATTTCGGACGTGGGCCTAAACACCATCACCACCATGCCCAGGGTTGGCGGGAGAAAGCCATTGCCATCCTGCGGGCCGGCGGGCGTCCCAGCCTGGCCTTGGGTCTGCTGGTCCTGGTTTTTGTGGTGGGTATCGTCGTCACGCGCTCCCGCACCGGTATCGCCATGGCCATGCTCGGCATGGTCCTGACCGCGCTGCTCTTCGCCTCCCACCTTGGCGGCAGGGGCGCCTTCGGACTGGTAGGGCGCCTGATCACCCTGGCCATTGGCTTCGCCGCCGCCCTGGGGCTCGCCCCCGTGCTCGATCGGTTCGCGGTGGGCGATATGGTCTCGGATGCCCGCTGGCCCCTCGCCGCCGCCAGCTTCGACGGCGTGGGTACCCTCCTGCCCCTGGGCAGCGGGCCTGGCACCTATCCGGACGCCTTTCCCATCCATCAGCCCGTCGCGCTGGGGCAATGGTTCATCAATCATGCCCATAACGATTATCTGGAGGCGCTTTACGAGACGGGCGTCTGGGCGCTGGTCCTGATCCTCATCTTCCTCGTCTTGTATGCGCGCCAGTGGTCCCGGCTCATGACCGGTGACGAATGGTCGAGCTTTCGTTCCCTCCAGATCGGTGCTGGTATTGGCCTGGCTCTCCTGCTTGGCCATGCCTTTAGCGACTATAATCTTCATACCCCGGCCAATCTGGCCTATTTTGCCTTTCTGGCCGGCCTCTTCTTCACCCCGCCTGGGCGCCTCCCGCTCATACCCCACAAGCGCAGGCGGGTGCGTCGCACCCGCTTAATGCCGGAGCCCCACCCCGAGCCCCACGTCCAAGTCATGCCGCTGAAGGATCAGCGGCCACGCAACCCCTTTGACGCCGGATGAGCCGCACCCCGGAGCCTGGTATGAGCGCACCCGACATGCTCCCCCTCATCCCCGCCGATCCAGAGTCTGAACCTGCGGAACGGCGCCGGGTAATTGCGGGTCTCCAGGCACTCCAGGCCAGGCTGCCCCGGCTGTTGTTCGCCGCGCCCCGTGACGATCAGGGGGTCGCAACCCTGACCCGGCTGGCCAGACGTATCAATAGCTTTCTTGAAGTGACAGGCACGATCCTGCGGGAGTCGGTGCCCGAGGGGTCACCCGTGATTCCTGGCGCGCGCCCTACGGCCGAGGTCCATGCCCGCCTCGTGGGCATCGCGGAGGATGCCGATCGGCTCGTCGGCGCGCTGGATGCCTTTCTCGGCGACCCGGATGCCGAGGCCTGCCGGGTGGCTCTGGAGGAGGCCATCAACCAAATCGCCGGTAATGTCTCCGAGGGGCCCCGCGCCTGGACAAGCCAGCTGGCCGCCCCCTGGGCGGAACCCGCCTCAACCCATTCGTCCACCGGCGAGTCACCGCCCGCCTCACCCCCCTGGCGCGCCGCCGCCGAGCGCGACGGCTGGCGGGATCTGCAACTCCATCATCTGCGCCGCCAAACCCACCTGGCCCTGGGCCTTGCCGGTCTCGCCCTCGTCGGGCTTGCCCTCAGTCTGTTTAATGGCCAAGGGTTCCCAACGGGTCCCGAAATCTGGCCTAACCCCGGGTCGCCTAGCCATGACCCCAGCCAGATGGCCCCCGCTACTGGCTCCGGGGCACCCGACGTTGGATTTGCCCGTCCTGCGACCGGATTGACCGCCAACGAAGCTGAGACCCTCGCCCAGGTCCCGCAACGTCAGGCCGAGCTGGAACTGGCGGTTCTGTATCTCCGCGCGCGCCTTGAGGCCCTGGAGAAACAACAGGAAGACAGGGATCGTGCCCGTGCTCGCGCTCAAAATGCCGCCGAGGAGCCAAGCTCCCGCCCTACTGACTGAGGGGCTCCGGCTCGTCACCCCTGTCCTTCCGGTTCCCAGCGGCCACCGCCCCCAGCGCTCCCATACCTGCAACCGCCAGGGCGGTCGTGGCTGTCAGGGACAGGCCCCCCATGTCAGCACCAGCTCCCGCACCAGCCCCTGCGCCAGTTCTCTTCCGCGTACCGGCTCCCTTACCCGGGCCTAGCCTGGTATCGTCACTTTCCACACGGAGCGCGGCCTCCCGCAACCGCTCCGGTTCCGTGGGCGGTTGGTCCGCAACCGGTGGCAAAGGCGCAGCATCCCGCAGCTCGGGGCGATACTCACCACCGCTACCCAAGGCGCAGGGGCTTTCCGTGCCCACATCCAGGATCCGATCGTCCCCGAGACGATATTGGCAGGTATCCGCAAACTGGAGCAGAGCCTCGCCCCCCTCTAGAGCCATGAGTCGATCCCCGGCCCGCAGGGGCATACCCGCGCTTCCCGCTATGTATCTCGGTCCCTGGGAGAGGATCGTCGTACCCCTGACCTGGACGAGATGGCCCAAGGCATCGGCGGCACTGGCTGCTTGTCCCAAACCCAAGGCCAGTCCGGCCGCGGTCCCAATCACAGCGGTAATATTAAGTTTCTTTAGCATGTCCATGACTCCAAGAAATTTACTCAGCCTGCAAGGCTTCTTTGGCACCGGCTAAGATCCAGGGGCAGGTCACTTAACCTTACCGACGCAGAAGTAGCCTCCACCTTTAATGATAGTCCCATCCAACTCCCGCGCCCCAGGATGATAGCCCGTGGCCCGCTCGTAACCGGCGTCCCGGCAGATGCGATTACCCTTAGCCTCGAGTTTCGGCGGCACCGGACCGAAGGCGGCGGGGTTATCCCACTTCAGATTGCGCTCACGCCCTTGCGCCACCAGGCGCGGGGGCACCTGGCCAGGCGCATCGCCGGGACCGGCTTCCTCGTAGGTAC
The DNA here is from genome assembly GCA_044228795.1 of Chromatiaceae bacterium. Taxonomy (GTDB): domain Bacteria; phylum Pseudomonadota; class Gammaproteobacteria; order Chromatiales; family Chromatiaceae; genus M0108. Next base: position 44,964 of record JBGAUE010000007.1, on the reverse strand, counting down.
CAACGCAAAAATAGCCCCCACCCTGGATGACGGATCCGTCCAGATCCCGCGCATCGGGGTGATAGCCCGTGGCGCGCTCGAATCGATGGAACTGACAAACGTCATTCCCAGTCGACTGGAGGGCGGTTGGCACGGGTCCGAAGGCGGCGGGGTTGTCCCATTTCAGGCCCTTGTCGTCCTTGTCCCGTGTCAAGCGTGGCGGGATCTTGCCCGGTTCGTCGCCGGGTCCAACCGGCGTCCCCACCATCACACAGGCGCCGATCAAGGGCACCAAGGCCAAGACTAACACCCTGCTTTTCATAACACCCATACCGGCTCTCCCAGAAATCGCTACCACAAGCCTATGCCTAACCTGAAGCCTGTCAACCCGAGGAACCTCAGCGCATTGCCAGTGGGACGAAAAGTGTCAGCCTGCCTGTTGCCCATGCCACCGCCAAGCCGTCTCGACAATTTGGCATAACCCCGAATGAAGGGGCGTCCGGTGCAGCCGATGCCAGGCGCGCCGAGGGTCGGCGACCAGCACCGGCGGATCTCCGTCCCGCCGTGGCGCCTCCCGCACCGGCACCGGGTGACCGCTGGCCGCCTCGATTGCCCGCACCACCTGCCACACTGTATAGCCCTGCCCGGTCCCCAGATTGAGCGCCACGCTCGCGCCCCCCGCCACCAGGTCATCCAGAGCCTGCACATGTGCAGCGGCCAGGTCGGTTACATGGACATAGTCCCGTACCGCCGTGCCATCCGGGGTTGGGTAATTCGTTCCCATAATCGCCAGTGCGGGGGCACCGCCTTGCGCCGCTCGGATCGCCAGCGGGATAAGGTGAGTCTCCGGGTCATGGTCCTCGCCAATCTCCCCCTCAGCATCGGCCCCGGCGGCGTTGAAATAGCGCAGGCAGATCGGCCTCAGCCCATGGGCCCGATCGAAATCCGCCAGCATCCGCTCGATCATCAGCTTCGAGGCCCCGTAGGGGTTGATGGGCACTTGCGGACAGTCCTCGGCGATCGGCATCCGCTCGGGCAGGCCATAGGTCGCGCAGCTACTGGAAAAGATGAAGTAGCGGATGCCGTGATCCCGCACTGCCTCCAACAGCGTCAGGGTCCCCGCCACATTGTTGCGGAAATACTTCCTCGGGTTCTGGACCGACTCGCCCACATAGGCAAAGGCCGCGAAGTGCATCACGGCCAGGGGCCGATGGCGCTCAATGAGGGCATCGAGCCATGGCCGGTCCGCGATGTCACCCTGCTCCAGGGGCCCCCACCGCACCGCCCAGGGATGCCCAAAGACCAGATTGTCGCAGGCGATGGGCTGATAACCCGCCTTAAAGAGCGCCTTGCAGGCATGGCTGCCGATGTAGCCGGCCCCGCCCGTGACCAGGATATTCATCAAGCTTCATCCTTGTGATTGCGACCCGGCGAGACGGGTTCCCGCCTAGCGAGCAGTTCCCGGGTCTTCAACAAAAATCAGATACTCATAGATCGCCAATAGCCGGCAATAGGTCAGGCCCGCGCGCCCATCCAGGAAACCCCGACGCAGCAGATACATGTAAACAAACCGCTGCAGGGGACGCAGCGGCAGGCGAGAGGATAAGCGTTCCAGTGCCCGGCGGCGGCGCGTGCCCTCCCCCGACCAGAGACCTCGCCAGTCAAGGCCATCCCCCGCCAGCCGCAGTCGCACCGCCTCCCGCACCTCGTCACTGGCATAGCGGTTGTGCTTATCGAACCACTCGGTCAGGCCCTTGGAGAAGGAAAAATGCAGATAAGGCTCGGTCAGGGTACCGATTCGCTCTGGCGCCAGATCCTCCCGCTGACCGTGGCCGATCTGCTGGAAGCGCAAGCGTTGCCGATGCCCCAGCCTGACCTGATAGCTCGGGTAGAGGCCGGAATAGCGCAGCCAGTGCCCGCAAAACATCATTTTGGAGGGGATGCGGAAGGCATCAAAGTGACCAGACCCGATCGTCGCCAGCATCTCCGCCCGCAGGGCGGGGGTGATGATCTCGTCCGCATCCAGGTGCAGGACCCAGTCATGCTTGAAATCGATCTGATTTAAGGCGTAATTGCGCTGCCCCGCGAAGGAATCGAAGGTCCGCTGATAGACCCGCGCCCCCCAGCGCTCCGCCACGGCCACCGTCGGGTCCGCACTGAAGGAATCGAGCACCACCACGTCATCCGACCAGGCGACCGCCGCCAGGCACGCCGGCAGATTAGCGGCCTCGTTTAGGGTCAGGAGCAGGATGGAAATGCTCATCCGGAAATTTCCCTTTGCATCCCGGCGACCCAAAGCCCCAGGACCTCGCGCAGCGCCTTGCTGACACCCAGGAGCGCCCCCGCATCGGGCAAGAAATTCAAGAGGTCGAGGGCGAGCGGTTCACGGCTGGCGAAATCGGTCGGCGAGGGGATTACGGCGATGCCCACCGCCTGGAAGGCCTCGACTGCGCGCCGCATATGGGACGCAGAGGTCACTAGCAGCACATGCTCCCAGCCCTGCTCGCGGATGATCGCCGCCGCCCTCAGGGCATTTTCCCGCGTATTCCGGCTGGTCGGCTCGGTGAAGATGGCCTCCCGAGGTAGGCCCCATTCCACCAGCAAGTCGCGGATCAGCTCCGCCTCTGGCGCCCCGGCACTCATCCAATCCAGATTGCCACCCACTGCCAGCACCCGATGGACCTTACCGGCCCGAAACAGGCGCGCCGCGCGCAGCACGCGGTTAGAGGAACCGGTCAGATTCTCCGTCGGCGGCTCCCCGATGGGACCGACCGCGCCCCCCAGCACCACCGCCACCTCCGCCACTGGCGTTTGCTCCAAAGCCACCGGCGGATACCCCCCCTCCAGCCCGGCCGTCAGGTGATAGGCCGTCCAAGGCATGGCGCAGACCCACAACAGCACCAACAGCCCCGCAACCAAGGCTCCGGCCCAGCCCCGCCGTCCGCGGGCCAGCAGGATCAAGGCCGCGGCACCCATCAGTAACACCCAACCCAGCGGCAAGACGAGGAGCGTCAGAACCTTAGTCAAATAGAGCATGTCAGCGGTAGGCCGGGATTGGGAATAAACATGTTTGCCGCTCGTCGTTCAGAGCCTGTTAGGGAATTAGCATCCATAATGACATCCTTATGTACATTTTGGAGGCCCACATGGGACAAGCAACCTTCACCGAACTCCACAACCAGGCCAAGTCTTATTTTGACCTAGTCGAAGCCGGGGAGAGGGTACCTGTCCTGCGGAATGGCTCCTGCAACAGCGACACCATCCCGACCAGCGGGATCGGGTCTTGCGAATCGCGAGGATTCATTTTCCGGTCACCGACTTGAGCTTTGGTTGCTCCAGATCATCTTGGAGGCGGTTGGTTGGCGCAAAATGACACAGGCGCTAAATTATTACCGAGAGGAGATCACCATGATGAAATGGGCCCTAACTGCACTGGCAATGGTAACGACTATCTCAGTCGGTCTGGCACAGGCGGAGGTTGCGCAGCCGACGATCGACGCGGTCAGTACCCTTTGGCAAACCCAGCATAAGGCGTTGGATGCGCACGATATCGATGGTGTAATGGCTACCTTCGTCGACAGCGATGACATCATGCTTATGGGCACAGGTCCCGGCGAGCACTGGGTGGGGAAAACGGAGGTCAGAGATGCCTACTCCCATTTCGCCGAGAACTTCGACCCCAACACCATGGAGGTCCAGTGTGGCGAAGGCGCTGGGAGCGCGCGAGGCGACGTGCTCTGGTTGACGGCGGTGTGTCATTTCAGCGACCAAAAAAAGGATGTTAAGCACCAATTCGTCGCCAATTTTTCCGCGGTCCTGCTCAAAGAGGGAACCGGTTGGCGCTTCCACACCATCCATTTCTCGCATTTGACGGGTAGCGGTGAAACAGCGCCGCCGAATGCACCCAAGTAGCGGAGATTTTTCCATGACCGACAACTACAAACCGAATACCAGTCATCCCGAACCCGAACCAATGAAGGACATCATCAACGAGCCGGAGTTGCAGAGCCGGCGCACCTTTCTCATCGGGCTTGGTAAATGGTCGCAGGCAGTAATCGCCGGCGCCCTGTTCGGCGGCGCCCTCTTGACCCAAAAGAATGCTGAGGCAGGCTGGATAAACCGCCGGGGCTGTTGCAGTGGGGGTAGCTGGGTCGATGGGCGCAGCGGTGGCAGTTGGGTTAATCGCCGTGGCGGTGGCTATGGCGGCAGCTGGATCAACCGGCGCTGATCGGCACAGCCGTCACACACCAGATCCCGCCGGCGGCGCCTCGATGACCCGCCCTTCGCATGAGCCGGCGGCTTCGATCCTTTACCAGGTCCCGATTGCGCAACTGGAGGCCTATCGCGGCCGCGATCTGATCGTACGCAGTACCGACGCGTCCGCGATCGCCTCCCAACTGGGTGCGGACGACCTGGCGAACCTGGCCTACGTCCAGTTAACCTCGCTGCGATGCGATCCCGATGCCCTGGTACAGTGGGCACCTGGCTTGCCTATCGAACTGCTGCTGGACGACCCGGCGGTCGACTTTACCGCTCTCTACCGTTACGCAAAGCTGCTCGACAACCACCCGGTGCGGGTGTTGCTGCCCATCACAACCGGCTTCGAAAAGGCCGCCAGGTTGGCCTGCTCGCTGCAATTCGCCGTAAAACTCAACATCGGTCAACCCTCGGCGCCGATGCTCGAGATCCTTGGGCGCTTGCTGCAGGATTACCTCCATCGGTCGACGATCACCCAGCCGATCGAGTTCTTCCACAGCATGCTGCTCGGCCTGTGCCGCCAAGAGCCCATCAGCCTCTGGGCGATTCAGGAAGAAGACCCGGCGCTGATACGGTACCTTGACGACCAGGGCCAGGAACGACCGCCTGGCAGGTTGGCAGCAGCCGAACTTGGCCCCGACCCCGCGGGCTTTGTCGAGCGTTGGAGCCGCGAACGGGTTGCCGAGGGTGCCGAATGTTCTGAGTGCCCGTTTGTTGCGACCTGTCGGGGTTACTTCAAGTGGCCGCGGCGCGATTACGCTTGCACCGGCGTAAAGGCCCTTCTTCATACCCTGCGGAAGGCGGCCGACGAACTCAGGGGCGATCTTGCCGCCCTACCTCCGCGCGCAGGGGCCCCTTCCCCATGAACAGAACTCATTTGTCCCTGATCCTGTTGTCCACGAATGAGTGCAACGCCGCCTGCGCTTATTGCTTCGAGGACAGAACCCGCGATCGTCTCTCCCTGGAACGCCTCGCAACGATCATTGACAAGGTGCTGGACCACATGGACGTCAATCATATCCAGGCGCTCACCATCCACTGGCAGGGTGGGGAGGCGATGCTCCTGGCGCCGGATTGGTACCAACAGGCGTTCGATTTGATCCAGAGTGCCGCGGCGGCACACGGGAAACGCGTCGAGCACGGCCTGCAGACCAACATGCTGGCCTACAGTCCTCAGTGGAATCACGTCATCGCCGAGATGTTTGGCAACAGCCTGAGCACCTCCCTCGACTATCCCAACCTATACCGCAAGGTGCGCGGGCGCAGCCCGGAGCATTATGACGCCCTCTGGTCAAGCAAGGTCCGCGCGGCGCGCGCGGCCGGCATCGACGTCAAGGTTATCTCGGTGCTGAATCAGGCGACGCTCGAGATCGGCGCCGCACGCTTCTACGAACACCTCGTTGACGAACTCGGCGTGCGGGATTTTCAGATCAACACACCCTTTCCCGGCGGTCGCACCAACGATGTCAAGCGTGACATGCAACTGGATGTTCGGGAGCTGGCCAGATTCCACTGTGAACTGGCCGACGTCTGGCTTGAGCGCGACGACCGGGACGAGGTGCGCATCGGCCCTTTCGACGAGTTGATGAATTACTTCTCTCATCGCCACGCCACGCTGCCGTGCATCTGGGGACAGAACTGCACCGATGAACTCCTCGCCATCGATGCCAGAGGCTATGTCGCCCAGTGCGACTGCTGGGTCACCAGTTATCCGGATTCCCATTTCGGCAACATTTTTGATGGCGACAGCCTGTCGGCGCTCCTTAGCACCAGTGGGGCACATCAGCGTTTTTCCGAGCGCCCCGTCCATCTCATGCAGGGAGACTGCCTCGCATGTGACTACCTGGCGCTGTGCCACGGTGGCTGCCCGGTGCGGGCCCACACCGCGGGACTGAGCCTATTCGCAAAAGACCCCTACTGCCTCCTCTACAGCACCTTGTTTAGACATATGGAAAAGAGAGCGACCCAACAGGCGGCGGCAGCTTCCAGGATGTATGGGACCTAGCAACGGCAGTCGACCGCATTCTGACACCATGCAAAGCCTGATAGGCCCGGCGCGCCAGGCGGTAGGGCGGTTCCGTTTGATCAGGCACAATAATATAGTGATAAAGGTCACTCTCTGCATGGGGCGATCCCCAAGCGTAGGAGCCGAATAGTAGGACCCGTTCGGGAGCAAGCGCTGCGACGATCCAGGCGGTGATGTCACGAAACCTGGCGTCATTGGCTGGCTGCATCATGAAGTCTTCCGAGGCTATCTTATAGGCACATGAGTCATCTTGAGTATCAAGATCATCCGCGTCAGCGTCAACCTTCCCGCCCAAAGCCGGCAGCACGGAAGGCCGCAAATGTTTCATACTGCTCGGGCGTCAACTCCGCCCAGACCTTGATGGGCATGAAAGGCGGCGACTGAGCAGGCGAATAGGCCAAATACGCGCGTATCCGCGTCAGATGATCAAGTTTCTGACGGATCAAACGCAAATGGGCAGTCATAGCGGCCGACCTTCGTGTTTGGCAATCAGTGCAATCGGAGAGGTGTCGTCATGGCCACGGACGATCAGGTCCACCGGCAGGTCAAGTGGTTCTTCCAAGTCGCCAGTCCTGGACGTGCTCGGCAAAGGCGGCGGCTACAAAGTCCTCTAGGGCATAGTAGGTATCGGTGGGGATGACGAGATCCTGGCTTTGCCGAGGCCTGGCTGACCGGGCAACCGAGCGAGCCACGGATCAGTTTCGCGACCCCGGAACTCCTCTGGCAAGCGCTCACCGCAAAACGCTGGCAAATTCTCAAGGTCATGACGGGAACAGGCCCCTCTCCATTCGTGACTTGGCTCGTCGCGTCCAGCGCGATGTCAAAGCGGTCCATGCGGACGTCACCGCACTGGTAAAGGCCGGCATCGTGGAGAAAACGACCACAGGGAAGATCCACTTTCCCTATGACGCCATCCACGTCGATTTTATTATGAAGGCTGCCGCCTGATCTCCCCCTCTCCCCAACCTCTCCCCCGCGTCAGGGGGGAGGGGCTTTAGGCTACCTCCCCTCTGCCGCTGTCGCGCCGCAATTCTTGCGTTTTGAGCGCGATCAGGTACGCGTAGATTCCCAGCAGCGGGTAATAGGTCAGGCCCGCTAGGTTGGCAGCGCGTGCCATCTGGTATCAGCGGCCGATACCGAGACCTGGCTGCGCCGGTCCGAACGCATCCGCACCGCCGCGAGTGTGAACGCCCTCCTGAATGAAGGCGCTGGCCGGGCAACCCTGTTCAGAACTGAAATGGGTTCGTTTGGGAGTTTGGACCTTTTCAGCACGCCTGCGGGCCTGGATCAGGCCGGGGGTTCCCCATAAATATGGGCGTCGGCCAGATCGGTAAGTTGCCAACATCCCTTTCAACCCAACCCACTTGCCAGAGATAACCAAGTAGGTTAGATTCCGGCCATAGAGAAAGGAACACCGCATTGCAAAATGGCCGTGGTTAAGTCCTTGGTCGAGGCAGGCAAGGTTCGGTCCACGTACGCTGCACGAGTGGGTGCCAGTGAGTTGGGTTTTTCTCTCTCCGATATGCTGGCCGTGGTCATGGCCCTCACGCCAGCGGATTTCTACAAGAGCATGACCACGCATGCAGATCATAGGGTGTGGCAGGGCGTCTATCGCCCAAGCACCCAGTGGGGTGATGTTTACATGAAGCTGACGGTCATCGACGACCTGCTGATTGTGTCCTTCAAGGGGCTATGACCATGAAATGTCCAGTCTGTGGCGCGGCGGAACTGATCCACGACACGCGCGACATGCCCTACACCTACAAGGGCGAGACCACCCTCATACCGGCCGTGACGGCCGACTTCTGTCCGGCGTGTGGTGAATCCATCACCGACATGGCTGAAACTGATCGCGTCATGCGCGAGATGCAGGCCTTCAACAAGCAGGTCAATGCCGCTATCGTCGATCCCAGCTTTTTCGCCGGCATGCGCAAGAAACTCCATCTTGGCCAGCGTGAAGCAGCCGAGCTTTTCGGCGGCGGTGTCAATGCCTTCTCGCGTTACGAGAACGGCAAGACCAAACCGCCCCTGGCCTTGGTCAGGTTGCTCAAGCTGCTGGATCGACATCCCGAATTGCTGGGCGAGTTAAGCGCCAAAGGAACGGAAGGTGAAGTCACCAGCGCCGCTGAACTGGCGCCCATGGGCACACTCAAATCGTGATTTCTTGAGGTTCCCAGGGCCGTAATCCGGCTCGTTATCACCCTAGGCGGCTGCCAGACGCTGCGTAGCCCAGTCAAACCAAGGCTGCCGTTCAATGTCCGGTGCTGGGTCAAGCAATGTCACCAACAAACAGGCGTTTGGCGGTAGCGGATAGGACTCATCGCATTGAATCCGCTCGCCGTCATAGTGGGCTGTTAGCGTGACTGTAGGCAAAGATCACCTCCAAGTATCAGAATCAACGGAATTATAGGCGTCATGCCGACGCGAGCGCCTTTGTCAACACCCAACGCCCCAGACACAAGGCATCCATATCCGTCCGCCGGAAGCAATCCAGCGCCTGCTCCGGGGTGTCCACGATGGGCTCGTTCTCGTTGAAGCTGGTATTGAGCACCATGCCGATGCCGGTCTGGCGCCGGAAGGCCTCGATCAACTGGTAATAGAGCGGATTGCTAGCCGCATCCACCGTCTGCAGGCGCCCGGTACCATCGACATGGGTCACCGCCGGCAGACGCTCACGCCATTCGGGGCGGATCTTGACCACATGCTGCATAAAGGGACTGTCCACCGTCTGCTCGAAATAGGTCGGCACCAGCTCCCGCAGCACGCTCGGCGCGAAGGGCCGGAAGGACGTGTGACCGGCATGCTCGCCGGCTAGCTGGTGAAAGTCCAGCCATGGCCCTTGGGAGAAGGGAACATGTAGGCGAAGGCAAGGGTGCCCGAAGAAACTCCCCCTGCACCTTACGGATGAGGAGGACGGCAAGGCCGCTGCCGGACGGGAGCCAATGAGGGATCTGAAAGAAGCCGGAGTCCAAACTCGCCACCTAAGCGCGAGCGAACCTTTGGTCAGGCGCACAGGGCCGGGCGAGGTGCCGTCGATCACCGAAGCCCGATATTCTCCTCGTAACCCCTGGGCGTAAAGAAGGTAGGTGGGCGGGGACAGAGGTAGCGAGCTTACCCGGTGAAGGGCCGTCGATCCTGGGTCGGTGTAACTACGACACCTTAAGCCCTAAGCGGCGCGGAGACGCGTGCGTGATGGGACGGGGGCCTTCAGATGAAGCCGTAGTAATCGTAAAGGCCGGTGCCGGAGAACCTGCGGTGACGTAGGGGAGGATAAAACACCGGATCAGCGACCGGGATGTCGGAGGTGAAGGGCGGAACACGTAAGCGGTTGATGAAGCTTGTTAGAGACTGTGGGTCCGAGACCAGCCCAAGGGGAGCCGGCGAGTGCCCGGGACGTAGATGCCGGGTGAATCGCGGGTGCGGTGATCGCTGAAGGGCCCATGCAGAAAGAGAGAGTGAAATGAGCGGCAGAGACCTATTGACTGACGAGTACAGACTCTTCGAGGACCTGTGCGCCAGGGAATATCTGGCGGCGGGATTCCAGCGCGTGAGCAAGAACAAGGGAGCCCCCGGCATCGACGGAGTGACGATTGCCGAGTTCGAGACACGCCTGGACGACGAGCTAAGCCGGATGACCGTGGAATTGGAAAGCTGGACTTACGAACCCTCACCGGTGCGGCGGGTAGAGATCCCCAAGCCTGGTGGGCAGGGCATCCGCTTGCTTGGGGTGCCGACGGTGCGCGACCGGGTGGTTCAGGCCACCCTGAAATTGCTATTGGAGCCGATCTTCGAGCCGTTGTTCTCCGCGCACAGCTACGGTTTTCGCCCTGGGCGGAACCAAGGCCAAGCGGTGGAGGCGGCGCGGCAGATCGTGGCTGGGGGCAAGCCCTACGTGGTAGATCTGGACCTCTCGAAATTTTTCGACCGAATTCACCATGATCGGCTGATCGCCCGCCTGGGACAGACGATACCCGACAAGCGCATCCTGCGCCTGGTTGGGCTGATCCTGCGCAGCGGCATCATGGCCAACGGCCTGGTGACCCCCTCCACGGCAGAGGCCGTTCAAGGCAGCCCGCTCAGTCCCCTGCTCAGCAACATCGTCCTGGACGAACTGGATAAGGAGCTGGAGCGGCGTGGCCTGGAATTTTTCCGGTTCGCCGATGACTGCAACATCTTCGTGAAGACGCCCAAAGCGGCCGAACGGGTTATGGCAAGCATGGGCGGATACATCGAGAAGAGACTGAAACTGGTCGTGAACCGCGAGAAAAGCCAAGTGGCCCGTTCGGATCGGGTCAAGTTTCTGGGGCTAACCATTGTGGGGGATACCATCGCGATCTCCCGCAAGGCCCTGCAAACGGCGATGGACAAGGTCAAGGAGCTGACGCCGCGGGGCACCCACCTGACTCTGGAGACGAGTATCGAGCGGATCAACAGTTGGTATGTGGGCTGGTCGAGCTATTTTGCGATGACCTACTACCCCGCCCAGCTCAGGAAGATCGAAGCCCATATCCGGCGACGATTGCGATCCCGCCTGGTGGATCAACAAAAGAGTCGGCGGAACCTCTTCCGAAAACTGGTCAAGCGTGGCGTGCCACGCCGCCAGGCGGCAGGCGCAGTGTTCTCCAACCAAAGCCGCTGGGCGCTCTCGAACACCTTTGCGGTGACGCGGGCCTACCCAGTCGGCTGGTTCATTGGGGAATTGGGACAAGCCATTCGCTCGGACCAGCAGTTACCGCACTGGTTTGAGGTGAGTCAGTGGATACGTCTTACGTGAGGAGCCGTGTACGGACCCGTACGCACGGTTCTGTGGGCAGACGGGGGCTGCGGCCCCCTCTGACCCAATTCGCGGCGCTTGATCTTGGTATTGAGGGTCTCCTTCATGGTCGGGATGGCCGGGTTGGCGAGGATAGAGCGATGGCCCAAGGCCCGTGGTCCCCATTCGCCGCGGCCCTGGTACCAGCCGGTCACCCGCCCCGCGGCGATCAGATCCGCCGCCACCGCCACCAGTTCCGCCTCATCGGCGCAGGCCTGCACCCGGAAGCCGCTGCCCTCCGCCACCCTCCGAAGATGCTCCTCCGTATAGCCCGGCACCCAGAAGTCATGTTCCATCTGGAAGCGTTCCGACCGCCCCAGGATCTGATGCCAGCAGTAATAGGCCGCCCCCAGACAGGTGCCATCATCGGAGGCTGCCGCCTGGAGATAATGCTCCTGAAACGGCGTCTCGCGCTGAATGCGCGCATTGGCTACCCCATTGAGGGCGCAGCCCCCCGCCATCGCCAGACGCGAGGTCGGCACGAGACCGTACAGCCGGGTCAGGCAGTGCAACGCCGCCGCCTCGAAACGCACCTGGGTGGAGCGCGCGATATCCATCTCGCGCTGGGTCAGGGGCTCGGCGCGCTTGCGCGGCGCGCCCAGGGCCGCGCTCAGCCGATCGGTATAGAAGCGGCCCATGACGATGTGCTGTGTCGCATCCACCGCCCCGCTCTCACCGCCCTCATGCATCCCAAAATACCCCGCCGCCAGCCGATACCAGTGCCGGTCATCCAGGCGCACCAACTCCCGCATTAGGTCACTATGGCGGTCCTCCCCATAGGGCGCCAGGCCCATCACCTTATATTCCCCACCGAATTCATCAAAGCCAATGAATTGGCACAGAGCGGTATAGAAAAACCCCAGACTGTGCGGCAGGGTGACCCGATCCAGCACCTCAATCCGCGTCCCCTCGCAGTGCGCCGCCATCAGGCTGGCGAAGTCGCCGGAGGCGTCGTAGGAGAAGCCGGCGGTCAGCCCCTCGAAGGGCGACAGATAATAGGCGCTGGCGATAAGGGCCAGGTGATGCTCTACGCCCACCGTCTGAAAATGCACCAGCCCCGGGTCCTCGTCGCAGACCGCGGCCAGTTGCTCCAGAGTGCCCTCGGTGCGCCGATTGCGGCTCAGGTGCTCGACCACCGCCCCGGCGGAATTGAGCGGGTGCCGCGCCACATAGGCCAGCTTCGCCGCCCGATTGGCCGCCGGGTCCCGCGCCAGAGCGACAGGGGTGACATCGCGCAGCCGCAGCCCCGCGTCCGCCAGCAGCCGGCGGATGGCCTAGGCCGGAAAAGCCGGGCAGTGCTTCTGGCGTTCGCCCAGGCGCTCCTCCGCCACCGCGCCCACCCGTTGGCCGTCGACCACCAGGCAGGCGGCGGAGTCGGCGTGAAAGGCGTTGAAACCGAGAATAACCGTCATGCAGCTAAAGCCTGTGAGATTCTAAGGAACGAATAGGTCTTCCCGTCGAGAGCCGTAGATCTCCAGATCGGCCCAGGGCGCGCCGCGGGTGGCGATGACCGGTGGGGGTCAGTGGTCGCCTGGTGGGATCGCATGGAGGATCAGATCACCGGCGCCGCGCACTTCTAGCAATTGGTTGATCAAATCGCCACCGCAGCGTTGTGCGATATAGGCGATTGCTTCCCGCAAACGCTCCCATTGTGCCTGCCGATCAAGTCCCGCCTCACGGAGCGCGATGACACCGGGGTGGAGATCCACATCGTTGGCCAAGTGAATAAAATCGCCAACATTGACGGTCACGACAATCCGGCTATGCTCTTAGGCGTAGCGCCACACCCGTAGGTCAGACTTACCTTGCAAACCAACATAAATCGCGGCATCCGTCTCCAGGCCCAGCTCATTGGCCCAAAGGGCAAGGAGGGGCGAAAGGTTTTCATCGATCAGCAGCTTCACTCGCAGTCCGCCTGATTCTTAACGCCTTCGCCGGGCGGCCCGGGGCATTCCCAAGGCGGGACAAAATCTGCGCATAGCGTAAAGCGCGCTCGGCAAGCTGCGAGTAATCCGCCTTGATCTCGGCGAAGGGTACCCCGCGGCGGAACTGCTCCACGACCTGCGCCAGAGGTATGCGCGTGCCTTTGAAGACCGGCTCGCCAGCGCAGACCTCAGGCCGCGCCTCAATCAGATCCGCTCCCTTGCGATACTCTCGCAGCGCCACGTGAGTAGTCTGAACGATCTGGCTCAGGTCAAAGGTCAGAGGGACATCGCCACAACGTATCATCTTGCGACCGATCCGCCGCCAAGCCCCGCTTTGGGTTTGCTTGCGCTGCAAGGCACGGTATAGCGCACGTCTGTCCTCAGGCTTTAAAACTACCCCAGCCTCATCCAGAGACACTTTAAGCCTAAAATACAAGACTTCCCGGAATTCCAGACGATGGCGCATCCGCCCCTCGATAGCCGCTGGCATACCCAGGACCCGCGAAAATTCCTGCCGGATTAGGTTTGGATTTTGGGCCGTGACCGCGGCGGCGACACGGGTTTCGAAGGTCATGGACATACGATCACCATAAATATGATTCACACTGCATCATATTATAGACGAGATGGTCCCGGTGGACACCGGGACTCAGTGCCAAGGTCGGTACGCCGTGACCCGGCAACGCGCCGCGGCCAACCCAACCCCCATACGCAACCCAACGCACTCAGTCCACCCGCACGCAGGCGGGCCGTTCCCCCTGGCCTAAGACCCAGCGACATAACGCCCCACATAGACCCGGTCGCCCGCCCCCATCGCCGCCCGCTCGGCATCGCTCAGGGCCGTGGCCGCGCGCAGAGCCGCGACCAGGGGGCCCGCCATCTGCCGCCCATTTACCCCCTGGTGATCTACCATGGCGCCGGCCAGTGGCGATCGCCGACCCACTTCCACGACCTGATCCGGCCCCTGCCACCTGTCCTGGCACCCTTCGTGCCCCAGTTTCAATGCGCGCTGCACGATATCTCGGCCCGCACCAGCGCCGAGATCAAAGGCGACGTGCTGACCCGCCTGGTCCAGTTAGAACTGCGCGATATCTTCAGCGAGCAACCGGTGGAGCGCCGGCGGGATTTGCTGGGGCTGATCGCGCGGGTCAACGACCAAAGACCGCGCTCGAGATCCTGGAATCCCTGCTGCGCTATTATGTCCAAGGCACCCAACGGGTGGACGAACACGACGTCCGGGTATTACTGCAACAGACCCCCAGCAGAGATCCCCTTATGCAAACCTTTATCGACCGCTACATCGAACAGGGCCGAATCCAGGTCCAAGGCTGGGAGAAAGGCATCGAACAAGGCAAGCGGCAAGGCGAGGCGGCGGTCCTGTTACGCCAGATCCTGCTCAAATTCGACCCCCCGAGCCGAGCCGTGTACCGCTTAGTGTCAGCGGCCGATACCGAGACACTGCTCCGCTGGTCAGAGCGCATCCTGACCGCCGAGAGTGTGGACGCCCTCCTGAATTAAGACCCCGCCTGGGAAACCCTGTTCAGAACTGCACCCCGTGGCGGTCCTTGCCTGTGGCTGCGCCTTCAACCGCCTCGAGAACCCTTCAAGCCGCTTTCAGGCGTGCCGGCTCCACCCTGGGTGGCTGCCCGCTATGGCGGGTCTCCCAAAGGTCGTAGGCCACCTGCATCCGTAGCCAGACATCAGCAGGTGGGTTGGTAAGCCACTGCTCAAGACGCAGGGCCAGGTCGGAAGAAACGGGTACCTGGCAATTCAAGACGCGGGCGAGACGGCCCCTGGATACACCCAATTGTCGGGCCGCGGCAGCAACCGTCAGACCCAACTCAGGCAGAATATCTTCACGCAAGGTTTCGCCAGGGTGCGGCGGATTGAACATTTGAGCCATGGCAACCCCCCTAGTTAATGGTAGTCCTGATAATCGACAAGGATCGCGTCCTCACCCTCGAACCCGAAGGTCAGGCGCCAATGGCCATTGACCCAAACAGACCAATGGCCGGCCAGGTCCCCGGACAAGGGGTGGAACTTCCATCCAGGTGCGTCCATGTGTTCTGGGCGGCTGGACTCGTTCAATTGGCCCAGTTGCCGCCTGAGCTTACCCGCATGGTGTGGCTGAATGCCGGCTTTGCTACCCGACGCGAAGAAGGCTTCAAGCCCCATATGGCGAAAGCTATTGATCACGATTTGAGCTTAATGGGTTACCCCTTACCAGGCAAGCCGCCTGACCGGCTCAATCCAGCCGCACGGAGCCAGGTCGATTCCCCTGGCGCTCCCGCGCCCAGAGACCGTCCCAATCCCGACTGCCACCGGCTCCCAGCAGCCGCACCGCCTCAGCCGCCTCGGCGCTGGCATAGCGGTTGTGCTTGTCAAACCAGTCCGTCAGCCCTTTGGCGAAGGAATAGTGCAGATAGGGCTCCTGCAGGGTGCCGACGCGTTCCGGCGCCACATCTTCGCGCTGACCGTGGCAGACCTGCTTGAAGCGGCACCGCTGCCGATGCCCCAATCGGACCTGATAGCTGGGGTACAGACCGGCATGACGCAGCCACTGGCCGAAGAACATCATCTTGGAGGGGATGGGCCAGGCATCGCAGCGGCCGTCCCCGATCGCCGCCAGCATCTCGGCCTGCAGCGCCGGGGTGACGATCTCGTCCGCGTCCAGGTGCAGCACCCACTCATGCTGGAAGGGGATCTGCTCCAAGGCCTAATTGCACTGCCCGGCGCAATGGTCGAAGGCGCGCTGATAGACCCGTGCCCCCCACCGTTCCGCTACGGCCACCGTGTCGTCCTGGCTGAAGGAATCCAGCACCACCACGTCGTCTGACCAGGCCAGTGCTGCCAGGCAGGCCGGCAGATTAGCCGCCTCGTTCAGCGTCAGTAGCAGTACCGATATCCCCATGAGTTCGCCTCCTCATAGTGACTGACCTAAGTCAGGTTAGGGTGTTGCGATCGGTCTGGGATGCTGGCTGCTATCCTGGGTAGCCCTCACCAGAAAGCGTAACGCCTCATTGACGGAGGCGGAATCAGGAAAGAAGGGGGCAACATCAGATTCCAGAATCACCCCATGCGGCGGGAGATGCGCCCGGGACGGGCCGAACTTCCTGATGGGCAGGCTTTTCAGGTCATATTCAGGGCGCAGTTCGTCCTCTTGGTTCATATCAGTTTTCTTCATAAGCTTGACGCTCCGTTTTGGTCGCGGGCCTGGCACTGATCAGGCGGATCAGATCACCTCTTTCCGTGTAGGAGACAACGACAACCCTGTGTTGGTCGGTGCAGCCAACCCGGATGTAACGTTTTTCGAGTTCTGAGTGATCAGGATCAAAAAAATCAAGGTAAAGCGGATCATCAAAAGCCGTGGCAGCTTCATCAAATCAAGTCAAACTAAGGCTGACGTTCAATGTCCGGTGCTAGGTCAATCAATGTCACCAACAAGCAGGCGTTTGGCGGTAGCGGATAGGACTCAGCGAGTTGAATCCGCTCATCGTCAAAGTGGGCTTTTAGCGTGACTGTGGGCAAGGCTCACCTCCAAGTCTCGGAATCAAAAAACCTAGGCGTCATGCCGGTGCCAGCGGCAGCGTCTTGTCCCGAGCCAGGGCATAGACCAGGCGCCGCGACCAATGACAACCCGGCCGCGCCAATGGGGGAACCCGCCGCCACCCAGCCAGCCCCTCCACCTGGCCGAGCCAGTGGCAGTTCCCAGGGCATGAAGATGCCACGCCGCAACAACCAAGCCCCGGGCCAGGTGCCACTCAACTCCAGCAGGCTCAGCGCCTTGGGGGAAAGGTGTCGGGCGACTGGGGAAGGGTGATGGGAGAAAAGGGCTTGGCCCAGACGGCGCAGGGTCAGGCCCAGACCAGGGATGCGGGCCAGCGGGCCCAGCCAGCGGCGCCGGCGCGGCAGATCCTGGAAGGCCGGGTAGCCGCCACCGACCTTGCCCCCGGCGCTGACCAGCACCCGGGGCGCGCAGCCGGCGTGCCACAGGCGCGCCGCCTCCCAGACTCGGTCGGAATCCCGATGCAGCCGGGGTCGCTCCTCTCCCACCAACAACGGCTGCACCGCCCCGCCCAGCACCACGGCTTGATAGCAGTCGGGTAAGACCCGGTCAGCGGGCCGCATCCAGATGCAGCACCCACTTATGCAGGGACGGGAGCTTTGCGCTTAGAACCGCGCGACCTCGAAGCCCATGGCTGTCGCGGCATCAGCCATCACCGTATCCGCGGTGGCGAGCATTTCAATCCCGGCATGGACTGCCACAGCGAGATGCAGGGCATCGAGCGTGCGCAGAGGATGATCCGGATAACGGTTGATCAAATTGATCGCTTCAGTGAAGCGAATATCCTCGACGGGGTAGTGTTGCAGCCAGCCCCGATCCAAATCCTCAACGAAGGCCGCGAAGAGCAGTGATTCAAGTTCAGGGGTCAACTCCCCCATCCGCCGCCGCCGGCTCAGCAGTGATCGTACTTCAGTGCGCGTCAGACTGCTGATCACGGCACTGTCGAGGCTTTGCAAGTAGCTGACGAAGGCCTCGGAATTGACCTCGTTCAGGTACCACTTTGCCAGGGCGCTGGTATCCAGATAGGCCCGGCCCTCAGCGCTCATCACGTTCCGCGCGAATGAGAACTGCCGAGGCTGTCGTCATTTCCAGCGTGAGTCGACGCAGATCGGCATGGTCCGGGCGTGCGCGACGCCTGGCAATGGGCAGCACGCGAACGACAGGCTGGCCGCGTCGACTAATGATCAGTTCCCCCGCCTGTTCCACCAGTTCATCAAGTCGGCCCAGGTTGGCACGCATCTCTCTGACATTAAGCTCTTTCATCCGATCAACCCCAATGTGCTTCGATTTTGGAAAGTGAAGCACGAAGCGCGATGAATTACCAGTGTCCGTTAGCGAAGCCCCGCACCGCCTGAATCCAATAGCCCAGCCACTCCTTGACCGCCAGCCCCGTCGCCTCCAAGGCCCCGGCGCTTGGCGCCCAGCAGTCCAGGTTGCGACAAGTACCAAAGGCGCGGTAATCCGCCCCCACCAGCACCACGATGGCATCCGCCCGCGGGCATGCCGCTGCCTGTCGCGGCGTCGAGATGCGCGATGGACGCATCTTGAGTATCCAGACCATCCGCGTTAGGGTCAACCACCCGCGCTGACCCGCTCCTGGACTTGATTGAGTTGGAGCATACTTATCCCAGCATCTCCAGCAGCACCTCATGCCAGAGGGCGGGATCGATCTCGCCCATCTTCGTCGTCAAGCGGCGCTTATCCACCGTGCGCAATTGGTCAAGCAGGATACGCGCCTCTTGGCCATGGAACGGCAGCACGGGCCTGCAACCCAATGGCTGACCCTTGCGGGTGATGGGCGCCATGATCACCCGCGGCAGGATGGCGTTCATGTCATCCGGAGAAATGACCAAACCGGGGCGGGTCTTGTTGATTTCGGTACCGATGGTCGGGTCAAGATTGACCCAATAGACATCGCCCCGGCGAATGCGCTGATCAGCCTTTACCATTCCCAGTCGCCCGCATCCGCATCCGGCGGCAGGTCGCCCCACAGATCGCCGTCCTGGGCGACATCGTAACCCCGGAACCAGTCACGGCGGGGCGTCTTGACCGGCGCGATGACCAGGCGCGAACCCTCCAGACTCAGCTCCACGGTATCGGCGAAGCCGCATGCGCTCAGTAGCGCCGCCGGGATGATGACACCCCTGGAATTGCCGATCCTTCTCAAGGTGGTACGCATGACAGTCCTTCCAAGGCGTAATAACAGCGTTATTACCGCTCAACCAGGGCCAGCAAGTCAAACGACCGCCAACAACGCCTCAATCGACCCGCACCCAGGGGCCGCTAGCAGCCACCGATAGACGGCGTCCTGGGCCTGGGTCGCGTCACCCCCCTCCTCAATTAAAGCGCTGGCCGGGCAACCCTGTTCAAAATTGAAAGGGGTTCGTTTGGTAATTTTGACCTTTTAGGCACGCCGTGCCCGAAAGCAGATAATCAGGGACATGACCAGGCACCGTTCATGGGCCAATGTCCACTGCACCGTCAAATCAGCATCCCAGGTAAAAAAACCTGGCCAAAGCCAGGTTTCGCGACACTCCCATCACTATCACCGCGGTAAACCGCTTGGCGAGCATGTCAGCCTCCGATTACAACGCGCGGGCAAAATGCCCTACGATGAAATTCAGATGAGCTTGATGGCCGAACGTAGGAAGTCACTCGTCTGGGTCAGGCCGATCCTGGAATAGAATTCCACCAGTTGCATGGCCGTATAGGCGGGTGAATTCCAGCCGGCTCGCATGGCCTTGATGGCGGCCAGACAGGCGACCTGGTTCATCACGAAATCGTCAGGATGCAGGACTTCAATACCGAACTGGCGCACATAATCGGTCGGAAAGTCCTTGAGATTGAAGGTCACAATGGCGTCGGCATCCCCGACGATGGCAGCCGCCAGCACATGCCGGTCGTCGGGATCAGGAAGCCGCAGCTTATCGGTGATGTGGTCAAAATGGCCGATGATGCAATCGGGGATGGCGCCCCGCATGGCCGCGAAACGACCCGGTATCTTGTCCGCCAGTGCCGGTCGCTTCTCCGCCAGGTTCCTGGTAGCTTCCGCCTCGATGCTGTCGCTCCATTTGGCGTGAAACAGGTTCGTGTCCGCCAGTGACAAAATCAGGTCGATGACGGCAATCGGATAGAGGACATTGGCGTCAAGCACCATGCTGTAGGTTGCCGTCCCGGCCATTCAGATCGTTTCCATACCGAACTCGACGGAAGTTTTCGCCAAATCCTGCCGCGCCTGCTCCGTTTCCTGCAGCATCGCATGCCGCAGGTGGATCGCATCCGCCATCTCCACCCGGCGATGTCGGCCGACCTTCTTGCACTTGAGACGGCCTTCATCGATCAGCTTCACCACGAAGGGACGCGACACATTGAGGAAATTGGCAACTTCCTGCGTGCTCAGTTCGTGGTCATGCGGGACGAGCGTGATCAGCTCGTGCCTGGACATCATGCCGAGCAGGTCGGCGAACAACCGCAGCATATGCGGCGGCAGCTCCAGCTTCGCCACCGCCTGGTCGTCGTCGCTGATCAGGGCGATCTGATTGGCGCGGGAATGATCCAGCGCCATCATGATCAGACCCTGCGCGATCTTGGCCAGCTCCACATCCCGCTCGCTGGTCGGTCGTAATTCCAGCACTCCGCTCATAATTAACCCCGCTATCAAAATTTCCAGATGGACGACTGAACCTGATTATTGGTCATAAACGAATCGAACACAATAAACAAAACTAACGAAACAGGCCCATTTCCCGCATCTTCCCGTCCCTCACCATCCGAACGCTGCCCGACAGGGGTCGCGGTATCCGCTGGCGCCGGGAACACCCTCAGCCCCGCGGCCTCGACTTAACCCCCACCCAGGACACCAGCCCACCCAGCGCCACGGCGAGCAGATTGATCTGGATATTCTCCCACGAGCACTCCCGCCACGGCAGCCAGGCCCGAAGTAGTTCCAGCGCGGAAGAAAAGAGCAGCACCCCGGCGACCGCCAGGGCCAGGTGGCGTGTCAACCCGTAAACAAGCACCACCAGGACGCCGCCGGCCATCCCGCGCCGGCACCAGCCGACCATCAACCCCATCGGTGACCACCTCCCGGCAGCCGGGCACATCCGTCGTCATCAGCGGCAGCCCGCAGGCGGCGGCCTCGATCAGGCCCTTGGGTGGCAGCCGCGGATCCCGAGACCCTGCTCCGCTGCTCCGAGCGCATCCTGACCGCCGAGAGTGTGAACGCCCTCCTGAATTAAGGGGCTGGCTGGGCAACCCTGTTCAGAACTGCAATGGGTTCGTTGGGTAATGTGAACCTTTTGGGCACGCCGTGCCGGCTCGGCATCACCCGGACCCCGGCCAGCGCGTCTGGTCCTGGGCCAGGGCCTAGACCAGGCGCCGCGACCAATGACAACCCGGCCGCACCAATGGGGGAACCCGCCGCCACCTTCAGCCCCGCCAGCCGGGTCGCCTCGCTCGCGTACCCGGTGTTCACGCCGTCGCTGCTGGGCTGATCCATCGCCGCCCGAGTCGATGCCGGCGGACAGAAAGGCGCCGACCGGGACATCCGCCACCAGGTGATGACGGACCGACTCAGCCAGGGCCCCGGCGATCTCGCCGGCCAGCCCCGCCGCGCCCTCCGGCGTGATGCGGGTCCCCACTGCATGCCGCCAGACCTCGGCCAGCGTGCGCCCGTGCCGGGACCCTCCGGTACAGCGCGGCATACTGGGCCAGCGCTGGTGGCCAGATCAAACCGGCGCACCTTTTCGAACCCCAGGCTCACCCGCCGCTCCCGATAGGCCGCGTCCTCGAGCATCCGGTCAATCCCCGCGCGAATACGGCCGACAGCCAAGGGGTCGATAAACGGCCGGCCGAAGCCATCATAGGTTGAGGCGAACAGCAAAACATCACCCCGCGGGTATTGCGCCACCACCTGCTCCCGGGACACATCCACCAGCGACTCCACTGCCAAACGGCTCCGTCCCGTTCCGCCGCCACCCTAAGGCGCACCCCGTAGATCAGGCGCGGCGCGCGGCCGATCCTCACCGGGCCCGCTAGCGCGCGGGCGGGGATGGCGGGTGCGCCAGCAACTCCCGCGTCTTAAGCACGATCGGGTACTCGTAGATCCCCAGCAGCCCGCAATAGGTCAGGCCCGCGCGCCCGTCCAGAAAGCCAGGGCGCACCACATACATATACAGAAACCGCAGCAGGGGACGATAGGGCAAACGGCTGGACAGGGCCTTGAGCGCCCGCCGGCGCCGCCTGGGCTCCCGTGCCCAGAGACCTTCCCAATCCAAACCACCGCCGGCCCTCAGCAACCGCACCGCCTCGGCCGCCTCGGCGCTGGCATAGCGGTTGAGTTTGTCGAACCAGTCCGTCAGCCCCTTGGCAAAGGAATAGTGCAGGTAGGGCTCCTGCATCGTGCCGACGCGCGCCGGCGCCAGATCTTTGCATTGGCCGGGACCGACCTGTTTTAAGCGGAAGCGGTCGGATGCTCTAGTAGCACCTGATAACTGGGATAGAGCCCGAAATAGCGCAACCAACGGCCCATAAACATCATCTTCGACGGCAGGCAGTCGATCAACCAGTATGGGAGGGCGTCCGTTCCCTAAAACTGAAAATATATGAATTGATTGATCGGCCGCAGGAAGATGATCACCACCGCCGTCATCACCGCCACAGAAAGGGTATCCCCAGACCAGGCCAGGACCGGCAGCTTTTCCAGACGGGGCAGCAGTTTCTCCTTGACCCCATAGGTCATGAAGATCCCCGCCAGGACCAGGGCGGCGATCAGATAGACATTCTCGCGCATCCCCAGCCAGGTATAGGCCGCGGGTTCGAAGAGCTTGGCCCACATGGCGAAGGTCATCGCCAACGAATCCGCACGGAAGGGAATCCAGGCCAACATCATCAGTGGCAGGGTGATAGCGACCCCCCCCCACCAGCGTACCCAGTGCGCCAGCCCGCGGGTGCCCGGTTCGATCAGGCGGTAGAGGGTGATGACCACCGCGTGGTACAGGCCCCACAGCAGAAAGGTCCAGTTGGCCCCATGCCAGAGCCCCATGATGCCCCAGGTCAAAAACAGCGACTTGGTATGCCGCCGGTCCGTGGTGGCCGCCGCAAGACCTCCAACCGAGCGGTCATGCACCTTGACCCCCGCCAGGGGTAAATACAGATAGTCCCGAATCCAGCTCGACAGCGAGATATGCCAGCGCCGCCAGAAATCCTTTGGCGAACTGGCCAGATAGGGGAAATTGAAATTCTCCGGGAAGACAATCCCCATCATCCGGGCACTGCCCAGGGCGATATGCGAATAGGCGCTGAAGTCGAAATAGATTTGAAACCCGAACAAAAAGGCCAGCGTCCAGACATCCAGCGCGGACATCGTGGCTAGGGGCATCGCAAAGCCCGCATCCACCAGGGGCGCCAGGTTGTCCGCCAACGCCACCTTCAGGAACAAGCCATAGAGAACACGACGCGCCCCAGCAAAAATGTGCTCCCAGGTAAAGGGCACGCGGTGGACGAACTGATGGATAACCTCCGCAGCGCGCAACACCGGCCCCGCCACCAACTGCGGGAAGTAGGTGACAAAGCACCCATAGAGGACGAGATCCCGCTCCGGATTGATCAGCCGCCGGTACACGTCCACCGTATAGCTGATGGTCTGGAAGGTGTAAAAACTGATCCCCAGTGGCAGGATGATGGTGAGGGCAATCGGGTCAAGCTCCGCACCCAATAGATTAGCCAGCCCGATCGCGTTGTCCGCAAAAAAGATTAGATACTTGAAATAGAACAGCAAACCGAGATTGACGGTCAGGCTAACCAGCAGCAAGTAAAAGCGCTGCCGTTCCGGTCGGCCGGTCATCTTCAACGACACCCACCAGTCGACAAAGGCAGACAACAGCAGGATCGGCAAAAACTCGATCCGCCAGAAGCCATAAAAGAGCAGGCTGGAGGCAAAGACTAGGAGCAGTCGCGCCCGGTAGGGCAGAATCCAATACAGGACGACGACCGTGACCAGTAACAAAAGATAGGTCAGGGAGTTGAAGATCATGGTCTGACCTCCCCGCCCCAGAGCGCCTGTAGTTCGCGATACAAGGCCGCCGCCAATAACCGGTGCCCCCCGGCCTGGAAGTGCATAAAATCCAGCTCCTCGCCACCCCCCAGGGTAGTGGCGGCCTTGGCGCCCCAAAGATCGGCAGGTACCAAATCCTCCAGGTTGGCAAACCTCACGTCAGGCCGGTCGGCGAGGGTCGCCATCTCCGCCTTGAAGGCGGCGTACTCTTCCAGATCGTAGGGCACCTTCACGTCATTGCGCAGGGGCACGACATACACCAGGACGTCGATACCCCTTTCTCCCGCCAGATCCAGGATAGCCTGGAACGCCTCCCGGTTATTGGCATAGCGCCCGGGGATCATCTTCCGGGTTGAGGAAGGATCGATCCCCAAAACCCAATTGCGCAGCAGATAGAGCGACAGAAGGAATTCCCCTCGTAATTCCGGTCGCTCCGCCCACAGCGGCCAAACCCTCTCCAGCCCCTCATTTAGACGCCGCTCTGAATATTCCTGCACGGTATCGGCCAAGGCCGCCATGTCGTTGCCCGCCGCATCCTGATCGCCATGGTTGGCCACCAGGCTCTGCCCGACTGGGGTACCACCAAGGATTCCACGGGTGTCCGGGTCCTTCAAGGCCGCGGCCAGACTCGTCCTGACCCCCTCCTCGCGCATATCGTCAAACACCACCGGCAGCACCAAGGTCTTGACAGGTAGCTTGTCCACCAGATGAGCAAACAGGAGGTAATGCTCCTGAAGGTTCGCGTTGGGCTGAGACAGGGTAAGAAAATAGCGATCCCGATCCTGCAACAGGCCATGAAGCTCCGGGGCCGCAGTCTCTTCACCGGGGCGGTAATGGTTGATCGCATGCACCTGAGAGTTCCCCAGCCACAGCACCACTGGCTGAGCGTTGCCCGCCTGTTTATACCCGTTCAGGCATAGGTCAATATCGTCGAGGTCATGACAGTGGACCCGGATGTCCACCACGCCACCCATGGCGACCGTGTTTTCTTCACCCAACGCCAAGTTTTCGAAGCGTTTTTCCACCTTGAGGTCGGGAGCGGCGGCATACAGGAAGGCGATGCCCAGGACAAAGCCAAGCAGGAGGCTGATCCGAGGTAAATAGCTGCTCATCAGAGTGGACGCCTTCATCCCAAGGTGGTTAGCCATCGCCCCAACCCCGCAGCCAGTAATAGGCCCGTCCCAGCCATTCACGCAACGCAAAACTCACGCCCCCCAGGGCATCGGCATTGGGCAGGAAGTCCAAGACATCCAGCGGTTGTGGACCCACCACGGCATAGTCGGTCGCCGAGGGGATCACCGCGATACCCGCGGCCCGAAAGGCCGCCACCGCCCGGTGCATATGCCTCGCCGAGGTCACCAGCAGCACCCGCGTCCAGCCATGCTCCCGGATGATGGCGGCAGCATACAGGGCATTCTCCCGCGTGTTGCCACTCGCTGTCTCGGTCAGAACCTGAGCAGCGGGCACGCCCCATTCCACGAGCAGATCGCGCATCGCCTCCGCCTCCGGCA
The DNA here is from genome assembly GCA_044228795.1 of Chromatiaceae bacterium. Taxonomy (GTDB): domain Bacteria; phylum Pseudomonadota; class Gammaproteobacteria; order Chromatiales; family Chromatiaceae; genus M0108. Next base: position 19,834 of record JBGAUE010000007.1, on the reverse strand, counting down.
CCGGGTTACCCAGCCAACTCTGGTTGCCACCTACCGCCAGCACCCGGCCGACCTTGCCCGCGCGGTAGAGGCGGGCGGCACGCAAAATCCGGTCGGAGCCCCCGGAGAGATTCTCGGTGGGCGGATCCCCAACCAGGCCGACCGCGCCCCCCAGTACCACCGCCACCTCAGCCACCGGGGTTTCGGCCAGGGCCACCGGCGGGAATTCGGCCTCCAGCCCGGCCGTCAGCCGCTGATCCAGCCAGGGCATGGCGCAGACCCACAGCAGCAGCAATTGCAGGGCGATGACAACCCCGGCGGCCCGCCGCCGATTCGTTGCCAGCAGGCCCAGCGCCACCAAGCCGGCGAGGAGCACCCACCCCAACGGCAGGGCCAACAAGGCGACCAGCTTACCTTGATAGATTGACATCAGCCCCCACTACCCTTTTAGCCCGGCCGCGTTCGGGCCCGTGTCGTATCCGCCGCCAGGCCCCGCCTGGCCCCCTCTCCCCAACCCCCTCCCCCACCAAGGGGGGAGGGGCTTTAGGCCCCCTCACCTCTGCCGCTTTCGCGCCGCAACTCCTGCGATTTGAGCACGATCAGGTATGCGTAGATTCCCAGCAGCGGGCAATAGGTCAGGCCCGTTAGGTTGGCAGCGCGTGCCGCCTGTGCCGCCTGGTATCAGCGGCCGATACCGAGACCCTTGAGCATGCGAATAGGCCAAATAGGCACATAGCCGCGTCAGATGATCAAGTTTTTGACGGATCAAACGCAAGTGGGCAGTCATAGCGGCCGACCTTCGTGCTTGGTAATCCTTGGCGTTTAGTAGGATCAATAGGCACCTCAGCCAAGCAACCCATGCCGAACAACTCCTGACCCAACTCGAAGGGTGTGCGTCAGTTGTCCGGCCACGCCGCCTGGCCGAAGCCGCCCCACTTCGCGGCCACCATGAGGTGGACGACATCGGGTATCCGCTCGCGGGCTTGTCTATTCAAAAGGCCCTGGGCCTGGCTGGAGTCAGGCTAGGAAGGCCATGCAGGACCCGGATCACCCTGATCACGCCCACAGAGTCGCGTCCTGGCCCAAGGCATAGACCATTCGCCGCGACCAATGACAACCCGGCCGCGCCAATTGCGGTACCTGCTTCCACACATCCAGCCCCTCCACCTGGCCGAGCCAATCGGCGAAAGGCAGCGTGAAGCCGGTCTTGGGACGCTGGCGGATCGGCGCCGGCAAGGGCCGCCGCGGCGCCATGGCCAGCGCCTGTTTGCCGATAGCCCGGGGCTGGCCAGATGCCAGCAGCAGAGGTGCGACCCGGCTCAGTAGCGTGGTATCCACCAGCGGCACCCGAATCTCGATGCCATGAGCCATGCCCGCCCAGTCCGCATCGCGCAACAACTGGTTGCGCATATACAGCGCCGCCTCCAGGGCCGCGACCCGGCCGAAGCCCGTGCCCGGATCGGGCGTCATGGCCGCGCTGATCAACCCGAAGGGCCGCAGCCGTTCCAGCCCCTCCCGCGCCGCCTCCTCGCCCATCAGTGCCGGCAGTTCCCAGGGCATGAAGATGCCGCGGCGCAACAACCAGGCGCCGGGCCAGGTACCACCAAACTCCAGCAGGCTCAGCGCCTTGGGTGAAAGGTCACGGATGAAGGACGGCAGAGGCAGGGCGGAGGGGGTAGGGGAGGGCAGGGTGAGGCGCTGCCCCATACGCCGCAACCCCCGACCCAGACCCGGGATGCGTGCCGGGGTGGCCAACCAGCGCGTCCAGCGCGGCAGATCCTGAAAGGCCGGGTAGCCCCCAAACAACTCGTCGCCGCCCAGGCCGGATACCGCCACCTTCAGCCCCGCCAGGCGCGCTGCCTCGCTGGCATACCAGGTGTTCACCCCATCGCTGCTCGGCTGATCCATCGCCGCCAGAATCCGCGGCCAATCGTCGCGAAAGCGCGCCGCGCTGATCCGATGCACCCGATGGGTCGCGCCATAGTGGGCCGCTACCGTCGCCGCCAGCGGCGCCTCATCTTGGGGCAGACCCTGGTACTCATCGAAGGCCACCGTCAGCGTTTGCGGCATCTGTCCCGCCTCCGCCATCAGTCCTACCAGGGAGCCAGAATCGATGCCGGCGGACAGGAAGGCACCGACCGGGACATCCGCCACCAGGTGATGACGTACCGACTCAGCCAGGGCCCCGGCGATCCCGCCTGCAATTCCGCCCACGTCATCGGGAGTGACCGGGGTCCCCGTCGCATCCCGCCAAACCTCCGCCAGCCCCTGCCAGCCAACCGGACCCTCCACCCGCCCCTCCCGCACGCGCAACCAGTGCCCGGCCGGCAGGGCCCGCACGGACCGCAAAGCGGTAAAGGGCTCAGGCAAGGTGCCGAGCAGATAAAAGCCCGCCAACCCTGCCAGATCCGTCTCACCCCCCACCATCCCCCCCGCCCGCAACGCCTGCACCTGGGAGGCCACCCTTAAGGTGCGGCCATCGTCGGCATAATAGAGGGGCTTGATGCCATAGGCATCGCGCGCCACAAACAGGGACTGCTCCCAGGCATCCCAGAGGGCGAAGGCGAACATACCCCGCAAGCGTCCGAGCATCGCCGGGCCCAGTGCGCCAAAGAGCGCCAACAGCACCTCGGTATCGGAGTGCGACCGAAACCGATAACCGCCCCCCTCCAACTCCTCGCGCAGGGCCGGATAGTTGTAGATCTCGCCATTGAAGACGATGTGGAATCGTCCATCCTGGCTCGTCATTGGCTGCGCACCCAGGGCGGACAACTCAATGATGGCCAGTCGCCGATGGGCCAATCCGACCCGGCGCTCGTCCGATACCCAGAGGCCCGCCCCATCCGGACCGCGCGCCATCATCCGCTCGCGCATCCGCAACAACTCAGCCTCATCGACCGGTGGGGCCTCGGCGTGATAGGCAAGAATCGCCGCTAGACCACACATCGGATTACATCAACCAAAAAGAGAATTTGTCAGATAGTCAAACATCGCGTTATGCGCACTCGACCAGGATCCGCGTCACCTCAGCCACTTGTTCCGTGCTCAGGGCGGGGTAGAGGGGCAAGGTGAGGGTGCATGCGGCATAGGCGGTTGCCAGCGGCAGGGGGTGCGGGCTAGCCTGGCTCGCGAAGGCACTGAGGCCGGGTACCAGCGGGTAATGCAGGCTGCTCTGGATGCCCGCCGCGCGTAGCCGGTCAGCGGCCTGCCAACGGATCACCGGGTCGGGTGCCACCAGGGTGACGAGATGGCAAGCGCTCTGCTCCAAGGCCCCATCCGCAAAGCGTGATCGGAAGGGCAGGACCCAACCCCGCTCCTCAAGAGGCGCCAGGGCCTCCCAATAGGCCCGGGTCAAGTCGCGACGGCGCTGGTTACCGGCGGCGAGCTTACGTAACTGTTCGCGGCCGATGGCACTTCTCAACTCATCGATCCGGTAGTTGAAGCCATGGGCGGTGACGTCGTAGGTGGCGGCATGACCGCGGTCCCGGTCCCAGGTCAGGGACGTCATGCCATGAGAACGCAAGGAGCGGATGGTCGCAGCCAGGTCGTCGCGATCGGTCACCACCATGCCACCTTCACCCGTCGCGAGATTTTTATTGCTGAAAAAGGAGAAACAGCCAATCTCGCCGAGGCTTCCCAAGCGGCGCGTCCGGGCCTTCGTACCCTGGAAATGCCCGCCAGGGCTATGACAGGCATCCTCGATCACGGGCACCCCCCGGGCACCGCAGAGGTCGAGGATTTCATCCATCCGACAGGGATAGCCGCCATAGTGCATCAGGATCAAGGCGGTCGGAACGGACGCAGCCGTCGCCCCAGCCTCGGCGGGGGCGGCAAGACAGGCCGCAAGCTCCCGGGGCGAGAGGGTGGGCTCATCCAAGCCCAGGATATCCGCAAAGACCGGAGTCGCCCCACAGGCCATGGTCATATTGGCCGCGGCCACGAAGTTGACGGCCGGTTGAATCACCCGGGACCCCGGTCCGATACCCAGCGCCAGCATGGCGAGATGCAGCGCAGCGGTCCCACTGGCACAGGCAATCGCGTGCTGTACACCCAGGAACCGGGCAAACTCACCCTCGAAGGCTTGGGTCTCCTCTCCCATGGTGAGCCAGGTGGACGCCAGGACTCGTTGAACGGCGGCGGTCTCTTCGGGACCGAGTTGCGGCACACTCAGTGCAATCTTCCACGACATGGGCTGGCCCCTGATTAATGATGCTTCACCGTGTCTCGACTTAAGCAATGCCAAATTCCGCCCGGTGCGCCTCGAAGATGCGTTGCGCCTCGGCATGATCCTCGGGTCGGCCGATGTCGAGCCACCGGTCATGGCTGGGGTAACAGGCTACGGGCTCGCCAGCTTCCAGTAACCGCAGGACCAGGGTCGGAAAATCGAAATAGCAACCCCGGGGGATATAGTCGAGCACCCGCGGCTCGTAGATATAGACACCCATGCTGACCGGGTAGGTAAAACGCGGCTTCTCGATATAGCCCCGCACCCGGATGCCGCTGTCGTCCAGCACCAGTACCCCCAAATCGATCTGAACCTCCTTGGTATAGCCGGCAATGGTCAGCGCGGCCCCCGAGTCGCGATGACAGGCCATCAGCCCGGCGTAATCCAGCGTCGTCAGGATGTCCCCGTTCATGGCCAGAAAGGTGGTATCCAGACCCGGCACCAGGGTGAGCGACCCCGCGGTACCGGTCGGCTCCTCCTCATCGACAAAAGTGATGTGAGCCTGCGCGGTTAAGGTCTTGTGCGCCATGAAAAAGGCCCGGATCAGCTCGCCGAGGTGCCCGAGGGTAATGACGATCTCCTCGCAACCAGCGGCGATCAACTGGCGAACCACGATTTCCAGAATCGGCATCTCTCCGACCGGGACGAGAGGCTTCGGCAGCACACTGGTAAAGGGGGCGAGCCGGGTACCCTTACCACCGGCGAGAATCACGGCTTTCACAATCGGCTCCTCATACGGCGTACTGACCGGACTTGAATGCGCCCCGATGGGCATCGACCCAGGCGATGGTCTGCTCCAGGCCCTGACGGAGTGCCACCCGCGGTGACCAGCCCAGGCTGGCACGCGCCCGGCTGTTGTCGCTGATGAGCTCCATCACCTCGCTGAGGGCAGGACGTTGGCGCGCCTCCTCGGTACGGATCTCGAATGACCCCCCCAGGATCTCGAAGATGGTCTTGGCCAAGTCGCCAATGCAAACGCCCGTGCCGGTGCCGAGATTGACGACCGTGCCATTGGCCGCGGCGGGGGCCCCGGCAGCCGCCAGAAAGCCCGCGACCGTATCGCCGACGTAAGTCAGATCGCGCACCGGACTGAGCGATCCCAACCGGATGACCTTGCCATGGAGCGCCTGAGTGATGATGGTCGGGATCACGGCCCGCGTCGATTGACGGGGACCATAGGTGTTAAAGGGTCTGACCGTGATCGCGGGCAGACCAAAGGAGCGCGTAAAGCTTTCAATCATCTTATCGGCGGCGATCTTGGATGCCGCATAGGGCGACTGGGCCTGCAGCGGGTGCGACTCATCCATGGGTGTATAGAGGGCGGTGCCATAGGTCTCGCTGGTCGAGGTGTGGATAAAGCGCTTCACCCCAGCCTGCAGCGCGGCCTCGGCAAGATTGAGGGTGCCGACCAGGTTGGTCTGGACATAGGACGCCGGCGCGACATAGGAATAGGGGATACCGATCAGGGCAGCGAGGTGGAAGACCAGATCACACCCCGCGACCAGTTCACGCATCTGAAATGGATCGGCAACATCGCCCCTTACGATCTCCAACGCCGCCGGCGCCCCAGGGTGCGTGTCTTGGGCAACCGTTTCGAGCCAGCCGTCATGAGAGCGACTGTTGTAATGCACCAAGGCCCTGACCCGCCATCCTGTGGCGATCAAGGCCTCCACCAGATGGCTGCCGATGAAGCCACCGGCCCCGGTTACACAGGCTAGCTGATTCAAGCGGTCATCTCCTCGCGCACCACGACAAAATCGCCTAACACCAACCAATCCATCCGGGTCCGCAGGAAGCAATCCAGCGCCTCCTCGGGCCGGCAGACCACCGGCTCATTCTCATTGAAGGAGGTATTCAAGACCATCGGCACCCCGGTCAATTGCTCGAAAGCCTCGATCAGCGCGTAATACCTGGGATTCGTCTCGCGATCCACCGTATGCAGCCGACCCGAACCATCCACGTGCGTTACCGCCGGAATCTGCGCCCGCCGCTCCTCACGGATCTGGAAGACCTGCATCATGAAAGGCACATCGTCATCCTCCTCAAACCACGCCGCTACCTGCTCGCGCAGGATTGAGGGTGCGAAGGGGCGAAACGACTCGCGCCGCTTGACCTTGAGATTCAGGATGTCCTTCATATCGGCCCGGCGCGGATCGCAGACGATCGAGCGATGACCTAAGGCCCGCGGCCCCCACTCCATACGTCCCTGAAACCAACCCACCACCTTGCCCGCCGCTACCGCCGCCGCTGTTTCCCGGCACAGCGTGGCCTCATCCGGGGCACGCCGCACCCAGCAACCTTGGGCGGACAAGGCCGCGGACTGTCCGGCAAGCAGAGCGCCAAACGCAACGTCCGTAAAGGAGGGCCCCCAAAAGGCATGCGCCATCGCCGCCGGCCGCGAACCGTCACCCACGCGACCCGTAACCACATAGGCAGCCCCCAAGGCCCCGCCCGCGTCGCCCGCTGCCGCTTGCACATAGATCTCACGAAAGGGCGAGCGCCGGTAAATCTTGCCATTGGCCACTGAATTCATTCCGCAGCCGCCCGCCAGGGTCAAGCGGTCGCAGTGGTAGCGTTCGTGCAAATGCGCCAGCAGGTGGAAGAAGGCCTCCTCATACAGGGCTTGCACCGAGTGCGCGATATCCCTAAAGCGCTCGGTCATCGGCTCGTCCTGACCCCGCGCGGGTCCCAACAGGGCCTCCAGCCGCTCGGTATAGAGACGACCCACGAGAGGTGCGCCACCCGCCCACTCGTATTCGAACCCCTCCCGGTGGTGCCGGAAATACCCCAGATCCAACCGAAAACCGCCACCGTCCACCAGCCGCACGATCTGGCGCATGGCATCCAGATAGGCCGGCTTGCCGTAGGGTGCCAGGCCCATCACCTTATATTCGTCACCGTAATGCGGAAAACCCAGATACTGCGTCAAGGCCTGGTAGAAGATACCCAGTGAATGCGGAAAAAAGACCTCCCCGTCCATCCGCAATGCGGCCCCCTGGCCGAACCCCCAAGCCGTGCTGGCAAAGTTACCGAACCCATCCACGGACAGCGCCACCGCTTCCGGGTAGGGCGAGCCATAAAAGCACGAGGCCAGATGCGCCAGATGGTGCTCAACCCGATGGACCCTGCCGCTGTAGCGATCTCCCGGACAAGCCGCCGCTAATTCCGCCTCGACCGAGGAGCGCTGGCTCTGATTGCGGAGCCTGGCGAGGATCACACCCAGTGCGGGCCGGCGATAAAGGGCATAGCCGATCTTTCTCGCCAGATTGGCCCGGGGATTGGTGTTAATCGCGACATGCTCGAGGTCACCCAAGGCAATCCCGGCCTCCGCCAGGCAATAGCGCACGGCCTCGGCGGGAAACCCCGCCCAATGCTTGACGCGCTTAAAGCGCTCCTCTTCCACCGCCGCGATGATGATCCCGTCACGCAGCAAACAGGCCGAGGCATCGCCGTGATAGGCATTCAACCCCAAGACATACATCGCATCACCTCGCCACCGTGCCTTGCCCCAGCATGGCGGCATAAATCTCTAACATCCGCCGGGATTGGGTCGCCCATGCCAACTCCGCCGTCACCCAGGCCCGCCCGCGTTGTCCCATGTCGGCCAGCACACCCGGTTCCAGTGCGGTCGCCACCCGTAGCCCCGCCGCCAGCCCCGCCACCGACGGCTCCACCCGCCAGCCACAGTCGCGCGCGGCCAATTCCGGCCACGGGACGGCCGTCGTGGTCAACACCGGGACAGCATGAGCCAAAGCCTCGCCCACCGCCATGCCAAAACTCTCCGAATAACTCGGCAACACAAAGAGATCCGCATCCCCATAAGCGCTGGCCTTCTGCGCCCCATAGACAGCCCCGACCAGGGACACCCACCCTGCCAGGCCCTGCTCGGTGATCCGCTCCTCCAATTGACGCCGATGTCCGGCCTCATCCGGGCCCAGGATCCGCAAGCACCAGCCCGCCGGACGCACCTGAGCCCAGGCGTCGATCAGCATCGGCAGACCCTTCACGGGATAGAGCCTCCCCAGAAACAAGGCCACCCGCTGGCCCCCGGCGGATCCGCCGGCCATCCGCGCCAGCGCCGGACCCGGCGCCGCCGCGGGCACATCGACCCCATTGGGAGCCACCCGGATCGGCACCGCCAAACCCAAGCCCCGCAGATGCTCCCCCTCCAGGGTCGAAGTCACATGATGACAGGTCGCCCGGCACAGATCGTGGCGCTGATAGAGGGCCCAGGCCAGCCGCTTCTTCCACCGCTTGTGCGCCAGCGCCCAGGGTTCCAGCATACCGCGGGTGCTCACCAGGCGCGGCACTCCCCGATGCCCCGCCAGCACCGCCAGTTGATGGTTGTGGGGTAACCAGAGACCATTGTCGTGGATCAGGTCCATCCGGCCGAAGGCCCGCAGCGCCGCCGCCAGGCCGCCCTCCAGCCGGTTCAGCCCGCTCGTGTCCGCCAGGTCGGGTATCGCGCTCACCGAACCGTCCGCTGACCAAAGACCCACCGTGACGCCCGCCACCGCCAAGGCGCTACCCAGACGCGCCACCGACAGCGCCGGCCCACCATAGGCAGGCTTGAAGCTGGTCCCAGCCAGGAAAACGCGCATCCCGGTCAGCCCCACTCAGCCAAAGATAGCGCCCACCCGCGCCCGAAAGGCCCTGCGGCCAAAAGTCTGGCCCACCGCCGCGCTCAAAGCCTCACGATCAAACCAGGTCGCGGGACCCTCGCCCCGCAACAGCCGCGCGATGCCCGCGCCAATGGCATCCACCGCCAGCGGATCCACCAAGGCGCCCAGACGCCCACCATCCAGGGCATCCACCGAGCCATCCCGGTTCCCCGCCAACACCGGCGTACCGCAGGCCATCGCCTCCAGAAAGACAATGCCAAATCCCTCGCCGGTACTCGGCATTGCAAAAACATCCGCCAGCCGGTAATAATCGGGCAGCGCCGAGTCGGGGACGAAGCCGGCTAACAGCAGTCGATCCTCCACCCCCAGGGCCCGGGCCAGGACCCGCAATCGCTTGCCATCCGCCCCCCGCCCCACGACCAGAAACCGCACCGGCCCGCAGGCACGGATGACCTCCGGCAAGGCCATCACCACCCGGTCATAACCCTTATAGCCCTCGCTCGGATCTAGCCGCGCCACCGTCAGGATCACCCGCTCCTCGGCCGCCAGGCCCAGGTGCGACGCCAGCCCCACCGGCCGGGGGCCGACCCGAAAGCGGGTCTCGTCGAAGGTATTAGCCAACAGCCGGACCCGGCCCGCGTCGATGCCGCCGAGGCCCAGCAACCGCTGGCGCGTCCACGCACTCACTGCCACCAGCCGCGTTGCCCGCCGCAACGCCCACAGGCGCCACCGCGACAGGCCCGGATGCACATCCACGCCGTGCGCGACCAGCGTCGTCCTGGCCCCGCACAGCCACCGCCCCGCCAGCGCCAGCGGGCCCAGGTTGAGATGGGTGCAGACGATCTCCTCGGGCTGATCCAGCCCCGCCCGCCCGCAACACTGGCCCGCGAACATCGCCTGCCGCGCCCAGCCAGGAGCCGCCCCGGCCCCGAATACCGCGAACCCACCCCAAGGGCCGCCGCGATCGACCAGGCCGCCAAGGTCAACCTCATGACCCAGCGCCCTCAGCCCCATGGCCAACTCCAGACTGAAGGCCCCGACTCCCCCCCCGAAGCCGGTCAGCCCCGGCGACCAGAGTTGCACCCTCACCGCGGCGGCACCCGGGCCGCCGCCCCTGGCGGAATCCCGGGCGGCGACAGGGGCGATCCCGCCAGCGCCCTCCCTTGCCTGGCCTGATACCGGCGCCGAAAGAGGCGCGCGAAGGCATAGCGGACCAGCAGGACGACCACGAAGGCCTTCACCGCCCAGTTGACGGCGTTGCCGACCGTATCCTCCGTCTTGATCGCCACCAGAAAGATAAAGGGACCCCAGGCCCACCACAGCGGATTGGCGTACGCCGCCCGCCTCAGCCGCTCCAAGGCCAGGCCCAGCATCAGACTGTAAACGAATCCCGCCAGAACCCCCCCAGGACCCCCGAAGGCCGCGTAGAACTCCCCGGCATAGCCGAGGCCCATGCTCGTCCCGCCATACAAGTGATGCCCCGTGTATTGCTCGAAGAACTCGACCCCGCCCACCTGATACTTGTCCGGCAGGATGAAACGGGGCAACAGCACCCCCGTGGCCTGGCGTGCCAGCATCCGCCAACCGGCATAGGGTTCGCTTTGCGGCACCCAGACCATGACGCGATGGACGATCCAGCCCTGATTCAGGCGCATCAGGGTTTTCGCCAGAACATCCTGGTCATAGGCCCGCGCTGGATGGGTAACATAGCTCCAGAGCACGGACGCAAAACCTTGGACACCGCTGCTACCCTGCTCCCGGAAATAGGTCTTGGCGGGCTGAAAAATGAACACGAAGACCAACCCGCCCAGCAGCACATACTTAAAACCTCGCCCCCGGTAGCGGATCGACCAGAACAGCATCAGATACATCAAAAACCACAGCATAAAGCTATGGAACGAGGTGGAGCCGATGGCCCCCATCGCCTTCCAGCCCAGGGGTAGCAAGGCCAGCTTCCACCAATAGGACCGGCGTCCCAACAGCAGGAGCAAAGGGCACACCAGCGCAATCTCGCCCACCAGCAGCACCAAGAAGGCCAGGACCCCAGGTAACGGCAGCCAGGGGTTGACCACCATCAGACCCAAGGTGGCCCAGAAGAGCCTCAAGACCGCCCCTTCTGTCACCGGATCCAGGTTCACCGTCAAGGGGGCCGGACCACCGCGCCACCCGCGCGGGGTAAAGCCACGCCCTGCCAGCAGCCCCAGACCCATCGCCAGGCACAGGGGCACGGCGTAGGCCATGTAGCCCGCTATCGCGCTGGCGGGGATCTGACTGGCGGGATCCTGGTACGGATAAAACTGCGACAGCCAGGGGGCGAGGATGAGTTGCAGACCGCCGGTGATGAAGAGCAGCGAGGCCAGGGCAGTGGGATTGGTCCGCATCTGCCGTTCCAGGTCCATCGCTACATACACCAGCGCGAATAGCCCGACCCCGATCAGCCAGCTCAACTCGAGATAGAAGGGCAGCGTGACCAGGGCCGTCACCAGCGCTACCAACAAGGGAAACGGATAGACATTCATCGGCAGGTATCAGCGCTGCCCAGGGCCCACGTCCAAGCCGTCCAGGCATTGCAGCATCTGACCCAGCCGCGCGCGGTTGCCATAACCATCCCGCAGGCAACGCACCCGGCCGGCGGCGCCCACCGCCGCAGCCCGCGTGGGCTGCGCCAGATAAGCACGGCACTTCGCTGCCAGCTCGGCAGCGGAGCCGAAAAACTCCGCCTCCCTCCCTTCCACGAAGGTGGCCTGATGCGCCGCCGTGCGCTCCGCCAGCATAAAACCGCCGCAAGCCGGAATCTCCAGGCTGCGCGTCGTGATCTCATCGCGCGCCGCCTTGCGCAGAAAGGCCAGGTTAATGTCGAAATTGCAGATAGCCCGCGCATACTCATCGCCGTACAGATTCCGCCCCTCGATGCGCACATCCTGTGGCGGGTGCCGCCAGTGCCGACGCCAGTTCGGCCCCCAGATACGCACACCCAAGCCCTGCTGTGCCAGTGCTGCAATCATCCTTCGGCGGTCCTCCTCATAATCGCCGATGAAGCCGATCCCCCCACCCAAGGCCGCCCGATCTGCCGCGCTGCGGGGCCAGGGTTTATGGGTCTCCTCCGCATAGGCATTCTCCACCAGTTCCACCCGCCGCGCCCCCAGCTTGAGCAGCGGGGCAACATTATGCGGCTTGGTGGTAAAAAAGACGTCGAAGGCCGGCAGGCAGCGGATAAAGTGGCGGGTCCGGTTCGGAGGGATCAGCATGTCATCGGGGCTGTAAGCGGCGAGCCGCAGCCCTGGTGCCCGGCAGCGCACCCAGTCCAGGGTCGATCGCCGGATTGTGATCGGCTTATCGAACCAGACCAGATCCCAATCCCCCTGGCCGACACCCTCACGCAGCGCCGCATTCGCTCCATCCAGGTCCACCGCCAGTCCCAGCTTGAGCCCGACCCGCTGCCACGGCGAGCGGAGCAGCGCCAGATCCGTGCTGCGTAGTTCGACCACCTCATGCCCCAAGGCACGCATCGCCTCCAGACGCTGCATCGTTGTCGAACCCGCCAGCGTCGGACCCACATAGAGAATTTTCATCGCTTCGGTCCGGGCTTTAAATTAGAGGATTTCTAGAAGTTATGACTGCACTCGACCAGCCTGGGTTGTCGTGCCAAGCCAGGAATCGCTATTACCCCTCTGCTAGAACCCGATAAGCCTCCTCAATCACCCACTCCTCCTGCTGCTCCAACCCCAACCACAGCGGCAGCCGCACCAACCGATCCGCCGCGCCACAGGTTACTGGCAGCACGCCAACGTGGCGTCCGGCCGCCCGTCCCTGGGGCGCACTATGCAAAGGTACATAATGAAAGACACAGCCGATCTCTGCCTGCTGCATCTCCGCAATAAAGCGCGTGCGGTCATCTAAGTCCCGTAGCAGCAAATAATACAGGTGAGCGTTATGCCCACAGTCGGCGGGGATGATTGGCCGACGCACCCGGCCGGAATGCTCCAGCCCCTCGAAGGCCGCGTGATAGCGGTTCCAGAGTGCCTGGCGCCGGGCCGTAATACTCTCCGCCTCCTCCATCTGCGCCCACAGAAAGGCGGCGATGATCTCCCCCGGCAGGAAGGATGAGCCGATATCGACCCAGGTGTACTTGTCCACCTGGCCGCGGAAAAACTGACTGCGATTGGTACCCTTTTCGCGGATGATCTCGGCGCGCTCGATCAGGGTCGGGTCCTTGATCAGAAGGGCCCCGCCCTCGCCGGCGATGATGTTCTTGGTCTCGTGAAAGCTCAGGGTGCCCAGGTGGCCAATGGCGCCCAAGGGCTGCCCCTGATAGGTAGACATGATGGCCTGAGCCGCGTCCTCGATCACCAGCAGGCCGTGCCGCTCGGCAATCGCCATGATGACATCCATGGCACAGCCCACGCCGGCGTAATGGACCGGCACGATGGCCCGGGTGCGCGGGGTGATGGCGGCCTCGATCAGGGTCTCGTCCAGATTAAGGGTGTCGGGCCGGATGTCCACGAACACCGGCACCCCGCCGCGCAGCACAAAGGCATTGGCGGTGGACACAAAGGTGAAGGACGGCATGATCACCTCGTCCCCGGGCTGAATGTCAGCGAGGATCGCAGCCATCTCCAGCGCCGCTGTACAAGAGTTGGTCAGCAGCGCCTTACGGCAGCCCGTCCGTTGCTCTAACCAGGCCTGGCACTGCTTGGTGTAACTGCCGTCACCGGCCAACTGGCCATTAGCGTGGGCCTGAGCGATATACCAGAGCTCCTTGCCGCCGAGGTGCGGTTTATTGAAAGGGATGGGCATGGGAGGGGAGGCCTGAGATCAGGAGGAGGTGGCGGGGCGGAACACCCACAGCTTTTGCGCGAGAAACAGCAGCACGGCCACCCCGAAGATCAGCGCGCCTTGCACTAGCTGATGCGGCAGCCCCATAACATCGACGAACAGCAGTAAGGCCAAGAGGTTCATCAGATAGCCGCAGCCGTAACTGACCAGGTATTTGATGAAGGTGGTTGGGACTAACCCCCGATGATGAAAGGTCCAGCGCTGGTTGAGGAGGAAGGTTTGCAAAGTACCCAGGGCAAAGAGCCAGGTCATCGCGGTCTTGGGCCCGAGACCCACCCGCGTCAGGAGCAGATACAGCAGATAGAGCACGAGGTTTGAAGCGAGGCCAACGAGGAGAAAGCGCAGGCCCTGGACGCGCCAAGTACTCACGCGTCCCCCCGTACCCAATGGAAGGTCATGGCCGGTGGCAAGAAGTGGAAATTCAGCTTGGCGTAGAGGTTGAGTACGGGAACGTTACGGACCGCGATCGTCGACACGATGGCTTGGCAACCCGCCGCCTGGTGGTAGCGCAGCATCGCCTGCCAGACCCGCTGACCATAGCCTCGCCCCTGCCAGGCCGGAGCGATCGCGTTCAGGTGCCAGTACACTGACCCATCCTCGCGGGATTCCACGATAAAGAGGGCCAGCAGGCGCGTGCCGTCCGTGATCTTGAGCAGCCGTTGCGCCGGGTGCTCTAAGCTACTCCTGACCCAGTGGCCATAACGGCGGTCACCCAGTTGCGGATCCAGCCGTGGATCCAGGTGATAGCGTTCATGGCAAAAGGCATGTTCGGCCAGGTCTTGCAAGGCCGGCAGATCGGACGCCAGCCCCGGCGTAATCAGTAGGTCATCCTGGGGTAGGATCAAGGCCGGCAGATTATCCAATCGCGGCTGTAACACCATCTCAACAAAGCGAAAGTGGTGCGCTTCAAGGAACATCGACTCCCGCAGTCGCTCATGCGGGAGTCGGCAACTGACGACACGGACCTGGTGGGCATCTCGCCAGGCTTGAAATCTGGAGAAGTCCGACCTAGCCCCGCGGGGATTCCGGATCTCCAACTCACAGATCTGCGCCACGGGGAAACCGAAGACTGCCTCGTCCCAGGGCACGGTATGCCCTATGAGCCGCAGGCTGGGACTCTCCAGGTCAAAAGGCCGCGGCGAGCTGTTCATGCTCTGGGTGGCGGTTCCGTCCGCTCGCGCAACAGGTAAGTGGGCCGTTCCATCGTCCGCGCATGCATCCTGGCCAGATACTCCCCGATAATCCCCAGCGCTAGCAGTTGCGCGCCCGAAAAGATGGCGATGATGGAAGCCAGGAAGGCAAAGCCCGGCACGGCGCTGCCCTGGAGCAACCAGCGGATCAGGACATAAGCCAATATCACCAGCCCAAACAAGGCAAAGATAAATCCCATCAGGCTGGCGAGCTGCAGCGGCCGGGTCGAGAAACCGGTCAACATGTTCAGGGCGTGGCGGACCAGCTTGCGGGGCGTGTAACCGGAGGCGCCACCCTGACGCGGCGCGTGGGGCACCGGGACGGCGGCAAAGCGAGTGGTGGCCCAGGTCAATAACACGTCGATATTGACCGTCGGACTGCGGTAGTCGGCGAAGGCATCGCGCAATACCGTCCGGAACACCCGTAAGGCGCTCACCTGCCGGGCGTTCGCCGTACCCATCGCGCCCTCTAGCGCCCACTTGGTGATCCGCGAGGCCAGGTTGCGCAGCAGGCCATGCTGTTCCTGCTCGGGGGGGCCGTAAACGACATCGCAGCCCTCGTCCATCCTTGCCAGGAGCCGCGGCAGCGCCTCGGGTGGATGTTGCAGATCGTCGTCCAGGGTGACGATGACCGCGCCCTGAGCCGCACGGATACCGCACAGCAGGGCGTTGTGTTGACCATAGTTGCGGCTCATGCGCAACCCGCGCACGCGGGCATCGGCGGCGGCCAGCCCTTGGATAACCGCCCAGGAAGCGTCTCTGCTGCCGTCATCAACCAAGATGATCTCGATCAAGGTCTCCGCTGGACCGAAGACAGCGACGAGACGCCGGTGCAACTCCGTCAGGCTCCCAGCCGCCTGGTAAACGGGGATGACGATCGAAATCATGGCTGGCGAAACACCCCCAGTAGCGAGGTTCCCCACGGAAACCGGATCCAGTGACCGAGCGGTGTTTCGGCGGCAAAGGCGGCGGCAAGCAGGGAATTGAGTGCGGGGTGGGGCAGTTGGTGAGCACGGAGCGCCACCGCGCGCTGCTGGTCTTTGCTCAGGGAGGCGATACCCGGGCGGTGACGGGCGAGCCAGTAGAAGGGACTGAGCAGAAACATGAAGTAACGCGCATCGCAAAGTTCGAGGCCCGTCTCACCGGCCAGGCGGGTGAAATCCTGGCGTGAATAGCGTCGCAAGTGGTGGGCAAACTCATCGTTGTAGCTCCAGAACTGGGGCAGTGCCGGGGTGGTGACGAACAGCAGGCCACCGGGTTTGAGGGCCTGACCCGCCGCGCGCAGTGCCTGCACATCATCAGGCAGGTGCTCGATCACGTCGAGTAGGAAGGCGACATCCCACTGTTCGCGCCACCCCAGATTCATCAGATCAACTTGGAACCGCTGCAAACCTGCGGGTAAGACCCCACCTGACATTCGCAAGGCGACTAATGACGAATCGGCTAAGGCCAGCGGCTGAAATTGGCCGGGTCGATGGTCGGAGAGGTAGCGCACCCAGCCGCCGACGCCACCCCCTAAATCCACGGCCGACCAAGGTGGTGCTTCGGCCGGACGATATCGGTTGAGCGCTCCGAGCAGGAAGCGATGTCGCCCGCGATACCAGAAGTGGCGCGATTGCATGGCCCAGAGGGTTGCGAATCCTTGTTCCTCGTATTCCTCATTACGGTGTTGGATGGGGGTGGTGGGGTAATGGATGCCCTCAGTGACTGTATCGGTGTCAGAAGAGCTGGAGTTTGATTGCAAAGTACCGTGCGTATTTTCTAAAAAGTGCATTCGCAACTCGTACTATTTAATTATTAGGTCAATGCCGTCACGCGAAAAGGGTAACGGTCTCTTGATCCAGATGTAATTTGGGGGATTTACACGCTCTGACCCCGATATCTTGGGAACGGAAAGGCCGTCAGTTGCTGATATATAAAATTCGGGGAGTATTGCGTTGCTTTTGTATTTCCCCGACAATGGTTGTTCTGGCATAATACCAAAAATAATATATTTGCTAAATCGCATCAATGGCGTCGCGAAAAAAAAAGATACAACAAGAGCCGTGGCAAATTTTTTGTGGTAAGGAATAAGCGCGAAGATAATGGGAATCATGACAAAGACCGCATACCAGGTAAACCTCAGGCTCAGTGATTCGTCCAAGGTTGTCACATTATAAATGACGAAAATCGTACATAACGACACTGCGGCATAAAGGACCGAGTATAAAGACCGCGGATATCGCACCACGAGCCCAAAAATATGTTTATTATTCCTTGCTATTATAAAAATTACTGAAAACGCGATGATGAAAAGGCCGCCATAATAGGCGTAATCCTGGGGAAACCAGAAATGTCCAAAATTTTCTATCACTTGGCCAAGGTACTCGGTCGGAGAATATCGCCCGCTGCCAATCCCATTGTACACATCTAACAATCCCATGTTGCCAGCGCTTTTTATCCACGGATTCGTAAAAATCCTGCAAACAAGAACTGTCGTAATCATTGCCACAAGAGCAGTTATAAATCGACTTGGTATTGACAGACGGTTATTAAAGATTAGTATTGCAAATGATGGGATGATATAAACATAAGCAGAGTAGTGAGCAAGACACATCACTACCAGTAGCGCCATGTTAAGCCCGGCATAAAAGACCAGCTCGGTCATGCTTCTCAGCTCAATCAACTTATATGATAAAATAATTGAAATCGGAATCAACATCAACAATAGCATGTTGTGATAAGGCGAGATCATTTCTGTAACAATCAAGAAAAAAAGCAAGAGTAATGACAACACCGTTGACGGCTGGCAGACCTTTACATCCAATCCGAACTCTCGTTGAAGGAAGAGCACGTACATGCTCCAGGACCAGAAATTAAGCAGGGCAATGGCGGCCATCGCATAGGAAACGGTTTTCCCGGAGATACCAAATATAATCTGAAATCCCGCGAGGTAAAGGGAAAACAGCGGGGAATAAGGCCCACAAGGGCTGCCGCCAAAGTATTCATATCGTCCATTTTGAAGGAGTGAAACCGAACACTCCCAGCCATCCCATGAACTAGCCGTAATCGGAAAGCCGTGGCGCAGTGCAAAAATGCTGGCGATGCCTGCAACCACGCCAAGCAAGGCGATCAGCCCAATACATCGGGTAACCCCAATCCGCGGGAATCTATTGAATTGCGTTTCATTCATTTGATAGTCTTCAGCGCTATTTATATGGATGGTGTGTTAACCGAGTCACCCGCTCCCCTACCGCCACTCCCGACCCCGAACTCCTACTCTCATACTCCTTCCTGTCCATACCATCGTCGTGCAACCGGCTCTCGATTGGCAACAGAACGAACCATCGCGGCAACAACGTCAAGATAGGCCTGCTCATCTAAGGCTCCCAGCAAGCGCGTTGCACCAGACTCAAACCGTGCCACAACCGCCGCGTAGTCCTCCCGGATCGCCATAAGCTGCCGTGCCAGATCCGCCGCGTCCCCCGGCGCGTGCCGTTCGCCGATCCCGAACCGATGCGACAGCTCGCCGAGTCCGCCCGAGTCGGCCAGCAGCACCGGCACACCGGCCTCAGCGGCCTCGCAGAGGATGCGACCGAAGGCCTCGCCCTGACTTGGGATCAGCAGCAGATCGAGTTCCGCCAGTTCGCCCTTGATATCCTGGCGATAACCGCGCGGCACGATTACCGAGGCGAGGCCGGCCCGCCGAATCCTCTCCGCCCAGGGCGGCCACTCCTCTGGTGTCAGGGTATCGCCAATGAAGCGCACCTCCCAGCGCAGCCCAGGCATGCGTGCCCGCAACAACTCCAGGGCCTCGACCACCAAATGATGTCCCTTCATCTCGCAGATCCGCCCCAGGATGCCGGCGCGAAATGGCTCGCGGGGACGTGTGATACCCGGCGTTAAAAGCCCCTTTGGCCGATAGCCGTTATACACCACACTCTTCGCGCTCTCGGGAACGCGTGTCTGAGCGGCGGTGAAATCCGAGTTGCAGACATAGGCTAAGACCCATTGGTCGTCGCCAGAAAGTCCACTGATCCAACGGGCATCCTCAATGGTCGTGACCTGGCAGAGGATTGGCAGGCGCAACAGGGCGGCGATCCAGCGCATCGGTCGCAGGATCCCAGCCTCGTTGACATAGAGCAGATCAGGCCGTTGTTGCCGTAGCCTGCCCACCAACCGCAGATAAGTTAGAAGCTTCCGCCAGCGTGACTGGGTATGTGAGCGCGGCAGTAACAACTCCTCGAACGGGATGCCCGCGTCGGCGAGCCGTGCGCTGAAGGCCGCCCCGGTGGGCAGATAGACCCGCGGCGCAAAAGCCGCCGGATCGAGCCCGGTCAGGATGTCGAGCAATGCCAGCTCGGAACCGTAGAGATTCCCCGAGGGCTCGATAACCGCCATCCGGATCCGCCCGGCGCGTTCTTTTCCTCTCAAGGCCATTCTTTGCTCACCCGCTCTGACCGCCCGACGACAGCCAGCGCAGGACGGGCGTGAACTGGTGGTCATAGTGGAACCGTTCCAGATGCAGTCTCCGCCCCGACGCCCCCATCCTCACACGCCGCTCCGGGTCCGCCAACAGGGTGGCGATGGCCATGCCCACCGCAGACGCGTCATCCAGCGGCACACAGACCCCACAGTCGCCCTGCTCAACTAGATCGGCCAGCATGGGCCCGAGGTTGGTGACCTGGGGCACGCCGAGCGCCATGCACTCGAAGCGCTTATTCGAGGCAAAGGCGGAAAACTCCCAGTTGCGGCTCACGGGTGCGAGCACCGGCCAACCCAGATCAGCGCCAGCAATGAAGCGACAGTGATCCTCATAGGACTGAAACTCCGGCGAATAGATCAGCACCCGCTCCCCCACCCCCTCGGTGGCCGCCAGCGCCCGCAGGGTGGCGATATAATCCGGCGCGCCCTTGCCTTTCATGACGAAACAGCCATCAGCCGGCCACAATCGCATGGAGCGGATCCCCGTCTCCAAGTCATGATCCGGGCCGATCGGCCCG
>JBGAUE010000079.1:0-4504 GCA_044228795.1 Chromatiaceae bacterium | reverse complement strand
CACTGGTGACGACCTTCTTTCAACATCCCAATTGTCGCTATGCTTCTATATGACATTACTTTTAATAGGATTAGTAACAACCACCGGCTGAAAGCCGGTGGGTTAAAGTAACGGACTGAAAGTCCGGATACGCGTCGACGGAACGACACGTCTAAGGTTCAACCTGAAAGTCTTTCGCGGGATCTGGCTCAAAGTGATGTTCCAGGTACTCCTTGATCATCGCCTCGCTGATCTCGTCAACCGTCGCACAACAGTACCCGCGTGCCCAAAAATGCTGTCCCCGTCGCGATTCTCCAAGGTCGGAAATTCTTCAAAAAGCTTGCTGGAGGTGCGCCCTTTGATGCGACGTATGATCTCGTTGGGCGCCAGCTCGGGGGCGCCGAGACCAGGATGTGGACCTGATCTTTGCTGACGACCCCCTTGATGACGGATCTCGAACTCCTCGCAGGTCTGTCGCACGAGTTCTCTGACCCGCTGACCCACATCTCCTTGCAACACCTTGTACCGATATTTGGTTACCCAGACAAAGTGATACTCAATCTTGTAGACCGTATGACTGCCATAGCGGTAATCCATCCTGACGGACCCTCACCGGTGAACTCGTAGTCCTTAAACTACCAGCACGAGGGCTGCAGATGAAATCTGCCCGCCTGAAAGACGGGGGTTTCAACCTTACATATTGAAATAAATCTGGGAAGGGTAGAGGCCGGCTACCGATGACCGCACAGTGTCCGGCATAACTCGGTGCGGGTTAACCCTGTCACTGATTGTTCCTGATCCAATGAGCAGGCGACCCCCCACAAGGTGCTATCGTCCTGTCCCTGCCATTCAGTGATCCTTGCGCAACCCGAGGTAACGGCACGATCGACTTTATCGCTCCTGCGGAACGATCGCTTCCGTCAGGAAGCCCCGAATCGTTATCGTCGACGCCCCCGCGGTTCTCGGTGAGTCAGTACTGATTCACTCCGATCCGCACCCGTCACCTCTCTGGATCCAGGGGCCTAAGTCCGGTGTCCCAACTCTGAAAATAACCCTTGTTTCTGGCCCTAACCGTCGGAGTTTACCTAGGACTTGCTGCATCAGTCAGATAACGACGGGCCGTTAGAAAACGATTTGCATAGTTGCTGTCGTTCAGTGAGGAAATAACCACCTTGCCGTAGTTGGTGCTGGCCTGCTGGAATTTCTCGTCACCGATATACACGCCCACATGGGTGACGGTGCCGGTAAAATTCTTGCCGGTGTCGAAAAAAACCAAGTCCCCGTATTGGAGGGCATCACGCGGCACTGCTACGCCGCCCTTGGCCTGATCGCGCGAGACACGGGGAATCTCCAAGTTCATGCGTCCGAAGGTGTAGTAGGTGAGTCCCGAACAGTCAAAAGCCTCGGGGCCCTCTTCGGCCCAGACATACTTTTTACCGAGAATTTCGCCAAGGGATGTGCTGAGTGCCTGCCGGGATGGCTGTTGGTAGACAACTCTTGGCTTGTGGATGGTGTAGTCATATTTTGGAGTGCACCCCGCCGCCATAAGCACCAAGAACGGCAGAATCATGGTTCCGCGAACAAGACGATCCATCCTTCTCTCCTTTTCGTGGATAAACAAGTTGGGCAGATCAAGCACCCATCTCTTGGCCTGGCCCGAGGCTTTGAGCAGGTACCCCGCTAGAAGTCGCACCGGGAGGCTAAGGAAACACTGATTAAATCCGCGCCCCCATCACAAGAATGCTACTGGTAGCATAACGCATCGTCTGCCCACTCCGGCGAGCCGCCCGATGAAGCATTTCTCGTTTGCTGACGCCGAGTTTGCCGCCAAGAAGAAGGTCACCTAGCCATCATGATTGTAGATTCCAACAATCGGCTGGAAGCTTGGCGGGCACAGGCTTTCGCTGCCATTGGCGAGTGCCTATAGCCATGGCCCGCATCATCCCCTCCGACATCCGCGCCCTGGCCCTGGCGAGTACCCATGACCAGGAACTGGATACCTTATCCCGGCTCAAGAGCGAGCTTGGCCCGGAATACGCCATCTTCCACAGCGTGCATTGGAGCTTCAGCCAGGGCCAGGGCACGCGGTTCGGGGAGATTGACTTTATCCTGGTCAACCAGGCCGGTGCCGTGCTGTGCATCGAGCAGAAGAACGGCTTCCTGGCCGAAACGGTGACGGGTCTGGTCAAGCGGTATCCCGGCGGGCCCAAATCGGTGGTGGACCAACTTCACCGCTCCCTCGATCAGATCCGCGACAAGTTCCAGTGGCAACACCCGGCCGCCGGACCATTGACGCTCGACTATCTCCTCTACTGCCCCGATTACCGCATCAAGAACCTTAACGCCGCGGGCCTGGACCAGAGCCGCATCCTCGATGCCGCCGCCACGGATGGCCTGACGCGGCGCATCACCCGGATGTTCGGCATCGGCAAGCCCGATCCGGAGCGGTGCGCCTTGATCGAGGGTTTTTTCTGCCAGACCTTTGAGGTGGTGCCGCAGATTCAGGCCTACCGCCAGGCCCAGGAGCGCCACTTCGTCCATCACAGTGGCTGGCTGGCGGGTCTGGTGGGCAATCTGGAAATGACGCCCTTCCGGGTGCGTATCAGCGGCACCGGGGGTTGTGGCAAGACGCTGCTCGCCAGTGTCTTTGCCCGCGACCAGACCCGACTGGGCCGGCGGGTGCTCATGGTGTGCTTTAACCGCCCCCTGGCCGACCTGTTGCAGACCCTGCTGCCCGAGATCCACGCCAAAACCTTTTATGGCTTCTGCGATGCCTTCCTGCGTGACCACGGGGAGACCTTGGATTATGGCCGCATGAACCAACCCGGCTTCTGGGGCGAGGTCCAGGACCGGGTGCTGGTGGCCGCCATCTCACCCGACTGGCGTTTCGACGTCCTGATCCTAGACGAGGGCCAGGATTTCGAGGCGGACTGGCTGGAGATCCTGCAACTGTTCCTGACCGAGGAGGGCCGGATTCTCTGGCTGGAAGACCCCGACCAGAATTTACTCAACAAGCCCTCGGTGGTCATGCCGGGCTGCGTGCGCCTGCGGTTGCGCCAGAACTACCGCTCGCCCTTCGGCATTGCCCGCTTCATGCACGAACACCTGCCCTATGACTTCGAGCCCGCCAACCCCTTGCCGGGGCTAGGGGTGGGGGTGCATGGCTTCCAGCGACCGGAGGATCAGGCCCAACGCCTGGCCGAGGTCGTCGGCCTCCAACTAGCCCTCGGCTTCGCGCCCGAGGAGATCGTCATTCTCTCCCTGCGCGGTCTCAACCAATCGCCATTGTGGCACCAGGATCATATCGGCCGCCATGCCGTCCGTCGCTTTACAGGGACTTACCAGCCCGATGGCACCCAGGTCTGGAGCGCCGGGGACATCACCTTCGAGAGCCTTTATCGTTTTAAGGGCCAGGAGGCACCAGCGGTGATCTTGGTGGATGTGGATGATCAGGACAGCGCCGAACGGCTCGCTCGCTTGCTGTTCTGCGGTATGGGCCGGGCCACCGTGCGCCTGGATGTGCTGGTGAAGGCCGGTAGCCAGATCGGCAGGCAGTTGGGGCTTGGGAAGTAAGGGCTAGCGGGCCAGTTGGCCTTGATGGCGGCGCCGCATCGGCAGAGGTGCTAGTCTACTGATGGAAACAATAAGCCCTGGGTAACCGGGGGTCATCGCCTGGAAGCCGCTGCCGTCATCGACTTTGAGACCACCGGCATGGCACCTGCTGCACCTGGCTAGTCCCATCCTCGCGCTCGACCTTAAGGGTGTAGCCGGCGCGCAGCTGTTGGTAATACTTGCCCCTGATGCCGGTCTGACCGGAAAAATCGTATTCCGGGAGCATCTCCCCGTCCGCGTCTTCAAGTGCCTGTGTCTTACAACTCATAGTGGTTACGCTCGGTTGATGTGGCTTTCTGCTCCTGATGAACCGGATCCTGTCACCACGATCAGTAGGTACGACCAACAGGATCTTGCCCGGTTCAGAACGGCCGATTGCTCCGTGACGTGGCGGATCGCTGCGGCGGAGCTGTCCTGGCGCGTTCTCCCGCGTGACCTGGCCGGCTGCCGCAAGGCCCATTCGCGCGAAGCGGTCCAGAGCCTCTTGACGCCTGGATTGCCGGCCTGGACGCTGCCGCGGGTGAATAGGGCCATGAGGCAGACGAAGCGCACCGCGCCGCTGGCCCGCAGGTTCAGGTATTTCAGTGTTGCCAGGTCATGCAGGGTTAGCCTCCTTATCCCGTGCCTGACAACGGCCGGCGTAGTACCCTGCCAGCCACGGAGAGCGGGACAACGAGGCGGGGTGGGTCGACCACGACGCCGCCCTGGAGCATGAGCCTCAGGCTTGATGCGCGGGCGGACGGGGCTAGGCCGCTTTCAGCAGGAATTCCACCCGCACCGCGTCATACGGAAACAGCAGTTTGCCATCGGTCGTCTTATCGATCACGCCCCCCAATACCAGCGCCTGGGTATCGGTGTGCACACCCTTTACATCACGGCCAAGGCGTCGCGCCAGTTCGCGCACGCCCAGCGG
>JBGAUE010000078.1:0-5054 GCA_044228795.1 Chromatiaceae bacterium | reverse complement strand
CCGCCCGGCGCGAGCGCATAAGCATAACCGGCTGGTTTAGAAAGCGGGACCGGCTGGCTGGGGAGGGGTAGCCGCGCCCGGTGTTCCCCGGGACGGTGTCTGCTCCTACCCCTCCCCGTCGGCAGGCGCCATTCCCGGGGACTCTCCTTCGATGCAATTTTCCCTCGGTGCAACCACCGTAGGGTGGGATTTCCTATCCACCCACAGCCTGTCCCCCATTCGGTCATGAGTTACGTCACTTCCTTTTCCCACCGCCACTGCCACCACCACCGGTTACGGTGATGAGAAGTGTGCACGTCTGGCCCGAGCAGAAGCCCGCATCGGCTGACTGGATATCGACATTAGGCAAGGTGTAGGTGATTTGGTACGTTCCAGCGGTAGGGACGCGCAGGTTGTAGCCATACACGACCTTGCCAGTCGCGTTGATCTCTGCTGTGGCCGCCTCATCGACTTCGAAGCCGGTATTGTTCACGATATTGAGCCAGGCTGCCTGGTCATAGACCAAGGGCACGAACTGGCTCGGGGTTGCCTCCCAGCCCCCAAGACCATCGGCCATGGCCAGAGTCCCGTAGGAGGATTCCCGGTCGAGCGCATCCGGAAACAGTTTGACCACCTCGTAGCCGTCTACCGTGTCGATGGAATCGTATGAAAGCACCAGCTCCACGCGGATCGGGCTACCGGCCTTCAGCTTCGCATCGCCCGTGAGGTTATCGCCCCAGGCAGCCGTCACGGGTACCTTCATCGCAGTCGCATCCCAGGTGGCACACGGCGCCTGCCATTTGTTCACGCCCTGAACGAAGTAATAGTCAAGAGGACTGACCGGATACCCGTCCTTAGGCGTACCCGTGGGCGGCACTATGGCTGGCCAATTCGTGTCTGTCGCGCAGGTGATATTCGTGAGGCCGCCGCCCCTGATGACGAACGTCGGAACCGACAGGTTGTTGGTGGCGCTTTCACCTTCGGTGTTGCATGGCGGGTAACTGCCATTGTCGCAGACCTTCCTCGCAGCAATAGCATCACCGCTGAATGTGAGCATGCCCAACAGGGTCGAGGCCACTGTTAGCGCTAACATATTTGTTTTAAATAGAATGTTCATTGCCTGCCCCCTAATGACGCTGCCGGTCAGTCCAGCTTGACCGCAGCTGCCCCGCTCGCTCGACCGCTCCCTCGGTCGATGCCCTTCCGCCACCTCCTGACACACACGATCCGGAGAAGCGGACCAGAAATCTCAGCTAATTTAAGATTGCTCAGCTAACTTAAATTTAATAAACGGGGCGGGGTGTGGTATGGGGTGGATACCCCATGCGGCAGGTTGCGTGGTCCCAAGTTGTGATTTCCTGGCCCCGCGAAGGGTCCTGAGGCCGTCGGAGTTGTGATTACCCGCAGATGGGCTAGGCTTTCAATAACCCCGCCAGCTAGCCAAGGGGGCGGTGGTAGGTTTGTGATAGGGGTTTGACCGGAGGCATTGGGAGGGCCCTGTGACCAAGCTCCAGCAGTTCCCAATGAGGGGATTCGCCGCGGTGATCACGGTCACCCTGGGCATGTTTTTGTTGCTGTACTGGCATGTTTACAACACCTTTCAGGTGAGTCGGATGCTCACTGACGAATACTCCAGCGCACATGCACTGGGTAGCCAGATCCTCTCGAACCACCTCAACCTAATACTTGATGCCCATCTGATGGTTCACGATGGCCACTACACTGGTATGAGCTCATATCGTAATGGGGAATCGGAGCTTCAGACTCAACTGGAGGAGGCACATGATCTCGGCGGGACAGATGATGCATTCGCCCACTTCGCCCCGCTGGCTAGGGTTAGCCTGGAGCTGCGGCAGCGGGAGAATGCCGCCTTCGACGCCCTCGCTAACCGTGACAGCGCCACCGCCGATGCTATGTTACACAGCCCTGAGTATCTCACCCTCGGCAGGACATTCGAGGCCCTCATGGCCGACGCCATATCCCACCTCAACCGTTCCTTCATCGATCGCCTGCATGTGGAGGGTAAGCGAGAGCTGACCTCCCTGGCCCTCGCCTTTGCCATCTTCGGGCTCTCCACTCTGATTTGGGGGTTGCTACTGCAGCGGCTAAAGTCAAGGGATCGCGCCTTGGAGGCGGA
The DNA here is from genome assembly GCA_044228795.1 of Chromatiaceae bacterium. GTDB lineage: Bacteria > Pseudomonadota > Gammaproteobacteria > Chromatiales > Chromatiaceae > M0108. The sequence continues at coordinate 2,938 of JBGAUE010000078.1, read as the reverse complement.
AATGGCCCAACGCTGCGAGGTGGAGGCGCGGTTGCGCCGAGCCCAACAGATGGAGACCCTGGGGCGGCTGGCGGCGGGGATTTCGCATGACTTCAATAACATCCTGAGTGTGGTTCAGGGATTTTTAGACATAGCCCTCAACCGGCTCGCACAGGATCATCCCGCCGCCGAGGCCCTAGGAAAGATCGGCGTGGCTGCCCGGGAGGGTACCGAGCTGATTCGATCATTACTCACCTACAGTGGCCGCACGGGGGCCGAGATGGGGGCGGTGGAGCTTGGGGGACTGGTGGCGGAGGCCGTCCGACTGTTCCGCGAAACGCTGCCGGCGACGATATCCATCGAGATCGAGGTTTCTGACAAGCAAGAGGGTTACTGGGTGTGGGCAAGCCATTCCCAGCTTCGGCAGGTATTGCTGAACCTGGTGCTCAACTCCTGCGACGCCATGCCCGAAGGCGGGCGCCTGCGGATTGGTCTGGCGCCGGTAATCGATGAAAAGGATGAGATAGGGGGCGGCCGGGTCCAGCTGTGGGTGCAGGACACCGGCGTCGGGATCCCAGATGCGCTGCGGGAGCGGGTGTTCGAGCCCTTCTTCACCACCAAGCCACGGGGTATGGGCACGGGACTGGGACTGGCGGTGGTTGCCGCTGTGGTGAAAGAGCATCGGGGGCGGATCCGAGTGGACTCCGAGCCTAGCAAGAGAACCCGTTTCACCCTCGAACTGCAAGGGCTGGGGCCGGTCCCGGCGGGGATGGAGGTACGCAAGGACGGGGCCGGTAAGCATGTGCTGGTCGGGCTGGCGGATGCTTATACCCAAGGGCTGGTGGTCTCGGCCCTGGAAACGGACGGCTATCAGGTGCGCACCGCGGGGTCATCCCAAGCACTCAGGGATGCCGTCACGGAGCTACCGCCGGATGTGGTGCTGCTCGATGCCAGCCTGGCCACATGCAGCCTCGGGGAGTGTCTGCGGGCGGCGCGCGACGGCGATGGGGCTGTGCCGATCCTGGTCCTCGGTCCCGGCCAGGGCGAGCTTACGGAAGAGACCGCAACGGAGGTGTTGACTTTGGATAGACCCTTCCTGATGAGCGAGCTCATCCGGCTAATCCACACTCTGGCGAGCGACCATGGCACCCTTGAGATCACGCATTCTGATCGTTGATGACCACACCCTAGTACGCGACATGCTGAGCCAGCGTCTGGCGCAGGAGCCCGATTTGGAAGTGGTGGGTTTGGCGCAAGACGCCGGTCAGGCGCTCGAACTGACGCTTCGCCTGCGGCCCGACCTGGTGGTGCTGGACATCGATATGCCCGGTCTTTCAGCCTTTGATGCAGCGCAACGGATCGGCACCGAGTTACCAGGCACGCGTGTGTTCTTTCTGAGCGGATATGTTCAGGACGGCTATATCGTCCAAGCGCTCCAGGCACGGGCACGGGGTTATACCACCAAGGGCGGGACGCCGGATGGTCTGCTCACCTGCATCCGCAAGGTCCTGAAAGGGGGCACCTGCTTCTGCCCGGAGGTACGTAACCGCCTGGAGATTACCGCCGATGGGCCGCGCCTGGCGGCAAACCTACGCACGCGCGCCCAGCTTCTGACGCCGCGGGAGCTGGAGGTTCTCTCCTATTTGGCCAAGGGACTGGCAAAAAAGGAGATCGCCCGCATCACCGACCTGAGCGTCAAAACCGTGGAGCAACACTGCACCCACCTGATGCAAAAGCTCGACATTCACGACCGGGTAGAGCTGGCCCGGTTTGCTATCCGCGAGGGTCTCGTCCAGCCCTAGCCGCTCCATTGAGGGTCAATAGGTTATCTACCTGATGGGCAGAGGGTGTGGTCCGCGCTATATATCAATAGGCGGGAGGGGCGCTGAAATCGGCGGTGCGTCGGGCCGGCACCCCCCGTCGCCAAAGATTGCGGGTACCACGATGACGAGGTAAATCAGATGTTTAAAAAACTGGGTGTGATCGGCGGGGCCCTGGCGATCCTCGCCGTCGGCGCGGCAACGGCTGCTGACTGGGAACTGGTCGTGGATGACATGAAGTTCATGCGCGAGGAGGAGAAACTGGCGCGGGATGTCTACGCCACGCTCTACGACTTCCATTTGGCTCAGGGCCTGACCCTCACCGTATGCGACAACATCGCCTACTCGGAGCAGCGGCATATGAATGCGGTGAAGCTGCTGCTCGACAACTACGGCATCCCAGATTCGGCCGTCGAGGGGGGACAGGGAACCTACCCAGAGAGCTGCCGAGATGCGGCCTGCAAGTTCAATAACGACGACCTCACCGCCCTCTATGTGAGGCTGGTGGCGGACGGTGAGGTCTCAGGTTTGGGCGCCCTCTTGGTCGGTGGCCTGATCGAGGAGGTCGACATGATTAACCTGGCCGAGGCAATCGCCAACGCGGAGGGTTACGCGGATATCCAGGGGGTTTACGACAACCTGCTGTGCGGCTCTGGCAACCATCTGAGGGCCTTCGCGCACAACATCGAATTGGCCACGGGCGAGTCTTACGTTGGTGCGAGCACGGATTATGTGGGTGACTTTAGCATCCGTCCCGAGGTGGGAACCGAGGCTTATGACGCCTATGTGGCTTCCCTCAATGCAATCCTGGATGCACCGATGGAACGTTGCAGTAGCGGCAAGGCAAACCCCTACCCCCGAGGCCTACCTCCGCAAGGAAGGCGATTCCGTGGCGGTCGTTAACCCCAGTCAATGCGACCCTGTGAGGCCAATGCGACCCTGTGAGGCACTTTCCACCCCGACCACCGGTCGGGGTGGAATTGTTTATTCAGTGAGTTGGCTCTTCACCCCCGGCGCGGTCGGGTGTAGCGAGGCGCGGCGTTGAAGGCCATGGGTTGTCCCCACGCCATGCCCCTGCTGCTCCGCTGGAAATGCGGCGCAGCGGCGACGGAGTCCTCGCGCCCCTTGAGGTGAAGATT
>JBGAUE010000077.1:0-5574 GCA_044228795.1 Chromatiaceae bacterium | reverse complement strand
AAACAGATCATGAGGCCAATTTACAACAAATCCCTGGATTTAGACAAGGTTATAGTTATTTTGTGTGAACGACTTATAAAGGACGTAATAACCCGTGGGCTCGCGAAATAGGCTATTGGGCTGCTGGGAATCTTTACGAATTCATCCTGTGCAATCACCGCGTAACGATTTTCCCTTTTGATTAGTGCGGAGCGCTTCACCTCCTCGCCTATTTCCATTAAACGGAAGATTACTGGTTTATGCCCCTTTGCTGGAGCCGTATTCTTGAGGACAAAGGCGGTTGTTTGCACGACCATTGCCGAAGCATGGTCAAATCCTCCGGGGCCTAAGTGAGCCATAGTCACAATGGTTGTGTTCCGAAGCAATCGCTCACGCATTTCCAGGTAAGATGACAAGAACATCCAACTCTGCATCGTAACCATTGAGCTATATCCTTTAGCTAATGTGAAGGTGTAGCTTCGTTCGACGAAACAGGAGAACAAGTCGCTCTTTGCATCGGGAAAGTGATCCGACACAAAAATCTTTAGCCGATTGTTCATTCCGCCGCTCCCCATATACGGCGGATTGGCCACGACGACTTGATACCGCTGGGTGAGCACCTCGGCTTGTTCAAGCACGCGCAGGACTTTGAGGTGCGTCTCGCGCAGGAAGAGCTGGCCCTCGACGTCCTTAGTCTCAATGGCGCGGCGGGCGTTGGCGATGGCCTGTTCGTCGAGGCACGGCTGGATGAGGGAGCCGAAGGTCTTCGCTTCCTCGAACTGGTGGAGCAGCCGGAGCATGGGCTGATGGAAGAGGTCGCCCAGCCCGAGGGCCTGGCTGTAATCGCGCAGCTCGTTTTCCGCGAAGCGCACGTCGCGCAGCTCGATGATGTGGGGCCGGACCAGGTGTTCGGGCTGGAAGAAGCGCCGGGACTTGGCGCGGGCCTTGAGGACCAGGGCCAGCCCGGCGAGTTGGGCGGCGCGGGGGCAGATATCCAGGCCGTAGAGATTGTGCCGGAGGATGAGGCCAGGAATCGCCGTGGGCGGGTAACCTTCCTCCTCGTAAATGAGGTAGAGCAGATCGAAGGCGTAAGTGAGCATGTGCCCGCTGCCGCAGGCATTATCGATTAAGCGGATCTCCTCGGGCGTACTGATTTTGAGGAAGTCGGTTTCCGCTTCGCACTCGATGTAATAGGGCATGTGCTGGCGAAGCTTGGAACCGGGGCGGTTCAGCAGCCAAAGACGCCCGAGGGAGTTTTCGACGAGGTAGCGGACGATCCAGTGCGGGGTGAAGAGCTGGGTGACGGCGGGGATGTCCGCGGTGGGCACGGCGCTCTTGCGGGCCATGACCTCGTCTTTTTTCTCGGCGATATAAAACTGATACAGCCAGCCGAGGATTTCGACGTCCCGGCAGGTCTCGGGCGTCAAGGCCGCGCGGATATCGGCGAGAATGGAGTTGGCCGAGAGCAGGTCGTCCGGCATCAGTAGCTCGCTGTAGTCGGCGATGCGCTCGAACAGGAAGGGCATGACCCGGTGGAAGCTATTGCATTCGGCCACCAGCAGCAGGCGGTAGGCTTCCTGCTGGGGATCGCGGCTGGGGGCGGCGCCGTCGAGCAGGGCGCGGACCTGGTCGCGGGCGCGGGGATGGATGCGCTCCTCGTCGAGGTGGCCCATCTTGGCCTCGGCCAGGATCTCGGGCTGGAACTGTCCCTCGGTGGGTGACACGACGCCGATGCGGGTGTAGCGGTTCACGTCCATGAAGCGCAGGGCACAGAAGCGGTTGAACCAGATGTAGGCCACCCGCTCGATGACCTGGTCCTTGCCGTGGTTCTTGATCGCCCTTTCGAGCTTCTTGACGGCCTCGGCACCTTCGCGCCGGGCGGCGCTGTGTTCGGCCAGCACCAGTTTCAGCTTGGCGGAGACCTGATCCAGCAGGCTGCGCCGGGCAGACTGGGCGAATTTTTTGAGTTTTGCGGTTTCCATCAGATTTGAATCCGTTTGCCTTTGCCGATCTCTGCCAGCAAGGCCTTACGAAGGGATTCCAGGTAGCGATCCACATCGGAGCCATCAGCCAGCCAGGCCTTGTCAAAATTTACTTTGATCTTGCGGGTCGGCACATACTCGAACTTGGGTTCAGAAACCTCAAAGGAACCATGAGCCCCTGGATGGCCCGTTCCGTCATCGCTAGGGGTCTTGGGTGTCGCCATCGCGACCATTCTGTCCAGCAGCTTCTGGTAACCCTGGTCTTCAAAATACCTCAGCTGGTCATTGATGACGGCGATCAGCATCTCCTGGTTGAAGCGGCTGATCAGCTCTTCGCAGGGCTTGTTGAGTTCAGCCTGCCGCACGTCAGGCAATCCCCGGTATTCATCCATGCCCTGCATGCGTGACTGCATGTTGCGGATGGTGCCGATGGCCTCGGTGCGGATCTGTGTGAGCTTGGCCTCGACCCGTCCCCGCACCCTATCCAACAGGGCCTTCATCTGCTGCATGCGGTTGCCCTTGAAGCATTCCGGATGGTCCAGGCTGGCGGCCAGCTGGGCGGGTTCCTCACCTTCAATGTAGGCGAAGTTGGATTTCTGGGCATGGACAAAGGTGCGAGCATCATCGTAGATGCCTTTCTGGGACCCCTTCATGAACTTGCGAATGGGGTCGATGACGCCTTCCTTCATGTCGTGCAGCGTATCTTCCTGGCGGGGAAGTTCGCTCAGGTACCAGGCATAGGGCTTGCCGGTCACTTCCTTGAGTTTCTCAAGCACCGGCTTGAGTGCTTTCAGGAAGGGGTACTGGGATGCCTGCCCCGCCAGCGTGGTGAGCTGCTGGTTGATCCCCTGGAACGCGGTGCTGGTTTCCTTGCCGAGGGCCTTGGCCTCGCTGGCCGCGGGTGGCTCGTCGAAAAAGTCCTCGAAGAATTGCTTGAGGGCACGGACCTGGGAGGCCGTGAATTCGACCTGGGGGTCCAGCACCACCTGGCCATGGCTATGGGTGTTGCGCAGCGCCCGTTCCAGCTCGTCATCTTCCAGCAGGTTGCCATTCGTGCGGACCTCTACCTTGCCACGGGCGCACAGATTTGCCAGGGTGCACAGCACGGCGGCGTAGTACCAGCCGTAGGGTTTGCGTTCAAATTGCTCCAGCAGGCCTTTCAGCGTGGTGCGCACGCCACCCCGGTGGTTGCCCTGGATGAAGGCGAGAAGCTCAAGCTCCGACTCGGCCATGGCCGTCGCATCGTTCCCAAGCAGGGTGCCATGCTTGTTACTGAGGATGGATTTGATCATCTCCTCGGTATAGTTGACGCCCCGCAGCATGCGGAGGTTGGGATAGGCCCAGGCAATGAGTTCATGGAACCCCCGCATCACCCGGGTCTGGGCATCGCTGGTACCAATGTCGAGTTCAGTTCCGCCTACCAGTAACTTGGCTTTGCCGATCAGCTCCTGAACCCGGCGTTGGAGTTCGGTATAGCGGTCCTGGTTTTGAGAACCCTTGTCGTTGACGATGCGCTTGATCGCCTCCTGCTGTGACGTCGAGATGTTCTGGCGGATGTATTTCTCGGTCCGCTTGTACATGAGGATGTCCCGCATGAGACGCACATCGGCTGGCAGGACCACGAAGAGCTCATCCTTGTTATAGGTGGAGCTGGTTATCAGCATCTGCTCGTTGTCGGCATGCTCGTGGAAGGGGCTGATGACATGGATAGCCAGCTCGTACCCCCGCCCGTGCAGGCGGTCATCGAGTTTTCTGGAGAAGGTGTAGTCCTGGCCTCCCGTTTTCAGATCATTGGCTTCGTAGCGGATCTTCCGCTGCTTGATGACGTGATCAAAAATGATCTTTTCAAGCTCGTCGGCCACATCTGACGACTCAACCTCGGTATTTTTGATCTCCTCCTCGACATCCTTCTCTTCGTTCGTGAGGTATTCGTAGAGTTCGCCATTGCGCTGCACATAGGTCTGCTGTTCCAGCAGGCTGAGAGCCTCTTCGATACGCTGTTTTAGTGCCGGCAGGTCCTGGTTGAAGCCGTCCAGCATCAGGACGCAGAGGTTGCGGACCGTCGGCTTGAAGGCCTTGACGTATTTGACCAATAAGAGGGCCTTCAGCAGCCGGATAGCAAAGGGGGCGTCGAGGTGTGTCTCGGCCTGAATGATGGCCTGCTGGATGTTGGCCTTCAGGGCGGAGCGGATGCCTTCGTACATGAGGTCGAAGGTGGCCAACTGGCCAATTTCATGGCCCCCGATCTGGATCGCGACCTGCTGGAAGACCCCCAGCATGGAGCGTTCGCCCACTGAGCTGTGCTTGCCCTCGAAGGCGGTATGAAGCGACAAGTTCTGGATGGAGGATTGAAACAGGGCGAACTGGTAGGGGATGAAGGGGTAGCCGTGAATGAAGTGATCCCGGTCCTTGAAGTTGCGGTAGGTTTGGGAACCGTCGGCGAAGTCGAACAGGGTCTTAAAGTTGTTGGACTGGGTGTGATAGATAGCCGAGAGCAGGCTGACGCCCGCTTCGGTCTTCATGAGCAGGCGCTTCTGGATGACCTCGGCCACGTCGGCACTGGTCAGCTTCATGCGGTTGGCGAACCGGGCCTGGATCTTGGAGAAGTCATGGCTCTGCTGCTTGCCTATCTCGCCGACAAGGGTCCCCATGTCCTCCTGGGCGGTGACCATGATCCAGGCGCGGCCCCGGCACTTGGTCGCCAGGCTTTCGGCGATGGTCTGGAGGTTGGTCATCAGCTTGATGTTTTCGGCGATGTACTGCCCGACTTCATCGACGAAGAAGTTGAGGCGGAACCCCGCGGAGCTTTCCTTGCCCTCTTGTTGTGCTATGTAGGCTTGGACCTGGTCGGCAAAGTCTTCGATGGAAAGACGATAATCCTGCCGGTATTTGTCGAGCACATCTTTCTGGCTCTGCCCGGTTACCTGGTTAAAGGCCTTGTCAGCCTGATCAGCCACCCGCGTTGGACGACTGCGTCCCCAGTCCCAGGGTTTGCCGGCAACGGCTTCAAACTCCCGTCTATAGGACTCCAGGAGTCCATCTCGGTCCAGATCACGCTCGAACTGAGCGATGTAGCCCTGTTTGCCGTAGTAACCGCACATTTCGTCGAAGACCTTGACGAAGACGGCGAGCAGCGCGTCGATCTGGGTCTTGCTGATGACATCCGCTTTCTGGTCGATGTTGAAGAGGATGCTTTTGGAGGGGATGGCAACCGCCCGTTTCAGATCACCGCGCAGGATTTCGTTTTCACCGCACTTGGGCAGGAAGAGGTCAAGGGTTGAGACCTCATCGATGTGCCGGTTTTCCAGCAACAGGGCCAGCATCTTCAGCAAGTGGGATTTGCCGGAGCCGAAGAAGCCGGAAACCCAGACACCGTTGGCGCCTTCGTAGTTGTTGTAGGCGTCCAGGAACTTTTCGAGGCGCTTCTCGACCTCGTTGGTCAGTACGTATTCTTCAATTTCGAGACGCAGGCTGGCTTCATCGTCCGCCTTGATGACACCTTCAATCGGGCGGTCAACGGGCTTTTTGAAGATAGCTGTCCCGTCCCGTGTGATTATTTGCCGAAAAGAAGCTACCCTTTGTTCCGTGCCCGAGAGGTTTTGGAGTACTTGGC
>JBGAUE010000076.1:0-5820 GCA_044228795.1 Chromatiaceae bacterium | reverse complement strand
CCGACAGGTAAGCGGCATGGAGGGCGCTATCTTTTACCTGGGGCTTGAAGCGCCGATAGTTGATGGCCAGCACCTGGGCGGCGATGACCTGGGCAGCCTCCTGATCCGGCACATAGGCCCGGTACTGGTAGTCGTTGCCCGGGGTATGCGCTACCCGGGCGGCGGGAAACAGCGCCAGGATATCCCGCTCCCGCCGGGCGCGGACGCACAGGTCGCTGGGGTGGCCGGGGTCCCGGCAGAGGGCGAGGAAGGTGTCTTGGTGTGAAATCCACATGGGGTGCTCCTGTTATGGCGAGGTGTTGGGTGAAATACGCGAAAAATCCTGCAGGGTCTTACCGGGGTAGAACACCCCCTGAGTGCCCATCAGCACGGTGCTGGCGAATTGAGCCAGGGCTTGCAGCCTCGGCAGTATCTCCTGGTCCAAATCCAAGTCCTGAGCGACCCCGGCTTTTAGCAGCGCGGTGCAGGCCAGGGACAAGGCCGCCAGGCCCTCCTGCAAGATGAAGGGCAGGCTTTCCCCGGCACAGTAAGCCGCGTCCAGTTCGAAATAACGCACCACCGCCGCGCCGAGTTCCACGGCCGAGTTCCAGGTGCCGATGACGGTATAGTCCGGGTCCAGCCCGGCAAAGATCCTGATCTGTTGCTGCATGGCCAGCTGCACCTCCTGATGAGAGATGCCGGGGCCGTCCGCGCCCAAGTGCACGGTGAGCCAATTCCCCACCACTTTATCCAGAAAGCCCCCGACCTCGCGCACCACCGTGGCCGGCGCACCCAGGTAATTCGGCACCAACGTCCTCGCCAGGCAGGCGGCGAAATGGTCGGTCAGCGCCTCGTTGGGCGGCGCCTCGGCAAGACTGAGAACGAGCTGCTCTACGGCACGCCGCATGGCGCCCTCATCAGTTTCTGCATTTTGCCTGGGATCGCGGTTGACCCGCGTGTGGGTGGCCCGCAAGCCCGCGCCGTCGGGAATGAAGGGGGTGACGTAATCAGGTTCCCCGTCCAACTGCGGTGCTGATAGAGGATGCCATCCTCGAAATAGGCAAACCAGTGCTGCTCCTGCTCCACCGGAATAAAACCCTGACGCACGCGGTCGGCCTGTTGCGCCGTCAAGCGTATAGCGACCCGCAGGGTCTGCTGCTGCGGGGGCAGGGGTTGCCGTTGCCAGGAATAACGGGTCGCCACCTTGTGCCCGTCAAGGCGTACCCCCGTACCCCCGAACCACTCGCCCCACTGGCCCTCGATCGCGAGCAGTCGTTGGGCAATGACCCGATCGATGGACCGGTTCAGGAAGGCCGGCAGTTGGGTGAGGGGCACCAGCGAGACCGCCTGACTTTCCCAGCCCATCTCGGCCGGAGAACCCGCTTTCCGCCGGGCCAGGTAATAGCGGGTATAGGACAGGGATCGCTGCGAATCGGCGAGAAAGGCAAAGGGTTCGACCAGCAAGCCGGTTTCCTCGAAAACCTCTCTGACCGCCGTCTCCCGGAGATTGGCACCTGGGGAGACCGTGCCCTTGGGAAAGGTGGCTTTGTAGCCGGCAAAGCCGTTGGTGGGATGGACCACCCAGACCCGCCCGTGGGGTTCCACCACCACCGCTCCGGCCGCCGCCTTGAAGCCGGACGGCACCTGGAATGGCGGGTCCTCGGAATCCCGGCCCTGGGCATAGCCTGTCCAGTCGATCGCCCCGCGCCGCGCCCGCTGGGCCGCGACCGGCAGGTCGTTGAGGGTCGCCGGGACCGCCCCCGCCGGGACCCAGGTCGCCACCGCTTGCCAGTCCTCCCAGGTGGCCGGCGGGGTGGGCTGGCTGGGGTTGCTGATCGTGACCGGCTGGCCGTTGCTGCGGGGTTGAGGATGGTACATGGCTGATGCCTCGGGGTGGTTCGACCGGTGTTAGGCGCCTTTGGAGCGCGTCCCGTCCGCCTGGCGACCGCGGAGGGCGTTGCTACTGGCATAGAAGCGCTCCTTGAGTGCGCGGGGGTCGAGCTTGTCGCGAAAGGTCTCCACCTCCGCCCGTAACAGGGCCGCCTGATTGATGAGGGCCGGGTCATCACCGCCATAGGCCTGAATCCGGGCGGCGGCGGCGCGTAAGGTGGCGCGGGCACCCTTCAGGTCGTCCTCCCGATTAAGCATGGTGGCATTCTGGCGGGCCTGTTGCGCCCAGTAATCGCCGACGCGCCGCACCACTTCCGCCTGACGGGGCTGGGACCGCCGGGTCTGGCTATCGACCCAGGTCCAACGGTAGCTGGCCCCCGCCAGAGGGCGCGCGCCATCGCTGACCGCCACCTGCAGCGCGCAATCGCTGTTGAGGGTGCCGGGCGGGAAGTCGATCGCCACCAGTAGATCCAGGACCTGCTCACTGACCAGGTCGCCCAGATAGAGGGTTAGGGCCTGACCCGCCTCGTCGCTGCGCCAGGGACCCAGCACCGCCACCTGCAGGGGGGCCTGCCAGCTCAACCGCACCTGGGTGTCGGCACAGACGACGGCCAGGGCATCGCCCAACTCGCGGCCGATGATGGCCGGGATGCTGGCGGCCTGGGCAATGTCGTGGAAGGCGCCCCCGCCGGCATCCGCCAGCAGGCCCAGGAGTTCCTCGTGGTAGTGGTCACCCAAACCGAAGGTGCTGGTGATCACGCCCAACTGCCGCAGGGTGCTGGCGTGCTGGCTCAGTTCCGCCGGGGCGGTGATGCCGACATTGGCTTCGCCGTCGGTGAGCAGGAAGCAGCGACGCAGTCGTGTGGCGTTATCCCCCCGGCCGATGAGCCCGCAGCCGGTGAGCCAGCCCCCGGCCAGGTCGGTATTACCGCGCGGTGCGATCCCCGCCAGCGCCTGCTGCGCCATCTGGCGGGTCATGGGCAGGACCGGCGCGAGCGGCAGCAGGGTGTCGACCTGGTCATCAAATACCACCAGGGCCACCCGGTCCTGGGCATTGAGCCGCTCCAGGGCCTGCAGGGCGGCCGCCCGCGCCTGGGGCCACTTGTTACCGCCCATGGAACCGGAGCGATCGAGGACCAGGGCCAGATCGACCGGGGCGCGCTCCTGGGTGGCGTGCGGGGCGCGCAGGCTGATCTGCAGGTAACGCCGGCTGAGGCCGGCGGCGCGGATGAGGCGGCGATCGCTATCCAGATGCAGGGTCAGCCCCTCCTCAACAGGGGGAGTGGCGGCGGCCTCGGCGACGGAGGACCGGCGGGGATCGGTGGTGGACATGTTCGGCTCCTGCTGCTGGGTGGTTGTTATGGGGTGGGCGGCTCGCGACCGCTGCCGGTGATTGAGGTCAGCTAGCGCCCGAGAAGAGGCGCTGGGCCTCCTCGAGCAGCGCATCGAGCCGGCGTTGGTCAGCACGCGCCAGCGGGCGGCGCACCTGCAGCTCGATATCCGGATGCAGCTGGATGCGTTCCCAGGTACTGCGGGCCTTATAGCGGGCGGTCGGGGCCACCGGGTCGCCCGAACTGGCCGGCGGTTCGGGTTGCTTGGCGGTCTTGGCCAGGACCTGGCGGACATAGTCATAGGCGGAAGCGGGCTGCGGCTCTGCCACGGCTGACGGCTCGGCCAGGGCCGCCGCGATGCCTGGGTCGTCCATGGCCTCCAGTTGCGTCCGGATGGCGGCCAGAGGCAGATGGGCGTCCTGTAACCGCCGGATCAGGGTGATACGGTCACGATGACCGGGTCCATAGGCCGCCGCCGGGCCCCGCCCGGCGGGGGGCGGTAAGACGCCTTCAGCCACCCAATAGCGAAGCGTCCGGACCGAGGTCGCGGTCAGCTTGCTAAGCGCGTTGATGTCGTAGTGCTCATTCATGGCTTTAATATACACCATACAGTGTGACTGTCAATACTAGGCTATCATTCCTGCTAGAGCCAGGTTGGCTGTAACGCCGCGATTACCCGCCTTGACGCGGTCCCAGGGACGGCAGCCACCGTCCGAGGGGGTGGCACCCCCCGGCGACCTGCCGGGAACAATCAGTATGGGGAGTTATGGTCATGAAAGTGTTTTTTTGCCCGTCCATAGTGGCCGATGCCCAGTCCTATTCACCGAGTGCCGCCTAACCAGGGCTAGTGGTAGCGTCGTGGCAGCAGCAGGGTTTTGCCATGGACCTGGTCGCCCCTGACCCGGTGACCCCCGAGCAACTCTATCGGGAGCATGACCCGGCCTACGTCGATGCGGTGCTGGCCGGCCGGCGCGCCAATGGTTTTGGTAATCGGTCGCCAGCAGTGGCCGAGTCCCTGCGCTATACCAGTGGCGCCATGGTGGCGGCGACCTGGGAGGCGGTTAGGACCGGCAACTGTGCCTTGCGCCGGTGTCGGGGTTCCATCATGCCGGCTATGACTTTGGCGGGGGCTTCTACACCTTTAATGGCCTGATGGTCGCGGCCCTGGAGGTGCTGAGGACGGGCGCGGCCCGGCGGGTCGGCATCCTGGATTGCGGCCAACACTATGGCAATGGGACGGCTCAGATCATCGGTCATTGGCACCTGGAGGCGGGGGTCACCCACTACTCAGCCGGCCAGGTTGACCATGACGCCGAGGGGTTTCTGCGATCCCTGCCGCTCAGGATGCGCCAGCTTTACGCTCCTTGCGATGTGCTCATCTATCAAGCCGGCGCCGACCCGCATCGGGATGACCCGCTCGGCGGTTGGATGACCACGGCGCAACTGGCACGGCGGGATGAGTTAGTCTTCCAGACCGCTATGGCCATGGGCGTGCCGGTGGCCTGGGATCTGGCGGGTGGCTATCAGCGGGATGCCAACGGGGGTATCCGGCCGGTTTTGGCTATCCATGACAACACCATGGCGGCGGCCTTGGGGCTTGCGGGCTGGACGCCTACGGTGGCAATGGTGTAACCCTGCCGGCGTCCGTCTGCCACCACGAGTCGCGGCAAGGCGGTAGGCTGGACCGGCATTGCGGCTAACTCAAGTCAAGAAAGAACGCCCCGCGGATCACCATCATCTGCGATAACGCGCGCCACTAGCACGCCCGCGCCATCACAAAATGTTTGGACCACTCCCGGATCAAGCTGAAATTCCTGCCCCCTATTCACCCAGTTTAAATCTCATCGAACGGTTCTGGATGTTGCTTAAGGGTAAGGTACGACTACTATTTCGCAATCTTTGCCGAGCAGAAAAATGCCTGCTGGCGATTATTCGAAAACCTTGGCGATCATGCCTAGCAGTTGCGCACCCTGCTGACCGAGAATTTCGAGATTGTTCGTCTGTAAAGCCGAAATCGGAAATCTGGGTATAGTCCCAGGTTAGACCCGATTTTCAGGGGATTAAGTCCTAGCACCCTGCCTATAATCGAACGGCTGCCCGCCATGCCGCTCAGGCCGTTGCTGACCGGCGTGCTGCTGCCCGGACAAGAAAATGAGACCCCTTGCCAACTCAATCTTGAGGAGGTTTAGGCACTCCGTGACCAATGGAACACCGTTTCACCTATCTACTGTAAGCCTGACCGCCCGACCGAGGTTCTCCATGGAAAACCCCTTGCCTAATTTTAACGCCGCTCTGGCCATGGCCGCCGAGGCCCATCGGAGCCAAATCCGCAAAGGCACCGAGAATGCTCTAGGCCTGCCGTTGCCCTACATCACCCATCCAGTGGCGGTGGCGACCCTGGTGCAGCGCTATGGCGGCACTGAGGAGCAGATCCTCGCCGCCCTGCTCCATGACGTGTTGGAGGATGGGGGGCCGGCCTGGCACGAACCCATCCGCGCCGCCTTTGGCGATCGCGTGTTGGCCCTGGTGGAGTTCTGTACCGACGGGGTACCAGATGCCGCCGGTCATAAGCCACCATGGGAGGATCGTAAGCGGGCCTATCTGGCCCACCTGCGTGCGG
>JBGAUE010000075.1:0-6061 GCA_044228795.1 Chromatiaceae bacterium | reverse complement strand
TGGTTGTCGCCGAGCGCAAGGCGAAAGGGGGACTGGGATGTCCCGTTTCGCATCCTGAGCACGGCGACACTCCGATACCTCTGTGAAAGGATGCCCGGAGGGAAGGGCTGGGCTGTGCGAGGCGCAATCGACCAACACCTCCAGTTCATTGATCGTGGGCAGCCGCCAGCAAATGGCGGCACCTTCCTGGTTGAGCTCGGCCACTGCCGCCAGGGCCACGCGCCAGACCCCTGGTTGTGCGGTGAGGTTGGCGCTTCGGCGCCAGAGCAGACGGGTAAGTCGATCCAGTACGCCATCGCGAAGAATCTCGAAGCGAGGTTTAGGCCAGGCGGCGCCATAACGCCATTCGCCATCCTGACCGGAGCCGCTGCAGGCAATGACTTTGCCGGCGGCGTCGTAGCACCGGCATTGACCGGTGCGTGGGATAACACCCAGACCTTCGCCGCGTACCGGCCAGACCATGAAGGATTGATCTTTGCCTCCGTAAAACATGCGCCCGCCATCGAGCGCCACGTTCCAGGCATGCGCCGGGCTGATGGTGGCTGTCGTTGCGGTCCAGTACCAGCCGTTGAACACATTGATGAAGGGGTGCCGCTCGGGCAGGGCGGGCAGTCGGGTTTGCAGACTGAGCAAGCTGCGCAATTCGCAGCGATTGGGCAGGCGTCAATCGCGCCAACCGAAATGCTGCTCGCGATTCATGGTCGCGACGAAATCGAGGGCTTCCTGCCAGGTGAGTGGAAATTCGGCGAGATTGGCACTGCGACACCACATCAAGCCGGTCAGCCGATCCATGACCATAACGTCGCTCACCTCGAATCGCGGTTCCGGCCAGGATGTGCCAACGGCAAATGAGGCGTCCTGACCGGAACCTTCGCATAAAACCTCACGCCCATCGTCGCCATGGCAGGTGCGTTGGCCAGTATCCAGATAATGCCGAGAGGTCATGATTGCTCCTGGGTATTGGGCGGACTGCCCACGACCTCCAGCAACATCCACGGGGTCGCCCTCACAATCACCGAAAACCACGGACACCCTTGATCCATCAGGTAATCTTGCGTCAAAGCGCTCATTTTTGGCCTCCTCAACGCTGGGTTGGCGAGGTTCCCCATGACAGAGTTGTCAAGCCACCCTCGCGGCGCAGAATGTGCCGAAACTGCTTGTTGAATATTTCTACAGAAGCGGTCGGACTGGCGTAGCCTCCCACCAGACCTCGAAGCAGCCTTTCGCAGGGTCCTGAAAACCTAGACCGCGCTGCCGAAGCCCTTATCCTGCGCCCCTGCTGGCGGTTGCAGGCCAGCGAGCAGGCAGCCTTGGGCCACGGGCCCCTTTGGGAACAGTGTGTAGAGATACTTGATGCCGCCTTCGGAATGAAATTCCTCATCGAGCGCGTCATGCAGTTCGCGAACTTTCACGGCGGGCTCATCATGATGCGCATAGAAGGCTTGCAAGGCACACACCACCTGCCAGTGCCCTTCAGTCAGAGTCAAACCATCCGTGCGGGCCAATTCCTCGGCTTTTTCACGGGACCAGTCGCTGAGGGCATGGGGGAAATCCGGGTTGGGCTGGGTTTCGTATCCAGGGCGGATGATATCCTGATTGGCACTTTTCATAATTAATCTCTAAAACATTCATATGGTTATTACGCTTCCGGTTACGGAGTAGCCACCACCGAAGGTTGAGATTGAGTCCAATCTCTCGGGTCTGGCGGCTTGGCCATTTCCTTGGCTGCAAGTTTACACAAGAAATGGCAACCGTCTGTACGACACCGAACACGGAGGCGACTTTTATCCTGACACCTGGGGCCAGTAGGCCGTTATGTTCTGTGCGCGAGCGTACAGACGGCAGGCCAAATTAATTTCAAGCTGCGACGGCGTCCTGAGGACGGTCCGGTAATCCCCTCGCGGGCGGGTATAGATCCGATCAGGAGCGTCGCCAACGCGGCCAACCCCGCAGGGGTAACCTAGGTGCCCTTGGACGCGCCGAACGAGGTTGGCTTCATGTCATGCACGCTGTTCACCCCGTCTCGTCGCCGTGGATTCGTTAGACCGCCAACTGGGGACAAATTTATCCCACCACGTCAATCCCTTGGGACTTGCCCCCTGACACCAGGCAACCGGGAGTCATTTACACTTTCCTGACCATAGGGGCTGGTCCCGTTGCGTGATTGGGTGTAGGAAATCCAGTGGGCCAATGCTGGTCGCACAGACGCATGGTTTGCCCAGAGCCGTTCACCGCGGACGCTGGGGCAGGAGCGGCAGGCGCAGGTGTTGCGGAGCTCACCACGGCGGCCCGCGGTGTGACCTTGGCTCATGTAGGGATCGGGCGGCAGCCTTGTCGCCTGGGCATCCCTTCGATGACATCGGTAACAAAGGCGGAGGAGTAACAACGTGTTCGATTTTCGCAGTCAAAGCCCTGGCCGGTGTGCCTGGCCCACAATCGGCGGTTGTTTGGTCGTGTTCGCGACCTTTGCCTCGCTGTTCTTGGTCGCCAGGCCGGCCAGCGCCATTCCAGCGTATGCGCGCCAGATGGGGGTCGGGTGTACGACCTGTCATACGGCTTATCCCCAGCTCAATTGGTTCGGGCGCGAGTTCAAGCTGACGGGGTACACGGAGAGCGCGGTCGACGTTCCGTGGTACAAAAAGCTCGCCTTTATGACCGAACCCTCCTTCACGCACACCTCGTCGAACCTATAGGAGCCCCCCGAGGGCTTTAACGCTAACAACAACTTCGCCTTCACGCAGACAAGCCTCTTCTTCGGGGGACGGATCGCCGGCAACGCCGGGGCGTTCGTACAGACGACGTACGACGGGGTTGGCAAGGTATTCTCCTGGGACAATACTGATCTACGCCTCGCCGGAAGCACAACCGTCAACGACAAGTCCCTGGTCTATGAGATCGATGCCAACAACAATCCTACGGTGCAGGATCTCTGGAACACCACACCGGCCTGGAGCTATCCGTTCTCCTCCTCCGGCTTAGCCGCGACGCCAGCCGCTTCCACGTTGATTCAGAGTCTTGGGGGGCAGGTCGGCAGTCTTGGCGCTTACACCCTCTGGGACGACCTGGTGTATCTGGAGCTAGCCGGTTATGGCTCGCTGGGAGACAGCGCATTGCGGACACTTGGGGTCTCTCTCGTGGATGTCAGCGCTAAGATCGATGGCATGGCACCCTACTGGCGGCTCGCGCTCCAGCATGGCTGGGGGCCGCATTACCTAGCCGGAGGACCTTTGGTGTGGTCGCGAACACCTATCCCGGGAATGATCGCTCCGCCGGAACCGACCGCTTCGGTGACGTCGGTATTGACCTGCAATATCAGTACTCCGGCGCGCGGGACGATACCGCCATACGGCTATCCTGGATCCACGAGCAACAGGAGCTGGGCGCCAGTCAGTTTCTAGGGGCAGCAACCAACAAGTCCAACAACCTCAGTACCTTCAACGGCAACGTCAGCTACCTTTACGACAAGACGTGGGGTCTTACGGCGGGCTATTCGGATCTTCGCGGCGAAGCGGACCCTGCCTACTACGGGACCGATACCGGCTCCCCCAACAGCAGTTGGGTGACCCTCCAACTCGATTGGCTGCCCTACAACAAACAAGGGGGGCCGTCCTTGTGGACATGGTTCAACCCTAAGCTTTCGCTGCAGTACGTCGCGTACAGCCGCTTCGATGGGACGACGAGCGGGGCATCCGACAACGACACCCTCTATCTGCAGGCCTGGCTGGTCTTTTGAACCGGCGACCGTTATTTTTCCTTGGCCCTGGTCACCGATGTGGCGGCCAGCGCCATACATCATCCAGGTTGCGCCCCCCGCCGAGATGCTCATCGCGTGACTGTCCGCGACAGGAGTTGGTTTGGGTCCACCCGGCCTGAATAACGGAAAGGCCGGAGCCTGACGGTCGAGCACACTCGCCCCCTGGGCCGCTTCGCTCCCTTCGATCTGGATCCGGTAGGACATGGCCGTGATTGGCAACGGGCGGTCATTGGGGTTCCTCACTACCAAGGTAACGACGAAGGTTTGGCGGGCCAGGGTGAACTCTTTGACCCGCATTCCGCAGCAGACTTGGCGGCTATCATCACCAAACGCCATCGCTGGCGCGAACAAGCCAAGGCATCCCATGCCCGACGCGTCACAGCGGCGTTGGAATGAATCTGACAAAATAGAATTAGGCACTTCGGGAATCGGCCGACAATGACGCTGGCAAGGGCATGTTATCTTGCCACCACCTGACCGGTATGCCGCCGCGGCGAAAAGGGGCGGCTGTCTCTGACCTTACAAGGCATTCGGGGTAACGGAACAGTAACCGGCACTGCGCGTTTTTATCACGCAGCGTCTGGTTCAGTGCCGGGTTATGCTGGGGCCATCGCTACGCTTCGACAATGTCTGATTTCGTACTTTGCATAAGTGCGACGACTTCGTCACGTTCCGCCTGAGGGACTTGGAGGGCCTCCAGAGTTGCATCGACGTGCCCCAAGAATGCCGACCAATCGCCTTCACTGATTTTCATCCCTTTATGGGTGATCTTCATGTCTCGTCCTGTGTAGTACAAAGGACCGCCGGCACTCGAACATAAATAATCAATCAAGAGCTGCCTTGAGCGCCTTAAGCCATCCTCTCCTCGATGCCGATAGAAGCGGCCCAATTGCTCATCCTCTTGCATGCGTGGCAGCAGATCGTTGGCCACCGAGGCGATGGCGTCATAGCCGCACAGGCGTTCATAAAGTGTCTTATTGCTCATAGCTAATTATCCTTCTGGTAATATAAAAAATCACTGATAACTGGCCAGTAGTAGTGAACGTTTATACTCTGAAAGGTATTCGACATCCCTGTGCCGCCGAATTACTGACACGCCCGCGCCTTCGGTCCCGATCCCGGTCCCACCCGTGATTGCGCGGGGACGAGGATCCAGGTCGCGGATTGAAAGTAAGAAACTTCAGTGGTTTTTATATCCTTTCTCCTGTTTGTTGCGGTTGGAAAACATGCCTGACGTTGAGTTGAGGTGCCTGCGTGGCTTCCCGCGCTGGTCGTCTCGAACGCCATGTTATGCCGATGCCTGCCTGGCTCCGGCCGCGGCCTCCCTAGGCGTGAGCAAAGCCAGCACAGCAGCTACTGCGAATAGTGCTAGAACGTCACCCAAGAGGTGACCCATATGATGGTCGCCGTCAGATGACTGCACTGCCATAACCCCGCCGTGTAAGAGGCTAGACCAGACTCTGAACCAGATTAAGCTCCAGTTTGCCAGGGGGTTACGGGCCGCGAGCATGAGGAAGACCTCGAGTGTTGCGTAGATGGCGAGGATCATCTCAAGGTAGTAGGAGCGGCCCTCAGCATGCCACGACCATCCGGATGGCCAGACCACGGTGAGTGGCCATATGCCGAATGTAAAAATTAGCCCAACGACTACCAGAACGATACGCAGATATTTTTGATTCGATCAGCGTCAGTCATTGTGTTCTCCTTTGGATCATCAGAGGTAGCGCACATTAAACACTTCCTCTCGCGTGCGCTGGATTGAGCGAGAGTACTTAAGGCCTAAACTGTTAAGCCCCGGATTCAGCCGGGTATAAGTCACTGATCTAGTTAGCTAATAGCGGGGCCTTGGGCGGTTGAGAAGGTCAGGCGGCGGGCCCACTCGATCAGCCGTTGCCGCAGGATCGGCAAGCGGCAGAAAAGTGAGACCGGGAAAGAAGGGACAGCCATGTCTGCGAAAACAAGATCAGGCAGTGACGCATTTGGCCGTTGCCGGGGGTACACCCCGAACCTGCCCCCTACAAAAACAGGAAGGCAACCTGGAGGGCCGCCTTACGATATAGATGCCGAGAAATTATCAGGACCCCCGGCGATCGGCCCGCCGCTAGAAGCCGACCATTTGCGCATGATAGCCATGGTCGCGGAACGACTGGACGATGCCACTCGGGCGCACCTCCGCTGGGTCGAAGTCCACCACCATCAGGTGGCGTGTCCTTTCGTGCGCGCAGGCGCTCAAGATCCCGGGCTCGTCGCCGATCAGATGCTCCAGGTCGTGGATGCTGTTGTCATCCAACTCCTCGTTGATGTGAA
>JBGAUE010000074.1:0-6133 GCA_044228795.1 Chromatiaceae bacterium | reverse complement strand
ATCGCAGACTTCGTCGCGGGAACCATCGGCTGGCGTCTCAAACGGATTACCCCAATCGGTATTGCGATCAATCTTCACCAGCAATCCCGATTGATCGGCCCAAGCGATGAGGGCGTTATCAGTAGGCTTGCCGCTGGCGTCATTGCGCATACTGGCAACGACAGCAATTCCTGATTCGACTTGCTGACGGCGCTCTAACTGGCTTTGTGTCCAGCCTTGCGCGAGCCACATCTTGATCTGCTTGACGTAATCGCGGGTGGCTTTGATGGTGGGCAGGCGCCCGGTTTTATCAAAGATGGATTCGCACCAATCTAGGGCTTGATCGGCTTCGGCAATGGGGAGGCTGACAACCTCCTTATGATGGGAAAAGGTCACAACCTCTCTACGTCGAGAGGTTTCAAATCTCTTGCAAACCGTAGCCGAATCCATGCACGTCTGGAACGCCGGACCTTCCCATTCGTCAGACTCAACCAATGCCTTGCGGTCGCCATAGCCATGCTCACCAAATGCCCACCAGTCGCCCAGCCACCAGTTCATAGCGCCTTCAACTTTGGCCAGCGAGGCACCGGCTTCCCGCCACTCGGCTTCGGTCAATGTAGAAGGCAATGCCCAGCCGGTCTTAGAAAGCTGCCCAGCGTGGGGCAGGATGGCGGCGATGTCTTTGCTCACGGTTCCTCTCCTCCAGGTAGCTGGCCGGGATGGCCTGCGCTATGTATTTAGCGTACACACTGTACGACCGAAGGTCAAGCGAGAAAACTACATTTTGTACTCTTTAAGGCAAAAAAAACGGCCCGCACGGGGCCGATCCTGGTTGGAGTGTAGAAAGCTACATTTTAGGGGGAGCTGCTACCGAGAGGGCCTTGAGCATGGCCAAAGCGGCCTGGCGTTGCTCAACAGGAATGCGGCGCAGAGTTTCTAAGACAGATTTTTCCTCTTCGTTTCTGGCAAAATCTGGATCATCTTCAATAAGTTCCGAAACTGACATATCTAAAGCTATTGCGATCAATTTAAGCATTCCAGGTTTTGGATGCCTACGGCCAGCCAGGTAGTGTCCGGCTCCGCTGGCCGTCGTTCCGATAGCCTCCGCCAAGTCCTTGACCAGCATGTTCTGCTCAAGGAGCCTTTTCCGAGCTTTTTCGTGCCATTTTTCCATCTCGCCACCATAGCCTAGTAGTTCCCTGGCCTCGGATACAAATTGTAGCCATGTTCCTTGACAAGAGTCGCTACGATTTGTACGCTTGGGGCATGAACCTTCAATCCTATATCGAGCAAGTCGGGGCAGCCCAGTTGGCCCGGGATCTCGGTATTGATCCTGGGTTGCCTCGACATTGGGCCAAGGGGCGCCGCCAGGTTTCAGCCAGGCTTGTTTTACCCCTTTGTAATCATAGCGATGGACGCTTAAAGCCCTATGAGCTGCGCCCTGACATCTTCAGTAAAAGCGCCGCCTAAGATGCTCACAACCCTTTCCTCCTCGTGCTCCACCTGCGAGCTTGCCCCCGCCGCCTTTCCGTCGGCTGGGGTTTTTTTATTTTCCTGCCAGGGCTACCGCCGTGTCCGAACCGCTCACCTACGACATTCGCATCTGGCTTTCCGAGAGCCAGTACGCGGGCCTGTTGCGCCTGGCCCATGCCGATGACCGCCCCATGTCCGCCTATGTGCGGCGGCTGATTCAGCGCGCCCTGGATGAAGAGATAACCCACTTCCTGCCCGACGGCTATGCCCAGGGCGGGGCCTGGCCGGGACGCGCCGATGGCTAGGCTGGAGCTGGGCGCCGTCTGCGGGCCCTATGAAATTATCGGACTGGAAAGGGATAGCCCGCGCCAGGCGGATCGCGCCTATAACGTCGTGGCGCGGTGCTGCGGTGAGCGCACCACGCGCTATGAAAAGGTGTTGATCCAAAACCGCGAGCTGGGGCGGGACCTGTGCCTGCGCTGTTCGAACCTACGGCGCGGGGCGCACCAGGCACGCATCCAGGCGGGCGACCAGTTCGGCCTGATCACGATCGTGGCCGTCCTGGCGCGCGGCACTTACGGCCGCTTTCAGGTGCGCTACGGCTGTTGCGGGCGGGTGGAGGAGGTGGGCGGTGGCTATCTGTACTTCATGAGATCGGAGGCCAGCCGCACCGACCATCGGCGCCAGTGCCGTGATTGCTATCGCGCGGCGCAACGGGTGAAACCGGCGACGCTGGCGGCCCCGGCCTTGTTGCCGGCGGGGGTGATCTCGCCCGCGCTGGCCTGGGCGCGCCCGGCGAGTCTGCGGGGGGCGGCATGATCGAGATCTTGGCCAGCCTGGCTTATGCCTTGGCCTTTGTGGGCCTGCCGATCGTGCTGATTGTGGTGGTGACGGTGTGGTCGGCGCGGGGGGACGACTAATGGACGATATCGACCGAGCGCAGGAGCACATCGAGGCGGAACTGGACTTGGCGATCCAGGCGGCGCGGGGGATACCTGGCACGCGCTATGCGCCGCTCCGCTCCCATTGCCCAGACTGTGGTGACGCCCTGGAGGCCCATCGGCGCGCTTATGGGGTGTGCCGGCCCTGCCAGGAGCTCCGCGAGGCGCGGGGGTGGCTGTACCGATGACCCGGCCGCAACGCGAATACTGCGCCGAGATGGAGGCCAGTTTGCTGCTGGTCCTCAACGACATCGGCCTCTTGCATCGCTGTGGCGATCTGTTTGCCCCGGTGCCCAAGGAGGTCTGGGCGCAACCCCAGTATGAGGACGCGGGCGAATGCCTGTGGCGCATCCTGCCGGGGCAAGGTTACTGGTCGGGTGCGCTGCTGGCTCCGGCTAAGGTGGAGTTATTACGCCAAGGCCGGGTGGTGATCGAATGCCGCGAGCTGGTCAGGTCGGACGAACGGTCCGCTATAAACGCCGCCGCCCCGGTGGACGAAACCGGGGCGGAGACTTTCAACTAACCCAAAGCAGGTGGGCAGATGACGACGGCAATATTAGCCGAGGCCAGGGCGCGGGTACAAGACCCCGTTCCCCCTTTTTGTTGCTGGCCAGGTCCAGGCGGCGCAACAAGTCGGCAACAAGGCCACTTGGTGACCAGCAAATCGGCTAATCCCGCCTATTTAAGGGCCGATGGGTCCTTCCGGGGGCCCCCCCGTGCGGATATTTCGAACCTCTCATCAGGGGTAGGCTATGTGCTTGATTTAATGGCAACATTTAGCTATTTCGCGGGATGGGGCGAGGTGGGGAGCTGGCGGCCATGACGGCGATCAATTATGACGCCGTGCGGGCGATGCTGGAGCAGGCGGGTCTGGTGTTGGAGGGAGAACTCCAGACCGACACCGCTAAGATCGTGAGGGTGCCGGTCACGGATCAGCCACGCGGCAAGCGCCCCGGATACTACCGGCTGTGGGAAACGCGGCTGGCGGATGGCCAGACCGTCATCCTCGGCGGCTACGGCCTGTTCGTCGGGGCCGAAAAGGTCGCCTATAAGGTCCCCTTCCCGGCTGGCTTCGCCAAGCGCATGGACACTGGGGCCCTGGCCGCCGCCCGAGCGCGGCAGGCGTTGGATGCCAAGCGCGAGGAGGCCGAACGCAAGCGGCGCGCCACCCGCGCCGCCGATCTGGCCGCCCACTGGTGGGGCCAGTGCCAGGAGCAGGGCACCTCCCCCTATCTGGAGCGCAAGGGCTTCGCCCCCGGCCGCCTGTACGGCGCGCGCATTTCGGCGCAGTCAAGCAACCTGGTCATCCCCCTGCTCAATGCCAAGGGCGCCGTGCAGGGGCTGCAGGTCATCTATCACGACCCCGCCACCAAGCGCCGCAAGGGCCGGGACAAGGACTTCGCCCCGCCCGGCCTGGTCAAGGCCGGCCACTGGTTCCAGATGGGCTCACCCCATGCCGGTGGCGTCCTGCTGCTGTGCGAGGGCTTCGCCACCGGCGCCAGTCTCCACGAGGCCACCGCTTTGCCGGTGGTGGTCGCCTTCGACGCCAACAACCTCCTCCCGGTCGCCAAAGCCATCGCCAGCCGCTACCGGGGCAGCAAGGTCCTCATCTGCGCGGACGACGATTACCTGACCGTCCCCAACACCGGCCTGGTCAAGGCCACCGATGCCGCCCTGGCGTTGGGCGATCAAGCGCGGGTGGTGCTGCCCAATTTCGCCGTGCCCACCCTCGGGGCGGCGCCCATCGTCCGCGCTGACGACAAGGCCCACAAAGGGCCGACCGATTTCAATGATTTGCACGTTCATCCGCAAGGCGGCTTGCATGTCGTGCGCGCCCAGATCGAGGCCGCCCTCACGTCGGCTAACTGGGGGGCGCTGGCTGCCGCCGCGCGCGGGGCGCTGGGGCCGGGGGGCGGCGCGCCACTCACACCGGGGGGGGGCGGGGGCCAGGCGGATGGTTTGGTACGTCCCGAGGCGGTCTCCTGCCTGGGGCTAGCGGAATTGGCGGAACGATTCGTGCACATTGACGACGCTACCGGCGAATTCGCCTTCGATTTCTGGACCAACGCCGTCGTCAGAAAATCGAAAATTATTGCCATGCTGCCGGCGCGTGTGCGCTGGGATGACGTGAAAGATCATCCGCGCTGGCGCGGCCGCGCGGTCTACATCGACCAGATCGGTTTCGACCCCGGCGGCGAAGATCCCAACATCATCTGCAACCGGTGGGGGGGCTGGCCCACGACCCCCAAGGCCGGCTGCTGCGACTACCTGCTGACCATGCTGCGCTATCTGACCGAGCATGAGCCGCGCGAGGTGTACGAGTGGATCCTGCGCTGGCTGGCCTATCCCCTCCAGCATCCCGGCGCCAAGCTGCACACCGCCCTGGTCTTTCACGGCCACCAGGGCACCGGCAAGTCGCGCTTTTTCGAAAGCTACTCGAAAATTTATGGCGAATATGCCCAGGTGCTCAACCAAGGCGCCCTGGAAGACAAGTTCAATTCAGACTGGGCCGAACGGAAACTCTTCGTCGTCTGCGATGAAGTCGCCGCCCGCTCCGAGCTGTACATGCTGAAAAACCAGCTCAAGGGCCTGATCACCGGCGAGTGGATCCGCGTCAACCCCAAGAATGTGGCGGCGCACCGCGAGCGCAACCACATGAACCTGGTATTCCTGTCCAACGAGGTGCAGCCGGCGGTGCTGGAAAAGGATGACCGCCGCCACTTGGTCATCTGGACCCCGCCCAAGCTCAACGAATCCTGGTATCAGGAGCTATCCGCCGAGATCGCCAACGGCGGCATTGAGGCCCTGCACCACTACCTGCTCCATCTTGATCTCGGCGACTTCAAGCCCTGGTCCCTGCCCCCGCCCACCCAGGCCAAGCATGACCTTATCGAGGTCAACCGCGAATCGGTGGACCGCTTTGTCGAGGAATGGGAGGAGGGACTCATCGACGGCCTGCCCCTCTGTCCCGCCGCCTCCAGTGACGTTTATGCCGCCTATGTCGCCTGGTGTCGGCGCGAAGGCGTCAAATATCCGCGCGAAAGCAACCAGTTCGCCGGTTATCTGCTCAAGCAGGACGGCTGGACGCGCGGCCACCATGACCGCTACGACTCCACCCATTACGTCGGACCCGCCAAACGCCAGCGCTTTTTCATCCCCGGCCCGGCCCTCATGGAACGCGCCGCCGCCCGTGATCCGGCAGCCGATTACCGCCAACGGCCCGATCAGACCAAGACGCAATGGCTCACCGACGGCTATTTCGCCTTTCACAACGCCACCAAGGGCGGCTTTGGCAATGACGACTAGGCCCCGGCATCCCGTAACGGCCCCGATCGGGACCCCGCTGGCGACCTGGCCAGGGTCGGACCCGGCCTTATTGGCCAGCAATTGGCCACTGTGGCCCCGGACCGCACGGGGGCGCACGGGCTACCGCACGGGCTACCCACTGCAAAACTCCTTAGAAAACAATTGGGCGCACGGACCGCACGGGCCGCACGGGCTTCCGCGCGCGTATGCGCGTGTAACCACTATCACGCGCGCCCCCTCATGCGTCTCTCGCGCATACGCGCGTACCTACCCGTGCGCCCCGTGCGCCCCGTGCGGTCGCCTAATAAATAAAGAGTTTTTAGAGAGGCTACCCGTGCGGTACCCCGTGCGCCCCCGTGCGGTCACTTCCTGGCAAGATTTTGTTGGATTAAGAGGGTAATGACATGGCTATCGGCATGAGAAAAGCGATCGAC
>JBGAUE010000073.1:0-6147 GCA_044228795.1 Chromatiaceae bacterium | reverse complement strand
AGCGAGATTCTCAACAACGTCGGTTCACGCTATAACCTGGCTTTCTAGTTTAAAGAACTATTTGTGAATGACTTATGTACACCTGAGAAAGTAAAAGCATGGGCAGGAAACGGAAGCACTTAAGGTTCGGGAAGCCAATCGCCAACTGAAACCCATCCCTGTCCAGAATTGGACGTCACCCCCGGAGACCGCGAGACCCTGGACCGCGGGTTGTCGCTCGGTAGAGGACGATTTGCTCGGGACGGGGACGGCCTCTAGGCAGCGGGGTGGCATCCCCGGGGGTTAGCGGCCTTATCGTCAGCGCGGCATGAGGACGTGGATAGCGGATTTTACGTACAGCATAGCCGGGTCGGATAATCCGTCATAGGTTCAAGTGCGGCCTAGTGTAGGCCATGGGGCGCTCGGTGAGGGTGAAAGTCACCGGCTCGGCACCGGTTACGAGGGGTCGCACTTGCTATACTCATGCTTCAAGGAGCGCACATCATGACCAAAGCAACAGTATTGACTTGCGACGAGTTGATGGACCCGTTTTACCCGCCTCCCTCGCGCCTACACTACTTGGTCCTGGCCGTGACATGCAGGTTTATGTTACGCATCCGCATGGTTTTCCGCTTCCTGCTACACACCGTGCTGCTGTTCAGCGCGGCCGTGGCCAGCGCGGCGGACAACAAGCCGGTCTATGTCGGTCTCGACGCCGAGCTCGAATATGCCAGCAGCACCTCCGCCCAGGCCATCCGCATGGGCATGCTCATCGCCATGGACGAGATCAACCAGGCGGGCGGCGTACTCGGTGGCCGGCCGCTGAAGCTGATCGAGCGTGACAACAAGAGCCTGCCGGCGCGTTCGCTCGCCAACCTGAAGGAACTAGCTGCCCAGCCCGACCTCGTGGCCGTGTTCTGCGGCCGCTTCAGCCCGACCGTGCTGGAATCGATTCCCCTGATTCACGAACTGCAGCTGCCCCTGCTCGATCCCTGGGGTTCCGCCGACGGCATAATCGATAACGGCTACAACCCCAATTACGTTTTCCGTCTGTCGCTACGCGATAGTTGGGCCATGCCGACGATGCTGCGCCATGCCGCGCAGAAGGGCGCGCAGCGTGTGGGTATGCTCCTGCTCAACACTAGCTGGGGACGCAGCAACCTCAAGGCGGCCGAAGCCTATGTCGCCACTCATCCCGAGATGAAGATCGTCGGCATCCAGTGGTACAACTGGGCGGACCAGACCTTCCTTGACAAATATGCAGCCCTCAAAAATGCGGGGGCGCAGGCCATCGTTTTTGTCGCCAATCACGACGAGGCGGGCCGGCTGGTACGCGAGATGGTGACCATGCCCAAGACGGAACGTATACCCATCGTCAGTCACTGGGGCGTCACGGGCGGTAATTTCGCCGAAGATGCCGGGCCGGCCCTACAGGAGGTGGACTACGCGGTGGTGCAGACTTATAGTTTCATCGGTGCGAGCAGGCCGCAGGCGACGCAAGTGCTGGCGGCAGCCCAGCACTCGTTCGGAGTCAAAGATGCCCGCAGTCTGGCGGCGCCGGTGGGCGTGGCGCATGCCTACGACCTCACACATATCCTCGCCCGCGCCATCGACATGGCGGGCAGCACCGACCGCGCTGCGATACGCGACGCCCTCGAGCAGGTGCGCGACTACGATGGGCTGATCAAGCACTTCCCGCGCCCGTTCACCCCCGAACGACACGAGGCACTGATTCTCGAGGACGTGTTCATGGCACGCTATGAGCCAGACCAAGCTATCGTCCGCATCCCTGACCGCTGACCGCTGACCGCTGACCGCTGACCATGAGACGGGTGGATTTGCGCAAGCGTTTGCGCGACTGGTGGAGGGCCAGCTTCGCCCATAGGGTCACCCTCCTTTCCGTCTCACTCTCCTTGGGGGTCTCGCTGGCGATTGGCACGGGGTCCTACGCCGCCTTGCGTGGCCAGATCAAGGCGGCTATCGGGCAGGACCAGGATGCCCACGCCCAACTAGTTGAAGATCGTTTGGCCTATGCCCTCAGTCATTTGGGCGATAGTCTGGCATCGCTATCCCACAATGCTTTGATCATCAACGGCCTGGTGGATTCGCAAAGGCGCGAGTCCTATCTGCGGCCTTTCCTGCGCGATTTTCGCGTCGCCATTGCTGGCCAAGAGGACATCGCGACGACGCTGCACGACTTCAAGGGGAATTTGGTCGTCACTGCCGAACAGCGCTTTGCCATCGCGCCGGACATGATGAAGCAGGTCCTCACGACGGGAAAACCCCTGGCACGCATCGTCATGGAACAAGGTGAGGCTTATCTGACTCTGATACAGCCCGTCATCTTTCCGCCCACGCGGAGCGTGGAAGGCGCGCTGGCCGTGCGCGTCCCAATGGCACCCCTGTTCACTTCCGCCAGCGCCGGCATAAGTAAAACAAACCATCTGCGCTTGCTGGTGGGCGACAGAATGGTGGCGCAAACCCCGCCCACCGGGGAAGAATCCATGCAGATGGAGAGAGTACTCAAGCTGGGCGCCCTTTTCGACAACCAGGCCCTGCGGGTGGTTCTCGGTACCCCGGTGGGGTATATCCAGGAGCCGCTCAATCGGCTGACAGGGAGCTATATCGTCATCACCTTGCTGTTACTGCCGCTGGTGGCTTGGCTCGCTTTCCGCGGCGCGCGTGGCTTGGTGGCGCCGCTGGTGCGACTCGGTGCGACGGCCGATGGCATCGCTGGTAGCGGTTTGATCCTGTCGCCACCGCCGATCGAAGGGTCGGACGAAGTGGGGCGACTGGCAAATGCCTTTGGCCGGATGCTCGAGCGGCTGCGTGCTTCCCATGACGAACTGGAACAGCGGGTGCTGGAGCGTACCGAGGCACTGCAGGAGCAAAAAGAACGGCTCGCCGAGGCCCAACGGATTGCCCGTCTCGGCAGTTGGGATCTTGATCTGACGACAAAGCATCTACGCTGGTCAGACGAGACTTATCGCATCTTCGAGATCGATCCCGGGCTCGGCAGCCTCACCTATGAAACCTTCCTGGCGCTGGCTCATCCCGAGGATCTGGAGATACTGGAGAGCACCTATCAGGAGTCGGTGCGTAGCCGCTCACCCTATGAATGTGAACATCGCCTGCTGATGCCGGACGGCCGGATCAAATGGGTGCACGAAAAAGGGGAGACCCACTTTGACGGGGAAGGCAGGCCGCTGCGCAGCATCGGCACTGTGCTCGACATCACCGAGCTCAAGCAGGTTCAAGAGCGCCTTCAGGCCAGCAAGTCTGCCCTGAAGGCGGCCCAGCACCTGGCCCATATCGGCAACTGGGTGTGGGATATTCAAAATGACGTGCACACCTGGTCGGAAGAACTCTTCCGCATGTACGGCCGCGACCCCGCCTTGGGGCCGGCCAAATACCCGGAGGTTCAGCAGTATTTCACACCACAAAGCTGGACTCGCCTCGCCTGTGCAATCGAGACCGGACGGGTGGAAGGAATCCCCTATGAATGTGATGCCGAGTTAGTAAATGCCGACGGCACCCATCGGTGGATCACCCTCCGTGGTGAGGCCACACGCGATGCTGAAGGCAACGTCATCGACCTGCGCGGTACGATGCAGGAGATCACCGAGCGCAAACAAGTCGAGCAAAAACTCCGCGCTACCCTAGCCGAAAAAGAGGTGATGATGCGCGAAATCCATCATCGCGTTAAAAACAATCTGCAAACGGTGAGCAACCTGCTGTCACTCCAATCAGCCTATGTGACAGATGAAAGAGCCTTGGGACTCTTCAGGGACAGCCAGCAACGCATCCAGTCCATGGCGATGGTCCATGCGCAGCTCTACCAAAGTAAAAACCTGGCCGACATCAACTTCACCGCCTATCTGCAAACTCTGGTGGATAACCTGCGCGGACAATACAGCCAATTCATCCGCAATGTAGCCATCCGCATTGACGTCCAGCCCTGTACCTTGCCGGTGGATAGCGCGATCCCCTGCGGACTGGTTGTCAATGAACTGGTTACCAACGCCATGAAACACGCCTTTCCCAATGAGCGCACCGGAGAGATACACATTAGCCTGCAATGCAGCGACGCGGGCAAACTCGTCCTAGAATTCACTGACAACGGGGTGGGTTTGCTAGCTAATCTGGAACCGGGCAGGGCAGGCTTTGGCACGCGACTCATCAAACTGATGGTAGAGGATCAACTAGACGGCAAGCTAACCATCGGATCCAATAACCCTGGCATCCGCGTGCTATGCGAAATAGGAGTACGAAAATGAGCCAGAAGATATTTGTGGTGGAAGACGATGCGATAACCGCAGAGCAATTGAAACAATATATCGAAGAGATGGGCTACCAATTCGCGGGCAAGGCGGATAACGCCGAAGATGCGCTGGACCGGATTGCCCAGACCCAGCCCGACCTGGTGCTGATGGATATCCACCTGAAAGGCGAGATGGACGGCATCGACGCTGCTGCCCAGTTGCATGCCGATAACCTGGCCCCGGTGATCTATCTCACCGCCTATACCGAGGACGACACCTTGGCGCGCGCCAAGTTGACCGAGCCGCTGGGCTATATGGTCAAACCCTTCATTCGTCAGGAGTTGAAGGCCAGCGTCGAAATGGGTCTGTACAAGCACGAGGCGGAGCGCAAACAACAGCGCCTCTTTGACGCCGTGGTTCGTACCATCACCGAAATGACCAAGCTGCATGACCCGATGCTCGCCGAGCTGCAGCCCCGCGCCGCTGCGGTGGCTGAAGCGATGGCCACCGAACTGGGCCTGCCCGGACAGGAGGTGCGCGGCATCCGCCTGGCCGCGCTGCTGCATAACATCGGCCAGGTGGCGATACCGACGGCTTTGCTCTATATTCGCGACGCCTTGCAGGGCGCGGAAAAAGCCTACTTCCAGAGCCATCCCGAGGTCGCCTGGGAGGTGTTGAAAGAGATCGAATTTCCCTATCCCGTGGCCGAGACGGTGTATCAACACATGGAACGTCTGGATGGCTCGGGCTTTCCTCGGGGGCTATCGGGTGATGCCATCCTGCCCGGTGCGCGTATCCTCGCCGTCGCTTGCCGGGTCGCCAAGCGGCTGACGCCGTATGGCATCAAACCCCCGGCCAGCGTGGACGAGGTCATCAAGGAGCTTGAAGATGGCCGAGGCCGGCTGTTCGACGCCGGGGTTGTGGATGCGTGCATCCGCCTGTTCCGGGAAAAGGGTTACAGGTTGACCGGGGCTTGATAGTTGGTGGGGGGTGACCTGTAGCAACGTCTCGGATGATGTACTTCGATCCGCTGCTTTGTTTGCCAGTTGGTAGTCAGTCGCCATGAACGCCAATGGCGTTGGCAAGCGCAATCGAGGCTGTTGGCAGCGGTCGTTGCCAAACGACAGCTTTCGGTGGTTGGCGAAGACGGCGATGGACGAGAACTTGCCTGTGCGACACCGGCCATTTAACTGAGCCAACGCCACTGGTGGCTCAGACCGAACTGCTGACGGTAGGCGGTTCAGCTTTTACGACCGATGATCGGCCAAAAAAGTCATGGGCCATCGGCGACTCAGATGACAGGTTTGGATCAGCAAACGGTCATTGAACAGGGGGCATGGACGACCATCCCCCCTCCTTTCAGGCGAACTCACATTTACGACCCATTGCGGAGGTTCGACCTCGCGGCACGAACGACCGTTGAACAACTTATTCCCGTAAAGGTCGCCCGGGGCGCCCTCCTGGATAAGACCCGCTACCTCGATGACGACTGGCCCGCCCACTGGACCTAGACGCCTGATGGATAGCGCCCTCCTGACCCGCACCATGGACGCCAGAGACAACCGCATCGGGCTGGGCACCTGGAATGCCTACGTCGTACGCGGCACCAACCCGGTCGACCGCCCCGCCCGGCTGGCGGAGGTCCCGGAGCACTGGCGAGAACAGGTGCGCCGGCACGTCGTCTGCTGCTTCCGCGTGAAGGCCTAGGCGCACAGCCAGCGCCTCGCTTGCATCGAGCTCCGGGAGCGCGAATGCAGCCCCGCCGCCGCCAGCGAGGCGAGGGCATCGAAATCCGCATTGACGTGGGTGGTAGCCGCAATCATGGGTGGCATCCGCTGCCGGCCATGGAGAGCGAAGCGAAGGCCGGTAGTCCCCGGAAGGCGTCGGCGCGAGCGTGCCGCCGGAG
>JBGAUE010000072.1:0-6408 GCA_044228795.1 Chromatiaceae bacterium | reverse complement strand
CCGGTGGTGCCGGTGCCAGGGGTCGGGCTCAGGGAGTTGGCGTTCTTGGGCTTGGGGCCCTCGGTGACGGCGCCGACCGCATAGGGGTCAACGCCCGCGTCCAGCGCATTGGTGCTGGCGGAGTTGATGGAGACGTTGGGTGTCGGGCTCGTGCCGTTCACAACCAGGGTCAGGCCGGCGGAGGTGCCGACGTTATTGGCCGCGTCATAGGCGCGGGCGGTCCAGGTGTGGCTACCGGCATCGGCGGTGGTGATGGACCAATCGTAATAGAAGGGGGCGTTCGTATCGGTCCCCTTGAGGGTGGCCCCGTCGTAGAACTCGACCTTAGTGACACCGACGTTGTCGGAGGCGCTCGCGGTGATGACTACGCTGGTGGGCGGGGTGAAGGGTCCTGGGGCCGCGCTGCTCACGGAGACCCTTGGTGCCAGGGTGTCGGGTGTGCCATCAGGCGCCACCACCGATGCAGTGGTAATGGCGGCGGCAGAGGTCGCACCCTGGTTATCAGTGACCTTGAGGGTAACGGTGTAGGTCCCCACCGCCCGGTAGGCGTGACTCGGATACGCAGTGGTGGCGTTGGCGCCGTCCCCAAAGGTCCAGGCGTAACTGGCGATGCTGCCGTCGGCATCACGGGAACCGGAACTGCTGAAGCTGATGGCGTTGTTCAGGGTGCCACTGTAGGGGCCATTGGCATTAGCCGTCGGGGCCTGGTTGGCCGGAGAGGAGGAGGACTTAGAGGAGCATCCCGCCAGAGCGAAGCCCACTATGAGCAGTCCAAGACCCAGGCAAGGTCCTAAAAATCGTCGCTGTGGCGATTTCGGATCGGGGCTGAGGCAATGGCGCTCGTCGCGCCCTAAGGGGTTGGTGGTCATCTGCCTCTCCTCTTAAGGGTGGGCTGTGAATCATGATCCGAGCCGGCGAACACCGAATATCCGCATGACGAGGGTACAACCGAGAGGCTTAGGAAAACCTGAAGCTCATTTCATCATAATAGGAGGCTGGGGGTGGAATCTGAAAGCCGAAGTCAAGGGAAAGTTCACATCAACGACCGAGCCGACCCCCTCCGACCTTAAGCCAAGGGGGCCTTGACCCCACCCGCATTGTCCCAGTAGCCACACCGGGTCAGCAAGGGTTTTGATGGGGGACCCAAATCTATCGGCGGCCCTCCCGGGGGGCCGAACTTCCCGCATGCATACCAACGGTGCAGTATCGCCTACGGGGTTCGCTGCCCTTCATTTGTCTGCTGCGACCGGGGACGGCGGTGGCGGGCACACATACTGGAGGAGTTGGTCCGCGATGCTGCCGGCATTGATGGCAGTCGCCTCCGTCTCCGGCTCGCTCGCGGCCACGGCCTTGATACTGTCGCCCTCGCCGAGGTACCGCTCGGTCTTGGCCTCGCAGTCGAACTGCCGCTCGACGTAATGGGTCCCATAGGAGGCGACCCGCTTGACAAGCAGGGTCGGCGCGGTCGTGGTGCCCCCCTTTTCGACCAGAAAATACTGACCTTCGAGATCTGTCTTGATATCGACCGGGGTGTCATCGGCAGCGGCAGACAGGGTACCGACGAGTCCAGTCAGAGCTACGATACAGCGAAGCTTCGCACGCATGTCTTTCTCCAAAAATCGAATTGATAAAACCAAGAAAAAGGCCCCGCGCGGTTTCCCGAGCGGGGCCTGAAGCTAGCGCTTAGCTAGCCCTAGCGGCATCCCTGCCGCCCTAGCCGACTACTGATTCACGCAGGTGCTGTTCCAATAGGAGCCGCTGTGGCACACGGCGCAGCCCACCGGTTCACCCGCCTTGATCGTCCGCCCGCTGAAGGTGCGGTCGGCCAGGGCGCGCGAGAGCACCGTGCCGCAACTGTTGCTGCGACTGGTACCGCCATGGCAAGTCGCACAGTTGCTGAAGGTTTCCCCTTGGCTCTTGTGCACGCTGCTGCTGGACCAGGGTGTGCTATCGAAGGCGATCCGGTGCAGGCCGTGGGGACCATTGAGGTTGTTGCTGCCACCCGGGACGCTGGTGCCGTGACAGGTAGTGCAGTCGGCGATGGTGCCGACATGTCCCTGCAACTGCTTGGCCGTGAGGTTGTCGTTGCCATTCGGATTGGCGTTCGGCCACTCCGCATGGGTCGCCCCATGGCAGCCCTCGCACATCACCCCACCGTGGCCGGTGCTGACCCGATAGAGTTGCGGGTTGCCTGCGCCGGGGTTGGTGAAGGAGCCGAAGCTAGCAGGCACCAAGGGCTCAGCAAAGCGCTTGTTGGTGGGCACGATCGGGGTAGCCTTGGCATCGCCCGTGCGGAACGCCTGGCGCAGGCGGATCCCGTCCAGATTATCCTTACTGTCCCGGGTGTTGACCAAGAGTCCGGAGCCGGTTGTCACGCGGCTGCTGTAGTCGCCCGTATGGCAGGAACCGCAACCCGGCTCGTTGGCCCAGGGCACGCGCGGGGTGTTGGCGTTGGTGTAGAAGTCCTTACCCAGGATGAAGGCACCCGGGCTCGTCGGCGAGACGTTCTTGGAAAAGTCGTCACCCACCTGCAGCATACTGCCGTGGCAGTCGCTGCAGAGCATGTCGCCGTTGAACATGGCACCACGCAGACACTTCACACTGGTACCCGGATGGCACTGGTAGCAGCTATTCTCCAGCGCCGTCAGGCGTGTCGACTGGTTGGTGACGATACCGGCGCTAGTCTGGGTGGGTGCCGGGATATTCGGGAACATCGAAGCCCCATTGCGATCCTTGATCGTGATGGCCCCATGGTTGTGGTGCATCACCCGCGAGTTACTCGGATGGGCCACCTGGTTGCGCCCGTTGGCCTCCGAGCCTACGGGGCCGGCCTTCGGACCAACATGGGCCAGGTCCAGCGCCGGGGTGTAGTGGCAGGTCTGACACACAGCCGGCTGGTTTAACTCCAGGGCCTTGTAGGTCAGGCAGTTGGCGTCGGTGCCGTTCGGGTTTGCCGCATTGATGGTGCAGGGGGCCGGGGCGGTGTTGAGGCAGTTCTCATTTGCCGGTACACCGTCACAGGCCGTACTCACGTAGCGCGCCCCGTGCTGGAGGTCGTGGAGACGCAGCACGTTGATGTCCGCCGCATACTCCAGGCTGACCATGGGCGGCATGTTGCTGTCAGGGTCGTCCAGGCTGGTGGCCACCGGCAGGCCGGCCGCGCTAAGTTGCTCGGTCGGGTTGTCGGTGCGGTTCGGCACGCCGTGCACGCTGGTGTAGTCGGCGTTGGTGGCATGACAGTTGGTGCAACTCGCCTCGCCGGAGATCGGCAGCACCGTGTCCACCGTGGACAGCACCGTGCCGGCCGCGTTCTTGGCCTGCACCCGCACCAGCGGATAGGCATTCTGGCGGCCATTGTCGTCGTAGGCGGCGAACGGGACACCCGCACCCTCGAACCAGTTCACGTCGGCAGCCACATAGCCGAACGGGAAGTTCACGAAGAACGGCTTGTCGAGGTAGTGCTCCTTCGCCTGCTGCGGGGTGTTGGCGCCGTAGGGATTGGTCATCCCGGGCATGGCATGCTGCACAGCGGTCAGACTCTCGTCGCCGCTGTTAACGACCCCGTCAGCACCGATGTAGAGGTCCTCAACATTAGGCACCGGCAGGCCCTTGTCAACGGTCACCGGGAAGCCACCCGTGGCCAGCGGGGTGATCCCCATACCGCCCGGGTAGAAGGGGTCGTAAGTGCCAGCGGCAACCCCATCCCAGAAGTTGGTCTTGTAGGTGTCGCCGTTCGCCTTAACGCCATCGAACACGTTACTGGCCAGGATCGGGTCGTTCGGGTTGGCTGCGGCCGAATAGGACACGCTCACCCCAGCCGGGTTGATGACCGGTGAGGCACCCTTCTGGATGACCTGAGCGAGCAGCACCTGGAACGGCGGTAGGATGCTGGAGATGCGGGTATCCAGGTCACCACAGTGCATGCCGAGGTCGTTGATCGCGAGCACGCTGTAGGTGGTGTTGGCCACGACCGGCTGCTGCGATTGCGTCAGGTCCACATCGGGGCAGCCGTCCTGGCTGGTGGAGTTGATCGATACGTTCAGGTTTACCGGGTTGCAGGCCTGTACCGGGGCGTTTACGGTGATCACGACCGTGTCCGCAGCACTGCTGGCACCGTTGTTGTCGGTGACCACCAGGGTGAAGGTGTAGCTGCCCGCCGTGAGGGTCACGGTGGGGCTGACGGTGTCGGCCGGGTTCGGGCTACCGGTCCAGGTGTAGGTGGAGATGGTGCCATCCGGATCGGACGAGCCGCTGCCGTTCAAGGTCACGGCAATGTTGGATTGCCCGGCGGCGATGGTTACCGTCTGGTCGGGGCCCGCATTGGCGGTCGGGGGCTGGTTGACGGGCGGGGCAGGATTAACCGTGATCACGACCGTGTCCGCGGCACTGCTCGCACCGTTGTTGTCGGTGACCACTAGGGTGAAGGTGTACTTGCCTGCCGTGAGGGTCACGGTCGGGCTGGCCGTGTTGGCCGGATCGGGGGTACCGGTCCAGTTGTAGGTGGCAATGTTGCCATCGGGGTCGGACGAGCCGCTTCCATTCAGGGTCACGTTGATGCTGGTTTGACCGGCAGCGAGGTTCACGGTCTGGTCCGGTCCGGCATTGGCCGTCGGGGCCTGGTTGCCCACCCTCTGGACCGTTACCTTGGTTGCACAGGTAGCCTCGGTGCCTCTGTATGTGAGCTTCAGTTTGGTGTCGAAGGTGCCTGTTTCGGCATAGGAGACGGTCTTAGTGCGGCTGCTGCTAGTGCTGGAGCTGGCACCACTGAAGGACCATTGGTAACTCGGGGTGCGGCGGAACCCCGAGTAGGTGGCCGACCAGGTTACTCTACCTCCCGTGTTGACGGTCGGGTTGCTGGGGGAAATGGTACAGGTTGCCCTGCTATCCGCAGAGCTCAGACTAGGCCAGGCCAGTGCCAAACCAATGGATAACATCACCCCCAAGGAAGTGAAGATGCTTCGACCCAAACCGGGTATGAGTAGTCCGAGTCCCAAGCGACGCCCTCGGAGTCGTCGCTGTTGTGACCCCTGATCGGGGCTGCGAAAGTGGCGCTCGGGGCGCCGTAATGGGTTGGTGGTCATCTGCCTCTCCTCTTAGGGTGGCTGTGAATCAATAGCGGGCCGGTGAGAACCACCAGCCGCTCGTTCACGCTACAACCAAGAGGCTTAAAAAAACCTTAAGGATATTTCAAAAATTTACATTTATTTTAGGTCTGCAGGGTGGAAGACAAGGGGAGGCCCACCTTAACCCTCGTCCTCGGCGGAAACAGGCTCTGCAAGGAGGGACTCGACCCGCCCCAGGGCCTCGGCTCCATCCCATTCCAGGGGCCCAAGCCCGAGATACCGTAACCGGCCCTGGCGGTCGATCAGGGCGCTGGTGGGCAGGACCTTGCCTCCCCAGGCGTGAAAGGTCTCACCCTCGGCATCCAGCAGGACCGGGAAGCCGAGCCCCAGTTGTTCCACACTCCGGCTCGCTCGCCGCTGGGCCTCCGCCACGTTGACGCCAACGACGACGAAGCCGCGACCCTGCATCTGCCCCTCCAGGTGCTGGATTCCGGGCATCTCTGCCACACAGGGTTGGCACCAACTGGCCCAGAAGTTGAGCAGTACCACCTGACCACGCCAGTCGGCGAGACCATGCATAGTCCCATCCAGGTCCGGGAGTTCCAGGGTTGGAGCGGCCCTGGCCTCCAGGGTGCGCAGCTCCCCAGTCCAACCCGGCAGGGCCAGAGTGACGGCCAGAACCAGGCCGAGGATCCTCAGGTGTAGGGCGTTTGGCATGGCGGATTCCTCCAGAGACGACGGGTAGGTAGGCTAAACGGCCAGGCGAGAGGCATCCTATCCCCGCCGTGGGAGCGGCGCCACCCTGACCGCGCCTCAGAGGGAAGTGAGGGATGGTGATTAGCCGGATCTCGCGGGGTCGGGGTGTGCACAGCCAGACAAGGGCGAGCCAAAAAAATGGGCCCCGCCCGGTCGCCCGGGGGGGCCCAAGTGCGAGGCCTATGTCAGAGCCGTCGCGCCTCCCAAAGGGGGGGCCGGATTACCTCCCGAAGCTCTTACTCACACTGTGACAGAGGTTACAGGCCACCGGATCGCCGGCCAGCACGGTGCGGTTGGTCCCCTCCACACTGAAGCTGCGGTCGACAGGAGTACGCGACAGGACGGTGCCAAGGTGATCGGCCCCGTGGCAGGCTCCGCAGGTCCCACCATTGGCCTTGCCGTTCTCGGCCTTGGCCATATCCTTGTGCGACTGCTGCCAGAACCGGCTATCGTTGACCAGGTGCATGCCGTGCGGGCCCGATTGGGTGTTGCTGGACATGGCACTGGTGACGTGGCAGGTGCTGCACTCGGAGACCGTCCCGGAGTGACCCTGGAGTTGGTTGCCGGTGACGTTGTCGTTCTTCAGCGG
>JBGAUE010000071.1:0-6510 GCA_044228795.1 Chromatiaceae bacterium | reverse complement strand
ATGGGCGCAATCTCTACCTCCTTGACGCCATTGACTGATTGCTTGACAAACCGGGGCGACCATCTATGCCGGGGGATTGCTCCTTCAGAACTGGGGCCTATCAGGCCTTAGAGTGCGTCTTTGACATCTTCCCTGAGGTCCCCCACGCCCGCCTGGGCCTTGCCGAGGTTCTTTTGGACATTGCCTTTCACTTCCATCTCCCTGTTCCCGACGACCTTGCCGGTGACTTCCTTGACTTTGCCCTTGGCTTCTTCAACGCGGCCTTTGACCTGCTGTTTGTTCATTGTCAGTCTCCGATGGTGAGGTTGGCCGTGGCCACGATGGCCATGACTTGAGCCCGGAATGACGGCTTCCATCGCTCAATATCAAGGGTACACGCAAGACCCGGGGCTTTCGGTGCGGCACCGCACGCTGAACAGGGGCTAGAGAGGGCCGCAAAGGCGAGAGTGCCCCCTTCTGGCGAAGGGTTGTCGGCCCGGACTCAGGGCAGCCAGAGGATCGTCCGCTGCGCCGCAGCCCGCCGGTGGCACCCAGGTACGTCACCGTACAGACGGGCTGCCCGGATTGCCATAACGTTGGGCTGTCAAAGCGCAGATCCGTGCCATGACCCGTCCGTACCCCAGTGTAGCCGCATTGCATACGCGGCGCCGTGGCCACGGCCATGTTGGTCGGCCCAGTGGCTGGTGCCGGGATGTCCAGGCAGGACCAGGATACCGCTCTTGACGCTGGAGCTGGTGCCGTCGGGGGGGACCTCCTTACGAACGGAAGCGCCGTTGGTACCCGAGGCGGTGCTGCCGTCGGCAGCATCATCGGCCAGGCAGTCAGTAAGCCACAATGATGATGGCATGGCGATGTACCTGACCTACCCGGCCGGTACCTCGCGGTTGCTCATTGCCCTGATCCCGCATCGAGCGGGATCGCAACGTTGCGCTCGCCTCCGGGCGAGCGGATCACCACGAGGTTAAACGAGATGAAATTTTCGAAACTCCACACGACTGTTGGCACAGCCTTCGTCCTGAGCACGTTGCTTGCGGTACTACCCGGCTGCCAGAAGCAAGAAGGTCCAGGGGAACAGATGGGTAAAGGCGTTGACAGGGCGACAGAAAAGGCCGGACAGCAGGTCGAAAAGGCGGGAGAAAAGATCCAGGATGCGGCGAGGGGAGACAAGTAGCGCTGCAACAGGTGCCGAGCGGCGGCGGCGGGAAGCGGGGCCCCGCTCGGCGCCACCGAAGTCCCAACGGTTGGGCTGTGTGCCCACCGAAAGGCAGAATTCAGGGAACGCGCTCTACCTTGCCCAGAAGTAGGATGGATCCTAATGTCATTTGGTATTTCCTAGGTGGCTAGTCCCGTCAGATCTAGCAACGGCTGCAAGGGATCCAGGATCTGGCGGCGCGCACCCGGTCCAGGTAGCCCGCCGTGAAGGGGCCGATGGCATGACGCCCGCCGGCCGGCTTGAGCCCCACCGTAGACTGCCCGCCCAACCCTCAGATATCCAGCGGACGTTCCAACACCACCCGAAAGGCCTCCGCACCGCGGCTCAGAAAGGCCTGGGCCGAGCCCCAAAGATAGAGCCGGAAGCGGCGGTAGAGCGTCTCGCCCCAGCGGGCGATGATGTCCTCGCTGGCGGCCTCCAGGTTCTCGGCCCACGCCCGACAGGTGAGGAAATAGTTATGGCGGTCGTTGTACACCGCCAGCACCTCCATCGGGGTCTTGGCCACCGCATGCAGGAAGTCGTGCAGGCAGAGGAAGGCGTGGTCCGCCGGAAAGATGTAGCGGGCAATGAAGCTCGGCTTGTCGTATTTGTCCCGGGAGGCACTGGCGTCGAGGTAGACGCGCCCACCTGGTTTCAGCAACTGCTGGACCTGCCGCAGCACCTCCGGATAATCGGGCAAATGTTCCATAACGCCCAGAATGACGATGGCGTCATAGGGCTCGGGCGAACGGTAGGCCAGGAAATCCTGGTTCACGACCCGGCAAGGCAGTTGGCGCCGGTCGATCAAGTCGTTCAGGAAGGTCTCTGACTCGCGGGAGATCGTCAGTGAGGTGACCTCGATCCCGCGCGCGCCGGCCTGTTCCGTGAAGCTCCCCCAGCCGCCCCCGACATCCAGCACGCGATCGCCCGGCTCGAGGTGACAGGCGTCGATCGCGAAATCGAGCTTGCGGCGTTGGGCCGTCTCCAGGGGCTCATCATCCCGCTCGAACACGGCCTGCGAATAACAGCGCGTCGGATCCAGGATCCGCAGATAGAAGTCGCTGGCAACGTCGTAGTGAGCGGCGATGGCGTGCCGGTCGGTCGTGATCCTCCCGACGAACCAGGGGGCGAGGCGTCGCCAGAGGTCGTGCAGGGGATGACGGTCGTGCAAACCGGGGCGGAGACTGGCAAAGCCCAGCATGTCCCCCAGGACATCCAGACTCCCGTTCATATAGGCCTCGCAGATGCGCAGTTCATCGAGCCGGCGCAGCGCGCTCAAGCCCTTGCGATCCTTCACCAGGATCTTCACCGCCGGCTCGCCAGCGCCGAAGCGATAGGTGCGGCCGCCCCACAGGCGAACTTCCAACGGGATTTTGACGCGGTCGCCGAAGACCCGCTGCTGAATCAGACGGGAGAGTCGGTCGGGGGCCGCAGCCCCGCAAACAGTTGCGCATTGACTCATCAAGGGTGCCTCCGCAGGCCAGGATCAGGACGCACTTGGCCGACCCGCGGACCGGGCGACCGCCCGGTCACTGCCGTCAAGTGAGCGTCGTTGCATCTCACTTTACTGAGAGTATAACCGCAGCGTCCGGGGCCATCCGTTCGGTAGCGCACAACATAAAAGGGCTTATCTAGGTGCGCTGCCGCACTGACCGCGAGCCGTTGCGCGCGTATGTTTTACCTCAGCGTCAGCGCTGGAAGAGCACATGCCCATCCCGCGCTGGGTTGATGGCTCCATTCATTAGACGGGACAGACACATGAACAAAGAACAGATCAAAGGCCACTACGAAGAGGCCAAAGGCAAAGTGAAAGAAATCGCCGGTCATATCGTCGGCAACGAAGAGCTGGAACTGGAAGGCAAGCTCCAACAGAGCGCCGGCAAGATCCAGGCAGGCGTGGGTGATGTCGAGGCAGAGATCGATGATATTGCCGCGGAGATCAAGAGAGACCACTAAGACGCGCTGTGCCGAGGAGTACCAAGGCGTCTAGACAAGAGGGTCTCGCTGCGGGGAATTGGGCTGTCTGGAGTTTGCCGAACGAGATCCTGCCATTGGAGACGGGTCCATAGGCCATGCAACAGGGGGAGCAGCGACCCGCTTGCCCCCTGAACCCTATGGCCTGGTTGCATGTCCGCGTGGCTCGGAGGCCGCCGTGTCGGCAGCCGCTGGCAAGAGATTTTCCCCTTCCTTCAATGGCCTGGCCTCCCGTGCCTGTTCTTCGATGATGATCGCTTCGCTGTACAAACCCGCTTCCGCTTTGGTCGACGCGCCTTCGCGCTCGTCGTGCCGCGAGGCGGCGGGGAGCTGCTGTCCCGGCGCGGCACCCGGTGCGTCCGTCGGCTGCTGGGCAGGGCTGGTGACCAGGGTGCCTTGCGGGCAGACCACCTCGCGGGCCGCGTCGGGCATCAAGACGCCCCGGCTCTGCAAGGCGCCCTTCACCAGCCGGATGACCGAAGACCGCACCTTCAGCCAGCTGTGCTCGCGCCCGTTTAGCCAAAAATAGACGCGCAGGTTAACCGTGGCGCTGCCGAGGCTGTCCGCCAAGACCGACGGCTCCGGATCTTTCAGTACGGCGGGGTGGTCCGCCAGCACCTGGCGGGCAATCTCCTGGGCCGCGTTGATCGCCACGCCGTAGCCGATGCCGACCACAAAATCCTCGCGCCGGTTGGCGTTGGTCGTGAAGTTGCTGAGGATGCTCTTGTAAACGGTGGCGTTAGGGATCTGCGTGAGGTTGCCATCGAGGGTCATCAAGAGGGTGGTGCGCATGTTTAACTGCTGCACATACCCGGTCACCCCGGCGATCTCGACCAGGTCGCCCGTCTCAAACGGCCGCTGTATGCTCAGAAAGATGCTGGACAGGAAGTTCTCGGTGATATCGCGGAAGGCGATACCCAGGACCAGGCCGATCAGACCGGTACCGCCGACCAGCGTCAACGCCAGTTGCGTCAGGCCGAAGACCCTCAGAATCAGATAGACGCCACTGAGAACCACGAGCCCGCCGGCCGCACGCGCGATCGCATTCTGCAAGAGTTTCGTCCGAATCCTGTGGCGGAGTAATGCTCGGACGCCCCGGGTCGCCAACAGCGCGGTCCCCACCGACAGGGCCAGGATGAGCAGTCCGAACAGCAGGAAGGGTGTCGCGCGGATGAAGTCGCGCCAGAGTGCCGAGATACCGCTAGACGCTTGACGGAAATCCCAAGCCGACGGTTGGGGCACCTCCATCCGGTTGGCAACGGCGACGACGTCCTGCGTATTACGCGCGAGATCCCCGGCCCACTTTCTCAGCTCATCGGACGCCACCTGACCGCTGAGAAAGACGACGCCTTCCTGGACCCGGACCTGCGGGTCGGTAAACC
Source organism: Chromatiaceae bacterium (assembly GCA_044228795.1). Taxonomy (GTDB): domain Bacteria; phylum Pseudomonadota; class Gammaproteobacteria; order Chromatiales; family Chromatiaceae; genus M0108. The sequence continues at coordinate 1,962 of JBGAUE010000071.1, read as the reverse complement.
AGTCGGTGGCGTCCAACACGGTTTGGAGTCGTTTACGGATCTCTTCATCTTGCGCGACGGGCTTGACGTCCACTTGGGCCGCGGCCGGGGACAGCTCCGCCTCGGTGGGGGCGATCAGGTTCGGCGGCGCGTCACCCTTGGCGACCGGTTCCTGCGCCATGAGCGAGTCGATTACCCCGCAGCACAGGGACCCGAGCAATAGCGCCCGCACTCCTAGTCTAACCCCGCGGCAGTGCCATCGTCGCATTGGAACGCCCTCCAGAGGATGCGGGGGATCCCAGATGCCCCGCGGGTGGTTGTCCGCCGACGGCTCGCGGTGTGTGCCGAACGCTCGCCGCGTGATCGACCATAGTCTCATGGGCAGTCTGGCCGTGTCGCTGTCAAGCCGCGCTTAGCCGTCGCGGGCAGGGGCGACCACGCCGGTCTTCTCAGCCCTTCCGGATCGCGTGCCGGGCGCGCCCGCCAGGTCTGCACGCTGGGTCCGTTCGGCCCTGCCCGCTTGTGACGCTCTCCGCGTCCCTGCAACGATCGTTGTCACACCGCTCGGAAGCCTCTAGACATCATGTTTTGACCTGCCCGTCCTCAAAGCTCGTGGGTTATGTTGAGGACGGACACATCCATCGACATAGAGCCACATTGAGGGGGGCAGGTCATGTCAGCATGATCCACCGTCGCAGTCTGCCGTCGGGTGCCTTGCGCCCATGTGTTTGTAAGGTCGCCATCGGCCTGTGGATAGGTGGACGAGTCCGGATCCCTGCGGACCGGCCCGAGCAGCGCCGTGTGGACAACCTATGGACCGCGCCGAAATCCCGGTGCAAAACGCCAGCACGGCGCAGGCGCGGCCCACAGGTTGCCCACACGCTCGGGCCTCTCGCCCACATACCCACAGGCCCTGCAACAAGCTACGTTAAAAGAAGAGAGTAAAGGTAGAGCGACGACTTCCAGTGCCAATAGTTGACAGGTCAAAACATATCAGCCCGCCTACTTGCCAGATCCCCTGTGGTAGATGCTCGGCAAGCCTTCCAGCGCCTGGCACTCCCGCGGTTACCCCGGATTCCCTGGCTGGGTGTCACGCCGCCGGCCCGACGGTAGGCCGCACCGGGTGTGATGGGACCTGCGAAGGCAAATTGCGCAGCACGGTTCGCCAGCGCACAGACGCTCCAGCGGCGCGGGCATAGCATCGAATTGCTGGGGCCTGTTTGCCGTGCACCAGCGGAACCCGCATCGTACCTTTCAGAGTTGGCAACGGAGGAGAATCATGAACAACATCATCTGGCTGGTCGGCGCCGTAGTTATTGTCCTGTTCATCTTGGGATTCTTCGGCTTGCGCTGAGCGCCTGCGGTCTCAACACCGCGCGCCCTGTCGCAGAGCGTGCCCAGACACTGGTTCGATGGGCAGCTTGCGCAGCCTATTGATGACGTCCGTGCTGGGGCAGCCTGGCAGCGCCGTCGGTACCCGCCTCGCGGCTTAGGCCCGACTTAGGCCCGAAGTCCCGGCTACGACGGGCGTGTGTTGCGCCGGTGCGCCGGGAAGAAGTCTAGACCGCCTGACGGGGCGCGCTCCAGCGCTTCCATGGCTTGGTCGCACGCCCACGGGCACAGGCATCCCGGGCGGTTGCCAAGCCCACGCGTGAAATAGACCTGATCGGTATGTCTGTCTGTATGTACGCCATCGTACAGATGCCGGCGTGGGGTTTTACTATAATCTTAATAAGCTCACCTGATATGCACCCGAGTGCCAAGATGCCAGAAAACCCACCGCACTCCCCCCAGCAAAATCACCTCCTGGCGGCCCTGCCGGAGGAGGTTCAAGGGCGTATTTTCCCCTTCCTCGAACTGGCGGAGATGCCCCTGGGCCGGGTGCTGTGCGAGTCCGGAATGCCCATCCGCCACGTCTATTTTCCGACCAACGCCATCATCTCCCTGCTCTATGTGATGGAGAATGGCGCCTCCGCTGAGATC
>JBGAUE010000070.1:0-7138 GCA_044228795.1 Chromatiaceae bacterium | reverse complement strand
CCACCTTGAGGTCGAAGAGATCCGCCCCGTGCTGGGTGTCGTCAAAGGCATAGGAGGTGGTCTGGTAAATGGGCGTGGCGACGGACTTGGTAGTCGGATCTGGCTCAAAGCCGGCATGTATTGCCAAAGTCTCGATCTTCATGGAATCTCCTGGATGGTGGAAGTAGGTGTTGGATTTTTTTTAGGATTCCGCGGTCTGGCCAGGGCAGGCGCAAGCTGGGTGGTGATCCTGGTAAGATACTGGCTTGAAACGATTCTATTGGAGGAGGTCAGTATCGCTCCCTATTGCTACCCTGGCCCGTCTTGTATCATCCCAGAAAGTAGCCCACGCATCACCCACCTTCCAAGTATGCGGTTAGCCTGCCGGCCGTTGCGCTCTCCTTTTTACCCGGTGGTCTCGGCGGTACTGAGGCGGCTATGGTGGCCCTTCTGGTCGCCGGTGGCGTGGCATTCGGCACGGAGGGTGCTGGCCACCGCTATCTGCCGGGTTGTCACCCTCTGGTTCGCGGTAATGCTGGGGATGGGGTGGTGCGTTGCTGGGACGAAGTTGAGGCATACACTGCCATCATTGATCGCATGAGGCACTCTGTAGCCTGTGGCACAGGCTACGGGAACCACCGAAGTCAGGATGTGGCAACCTTTATTCTCACCGGTAGAGTTAACTCCGACGACTCCTCGACGGACGCCATAGCCTGATCCTGATAGTGGTAGCCGGGCCGCTCCGTGTCCTGCCTGACCCGCCGATAAAGGCGCCAGACCCGCCAGGCATAGGCGAGCAATCCTGAATAGGCGGTCCAGATCTCACCCAGGCGGCGGGGGTAGAAAACCCAGACGGATTCGAGGGGGAGTTGCGGCCGGCGCTCGGTGCGGACCTTGCGGCGGAGGAAGCCACCCTGGAGGGGATGGACCCGCTCGAACTTGAAGCAGCCGTAAAATTCTAGCGCTATCTCCATGATACGCTTTGGATTACGGTCGAAGGCCGCAGCTCGCCGCATCAGGGTCTCCAGATGATCCAGGTCGTAATAGGAGTCCCAGGCCTGGCGATAAATGCCTTGCCACTCCGACTTAGTCATACGGGGATGGGTGGTGCAAACATGCTCCAGGTCATAGACGTTCAGGTCCGGCTCCAGGGGCGCGCCCTGCTTGTAAAGCGCCAGATGATCCGCCGAGCCCGGCAGGGGTGTCAGGCAAAAGAATTCCAGGATGTCGAGGGGCAGTTCGCGCTTGATGGTCTCGATGTCCTTGAGGATGCTGGCCGGGGTGTCGTCGGGGAAGCCCAGGATATAGCCGCAATAGGTGGTCACCCGCTGCCGCTGCCAGGCCAGGAGCATGCCCCGGTAGTTGGCGATCTTGTTCTGTTTCTTGTTGGCGGACTTGAGGTTGTCGGCGCTGACGGTCTCCAGGCCGATGAAGACCCGGGAGACGCCCGCCGCCCGGGCCTTGACAACGAAGCCCGGCAGGGTGTGACACATGGTGTCCACCTGGATGGTGAAATTGAACTTGACCCCAAGTTCCCGCCGGACCTGTGCGATGCGATCGAAGATGGGCTCCCAGTTGCGGTTGCGGGCAAAGTTGTCGTCGGTGATGAAATAGTGACGGATGCCATGGGCCAGGTTGGCTCGCAGCAGTTGCTCGATGTCGTCCGGATCCCGGAAGCGGGACTTGCGTCCCTGGACATTGATGATGGTGCAAAAGCTGCAAAGGAAGGGGCAGCCACGGCCAGCATCAAAGGTGCCCGGCATGGGGGCATAACGCCGCGCCACCTCGGGCGGCAGATAGGGCAGGGGTTGACCCTGGAGCCCGGGCAACTGGGCCATGAAGTTGTAGATAGGCTCCAGGCGCCGCTCATAAGCCGCGCGCAGCAGGTCCGCGAAGTGCTCCTCCGCCTCACCTGCGAACAGGGTGATGCCCAGATCCAGCGCCTCTTGCAGCTCCCCGGGCAGGGTAGGAAGCATGGCCAGACAGCCGCTAACATGAAAGCCGCCGATTGCCACCTGCAGACCCGCCTGCCGAAACCGGCGCGCCAGATCCATCGCGCGGGGGTACTGGTTGGACTGGACCCCCACCAGGCAGACCAACCCCTGCCCGCCGTTGGCCTGCAGGCGGCGAATGATCCGCGCCACTGGCACCACGGCGTTGGTCTCGTCATAGGCCTCGATGCCAATCTCCACCCCCGCGCCAAGCACCTCTTGCTGGTTGGCAGTCCGGGCCAATCCGAAGAGGCAAGCCAGGGAATTAGAGGGAATCCAGGCCTTTACCCATTGAATGACATAACCGTCGTCATCGTAATGAGAGGGCTTGATCAGTTCCACCAGAAAGTGGCGGTGACTTGGCTTGACGCTATTCATAAAGGTCCCGGGGCTGTGGAATCGTCCTGGCCATCCCGGCACCAGGGCCTATCTCACCTCATAAGGAGGTGGATGACTAACGTGGCCGAAAGAATTTATGCCCCTCAAAGGACAGGGCAACGCCATCGGGGAGGATCTCCTCCACCAGAATGCCGCTCCGGGTCGAGTCACCCTGGCGCATCTTGCGGCCGTCGATCACGACAAATCGCTTGGCGGGTTCGACGTCGTAGATGTGGACGGTCAGGAGGAAGGATGGCAGGCGCTCCTCGACCTCGCGGGGCAGGTGGCGCTCTTGGGGGGGAACCAGCTTCTCATTCTTCGCCTTTTTTCCGCCCTTGCCACTTTCCCCACCTTTGAGTTGTTCCTTGAAGGACTGAATATCCTGTCGCAAATCATCGGGGATGCCATCCTTCGGGCCAGGCGCCACAGAGGATCTGTCATTGGTCGCCTTGGGTGCATCGTCGCTTTCATCAAATGGAACTTTCGTCAATTCTTCATCCGATGGCACCGACGACGGAGCGGGCGGCGGAGTGGGAGGAGCCAAACGGGCGCTGACGGCGGGGGGGGCGGAAGGAACCGGAGCCATGCCCGGCGCGGCCATTGGCGCGGTTCCAGCTGCCGCCGGGGACGGATGGATCCCCGCCAGCGCGGGAGTGGCTCCCGGCGTGGGCGCGGCCGCTGGGGCGCCGATCGGGGCGGGTCCTGTTGTCTGGGTCAAAGCCGGGACTGAGGTGCTCGCGGGGGGGATCGCCTCGGGGACCCCACGCAGGGCGGCGTAGAGGGCAATCGCAACAGCAAGGCCGGCGAGGGCGACGGCAGCCAGCCCCCGGAAATTGCCACCGCTTTCCTGACTCGTGAACAGGGGTTGGGTGGCAAGGGTAGGTACTTGCCCGATCTCGCGATCCTGCTGGGATTTGCGCAGTGCCTCAAGGATATAGGACATTTTATCAATTCTTGCTGGTAAGTTTGGGCAGGCCCGGCATGTCCACCGCCGTGGCAAGGCGAATCAAGGTGCGGGGCCCCGCCAGGCCATCGACCTCCAGCCCGGCTTGGGTCTGAAAGCGGCGCACTGCCTTTTCGAGGTTGAGGTCGAACTTATTCGAGCCATCATCCTTGAATTCCAACCCGGCCACCTGGGTCAGAAGATGGCGCAACCAGCGCACGGCCTCACCCGAGGAGCCTGGCCGGATGACGGTCCCGCCCACGGGCGGCGGCTGCCATACGAGGAGAAAGTCTCCCGTCCAGAAGCCATCCAGGGCGGCTAGGGACAGGGTCTCGCGGCCCCCCGGCAGTGCCAGGGTGGCCTCGTTCTGGCCCAGGCCAACCAGTGCCGCCCAGCCGTCCCGGCCTTCCTTGTCCTGGAGATGCAACAGGGCCGGTAGGTTGTAGTCGCGCAACCGGCTCCAGCCACCACGGTCCAGTTCGCATTCCAGGCCGAAGGTGCTCAGGCGGGCGCAGGCCTCCCGACCCGAAAGCTGGCCCAATTCCACGCTCCAGCGTTGCAATAAAAGGCGCAGGGCGGTATCCCGCGCGGCCAGCAGCTCGCCACCCGCCAGCAAGTCCCCGATCCGCTCATCCGCGACAGCCTTGGCCAGGGCGATTTGTGCCGGGTCCTCGTCCCCGGCAGCCTTGATCACCTCCTCAGGGCCCGGGGGCTCGGGGGCGGGCTTCAGGCCCATCAGGCTGGCCAACTGGGGCGGCAGCTCGGGCCTGCCCGCGTATTCCCAATAGCCCCAGCCCGCGCCGATGGCGACTACCAGTAGCCCCACCACCGGAACGGCCCAGCGCCCGAAACGCGAGGGCTTGCGCCAGGAGTGGCCGTCCTGGACCTCAGCAATGGCCTTGTCCAGGATTCGCCGGTTTACCATGGGGCTGCGGGTGACGCAAGACCCGAGGAGGGCGCGATCGCAAAAGATGTTGATGAGGCGGGGCACGCCCTTGGACTCACGATGCAACTGGCGCAAGGCCGAGCGTGTAAAAAGGGGCCGATCCACGCCCGCCACGGCGAGCCGGTGCTGTACGTAGGCCACCGTATCCTGGGCACTGAAGGGGTTGAGATGATAACGGGCGGTAATGCGTTGATTGAGCTGCCGCAGACCCGGATTGTGCAGCATATCGCGTAGCTCTGGCTGTCCCACCAGAAAGATTTGCAGCAGCTTGTGCTTGGGCGTCTCCAGATTGGTCAGCAGGCGTATCTGCTCCAAGACCCGCGGCGAGAGGTCCTGGGATTCGTCAATCATGAGCACGGGCCGACGGCCCTGGGCGTGGGCCTCCAGCAAGTAGCGGTGCAATCGGTCCACTAGGCGCTTGGCGGTCCGATCCTCCTCTAGCAGGGGGATGCGAAACTCGTCGCAAATGGCGCGCAGAAGTTCGGTAGCCGACAGGGCGGGGTGCAGGATGAGGGCCAGGTCCACATGCTCGGGCAACTGTTCCAGGAAAGCCCTGCAGACCGTAGTCTTGCCCGTACCGACTTCCCCGGTGAGGAGGACGAACCCCCCATTTTCCCCGGCACCATAGACCAGATGCGCCAATGCCTCCCGATGCTGATCACTCAGGAAAAGGTACTGGGGGTCGGGCGTGATGGAAAAACTGGGTTCCTTGAGGCCGAAATAATTGGCGTACACAGCAATACTGAATCAGGGCATCCGGGGCGGCACGGCGGGATCGGGCAGAGGCCAGGCTCGGGCGGATAGGGGAAAGGCATACATTTTAACCAGACTAGGGGTGCCGGGGGCTGACGTCAAGGGCAGGCGCAGCCTGTTAGCGCGCTAGGTGCCAAGAATTTCGGCTGGGCTCGGACCTCGGTCATGCCAACCCTGGCTCAAATATTGATAATTCTGCTAGTTGCAAGGACTCCCGCCATCTCATAATGTTAGGGGTGGCCGTTGGGGATTGAGATTTCTTACGGCCATCACCACCGTCCCGCCTCGCCGCTGTTTGTGCGACTCGACGGAAAGCCAATAATTTGACGATCCCTCGGCGCACCTCTGATGGCGGTGAGTCATGCCCCTTGCCTCAGCGGTCTCGCTAATTCAACACAACGCCCGATCAGGAGTTTTGGAGCATGAAACACCCCCTGACGCGATCGCTTCTCATCTCTCTCCTGGCCTTGGCGCCTTTGGCCCTTCAGGCCGAGCCGGACATGGAGCGCGGCAAGGCCCTCAACCGCCAATGCGCCCTGTGCCATGGCTTCCACGGCCAAGGCATCCTTGGCGGCAAGTATCCCCGCCTCGCCGGACTGCCCCAGTACTACCTGGTTGGCATGATGGACAAATACAGGAAGGGAACCCTCGACTACCAGGCCATGACGGTAGTCGGCGGCCTGCGCAACCTTTCCGACGAGGACATCGAAAGCCTCGCAGCTTACCTTTCCGACATCGACCTGGCGGCAACCTCCCCCTTGGATATCCCCACCCCCGAGGAAGTTGACGTGGAAAATGGTGAAGACCTCTTCCAAGGGGACTGCAAGACCTGCCACGGGCGCAAGGCTGAGGGCATGAAGCGTAAGGAGTCCCCTCCCCTCGCCGGTCAGTACTCTGAATATCTCGCGCGTCAGATAGCGATGTTCAAAAAGAAGGAACGCATCCATGCCAACGACGAGGAAGACGAGACCTTCGCCGAATATGAGCCACAGCAAATCAAGGACATTCTTGCCTACATCTCGACCCTGGACGATAAATAAGCGGCCCACTTGTCCCCGTTCGCATCGCAGCCCATAGGAAAACGACCATGAAATTCCTCGCTTACCTCCTCGCGCTCGCCCTTGCCTGGCTACCCGCTGCCCAGGCCAAGGACCCGGACGTGGAAATGTTCGATATCAGCCAAACCGTAATCAAGATGGCCCTGGCAGAGGGCGTGACCTGGGATGCGGCATCAGAGGCCATGATGTCCAAGGCCGCCGAACTCAACATGAAACTGGTTGGTCGCCAGAACGTCGGCAAGGAACTCCAGGCCCGGGGCATCCCGGCTCAGAATCTGGAGATCTTCCAGTTCTGTGACCCCGAGGATGCCATGAAGATGGTGGCCTTCAACACCATCTATGCCGCCTACATGCCCTGCCGGATCGCCCTGGTCGAGGATAGCAACAAGCGGAATTGGCTCCTGATGCTCAATCTGGACATGATCATCAACGCCTTTTCCTTGCCCCCCGAGCTTCAGGCCATCGCCATTGGCGTCAATGGCGAGATGCTCTCTATCCTGACGGCTGGCGCGACAGGCAATTTCTGACCTCCATGCCAAGTTAAGGGGGGGTTGGGGCATAACCCCGACCCCCCTCAGCCCTTCAAAATCCTGCCCAGCGGCATCAACAGATACTGGCTAATACCCCACCCCAGGGCCACACACCCGATGGCTATCTGCAGCCCACTCGCCCCTGAGTAACCGCCGTCAGTCAGGAGCAGCATCAAGGCCGCCCCTGCCGCCACAAAGGCGCAGACCAAATGAATCTCTAGCTTGTCTGCCGCCGCTTCCCAACGCTGGGATAACCAGAGACCCAACCAGGCGACGAGCCAGCCCGCCACCAGACCGGCGGCCACATCAACCGGCCAGTGCACACCAACGGCCACCCGGCTCATCCCCACCGTGAGCGCCAGTGCCACAGGCAGCAATCGCGTCAACCCAGCCCGCAGGGAACACATCCCGACGCCCAGCAGGACCGCCGCCGTCACGGTATGGCCTGAGGGAAAGCTGGACTTATGCAGAGCTGGCCCGATCAAGTAACCATCCCCCGGCATAGATGGTCGCCCCGGTTTGTCAAGCAATCAGTCAATGGCGTCAAGGAGGTAGAGATT